>JAODBK010000115.1 GCA_025463925.1 Acidimicrobiales bacterium | reverse complement strand
TGGGGAAGTTTGGGTTTAAATATGTTGCGGGCGTGCTGCTGGGGATGATGATGCTGGTGGGGCCGATCGATTGGTTTTTGCTGAAGAAGATGGGACGTCAGCCGTGGACATGGGTGACGACGCTGGGGTGGATTGGGCTGATTACTACGGGTGCGCTATTCATGGGATCGCTGTTTCGGAGCGGGGATCTGCACTTGCGCACGTTGCGGGTGATCGAGCAGGTGGATGATGCGGTGGTGGCGAAGACGGATGTGGTGGGGATTTATTCGCCGCGCACGACGGAATACATGCTGACGACGCCGCCGGGGTCGTGGTGGGAGCCGATCAGCACGGACCAGTACAGCTATGGATCGCGCGGGATGATGCAGGCGGTGCCGTTCCGACAGGATGGGCGCGACAATCGTCCGGAGGAGATGACGATTAACGTTTGGAACTTGCGGTTTTTGACGGGGGAGACGGTGGAGAAATCGGAGCCGGTGCTGGGGGCGGATCTGACGTGGAAGATAGAACCTTTCGCATCGGGCGGTGGGCTGCCGACGCCGCATATGGTGATGAAAGGTACGGTTACGAATCTTGGGGATGCGCCATTGCGGCATTTGTGGCTGCGGACGGGGGTGGGCCTGTACGATCTGACGTTGCAGAATGGCGTGTCCGGGGGCGCGGTGGCGCCGAAGGCGACGGTGCAGGTCAACGTGGTTTTCGTGCCCAATGCGGAGTGGGGTAAGGACCAGGCGGAGATGTTGGTGGACCGTTATGGGCGGCAGCGGAGGAATGTCGCGGGAGGCGGATTGGCGCTGGCGAAGACGGCGGGAAATTTGTCGCCGGCGAGGACGGCGCGGATTGAGGAGATGCTGGAGCAGTCGGGTGGGGCAACGCCGGGGAATTTTGGGCAGCGGGAAAGCGGCGCGCGGGCGGTGCTGTATGCGACAAGTGAGGATATTGCGCCGGCGGTGACGTTGAGGAATGAGAAGCCGATTGAGAAGCATTGGCAGGTGATTCGGGCGGTGGTGGGGGTGAAGGATGGGAGTAAGCAGGCGACGACGCAGAAGGCGGATGTGCGATAAGGGTGTTTGTTCGTTGGGCATGCAAGAAATGTTCCGCACAGCGGAACCTACGGGAAGAGAAACAGCCCCCCACCCTCGCCCTTCCGCGGAGTGCAAGGGGAGGGGTAGGAGTTGGTGGTAGGGATTTACTGAGAGTCGGTATGACACAGACGATTGCGAGTCAGGCGATTGGCGTGACGTTGCCGCAGGCGGGGGTGGCGAAGGCGCCGGCGATTTCGACATCCAACTTGACGAAGCGGTATGGGGCGCTGATGGCGCTGGATGCGCTGACGCTGGAATTGGAGTGCGGGGATATCTTTGGGTTCATTGGGCCGAACGGAGCGGGGAAGAGCACGACGATGAAGATTCTTGCGGGGTTGCTGGAGCCGACGAGCGGGAAGGCGTCGGTGCTGGGGAAGCCGGTGGAGCGGAACGGGGATTTCGTGCGGCGGAACGTGGGGTATATGCCGGATTTCATTGGGGTGTATGAAGACCTGACGGTGACGGAATATCTGGAATTTTTTGCGAGCGCTTACGGAATTCCGCGGAAGAAGCGGCGGAGAATTGTGGGGGACGTGCTGGAGCTGACGGATCTGAAATATAAGCAGGATGCGTTTGTGGATTCGCTCTCGCGCGGGATGACGCAACGATTGAGCCTGGCCCGAGTGTTGGTGCATGATCCGCCGATCTTGCTTCTGGATGAGCCGGCGAGCGGGCTGGATCCGCGGGCGCGAATTGAAATTCGAGAGTTGCTCAAAGAGTTGCGGCGGCTGGGGAAAACGATTTTGGTTTCGAGCCATATCCTCTCGGAGCTGGGGGAGTTTTGTAATAAGTTGGGGATCATCGAGCGAGGGAAACTGCTGGTGGCGGGGACGGTGGAAGATCTGATGATGCGGGCGCGGGCGCATCCGGTGATCGCGGTGCAGGTGGTGGGCGATCCGGAGGCGGCGGTGCGGGCGCTGAAGGCGGACCCGCGCGTGGATCAGATCGAGCGGAATGGGATGGAGCTGATGGTGACGCTACAGGATCAGACCATGCATCATGGGTTTCTGGTGGAAAAACTTGTAGCGGAGGGAATTCGCGTGCACAGCATGGCGCCGCATCAGTTGAAGCTGGAGGATGTGTTCTTGAGGTTGACGAAAGGGATCGTGCAGTGAAAACGTGGTTGAAACACGGAGACACGGAGGGCACGGAGAAGAGAAGAAGGCTGATCTTGCAATAAAATCGGGGCCGGTGGTGAGACCGGCCCCGAAGCCCCCCTACCACTCTCACCCTCGCGCGGGCATTCTCCACTCCGGAAGAATTTGGCCCGAGGCGGTTTGACTACTCCTTGCCCCGTGCTATCAGCAGATCAGTCCAACCGCACCACTAACTACTTGCCGGTGGTATCGGAGCCGGTGGTGGCCGCGCCGGTGGAGCCACCGGTGCCGTAGCCGGTGGCGGAGGAATTGGTGGGATTTGCGGCTACGCCGGATTCACTTTCGGTCTTGCTGAGGCGGGACATGTTGGCGGCGGCGCTGCTGGTGGCGTTGGGATTGGGGCCGTACTCGAGGTGGACCTGCTGGTCTTTCAGGCCGGCGTCGGCGAGATAGGTGGTGACGGCTTCCTTGCGGGCAACCAAGTGCCCGTCTTCAGACGTATTGAGGTAGACGACGAGTGGGAGGGCGTGGTCGTTGGTTTGGAGCATTGCGGAGAGCTTGTGCTCGCCGAGTGAGTTGAGATGGTCGCC
>JAODBK010000058.1 GCA_025463925.1 Acidimicrobiales bacterium | reverse complement strand
GCCCCGGCCGTCGCTGTTGGCGCGGGCGGCTGCCGGGTCGGCGCTGCCGCCGACACTCGGGGCCGGCGTGCGCATGGCCCTCGTGCAAGGTCGCGACCGCCGGTCGGTGCCGGTCCGCAGCTCGCTGCTCTCGGTCGTCATCGCGGTCACCGCGCTCGTGGCCGCGGTCACCTTCGCCGGGAGCCTCGACCATCTGCTGGCGACCCCGCGGCTCTACGGGTGGAACTGGGATGCCCACGTCACCACGAACGGCGACACCGGTGACGCCGAGGCGATCGCGCGCGCCCTTGCCGGCGATGCGCGGATCGTCGGGCTGGCGGCCGAGGACACGCCGCCGATGGCCATCGGGCGGACGGCGTTCAACGCGCTGGTGCTGCGCCAGGCGGCGGGCGTGATCGAGCCGGTGGTGCTCGAAGGTCGCGTGCCGCGCGGGCCCGACGAGGTCGCGCTCGGGAACGAGACGATGCGCAAGGTCCACGCCCACGTGGGCTCGACGGTCACCATGACGATCACCGCGATCGCGCCGCGGCCGGGCGCGTTCCGCGTGGTCGGCCGCGTCGTGGTGCCGCCGCACTCCGACACCGCCCGGTTGGGGTCGGGCGCGGTGTTCGACTACAGCGGCGAGAGCCGCCTCATCCCGCCCGGCGTCGAGCCACCGCCGCTCACCGACGTCGAGATCCGCTTCGCGCCCGGCGTCGACCGCGCCGTGGCCGTCGCCGACGTGGCCCGGAAGCTCGGATCCGACTACGCCGTCACCACGCCGACGCGGCCGGTCGACCTGGTGAACTTCGGGCAAGTCCAGAACCTGCCGTTGATCCTGGCCGGCATCCTGGGCCTCCTGGGTGCCGCCACCCTCGCGCACACGCTGATGACGTCGATCCGCCGCCGGCGGCGCGAGCTGTCGATCCTCAAGACGCTCGGCTTCACCCCCTCGCAGGTGCGGCGGGCCGTCGCGTGGCAGGCCACGGTGTTCGTCTTCGCGGCGGTGGTCATCGGGCTGCCGCTCGGCGCCGCGGTGGGCCGGTCGGTGTGGGGGGTGTTCGCGCGCCACCTCGGCACCGTCAACCAACCGGTGACCCCGGCGCTGCCGATCGTGCTGTCGATCGTGGCCGCGATCGTCGTCGCCAACCTCGTCGCCGCCGTCCCCGCGGCCCTCGCCGGTCGGATGCGCCCGGCGGGCGCGCTCCGCACCGAGTAACGACTACCGGCTCAGCGACCGATCGCCGTTCCTCGATACCGGGCGACCAGCTCGGCGCGGAGCACTTTCCCGATCTCGTTGCGGGGCAGCGCGGCGATCGACTGGAACGCCACCGGCACCTTGTAGGGCACGAGGTGCCGGCGGCACAGCGCGTCGAGCTCGCCGACCGCGGCGGTGCCGACGACGAACGCCACCGGTACCTCGCCGAGCCGCTCGTCGGGCACGCCGACCACCGCGACGTCGTCGACCCCGGCGGCGCGCCGCAGCACGTCCTCGACGTCGCCGGGGAAGACCTTGTTCCCGCCGCGGTTGATGAGGTCGCTGACGCGGCCGTCGATCCAGACGAAACCGTCGGCGTCGATGCGCGCGAGGTCGCCGGTGTCGACGAACCCCTCGGCGTCGACGCGGTCATCGAGCCGCTCGCCCCCCGCGTACCCGGCGGCCATCGCCGGCGGCCGGACATGCAGCACGCCATCAACCGTCTTGATGTCGACGCCCGGGTGCGGCCGGCCGGCGGCGCCCAACTTCTCGGGATGGGCCTTGGCGTCGGCCGCCGTCCACCCGATCACCTCACCGAGCTCGGCCTGCCCGTAACTGTTCAGCACGAAGACGCCGAAGCGGTCCATGAAGCGCCGAGCCGGGCGCGGCGGCAGCGGCGCGGTGATGCTGCGCACGTACTTCAACGGCGAGAGGTCGCGCACGGCCTCGTCGTCGTTCAGCATCGCCATGGCCGCCGGTGGCAACACCGTCGAGCGGATCTCGAACCGGCGAACCAGTGCCGCGAACGTCGCGGTGTCGAACCGCTCCATGATGACGAGCGCGGCGCCCGCCCGGAGGCCGAACAACGCGTTGTAGATGCCGGCGTTCAGCGCCAGCGACACCGGGATCAGATTCGGCATCGGCGGCTTCCCGGACGGCCGGTCGGGCCCGGCGCGCAGCGGGCCGAGGACGCGATCGATCAGCTCGAGGTAGTCGGCGTGCCGGTGCACGATGGCCTTCGGCGTACCGGTCGTGCCCGAGGTCCAGAGCACGAATGCCGCGCCCGGGGGGTAGTGGCGCGCCGTGACCAGCGAGGTGATCCCGTCGGGTGCGATGACGGCAGCCGGTTCGGTGACCGCCATGACGTGGGCCAGCTCGGTCTTCGTCGCGCGGGCGTTGACCGGCACGAACACCGCGCCGGCCAGCCAGATCCCCACCATCGCAGTGACGACCGACGGTCCGTTGGGCAGCTGCACCGCGACTGCCTGACCCGGCTGCACTCCGGCCTCGCGCAGGTGCGCGGCCATCGCGCCGGCCTCGGCCCGGGCGGCACCCGCGGACACCGACGCGTCGACGGTGTGCAGCAGCGGCTCGTCGTCTCCAAACGGATGGTCGACGAGCAGGGCCGCGAGGCTCACGACCGGGGAACCTCGTCCCACGGCTTGCCGGACCACGGGTCGGGTTCGCGAGGAAGGCCGAGGACCTTCTCGCCGAGGATGTTCTTGTTGACCTCGGTGGTGCCGCCCTCGATGGTGTTGGCCCGGCTTCGCAACATGCCGCGCACCTCGAACGGCAGCGACTCGGCCCACTCCTCGATCGTCGACACCGGCGCGCCGTTCCACGCCAGCGCGCCCGGGCCGACGACGTCGACCGCGAGCAGTTGGATGCGCTGGTTCAGCGAACCCTGGTGCACCTTGCCGATCGACGCCGCCGGGCCGGCGGTCCCGCCGGCGAGGATCGTGGCCCGCACCCGGTCGTTGGTCCAGCCGCGGATGCGCTCCTCGCTGTAGAGCTGCATCAACCGCTGCCGCAGCGCGGGTTCGCGGTGGCGTCCGAGCTCCCGGGCGCGGCGGATGACGCGCTCGACTCCGGAGCCGCCGATCCGGTCGACGCCGCCCGACCCGGACCCCGACACCATCTGCCGTTCGCCGGCCAACGTGGCGCCGGCGACCCGCCAGCCCTCGCCGACCGCGCCCACCCGCCGGTTGTCCGGCACTCGCGTCTCGTCGAGAAAGACCTCGTTGAAGTCGATCTCGCCGCCGATGTGCCGGAGCGGTCGCACGTCGACCCCGGGCGCGTGCAGATCGACGACGAAGTACGTGAGGCCCTTGTGCTTCGGCGCCTTGGGATCCGTGCGGGCCAGACAGATCGCGTAGTCCGAGACGTGGGCCCACGTGGTCCAGACCTTCTGGCCGGTGAGCACCCATTCGTCGCCGTCGCGCGCCGCCTGCGTCGCGAGCGACGCCAGGTCGGAGCCGGCGCCCGGCTCGCTGAGGAGCTGGCACCACTTCTCCTCGTTGCGCACGAGTGGCGGGAGGAATCGCTGCCGCTGCTCCTCGGTGCCGAACGCGAACAACGCGGGCGCCGCGCTGTTGAGGCCGAGCGGGTTGAGCCGCCCGAGGTTGAAGCGGGCCAGCACGCCCTCGGCCACGCGGCTCTGGTCCGGCGTGAGGTCGAGCCCGCCGTAAGGCACCGGCCAGGTCGCGACCGCGAGCCCGCTGTCGGCGAACGTCGGGTACCACGCCTCGTACTCGGACCGGCTCCGCACGCGCCGGATGGCGTCGCGCCCGCCTTCGGCCGACGCCCGCCGCCACGGCTCGGGCACGTGGTCGGCCACCCACGCGTCGACGGCGGTGAGGATCTCGTGGTCGGACGACGCCCGGCTCACGGCGATCCGTCCCGGCATGGACTGGGATATTATATGAGACCGCATTGCGCCAGCCGGTCCGGAGGCCCGTCGTGAAGCGATCCACCCCACCGCTGCCGTACCAGGGACGGGTCCCTCGCCGCAGCAGCGGCGACGAAGCCGCGCTCCACATCCGTCGCATGATCTTCGACGGCGAGTTGCGGCCGGGCGAGCGGGTACCGCAGGACGAAGTGGCTGCCGCGCTGGGCATCAGCCGGATCCCGGTCCGCGAAGCGCTCATCGCGCTGGAGCGCGAGGGATGGGTGACGATCGAGCTGCATCGCGGTGCGTTCATCAACGCCCTCGACGAGGGCACCGTGCGCGACAACTACGAGCTGTTCGGCGTGACGTACGGGTTCGCGGCCCGCCGGGCGCTGGATCGCGGCGTCGGTGAGCTGTTGCCGCGCCTGAAGGAGATCCAAACCGGGCTCGACGCCACCGACGATCCCGCCGAGTTCACGACGTTGGCCTTCGCGTTTCATGCCGCAGTGGTCGACGCCGCGCAGTCGCCGCGCCTCCGCGTGGTCCTGCGTGCCATGTCGGCGCTCGTGCCGGGCGACTTCTTCGTGGCCGTTCCCGACGCCGTCGCCGGGCAGCGGCGGGGGCTCACCGCGATCCACCGCGCCCTCAAGCGGGGTGACGCCGAGGCCGCGGCCGACGAGTACCTGAAGACGATGCGCCGCGTCGGTGAGCACGTCGTCGCCGTCTTCCGCGCCCGCGGCTTGTTCGACACCACCGGCAGCGCCGCCTGACGCGGAGCCGGCCTCGGCGGCCGGTCGCTACCTGGACGTCGCCCGCGGGGCCGCGGTGATGCGGCGCCAGCTCTCGAGATCGCGCTCGTCGGCCGGCCGGCCGACACGCGTGACGGTGTCGACGCCTGGGGACTCGGCCCGCAGCGCGGCCGCGGTGCACGTCTCCTTCGGCCGGACGGCGAACGGGTCGAACAGGTAGTGCCGCATGGCGTTCTCGTGGGTGATCCGGCGGACGACGTCGTCGTCGAGATGCCCGAGCACCGCGGCGGCTTCTTCGGGGGCGTTGGGCCAGGTGCCGTCCGAGTGCGGGAAGTCCGACTCCCAGCACACGTTGTCGACGTTGAACTCGTCCAGCAGCTTCACGCCGATCGGCTCGTTGATGAAGCAGCAGAGGATGTGCTCGCGGAAGATGGCGGTCGGCCCGCTGCCCTCGGCGAAGGTGTGCTTCGTCCAGCCGCTGTGCCGGTCCTGCACGTGCTCGGCCCGCCAGAGGAAGTAGGGGATCCAGCCGATGTCGCCCTCGGTGAGCGAGAACCGCAGCCCCGGGAACCGGCCCCAGAAGTCGGCCCACAGCAGGTCGACGAGCGTGAAGACCGACATCGTCGACGAGAGGTTCATCTTCACGCTGGCCGGCGCGTCGGACGCCGCCGGGGCCGAGCGCGACGACGAGCCGACGTGGCAGCACAGCACCGTGCCCTCGTCGCAGGCCGCGGCGAAGAGGGGGTCCCAGTAGCCGGAGTGGATCGACGGCATCTGCAACGCCTCGGGGTTCTCCGAGAACGTCACCGCGTGGCACCCCTTGCCGGCCAGGCGGCGCAGCTCGGTGGCCGCCCGTTCGACGTCGAACAGCGGCAGGATCCCGCACGGGATGAACCGCCCGGGGTGCGTCGCGCACCACTCGTCCACGTGCCAGTCGTTGTAGGCGCGGATCATGATCTCGTTCACGCCGCGGTCGGGCCCCTGGTTGAGCACCTGGCCGGAGAACCCGGTGAAGTTCGGGAAGTTGAGGCCGGCCAGCTGGCCGCCGGCGTTCATGTCCTCGACGCGCGCGTGGACGTCGTAGCAGCCGGCCCGCATCTGGTCGTAGCGGCTGGCGTCGATGTTGAAGTGCTCGCGCGGCTTGCCGGCGACGGCGTTGAGCCCGAGGTCGCGACCCTTGAGGTTGCCGTACCACCACTGCTGCGAGCCGTCCTCGGCGAGGACGACGCGCGGTGCCTGGTCGCGGTAGCGGTCGGGGACATGGGCGTCGAACATGTCGGCCGGCTCGCAGATGTGGTCGTCGACGCTGACGAGGATCATGTCGTCGGCGTGCACGTCAGCTCCGGGCCAACGCCCTGCCCAGCCGTGCGAAGTAGCCGGGGATGTCGTCGGGATGGCGGATGAAGGCCGCGGTCGGCACGGTGACGTCGGTGACGCCGATCTCGGCATGGTCCGCGGCGCCGGCCAGTGATTCCTCGAGCGACCGCGTGCCGTCGGCGGCTTTCCGCACCGAGAGCTGGGTCCGCACGATCAGCCGATCCGGATCGCGGCCGGCGGCCCGGTACGCCGCCCGCAGCCGTTCGACGCCGGTGGCGATGCCCTCGTGGGTCTCGCCCATGATCGGGATCCATCCGTCACCCAGCTCGACGACGCGCCGCATCGTCCGCGGGGTCAGCGTGCCGGAGAACAGCACCGGGATCCCGCCCGGCTGCACCGGCTTGGGCTCGCACCAGATGTCCTCGAACGAGATCGACTCGGACTTGAACGACGCCTGGCCCGGCGCCCACAGCGCGCGGCACGCCGCGATGGTGTCGGTCATCAGCTGCCCGCGCTTGGCGAAGTCGAGGCCCTCGGCCAGGAACTCCTCCTCCTGCCAGCCGGTGCCGGCGCCGAGCTCGACCCGCCCGCCCGACAGCACGTCGATCGTGGCCAGCGTCTTCGCGAGGAGCGCCGCCGGGCGGAGCGGCACGATGAGGATGCCGGTGGCAAGCCGCAGCCGGTCGGTCACCGTTGCGACGGCGGTGAGGATGGTGAGCGCTTCCAGCCACGGCGCGTCGGGCGGGAACGGGAACGGCCCCCACGAGTAGTTCTCGGTGTGGTTGCCCATCACGACGTGGTCGGGGATCACCACGCCGTCGACGCCGGCGTCCTCGGCCCGGCGGGCCATGTCGACGATGCCGCGGGGATTGTCGCCGTGGACGTGCGCGGCGCACGGGAGGCCGATCATCACGCGGGGTCGCGCCGGGGTGGTCATCGGGCCGGAGGTTGCCAGACGGGCTCGCGCTTCTCCGCGAACGCGCGCGGCCCCTCTTCCTGATCGGGGTGGCCCCACATCGACACCAGCTCCTTGGCGCCCAGCCGGCACGCGTCGGTGAGGCCGACCTCGAGCGCGCCCCACAACGCCCGCTTGGTGGCGCGCAGGGCGGCCGGCGAGTTCCGGGCGATGGTCTCGGCCAGCGCCTGGGCCTCGGACCGCAACTGCTCGGGCGGGTCGACGACCTGGCTGACCATGCCGAGCTCGAGCGCCCGCGCCGCCGAAATGCGCTCGTGGCGGCCCACCATCGCCATCCGCATCACCGCTTCGAACGGCATCTTGCGGATGAGGCCGATCGCTTCGATCGCGACCACTTGGCCGACCGAGACGTGCGGGTCGAAGAACTGGGCGTCGGACGCCGCGATGACGACGTCGGCGTCGGCGACCCAATGGAAGCCACCGCCGGCGCAGATGCCGTTGACCGCGGTGATGACCGGCTTGCCGACGTCCTGGTGCCACGCGGTGAAATGCAGGTCGAATTGCTCCACCGACTCGCGGTAGCGCTCCATGCCGACGCCATCGGTCGCGATCTCGGTGACGTCGACGCCCGTCTGGAAGGCGCGGCCCTCGCCGGTGTGCACGATCACGCGCACGTCGGGGTCGGCGTCGAGCTCCTTCCATGCGACGGCGAACTCGTCGCGCATCTGCGCGGTCATGGCGTTGAGCTGCTCGGGCCGGTCGTTGATCAACCAGCCGACCGGGCCGTCGTGCTCGACCTTCAGGCAGTCGAACGAGGAGTACGTCACCGGCGCTGATCCTCCCGCGCCCGCAGCCCGGCCGCCAGCGCCTCGACGGCCCGACGGGTGGGCTCGGCCGCGTCCGGCAGCACGTCGTCGAGGGCGAAGAACCCGTGGAAGAGGCCTTCGGCTCGGTGGTCCTCGGCCGGCACGCCGGCGTCGCGCAGCGCGGCGGCATACGCCTCACCCTCGTCGCGCAAGGGATCGCGTTCGGCCGTCATGACGAAGGCCGGCGGCAACCCGCGCAGGTCGGCGCGCAGCACCGACGCCCTCGGGTCGGCGCCGTCGCCACCGGGCCCGAGGTACTGCTCCCAGAACCAGCGCATGTGCGTCTCGGTGAGGAACCAGTCGCCGCCGCCGTTGTCGCGGTAGCTCGCGGTGTCGAAGCGGTGGTCGGTGACCGGGTACACGAGCAGCTGGAACGCGATCGGCGGACCGCCGTTGTCGCGCGCCGCGATCGCGGCCGCCGCCGCCAGGTTGCCACCGGCGCTGTCGCCGGCGACCGCGAGCCGCGTCGCGTCGGCGCCGAGGTCCGCGGCATTGGCGGCGGCCCACTCGAGCGCGGCAACGGCGTCGTCGACGGCCGCAGGGAAGCGGTGCTCGGGGGCGCGCCGGTAGTCGACCGACACGACGACCGCATTGGCGCCGCGGGCGATCATGCGGCCGTGGCGGTCGTGGCTGTCGAGGTCGCACAGCACCCACCCACCGCCGTGGAGGAAGACCACGAGTGCCGGCGGCGCGGCCGTCGGGCGCGGAGTGAAGACGCGGATTGGGATCGGCCCGCCGGGGCCGTCGATCGTGCGGTCCTGGACGCGCTCGACCTCGATCGGGTCGGGCACCGGCCGGCGCGTCGCGTCGGCGATACGCCGGGCCTCGCCCGCGTCGGTGACCGTCCCGCCGAGATCGGGGAACGCCGAGTCCAGCAGCTCGATGAACGCGCGGACCCGGTCAGTGTCCGTCACGGCCGCGCGCTCATCGGCCGGCCGGCGCCGGCGCCCCCGTCGATGGTGATCTCGGCGCCGCTGAGGTACGACGACTCGTCCGACGCGAGGAACAGCACGAGCGACGCCACGTCGTCAGTGGTGCCGACGCGGCGCAGCGGCACGCCCAGCACCCGCTCCGCGAGCTGGGCCCGCGATCCGGGCGGCAGCATCGCGGTGTCGATCATGCCGGGATGGACGGAGTTGACGCGGATGCCGAACGGGCCGAGCTCGATGGCCGCGACTTGCGTGACGCCCCGCACGCCGTACTTCGACGCCGAGTACGCCGCGTGGCCGGCGAAGGCGCGGACGCCGGCGAGCGACGAGATGTTGACGATGGCGCCGCCCCCGCCGGCGCGCATGGCGTCGATCACGCTGCGCACGCCGAGGAAGGTGCCGAGCAGGTTCACCGCGACGATGCGCTGGAAGCCGGCGACGGTCTCCTCGTCGATCGGGACGACGTGGTGGATGCCGGCGTTGTTGACGAGCACGTCGAGCCGGCCGAACGCGTCCTGGGTCGCGGCGACGACCGCGGCCCAGTCGTCCTCCTCGGCCACGTCGTGGTGCATGGCGCGGGCGGCGTCGCCGATGTCGTCGGCCAGCGCCTTCAGCTCGACGTCGAGGACGTCGGTGAGCATCACGCGCGCACCCTCGGCCGCGACGAGCCGGGCCTCCTGCTCGCCCTGGCCGCGGGCCGCACCGGTGATGATGGCAACCTTGCCGTCGAGACGGCCGGCCACCCGCTAGTCCTTGCCCTTCGAGTACCGGATCACGTGGGGGTCACCGTAGGCCCGATCGAGCGCGAATATCTTCTTCCTGGATGGGCTCCCAAGGGTGACATGGCGGTTCTCATGACCGTTGGTGTCGGTATCCGACACCAACGATGTCCAGAATTCGGCGGCGGGGGGCGGTAGCGCGTGCTGGAAGGGGTACGGGTCGTCGACCGCACGTCGGGCATCGCCGGGCCGTACGCGACCAAGATGCTGGCCGACGCCGGCGCCGACGTCGTCAAGGTCGAACCGGCCGCTGGCGACCCGTTGCGGCGCTGGCGGTCCGGCGGCCTGTTCGAGTACCTCAACACGTCGAAGCGTTCGATCACCGGCGACGACGGCGCGCTGGTCGATGCCGCCGACATCCTGGTCGCCGACGGCCCGGTCCACCTGGATGGCGTGTGGGCCCGGAACTCTGCCCTCGTCGTCGTCACCATCACGCCGTTCGGTGTCGACGGCCCGTGGGCCGGGCACCCGGCGACCGAGTTCACGTTGCAGGCATGGTGCGGGTCGACCGGCAGCCGCGGGCTGCCCGAGCACCCGCCGCTCGCCGCCGGCGGCCGCTTCGGCGAGTGGGCGACCGGGACCTACGCCGCCATCGGCGCGCTGGCGGCGCTGCG
>JAODBK010000116.1 GCA_025463925.1 Acidimicrobiales bacterium | reverse complement strand
GCGGCTCGACAACTTCCTGACGTTTCTCGGCCCGGGCGGGTTCGCGACGCCGGACGACGTCGAGGCGCTCGAGTCGTGCCAACAGGGCTTCGCCGCGACCGAGGTCGAGTGGAGCGACATCTCGCGCGGGATGAACCTCGAGGAGCCTCGTCCGCTCGACGAGCTGCAGATGCGCACGTGGTGGCGGCGTTGGCGCGAACTGATGACCGGGCGCGTCCCGGCGATGGCGAGGTAGCATGTTGGAAACCGCTCGAGCCGGCTCGATCACCCGCAGCGACGTCGAGGAATTCCTGTACGGCGAAGCGCGCTTGCTCGACGCGTGGCAGCTCGACGCGTGGGCGGCGCTCTTCACCGAAGATGCGCGCTACGTCGTCCCGGCGAACGACAAGCCCGACGGCGACCCCGCGCGCGATCTGGTCGTGATCGACGACGACCACAATCGCATCCTCGCGCGCGTGACGCGGCTGAAGAGCCGTCACGCGCATCGGGAGTATCCCTCGTCGCGGACGCGGCATCAGGTCACGAACGTCCTCGTCCTCGATCGCAGCGGCGACACCCTGCAGGTCGAGGCAGCGTTCACGGTCTGGCGCTTCCGCAACGAGCGCGCCGACTACTACGTCGGGCGATACGACTACGTGCTGGTCGTCAACGAAGGCGGCCTGCGCATCCGTTCGAAGCGCGCAACGATGGACATGACGTCGCTGCATCCGGCGGGCGCCGTGAGCATCATCCTGTAGTGTCGGAGCGACTGCAGGGCCGCACGGCGGTCGTGACGGGCGCGGGGACCGGGATCGGACGCGCGATCGCCGAGCGTTGCGCCGCCGAAGGCGCGGACGTCGTCCTCGCCGGCCTCGACGCCGCGCAATGCGAGACCGTCGCGGCGGACCTGCGCGACCGTTTCGGGACCGCGACCGCGGTCTCCGAGGGCGATCTGAGCGCCGCCGGCCAGGCGGAGAAGCTCCGCGAGCTCGTACTGGCGCGTTTCGGGAAGGTCGACGTGCTGGTCAACAACGCCGGCGGCGGCGTGATCTTGCCGTCGCTCGACCACACCGAAGAGACGTTACAGCGTACGATCGGCAACAACTTGTGGACGACGCTGCGCTGCACGCTCGCTTTCATTCCGCCGATGCTCGAGCGCGGTTACGGCCGGCTGGTCAACATCGGTGCCGAGTCGGTGCGCAACGGTCTCGACGCGCACGCCGTCTACAACGCCGCCAAGGGCGGCGTGCACGCGATGATGACCGGGTTCGCGCGTGAGTTCGCAACCAAAGGACTCACCTTCAACTCCGTCGCGCCGTCGTACGTCGCGATCGACCGTCCGACCGCGGCGCGCGAAGCGTCGAAGGGACCGGCGCCGGGGATCGCTCACGTGCGGCAGCGAGCCGTCGACCTCATCCCGATGGGTCGCGGTGCCACCCCCGCCGACGTCGCCGCCGCGGTGCTGTTTCTCGCTTCGGAAGAAGCCGGCTTCATCACCGGTCAAGTGCTGAGCGTCAACGGCGGCAGCAGCATGCTATGAGGAAAGTGTAATGGGCGACATCCTAGGCTTGGGCGTTTCGCACTATCCGCCGTACAGCGGGCACGACGACAACATGGCGGGGATCTTGGGCTACACGCTCAACGATCCCGACATTCCTGACTCCGTCAAGGATCCCGCGGCGTGGCCGGAGCCGATGCGCCGCCAATGGGGCGACGACAACGGCAAAGCGGCCGCAGCGCAGCACCGCGCTGCGATCGAACGCGGCTTTCGCAAGGTGCGTGAGGCGCTGGACGAGTTCAAGCCCGATTTCGTGTTGATCTGGGGTGACGATCAGTACGAGAACTTCCGCGAAGACATCATTCCGGCGTTCTGCGTGATGGCGTATCCGACGCGCGACCTCCGGCCGTGGGAGAAGATGTCGACGTCAATCGCCGGCAAGCCGAACTACTGGAACGAGCCGAAGGAGACGACGCGGACCGTCCACGGTCATCCCGACGCGGCGAAGATGCTCGTCAGCGGCCTGATCGACGAAGAGTTCGACGTCGCGTACGCGTACGAGCCGCTGCACTTCAAGGGACTGCCGCACGCCTTCCTCAACGCGATCCTGTATCTCGATTTCGAGCGCGCCGGCTTCCCGTATCCGGTCGTCCCCATGCAGGTCAACTGCTACGGCCGCCGCGTCATCAGCTATCACGGCTCGTTCAGCCGGTTCGCCGATGCCGGGCGCCCGGAAGATCCGCCGTCGCCGTCGCCGCGGCGCTGTTTCGAGCTCGGCCGCGCGGTGGCGCGCGTCCTCGCCCGCAGCCCGTACCGCGTCGCGGTGCTCGCTTCATCGAGCTGGTCGCACGCGTTCATGGTCGACAAGACGTGGCGCCTCAATCCCGACATCGGCGGCGACCGCGCGCTCTACGACCGTCTGGTCGCGGGCGATCTGACGCACTGGCGCGAGATGACGCGAGCGCAGATCGAGGAATCGGGCCAACAGGAAGTCCTGAACTGGTTTCCGTTGATGGGCGCGATGCACGAGCTCGGCTGCCGGCTGACCTGGTCGGACTTCGTCGAGACGCACATCTTCAATTCGAACAAGGTCGCCGCCGTCTTCGAGCCGTGGCTCGCGTCCGGGGCGGCCCCGCGGCCGCGCGAAGCGGCACTGCGCGGCTGACGGCGTGGAAGCGTTCCTCCAGTACACGATCAACGGCCTCGCGATCGGCGGCGTCTACGCATTGGTCGCGATCGGCTTCGTGATCATCTATCGCGTCGTGCGGGTCGTCAACATCGCGCAGGGCGACTTTCTGGCGGTCGGGGCGCTGGTATTCCTCGGCCTGGCGACGCACGGCGTGCCGATCGTGGCGGCGCTGCTCGGCGGCGTGGTCGCTACGCTGTTCGTCAGCCTCCTCGTCGAACATCTCGCCGTCGTACCGGGGCAGCATGCGGAGTTGCGTGCCTTCATGCTCACCCTCGGCGCCTCGCAGTTGATCCAGGGTGCGTTGCTCCTGACCTTCGGCAGCGACTTCCTCTCGCTCCCGACGAGCCCGCGCCTGGTCGTCGCAGTCGGCGGGTTGCACGTCAACCTTATCTACGTCTTCGTCACCCTTCTGGTCGTGGTCGTGCTCGTCGCGCTCGTGCTGCTGATGTCGCGCACGCGGTGGGGTTGGGCGATGCTCGCGACTGCCGACGATCCCCTCGCCGCGCGCCTCTGCGCGGTTCCGGTCCGCACGATGGGGATCGTCGCGTTCGCCCTGTCGGCAATCGTGGCCGGGATCGGCGGCGCGCTGT
>JAODBK010000087.1 GCA_025463925.1 Acidimicrobiales bacterium | reverse complement strand
ATCGAGGCGCCGATCGCCGAGTACTTCGCGACCCGCACGATGGCCGGCCTCTACGAGATCGCCTGCGAGACCAACCTCATGCTGGCGCCGGCCAACTCCCCCCGCGAGCTCTACGCCTCCGCCCAGCTCGCGGCCCGCGACTTCTTCGCCGACGACGGCCGCCCCGCCCGCTTCGCCATCATCCACCCCTCCCCCACCCCACGTTCTCATCCGGAGAACAGCACCGAATCGGTGCCGAATCGACGACGAGAAGGCGCGGGCGGGGCGTGGGCCGGCACCAACATCCTGGAGTTCGGGTCGGGCGCGGCCGGGCCGATCGCGACGCGGTACTTCGCCGAGCACGGCGCCACCGTGCTGCGGATCGAGTCGCGTGTGCGGCCGGACTTCCTCCGCACCTACGCGCTGTCGCCGAAGAACCCGCACGGCCTGGAGGGGTCGGACATGTTCGACGCGCTGAACGCCAACAAGCTCGGGATCACGCTGAACATGAAGCATCCGCGCGGACTGGAGCTGGCCAAGCGGCTGGCGTTCGAGTGGGCCGACGCCATCAGCGAGAACTTCGCGCCCAAGGCGATGCGCGGCTTCGGCATGGACTACGCCAGCCTGGTGGCCGACAAGCCCGACCTGGTGATGATCAGCGCGTGCCTCCAGGGGCAGACCGGCCCGCATCGCAACTACCCGGGCTTCGGCGGGCAGGGCGCGGCGCTGTCGGGCTTCAACTTCATCACCGGGTGGCCCGACCGCGAGCCGCTCGGCCCGCACGGCACGATCACCGACTCGCTGGCGCCCCGCTTCGTCGCCGCCGCCCTGGCCGCCGGGCTGTTGTTCCGCCGGCGCACCGGCCGCGGCGTGTACATCGACCTGTCGCAGGTCGAGGTCGCGGTGTGGTCACTGACGCCCTGGATGCTCAGCTACCACCACGACGGTCGCATCATCGGCCGCAACGGCAACGGCGACGCATCGGGCCGCGCCCTCGTGCACGCCGCGTTCCGCTGCGCCGGCGACGACCGATGGGTCGCGATCGCGGCGTGGGACGACGACGACGCCGAGCGGCTCGCGAAGGTCGCGGGCGACGACCTCGCCGCGTGGTGCGCGACGCGGTCGCCGCTGGAGGTCGCCGAAGCCCTCCAGGCAACCGGTGTCGAGGCGGTGCCGGTGCAGGACTTCGACGACACCTTCGCCGATCCGCAACTGGCCCACCGCGGCCACTTCGTCCGCATGACCCACCCGTTCCTCGGCGAAGGCGCGTACGAGCGCAACGGCTTCCGCCTGAGCGACGGCGACGGCGGCTACCGGCGGCCGTCGCCCACGCTCGGCCAGGACAGCAAGGACGTCCTCGGCGACGTGCTCGGCCTGTCGGACGCGGAGCAGCAGCAGCTGGCCGCCGACGGGGTGCTCGAGTAGTGCCGGCGTACGGGCCGGAGGTGATCGGGCCGCCGCCCCGCGACACCGACCAGCAGTTCTGGGACCCGGACATCCAGACGATGGACCCGCAGAGGCGCCGGGACCTGCAGGACGAACGGGTACGGTCGATGATCCGCGCCGTCTTCGAGCGGCCGGTGCCGCTCTTCCTCCGGAAGCTCCAGTCGGCCGGCATCGAGTCGCCGGACGACGTCCGTTCGGTCGACGACCTGTCGGCCATCCCGACCATCGTCAAGCAGGACCTGCGCGACTCCGAGGCCGACGCGCCGCCGTGGGGCGAGTACCGCTTCACCGACCCCCGGGCCGGCGTGCGCCTCGGCACGTCGACCGGCACCACCGGGCAGCCGACGATCAGCGTGTGGACCCGCAACGACCTGTTCATCGAGTACGAGTCGGCGGCGCGCAACTGGTGGCGCATGGGCAACCGGCCCGGGATGATCGCGACGCACGCCCACCCGGCGTACCTCTACGCCGGCGGCCCCATGCTGTCGAGCGCGTACGAGTACTTCGGGTTCCTCAACGTGTGGGTGCCACCGCCCGACACCGACGAGCTGGCCGAGTCGGCGCTGCGCTTCTGGCAGCGCGTCACGCCCGACATCCCGTTCATGGGCTTCTCCACCGGTCGCTTCTTCGAGGTCGCGGCCAAGCTCGGCATCGACCCGAAGTCGGCCGGCCTCGAGTTCAAGTCGATGCCCGGGTTCGGGATGGGCAAGGGCCTGCCGCTCATGACCGCGGGCGCCGAGTGCTACGCGTACCTCGGCGGCGCGTGCGGCCGGCTCCCCGGCGCCCACATCCACGAGGACTGGTGCGTGGTGCAGGCCATCGACCCCGACACCGGGCGCGAGGTGCCCGACGGCGAATGGGGCAACCTCACCGTCACGACCCTCGGCCGCGACAACGGCCTGCTGCGCTACGACCTCGAAGAGGCGTGCGCGTTGCTGCGCGAGCCCTGCCCGTGCGGCGAGACATCGATCCGCGGCCTGTGGGGTGGCCGCATCAAGGACCTGCTGTCGAGCCAGGGCAAGCGGTTCCAGGTGACCGAGCTCGAGGGCGCGCTGCGCCGGGTGCCGGAGATCAACGAGCCGACCCTCGAGTACGTCGTGGTGAAGCCGGACGGCGGCGGCGCGCCGCTCGTCGTGCGGGTGGAGTGCGCGACCGCCGGTGACGCCGCCGAGGTCGGCCAGCGCATCGAGACGCTCATCGGCGAGCATCTCGGCATCCGCGCCGCGTGCGAGCTGATCGAGCGCGGCGCGCTGCCGCGCTCGGGCTACAAGACCAGCCGCGTCGTCGACGGGTAGGGGTTACTTCGTGCGGCGGTGGATGAGGTTGAACTTCGTCGTGACGACGGGATCGCCGGTCGTCTCGTCGGTCCACACCGTCTCCGACACGACGAAGGTCATGACGGCGCTGCCGGTCTCCTTCTCGTACGCGTCGGTGACCACGCCGTCGCCCCGCAGCACCTGACCGGCCTTGAGCGGCTTGTGGTACTCGAACTCCTGCTCGCCGTGCAGCACCAGCCCGCCGTTCGCCATCAGCCCCCCGATGACCTCGAACATCGGGTTGCCCTCGATCTTGGCGAGGCCCTCCTGCAGCTCGGGGTACTGGCCCCAGTGCTGCATCACGAAGCTGTAGGTGGGCGGCGCCTCGGGTTCGGGCGACTGGTACTCGGGCCGGTCGTCGATGACCGCCTTGGCGAAGTTGGCGATCGGGGCCCGCTCGACGGCGACCCGCCAGTGACCCGTGGGCTTTCCGATGACGCTCGTGTCGACAGCCATGGGCGCGGACAATAGCCTGACACGAACGTCAGAGATCCGGGAGGAACAGATGGGGCTGTTGGACGGCAAGGTCGCGATCGTCACCGGCGCCGGCCACGGTGTGGGGCGGGGCGAGGCGCTCGAGCTCGCCGGCGAGGGCGCCAGGGTCGTGGTGAACGACCTGGGCGGCTCGGTCACCGGTGAGGGCGCGGACAAACGGCCGGCCGAAGAGGTCGCCGAGCTCATCCGCAGCCGCGGCGGCGAAGCCGTCGCCAACTACGACGACGTGGCCGATTACCACGGGTCGAAGAACATCATCGACCAGGCGGTGTCGGAGTTCGGCAAGCTCGACATCGTCGTCAACAACGCGGGCATCCTCCGCGACCGGATGATCTTCTCGATGACCGAGGAGGACTTCGACTCGGTGATCCGCGTGCACCTCAAGGGCACGTGGTGCATGAGCCACCACGCGTCGGCCTACTGGCGCAACGAGTCGAAGGAAGGTCGCCAGCCGCGCGCCGCCATCGTCAACACGGTGTCGTCGGCCGGGCTGCAGGGCCAGGCCAGCCAGGCCAACTACGGCGCCGCCAAGGCCGGCATCGCCGCCATGACGATCATCCTCAGCCTCGAGCTCGGGCGCTACGGCGTGCGGGCCAACGCGATCGCGCCCGGCGGCTTCACCCGCATGGTCGGCCAGGCGATGAAGGACATCGAGATCAAGGAGCCCGAGGCCTACGACGAGTTCAACGCCATGAACCCGGGGAACTCGGCGCCGATGGTCGCGTGGCTCGCGTCGGACGAGGCGCTCCACGTCACCGGCCAGGTGTTCCGCGCCGTCGGGTCGACGATCGCGCACTACAAGCCGTGGCAGTTGGGTGAGCTGTTCGAAAACAAGGACAAGCAGGGCAACCAGCAGAAGTGGGCCCCTGCCGACATCGGGCCGGTCGTGAACGCGTACGTGTTCGGCTCGCGCAACCCCGGCCTCCAGATGTCGCGCTGACCGGCCGCGCACCTAGACTGACCAACTCGCCGAACCGAACGACGGAGGGACCCGTGGGCCTGCTGGACGGAAAAGTCGCTGCGATCACCGGTGCCGGGCGCGGCATCGGCCGGGCCGAGGCGCGGCTGCTGGCGTCGGAGGGCGCCAGCGTGGTCGTGAACGATCTCGGCGGCGCCCGCTCGGGCGAGGGCAACGACACCCGGCCGGCCCAGGAGGTCGTCGACGAGATCGTCGCCGCCGGGGGCAAGGCGGTGGCCAACTACGACGACATCGCGTCGTGGGAGGGTGGCCAGCGCTTCGTCCAGCAGGGCATCGACACCTTCGGCGGCCTCGACATCCTCGTCAACAACGCCGGCATCCTCCGCGACAAGATGAGCTTCAACATGGACGAGTCGGACTGGGACTCGGTCATCAACGTGCACTTGAAGGGCCACTTCGTCCCGTCCCGCTTCGCCGCCGCGTACTGGCGCGCCAAGTCCAAGGAGTCCGGCGAGCCGGTCAACGCCAAGGTGATCAACACCGCGTCGGAATCGGGTCTCTACGGCAACGCCGGCCAGCTGAACTACGCCGCCGCCAAGGCCGGCATCGCGTCGATGACGATCGTGCTGGCCCGCGAGCTCGAGCGCATCGGTGTGCGGGTCAACGCGATCGCGCCGGTGGCGATGACGCGCCTCACCGAGGACCTCATGGGCGGCGTGCCCGACGAGGCCAAGGAGAAGCTCGACCCGGCCAACGTCGCCGCGGTCGTGGGTTGGCTCGCGTCCGATCTGTCCGAGGGCGTCTCGGGCCAGGTCGTCAAGGTGCAGGGCGGCGTCGCCCAGATCGTGCAGGGTTGGCGCCCGGTCACCGAGATCACCTCCGACAAGCCGTGGACGATCGAGGAGATCAACGCCGGGCGCGACCGGCTCTTCGCGAAGACCGCCCCGGGGGTGCCACCGTTCCTCCTCGCGCTGCCGGACAACTAAGTGGAGTTGGGGTGGGGCCCGGACGAGGAGGCGTTCCGGGCGGAACTGGCCGCCTTCCTCGACGCGAACGCGCCGCCTGAGGCGCTCGGGCACGACTTCGCCCAGGACGAGGGCGACGGCGGGATCCCGCAGTGGGCCCGCGACTGGCAGGCGCGGCTGTTCGACTCGGGCTGGCTGGTCCCGGGCTACCCGCCCGAGTTGGGTGGGCGCGACGCCACCCCGGCGCAGTCGCTGATCTACATGGAGGAGCTGGCGATGCGCGGCCTCCCGCGGGCGCTGCACTTCCCGGGGTACGCCATCGTCGCGCCCAGCTTGCTGGAGTTCGGCAGCGACGAGCAGCAGGCGCTCGTGCCGGCGGCGCTGCGCGGCGACACCGTCTGGTGCATCGGGATGAGCGAGCCCGGTGCCGGATCCGACCTGGCGTCGCTGTCGACGCGCGCCGTGCTCGACGGGGACACGTTCATCGTCAACGGCCAGAAGGTCTGGACGTCGTACGCCATGTGGGCGCAGATGTGCTTCTGCTACGTCCGGACGGACCCGAACGCCGCCAAACACAAGGGCATCAGCGTCCTCATCATCGACATGGACACCGACGGGATCGACATCCGCCCGCTGCGGCACCTGTCCGGCAACGCCGAGTTCGCCGAGGTGTTCTTCGAGGACGTCGAAGTGCCGGTGACCAACGTGGTCGGCGACGTCAACGACGGCTGGCGGATCACGATGGGGTCGCTGGCGCACGAGCGCGGTGGGCTCTGGGTGCAGGGCGTGTCTGGTCTCGAGCACGCGCTCGGCGACCTCGTGAAGTTGGCCAAGGCCACCGGTCGCGACACCGACCCGGTGGTGCGCCGCAAGCTCGCCGAGGCGTACGTCACGGTCCACAGCCTGCGGGCCCTCGGGTACAAGGGCTTCTCGAGCTTCGCCCAGGGCAGCTCGGCGCCGGAGCACAGCTACCTCAAGCTGGCCACCAGCGAGCAGGGCAAGGCGCTGTACGAGCTCGGCGTCGAGATCGCCGGTGGGCCGGCCATCGTCACCGACAACGACTGGGCGCCGGGGTCCGGCCGCTGGATGCGCAGCTTCTTCACGAGCTTCGCGTCGACCATTGCCGGCGGCAGCTCCGAGATCCAACGCAACATCATCGCCGAGCGCATCCTCGGCCTCCCGAGGGGATGACGATGCCGAACTACGAGACGATCCTCTACGACGAGACCGACGGCGTGGCGTGGGTGACGCTCAATCGCCCGGAGGTCCTCAACTCCTTCAACGTCAAGATGCAGCACGAGCTGAAGGACGTGTGGACCTCGCTGCGCCGCAACGACGACGTGCGCTGTGTCGTCCTCACCGGCGCCGGCGAGAAGGCGTTCTGCACCGGCATCGACCGCACCGAGACGATGGGGTCGGACCTCGACGCGGACGAGCGGGAGTCCATCGTCGGATCGGGCTCGACGCCGTTCATGTTCGACGACCCCGGACTCAACATCTGCCCCAAGCAGTGCGACCTCTGGAAGCCGGTCGTCGCCGCGGTGAACGGCATGGCGTGCGGCGGTGCCTTCTACATGCTCGGTGAGTCCGACATCATCATCGCGTCGGACAACGCCACCTTCTTCGACCCGCACGTCACCTACGGGATGACGGCGGCCTTCGAGCCGATCCACATGCTGCAGAAGATGCCGCTCGGCGAGATCTTGCGACTGTCGCTGCTCGGCAACCATGAGCGCATGTCGGCCGAGCGGGCGTTCCAGATCGGACTCGTCTCCGAGGTGTGCCCGATCCTGGAGCTGCGCGACCGGGCGACCTGGATCGCCGAGGCCATCGCGTCGGCGCCACCGCTCGCGATCCAGGGGACGCTGCGGGCCATCTGGGCCGGCCAGGAGCACACCTGGAAACAGGCGTTGGATCTCGCGTACGCCTACGTCGGCATGGGTACGAACCAGGACTCGATCGCCGAAGGCCAGCGGTTCTTCGAATCCGGCAGGCGGATCGAGTGGCGACTGCGTTGACGCCGCCGCGTCGGGTCGCCATCGTCGGAGCTGCGCTGTCGGACATCGGTCGGGTGGACGACAAGACGGCGTTCCACCTGTGCCAGCAAGGCACGTCGCGCGCGCTCGCCGACGCCGGCCTGACCAAGGACGACGTCCAGGGCTTCATGTCCCACGGCACCGGCATGCTGCCGCCGGTCGAGGTCGCCGAGTACATGGGCATCCGGCCGACGTGGGTGGACTCCACCGGCGTGGGCGGGAGCACGTGGGAGTTCATGGTCGAGCACGCGTACGCCGCCATCGCGATGGGACTCGTCGACGTGGTCGTGCTGACCTACGGGTCGACCACGCGCGCCGACCTCAAGCGGAAGCGCCGCACCGCCAATCTCAGCTTCGGCGGGCGCGGCCCGGTGCAGTTCGATGCGCCCTTCGGCCACACGCTCATCGCCAAGTACGCGCTCACCACGATGCGGCACATGCACGAGTTCGGCACGACGATCGAGCAGCTCGCCGAGATCGCGGTGTCGGCGCGTCACAACGCGTCGCTGAACCCAGAGGCCTACTACCGCGATCCGATCACGATCGACGACGTGCTCACCTCGCGCATGATGGCGGAACCGCTCACCAAGCTGCACTGCTGCATCCGGTCCGACGGCGGCGGCGCCATCGTGCTGGCATCGGAGGACCGGGCGCGGGACTGCGCCAAGGCCCCGGTGTGGGTGCTCGGCACCGGCGAGGCGGTCTCGCACACGACGATGAGCGAGTGGCCCGACTTCACCGAGTCGCCCTGCGTCAGGTCCGGCCAGCAGGCGTTCGACCGGACGGGCGTCACCGTGGACGACATCGACGTGTGCGAGCTGTATGACGCGTTCACCTCGATGGTGCTGTTCACCCTCGAAGGCCTGGGCTTCTGCAAGAAGGGCGAGGGCGGCCCGTTCGTCGAGGACGGCAAGCTGCGGGTCGGCGGCGCGCTGCCGACAAACACCGACGGGGGCGGCCTGTCGCACTGCCATCCGGGGATGCGCGGCATGTTCCTGCTGGTGGAGGCGGCCCGGCAGCTCCGCCGCGAGTGCGGCGCCCGCCAGGTCGCCGACGCCGAGCTGGCGTGCGTGAACGGCACCGGCGGCTGGTTCACCTCGGCGTCGACCATCATCCTGGGCCGGGACTGACATGGACTTCGCCCTCAACGACGAGCAGCAGCTGCTCCGCGACACCGCCCGCGCGCTGGTGACGCGCGAGTGGTCGACCGCGCTGGTGCGGGCCCACATGGGCGACCCGAGCGTCGCCGACGAGCTGACGAAGCGGCTCACCGACTGGGGCGCGCTGGCCGAGGGCCCGCTGGTCGACCTCTGCCTCTTCCTCGAGGAGTGCGGCGCCGGCCTGGTGGCGGGCCCGTTCGTGCCGACCGTCGGGCTGTACGCGCCGCTGCTGGCGACGTTGGGCGACGCCGAGGGGTTCACCGCGGTCACCACCGGCGGCGCCACCGGCACCGTCGCCATCGCCGACCGCACGGGTGCGTGGGTGCCGAACGACGGCGCGACCAAGTTCTTCGTCCCCGAGGCCGACCGGGTCGACCACGTCGCCGTCATCGGGCCCGGCCCGTCGGTCACCGTCACCGGCCCGGTGTCGCCGCGCTTCATCGCCACCGTCGACACGAGCCGTCGGCTGTTCGAGGTCGACGCGCCGCCGTCGACCGCGTCGACCGCGCCCGCGGTGCGGCTCGACCCCGACCTGTTGGCCGACGTGCAGGCGCGCTGGTACGTCGCCGCGGCCGCCGAGCTGATCGGCACCGCCCGTTCGATGTTCGAGATGGCGCTCGCCTACGCCAAGCAGCGCGAGCAGTTCGGGCGCCCCATCGGCTCGTTCCAGGCGATCCAGCACAAGCTCGCCAACATGGCGCTGGCCAACGAGTCGGCGTGGAGCGCGGTCTACTACGCCGCGATGGCCATCGACGCCGCCGACCCCGACCGCCACCGCGCCGCGCACGTGGCGAAGGCGGCGGCCGGCACCGCGGCCAAGCTCGCCGCCAAGGACGGGATCCAGATCCACGGCGGCATCGGCTACACGTGGGAGCACGACCTCCACCTCTTCATCCGTCGCTTCGAGTCGAGCGAGCACCTCCTCGGCACCACCGAGTGGCACGAGGACCGCCTCGCCGACCTGATCCTCTGACCGCCGCTCCGGCTCTTCCGGTCACGAACGTGGGTCGCGCCGACGCTTCGTGACCGGAGAACCGCGGTTGCTACGCCTGCACCAGCTTCAGCACGTTGTCGGTGACGATGGCCGGGCGGGCGTCGCCGGGCGCTGGGTGCAGGTCGACCCGCTGGAGGCTCAGCCCGTCGACGTGGCGGGCCCACAGCACCGACGCCGGCAGCGGCCCCCACATCGCGTTCTGCGGGTCGGCCGCCGGCAGCTCGGGCACCGGGCCCGTGGGCGCCGGGCCCGGCGTGTCGGACAGGACGATCATGTTGTTCAACCGGACGTCGGTGATGTAGTGGCCGGGAAGGCCGGCGATCGCGCTCGGCCGCTCGGCGCCCCGTGCGGTGACATTCGCGATCGCGATGTTGCGGATCCCGCCCGGCGACGGCACCTGCTGGCCGCGGCCGCGCGCGCCGAGGCGGACGAACAGCGGGGCGGCGACGTTCACCATGTGAATGCCGTCGACCATGACGTTGTCGATGCGCGAGCCGTCGACCGACTCGATGCTGAGGCCGCCGCCCTCCGCGTCCGGCAACTCGGCATCAGGGACGCGCCGCCCGTACAGCCGGCAGTTGGCGAAGGTCACGTCGCTCACGTTGCTGCTCGTCTCGGGCCCGATCTTCAGGGCGCTGGCCGAGCTGAAGACCGTGCAGCCGGTGACCGAGACCCGCTTGGTCGGCCGCGGCGCGCCCAAGGCCAGGCTGGCCTTGAGGCAGATCCCGTCGCCGATGGCGTCGACATAGCAGTCGTGGATGGTGACGGACTGGCACGAGTCCGGATCGATGCCGTCGGCGAAGCTGTTGACGATGCGCACCCGCGCCACGTCGACGTTGTCGCAGCCGATCAAGCTGATGGCGTAGTTCGGCGAATCGGTGATCGTGATGTCGGCGATGGCGATGTTGACGCACCGCTTCAACCCGATCGGCTTCGGCCCGCCGCGCTCGACGCGGTTGCCGTCGATCCCACCGAGGCCCGAGATCTTGATGCCGCTGACGCCGTCGGCGGCCAGCAGCGCGAAATGGGCGTCGGACGTCTCGGCGTCGGCGTAGGTCGGGTACGGCAACCGCTCGATCGGCTCGAAGTCCCGCATGTCGGGACTGGCGACGAGGAGCGCGCCCTTGGCCAGGAACAGGTGCACGGACCGCCGGAGCCGGATGGTGCCGCACAGGTACCGGCCCTTCGGCACGACGACGATGTTGCCGCCCTGGCGCGACGCCTTGTCGACCGCCCGTTGGATGGCGGCGGTGTCCTTGGTGACGCCGTCACCCCGAGCGCCCTCGTGGCGCACGTTGATGCGGCCGGACGCCGACGACTCGCACGCCCCGGCGACGGCCGCGACCGCGCCCGCCGATGCGGCGAGGAAGGCGCGGCGGGAGACGAGCACGGCGGGACAGTAGGTGCTGGCGGGCTCGAGGAGGCGCGCGGGCTATGGCTGGATCAGAGCGCTTCGACCACGGTGGCGATGCCCATGCCGCCACCCGCGCACAACGCGGCCACGCCGTACTTGGAGCCCCGGCGCCGCATCTCCAGCACGAGGTGGCCGAGGATCCGCGCGCCCGACGCCCCGACCGGATGGCCGATGCCGACCGCGCCGCCGTTGACGTTGACGATGTCGTGCGGGAACCCGAGCTGACGGCTGCACGCAACCGCCATCGACGCGAATGCCTCGTTGATCTCCACCAGTTGCATGTCGTCGAGCTTCAGCCCGGCCCGCTGGACGGCCCGCGGGATCGCGACCGTCGGCGCCAGGCCGGTGTCGCGGGGCGGCACGCCGGCCGCGGCCCAACTGCGCACCGCGGCGAGCGGCGTGAGCCCGTTCGACTGCGCGTAGTCGCTGTCGACGACCATGAGCGCGGCGCCGCCGTCGTTGAGGCTCGACGAGTTGCCGGCCGTGATGTTGCCGCGCCCCTGCGGCAGCGCCGGCAGCGCGGCCAGGATCTCGAGGGTGGTGGTGCGCCGCGGGTGCTCGTCCGTGTCGGCGATCTTGACGACCTCGCCCTTGCGGTCGCGCAGCTCCACACCGACGATCTCCTCGGCGAGGATCCCGTTGTCGATCGCGGCGACGGCCCGCATGTGCGAGTGGTACGACCACTCGTCCATCTGCTCGCGGGTGACACCGGCCGAATCGGCAGTGTTCTCGCCGACCGTGATCATCATGTTGCGCGACGGCGCGTCCGGCGTCTCGGGATGGCTCTCCGACAGGCCCTGCACCATGCCGCCCCACGGCGCCGGGTTCTTGAAGAACGTCACCGGCGACTGCGTCAGGCTCTCGACGCCGCCAGCGATGACCACCTTGTCCATGCCGGCGCGGATGGTGGCGGCGGCGGCGTTGACCGCGGCGAGACCGCTGCCGCACTGTCGCTGCACGGCCAGGCCCGGCGTGTCGGGCGGCAGGCCGAGGTCGAGGGCGACGTAGCGCGCCAGGTCGCCGCCCCCCTGGAGGACCTCACCGAGGATGATGTCGTCGACCTCGTCGGCCGGCACCCCCGACCGCTTCAAGGCCTCGGCGACGGCGACCTTGCCGAGCTCCACGACCGACGTGTTGGCGAGTGAGCCGCGGTACGCGTCGGTGACCGGCGTCCGGGCGTACGAGACGATGACTGCTTCTCCCATGGCCGGCAGATTACCTGACGTGGCCGTCAGGCTTCCTCCCCGCGACGAGCCGGAAGTGCGGGCCCTAGAACAACGGCGACCAGGGCGCGGTGCGGAGCAGGCGGCTCTCCCACCGGTCGCGCAAGGTCAGCGCCTTGGTCATCCACGAATCCTCGGGGTACGACGGCGGCTCCTCGTGGGTCAGCAGCCGGAGCAGGTTGTCGCTCGACTTCAACCGCTGCCACAGGATGGCCTCGCGCCGCCGAACCTGCCCGTACGCCGGCTGGAAGCAGGCCTGCAGGTCGATGAGCGGACTGCCCGACACCATCGGCGCGTACCACTCCCCCAAACCCGAGATGTACTCGTCGAGCGCGCCTTCGTACGGCCAGCCGGTGTCCTCCATCACGAGCGCCGGCTCGTGATCGAGGGTCGCGTCGGGCGCGGCCGAGAGGTCGGCCTCCTGCATCGGCGACCACGGCACCGGCAACAGCAGCTTCCCGGTGACGTCGTGACGGCTCTGGTCGAGCTTCGCGGCCCACTCCCGCAGGTC
This sequence comes from Acidimicrobiales bacterium, assembly GCA_025463925.1. Taxonomy (GTDB): domain Bacteria; phylum Actinomycetota; class Acidimicrobiia; order Acidimicrobiales; family AC-14; genus RYN-50. The sequence goes on along the minus strand of JAODBK010000087.1, from coordinate 108,067 downwards.
GCCCGAGGCGAGCCGCACCGCGACGTCCTGCCACGCGCCGGCGTCCTCGAACGCGGTGATCGTGACCACGGTGTACGCCAGGCCGGTGCCGTGGGCCTGGTGGCAGTACCAGAGCAGCCGGCCGCGGCCGGTGTCGTGCAGCACCTGCTGCCACTCGTCGCGCATCGCCGACTCGAAGGCGCGCCACTTCGGGCCGGCGAGCGTGTGCACCTCGTGAAGGAAGACCTGCGCCATCAGGCGGCCGCCGGTCGGAACTGCGGGATCGTCAGCCCGTCGCCGACATCGGTGAACGCGACTTCGAGCGGCATGCCGATGCGGATGGCGTCGAACTCGCAGTCGATCACGTTCGTGATCGCGCGTGGCCCCTCGTCCAGGTCCACGATGGCGGCGACGTACGGCACTCGCTCCGGGAACGGCGGCAGGTCGTTCACCCGCACGATCGAGTACGTGTACAGCGTGGCCTTGCCGCTCGCCGCTTCCCAGTCGACGTGGTCGCTCCAGCAGTGCGGGCAGAACGGGCGCGGGTAGAACGAGGCCCGCCCGCAGTCGCGGCACCGCTTGACGAGGAACGTGCCCTCCCGGCACCCGTCCCAGAACGGCTGGGTGTCGTCGTCGGGGTTGGGCAGGTCGAACCGCATTCCCTGACGTTAATGTCAGCCGGTGACGTCACGCTGGAAGCTGCGAACCGCCGCACCCGAGCTGGCGGCGCGCTACCGGGCCGACGGGTTCTGGAACGACGACACGATGGGGTTGGTGCTGGCCGCCGGGATGGCCGCCAGCATGGACGCGCCGGCGCTGTTCCGGTCCGACGTGCGCCCGTACATGGGCACCGTCGCCGACCTGGCGGCGATGTCGGCGCGCGTGGCCGGCGCCCTGGCGGCCGACGGCGTGGGACCCGGCGACGTCGTGGCGTTCCAAGCGCCCAACTGGTTCGAGGCGGCGGCGACCTTCATCGGTGCCGCGCTGGCCGGCGCGTCGGTGATCCCGATCGTGCACTTCTACGGTCGCAAGGAGGTCGCGTACGTCCTGTCCGACGCGCAGCCGACGGTCGTGGTCTGCTCGCACTCGTTCCGCGGCATCGAGCACGCGGCCACGATGGCCGGCCTGCGGGCCGACCTGCCGGACGTCCGTCGCTGGGTCGTCATCGCGGGCGAGGCGGCCGGGTTCACACCGTTCGAAGCGTGGATCGACGGAGCCGCGCCGCGACCCGACCCGGTCGCGGTCGACCCCGACGAGGTCGCGCTGGTCGCGTACACGTCGGGCACCACATCGGACCCGAAGGGGGTGATCCACACCCACCGGACGATCCTCTCGGAGATCCGCCAACTCGGGCAGCTGCGGGCCACCGGCGACCGTCCGTTGCTCACCGGCGCGCCGGTCGGGCACGGCATCGGTCTGCTCGGCGGGCTGCTCATCCCCGTCGCGCGCGGCGACGGCGTGCACTACATCGACGTCTGGGAGCCCGGCGCGGTGCTGCGGGCGATGATCGAGGACGACGTCACCGCCGGGTCGGGATCGACGTTCTTCCTGCTCTCGCTGCTCGACCATCCGGGCTTCGGGCCCGAGCACGCGGCGCGCATGGCCCACATCGGCCTGGGCGGGTCGACGGTGCCGCCGGCCATCAGCGAGCGGGCCGGGGCCCTCGGCATCTCGGTCGTCCGGTCGTACGGCTCGACCGAGCACCCGTCGGTGACGGGCGGGCATCACGACGACCCGCCCGAGAAGCGCATCCACACCGACGGGCGCCCGTTGCCCGGCATCGAGATGCGCATCGCCGACGCGGACGCCACCGGCGCCGGCGAGATCTGGTCGCGCGGGCCCGAGCTGTTCGTCGGCTACACCCGGCCCGAGCTCACGGACGCCGCGTTCGACGACGACGGTTGGTACGCCAGCGGCGATGTCGGGCGGGTCGATCAGGACGGCTACCTCACGATCACCGACCGCAAGAAGGACGTCATCATCCGCGGCGGCGAGAACGTCAGCGCGGTGGAGGTCGAAGACCTGCTCATCCGGATGGTCGGGGTGGCCGAGGTCGCAGTGGTCGCGGCGCCTGACGATCGCATGGGTGAGCACGGCTGCGCGTTCGTGCGCCTGCTGCCGGGCACCGATGCCACCACCGTCGACCTGGCCGCCATCCAGGCGCACTTGGCGGCGGCCGGACTGGCCCGGCAGAAGTGGCCCGAGGAGGTGCGCACGGTCGTCGACTTCCCGCGGACGCCGTCGGGCAAGATCCAGAAGTTCGTGCTGCGCGACCGACTCCGGTCCGAGCAGTAACCGATGCCCGCTGACCGCGGGCACGCGGTCGGCGTGCTGTGCGCCGGAAGCGGCGCGGTCGCCTACGGCGTCACGATCGTGATCGGCCGCGATCTCGCCAGTCAGGGTTTCGACTCGGCGACCGTGCTCGGCATCCGGTTCGGGCTGGCCGGCCTCATGCTCATGGCCGTGCTCGTGGTCGCCCGCCGGCCGCTGCTCCCGCGGCCCGGTGAGCGCCTGGCTGCACTGCTGCTCGGCATGATCGGGTACGCGGCCGAGTCCACCTGCTTCTACCTCGGCCTGGTGCACGGCACCGCGGCCGCGGTCGCGCTCCTCTTCTACTTCTATCCGTCGATCGTCACCGTGCTGGACGCGCTGATCACGCGGACCCGACCGCGCCCGGCCACGACGGGCGCGCTCGCCCTGTCGGCCACCGGCACCGTGCTCGTCGCGGCCAGCGGGAACCGGGTGGAGATCTCGGCCCCCGGCGTGGCGTTCACCGCGGCGTCGGCGGTCGCGTTCGCGGTCTACCTGCTCGCCGGCGAGCGGCTCGTGCGGCGCACCGACTCGTTGACCACCGGGACGTGGGTCGCGCTCGGCGCGTCGGTGTCGCTCCTGGCGCGCGCCGCCGTCGGCCACGGCGTGCACGTCCGGTCGGGGCACTGGTTGGAGCTGCTCGGGTACGGCGGCGCGACCGCGGCGGCGTTCACCCTGATGTTCGCGGCGTTGCGGCGGCTGGGTTCGTCGCGCACCGCCGTCGTGATGACGCTCGAGGCGGTGTGCGCCATCGTGCTGTCAGCGGTGTTCCTCGGCGAGCGCATCGGTGCGGTGCAGGCGATCGGCGGCGTTGCGGTGCTCGCCGCCGCGGTCATCATCGGCCTCACCCCGCCGGCCCGGCGGCTGTCCGCCGACGCGGTCGCCGAGCCGCCCTAACGTCTCCGGCCGTGGCCGACGACGACGACCTCCTCACCGTCTACTTCAACCCCAGTTGCTCGAAATGCCGCGGCGCCCGCGACCTGATCGACGAGCGCGGCGCCGACGCCGAGTACGTCCGGTACCTCGACGACGCGCCCGGCCGGGCCGAGCTCGAGCGCGTCCTGGGGTTGCTCGGCCTCGACGACCCGCGGCAGATGATGCGCACCGGCGAACCCGTCTTCCACGATCTCGGCCTCGCCGATCCGGCCCGCACGAGCGAGCAGCTGCTCGACGCGATGGCCGCCCATCCCATCCTGATCGAGCGGCCGATCGTCATCCGTGGCGACCGGGCGGTGATCGCCCGCCCGCCGGAGAAGCTGCTCGACCTGCTGGACGACTGAGGATCAGCGGTACCCTCTTGCCACTGGCCGCAGGAGGTCGCTCACATGACGTGGTATCCGGCATCGGGGCAACTGGCGCTGATCGAGCTGGCCGACGACACCACCGAGGACTCCCCGCTCACCGGCGTGGTCGTCGGCAACGGTGACGGCTCCGTCGTGATCGACCTCGGCGCGTCGCCGCGGCCGGAGAGCAGCCCGTGTGACGTCGTGGTGAGCTTCTTCACCCCCGAGGCGCTCTACCGCGTCACCGGCGTCGCGACCGAGCGGTCGCAGAGCCCCGGCCTGGTCGACCTCGCGCCGACCGACATCGAGCGGGTCCAGCGGCGGGCGGTACCGCGTGTGCGGGCCGCGCTGCCGGTGGCCCTGAGCGCGTTCGACCAGAACGGCGACTTCAGCTCCGTCACCGGCGAGACCGTCGACGTCGGCAGCGGCGGGTGCCGGGTGCAGACCAACCGGCCGTTCGTCCGCGGCGTCGACCCGACGGTGTCGATCACCTTGCCCGAGGGACCGCCGGTCGTGGTGCTGGCCGAGGTGCTCGAGCGGGTACCGACCAGTGACCGCGAGGGCACCGAGTACCGCCTGCGCTTCCTCACCGTCGACGACGACGACCTCGTCCGCCTCAAGGCACTGGTCGCCAGCGCCGCCTGACCGTGAGGGGTCAGGCCAGGACGAGGTCGGCGAGGCGTTGGCGCTGCCAGCCGGACTGTCCGTAGAGCACGTCGTTCTGCTTGGCCCGGCGGAAGAGCAGGTGGCAGTCGACGTCCCACGTGAACCCGACGCCGCCGTGCACCTGGATGTTCTCGGCGGTGATGGTGTTGGCGGCCTCGCCGACGTAACCCTTCGCCATGGCCGCCGCCGCCTCGCGGGCCGGGTCGTCGACGACGCTCGTCCACGCCGCGTAGTGCGTGCCGACGCGGCAGAGCTCGAGCATGTGCAGCATGTCGACGATCTTGTGCTTGATGGCCTGGAACGTCGCGATCGGCCGGTCGAACTGCACCCGCGCCTTCGAGTAGTCGATCGCCATCTGCAGCGCGCGGTCGCACGCGCCGACGGTCTCGGCGCACAGCGCCACGTTGATGTCGTCGACGACGCGGCGGAGCAACGCCGTCTGATCGCCGGCGGGCCCGACGCGCCGCCCCGGCGTGCCGTCGAGCACCAGCCGGCTGAGCTTGCGGGTGACGTCGAGACCGGGCACCGCCAACGCACCCGGCCGATCGACCAGGTACGTGCCGAGCGCGCCGCCGTCCTCCCGCGCCACGACGAGCGCGACGTCGGCGGTGTGGCCGTCGAGCACGACCGGCTTCACCCCGTCGAGCGCGCCCGACGAATCGGCGCGCGTCGCGACCCGCTCGATCGGATCGCCGGCGCCCATCTCCTCGAGCGCGAAGGTCGCCCGCGTCGATCCGTCGGCCAGGCCGGACAGGAGGTCGGTGACGCCGAGGCGCGTCGCCGCCGACGTCGCCTGGATCGCGGAGGACAGGTACGGGCCGGGGAAGGCCAGCCGGCCCATCTCCTCCTGCACCACGACCAGGTCGATGAGGTTGAGGCCGGCGCCGCCGTGCTCCTCGGGGATGAGGAGGCCGAGCCAGCCCATCTCGGCGACGCGCGACCACAGCTCGTCAGTGAAGCCGCGCTCGTCGTCGATCATCGCCCGCACGTAGGCGCGTCCGGCCTGGTCGTCGAGGAACGACCGCACCGTCTGGCGCAGCGCCTCCTGGTCGGGGCTGAAGGTGAAGTCCATGTGGAGGGTCAGCCTATCTGTGACATGGGTGTCAGGGATAGGCTGGTGGCTTCATGGACTTCGCCTACGAACCCGAGGACCTCGCCTTTCGCGACGAACTGCGCGCCTGGCTCGACGAGAACCTGCCCGAGTTCCTCGAGCAGGGCGAGATCGGGTCGCACCAGGGCGAGGGCCTCTTGCGGACGATGGACCGGCGAAAGGCCTGGCAGCGCCGGCTGAACGAGGGCAAGTGGGCCGCCATCAACTGGCCCATCGAGTGGGGCGGCCGCGAGGCCACGATCATGCAGAACGTCATCTACGCGCAGACGATGGCGGAGTACAAGACGCCGGGCATCTACAACGCCAACGGCATCTGGCAGATCGGTCCGATGATCATCAAGTGGGGCACCGAGGCGCAGAAGGAGCAGTGGCTGCCGGGGATCCTCACCGCCGACGAGCACTGGTGCCAGGGCTTCAGCGAGCCGCAGGCCGGCAGCGACCTCGCCAACCTCCGGTGCGCCGCGGTGCGCGACGGCGACGAGTACATCGTCAACGGATCGAAGATCTGGATCTCCACCGCGCACATCGCCAAGTGGGGCCTGTTCCTGTTGCGCACCGACCCGGGCGCCATCGAGGCGGGGCGCAAGCACGAAGGCATCACTGCGTTCATCGTCGACATGGAAGCGCCCGGCATCGAGTGCCGGCCCATCCGCGAGATCACCGGTGACGCCATGTTCAACGAGGTGTTCTTCACCGACGCGCCGGTGAAGGCGGAGTACCGGCTCGGCGAGGACGGTCAGGGCTGGCAGGTCGCCATGGGGACGTTGGGCCACGAGCGGGTCGGCTCGTCGGGCGCGTCGATCGGCATGAAGTACGAGCTCGAGGCGATGATCGCCGCCGCCCGCGCCCACAATCCGGAGGCGCTCCACGATCCCGAGCTGCGCGACCGCATCGCCCGGGCCTACACCCAGATCGAGTTCACCCGCCTGCTCAACACCCGGGCGCTGTCGAAGGTGCTGAAGGGCGAGAAGAACTGGCCCGAGGTGCCGTTGGCCAAGCTGCAGTGGAGCTGGCTCAGCCAGTACCTCGCCGAGCTCGGCGTCGACCTGCTGGGCCCGGCCGGCCTGCTGGAAAAGGGCGGCCCCGACGCCGTCAACAGCGGCCACTTCGCCCACAACTACCCGTGGCAGCGGTTCACCTCGATCGGCGCCGGCGCCACCGAGGTGCAGAAGAACATCATCGCCGACCGCGCCATCCAGCTCCCCAAGAAGTAGCCCGCCTCGGCTACTCGCCGACGACCGCCGCGTACTGGTCGAGGAAGGCGGACGCGTTCGCGTAGGCGCGGTCGATGAGCTGGGCCGAGCGGGCGAAGTCGTTGCGCCGGAGGCTGCCGGGGTCGACCGCCGGCAGGCAGATCATCTCGACGCCCTCGGGCGGATCCTGCATCTCGGCGAGGAAGCGGTAGTTCCGCGAGATCGAGAACGCCTGGAGCAGGACGTCGATCGGCCGTTTCGGATCGGGACGCGGCCGATCGAAGTTGCCGACGTGGAACACGTACATGCGCGTCGCGCCGAGCGTCGCGGCGCGCGTCATCGGCACGTTGTCCACGACGCCGCCGTCGATGAAGAGCTCGCCGTCGATCTCCACCGGCGGGAAGACGCCCGGCAACGCCGCCGACGCCAGGATCGGCTCGACGATGCGGCCGCGCGCGAACCACTGCTCACGTCCCGTGCGCAACGACGTGGCCACGACCTGGAAGGGCACGGGCGCGTCCTCGAACTGCTCGAACGGGATGGCCCGATCGATCAGCCGGCGCAGGCCGTCGTTGTGGTGGACGCTGCGCGACTTGCGGGCGAGTTGCCAGAGCCCGCTGAGGTGGCCGGGCATGAGGTCGTCCCCGTTGATGGCGCGCCACGCCTTGTCGAGCGACTCGACGCCGTCCAGCGACGCGTCGGCCGCGACGGCGGCGGCGTTCAGCGCGCCCACCGAGGAGCCCAGCAGGAGGTCGGGCACCACGCCCCGTTCGATGACGGCGCGCAACATGCCGACCTGGACCGCGCCCAGGTTGCCCCCGCCGCCCAGAACGAACACGGTGCGCATCTTGCGCCGGTCCGAAAACAGGCGAATGACCGACACTGCTCCCCTTCCTCCTCAGCCGAGGGTCCACCGTTCGCGCGGTGGGCGCAAGGGTCGTTCGGACTACCAGCCCAGCTCGGCGAGGAACGACGACACGAGGCCGACCACCGATTCCGGATTGTCGCCCGCCGTCAGGTGGCCGGCGTTGCCGACGCGCGCCAGCCGGGCGTCGGGGATCAGCGCGGCCACCTCCTCGGCACCGTCGTCGGAGAGCACGTCGCTCTTGTCGCCCCGCAGGATCAGCACCGGGCACTGCAGCGAGGCGGCATCGGTGTCCAGTCCCTCCATCAACGTGTTCGTCGCCGCCATGTCCCCCGGGTCGATGCCGCCCGCCGCCCGTTGGTCGCGGAAGCGCCGGCCCATCGAGTGCTTCCAGATCCAGCGTCCGTCGGACCGCTGCCGGAGGTTGCGCGTCAGGCTCTCGGGCCGGAACGACTTGCGGAACGGGAGGTACTTGGCGATCTCGCCCGCGGCTTCGTCGAGCGACGCGAACGACTCGTGGGCGCTGAGGAACTCGACGATGCGCCGCACGCCCTCGGGCTCGACGCGGTGGCCGATGTCGATGAGGACGATGCCCGCGACCAGTTCGGGATGCCGGGCCGCCAGCGTCATCGCGGTGATGCCGCCGAGCGACGCGCCGACGATCGGCGCGCGCGTGAACCCGAACGTCGCCATGACCGCCGGCACCGACGCCGCCAGCTCGTGGCGAGTCCACGCCTCGTCCGGCAGCGGGTCCGAGTCGCCGTGCGCCGGCAGGTCGATCGCCAACACGTGGTGACCGCCGCCCAGCGCGGCACCGAGCTCTTCGAACATGTACGCCGTCTGGCCGCCGCCGTGGAGGCAGAGCAGCGGCGACCGCCCGCGGTGGCCCCATTCGAGGTAGTGCACCTGGCGGCCGTCGACGACCGCAAACCCGCTCCGGCCGCCGGTCGGGACGTCGTGTCGGGGCGCCAGGTCATCGGGATCGGTCACCGGCGAGCTGGCTGACACGAGCGTCAGTGTATGGGAACATCCCGGCCGATGGACGCCCTCCACGCGCTGACGCTCGGCGACGTCCTGCGCGAGCACGCCCGCACGTCGCCGCAACGGACTGCGCTCGTCTGCGGCGACGACCGCCACACCTGGCCGCAGTTCGACGAGCGGGTCAATCGCCTGGCCAACGCACTGGCGGCCAAAGGCTTCGTCGCCGGCGACCGCATCCTCTGGCTCGGGCAGAACTGCCATCGCGTGCTCGAGGGCCTCCTCGCCGCGGCCAAGCTCGGCGGGATGTTCTGCGCCGCGAACTGGCGGCAGTCGGCCGCCGAGCTGGCGTTCGTGATCGACGACCTCGACCCGCACACGATCGTCTGGCAGGACGCGGAAGTCGGCGGCGGTGTGCGCGACGCGCGCCAGCGGTCGACGTCGAAGGCGCGGTGGCTGCAGCACGACGGCCCGGGCTCCGGGTCGGAATACGAGTCGGCATTGGCCACCGCCCCGGCCGGCGACCCCGCGGTCGATGTCGACCCGAGCTCGGCGTTGCTCCTGATGTACACCGCCGCCTTCGCCGGCCGGCCCAACGCCGCGATGCTCAGCCACACCGCGATCGTCAGCCAGGACCTCGTCATCGCGATGCTGCAGGAGGTCGACAACGCGCACGTCTACCTGAATTGCGGGCCGATGTTCCACATCGCCACGTTCATGACGACGCTGGCGACCTTCCACGTCGGCGGCACGAACGTCTTCACGCCCCGCGTCGACGCCGAAGAGCTCTGCCGGATCATCGAGGCGGAGCAGTGCACCGGTGCCTTCCTCGTGCCGCCGACCATCGACCAGATCACCGAGGTGAACGCCGACCACCGGTACGACATCAAGACCCTGCGGACGTATCCCGGCCGCCGCGCCTGGACCGACATGGTGACGGTCGACGACAGCCCGTGGGCCCAACGGCCGGGCGGCTACGGGCAGACGGAGGTCATGGGCATGTTGACGTTCAACGCCATCGGCCCGTTCGGAACCGGCACCCACGGCCGCCCGTCCCCGCTCGTGCAGGTGCGGGTGGTCGACCCCGACGGCAACGACGTCCCCGCCGGCGAGACGGGCGAGATCGTCGGCCGCGGCCCCACCGTGATGAACGGGTACTGGAACCGCCCCGAGGTCAACGCGGCGCGGCAGCGCGACGGCTGGCACCACACCAGCGATCTCGGTCGGCGCGAGCCCGACGGGACGCTCACGTTCATCGGCCCCAAGACGCGCATGGTGAAGTCGGCGGCCGAGAACATCTACCCGGCCGAGGTCGAGGGGTGCATCAAGCAGCACCCGGCCGTCGCTGATGCGGCGATCATCGGCGTTCCGGATCCGACGTGGACCCAGAGCGTGAAGGCGATCGTCGTGCTGAAGGACGGCGAGGCGGCCTCCGCCGCCGACATCATCGAGCACTGCCGGGCCAACATCGCCTCCTACAAGAAGCCGAAGTCGGTGGAGTTCGTCGATGCCATCCCGCGCAACGGCTTCGCCGTCGACTACGACGCGCTCGACGCGCGCTTCGGCGGCGGCGGCTACCCGGGCGGCACCAACCGGTCGGCCTGACGTTGGCGACGTGGGCCGACGTCGAGCGCGACGCGCCCGAGCTGGCGGCCAAGGTGCGGGAGCGGCTGCAGTCGCACCGTCACTGCCTGCTGGCGACGTTGCGGGCCGACGGGTCGCCGCGGCTCAGCGGGATCGAGGTGCAGTTCGCCCTCGGGGAGCTCTGGATGGGGATGATGGGCGGCTCGGTGAAGGCCGCCGACCTGCGGCGCGACGGCCGTATGGCGTTGCACAGCGCGCCCGACGAGCCCGAGATCCCGGGCGGCGACGCCAAGCTCGCCGGCCGGGCCGACGAGGTGTCCGACCCGGCGACGATCGCCGCCTGGGCGGCATCGCTCGGCAACGAGCCGCCGGAGCCGTTCCACCTCTTCCGGGTCGACATCGGCGACCTGTCCCACCTGAAAGCCGCGGGCGACCACCTCGTCATCGAATGGTGGCAGGAGGGCCGCGGTTACCGCACCATGAACAGACGATGAGCGTTTCGCGCCATTGGTGACGGAACCGTCCGGCCCGGCCTAGGGTGCGGCCATGGGACCCGAGGGGGGTTTCTCCGCCAGCATCTCCCACGCGCCCGGGCCGACGACCGTGGCGGTGGTCGGGGACATCGACGCCGACACCGCGGACGCGATGGCCGCAGTGCTCGACGACGCGCTTGCGGCGTCGTCGGGCGACGTGATCATCGACGGCGCCGAGCTGGTGTTCCTCGACTCGGCCGGGGTGCGGGTGATCGTCGGTGCTCGCAACCGCTTGGCCGAACGCGGGGACACCCTCGAGCTGCGCAACCTGGCGCCGTCTCCGCGGAAGATCGTGGAGATGCTCTCGCTCGACCAGCTCGTGCGGGTGGTCGAGCGATCCCGCGACTGAACGGACGACCGCTAGCGTCACCCGCCGCATGAGTCAGCCGACGGGGTACCGACGTCGCATCCGCCTGGTGGGATCCGACGGACGCGTGGTCGGCGACCTGGAGGACGACTTCCACCACTTCCGCGTCGCGATCGACCACGACGGCGAGCGCGTCACCGGGATCTCCGGCGAAGGCGTGCGGTTCCCGTGGTCGACGTGCCCGCTCGCGGCCGAGGCGCTGCTGCCGATCACCGGCATGGCACTGTCGACCCGGTCGACCGCGGTCGGCGACGCGACCGCGGCTCGCGACAACTGCACCCACATGTTCGACCTCGCCGGGCTGGCCGTGGCCCACGCCGCCCGCGGCGCGACGACGCGCCAGTACGACATCTTCATCCCCGACGGCGTGCCGCCCGACGGCATGGCGACACTCGCGCTCGACGGTTCGCCGGTCCTCGCGTGGGAGGTCGACATGAACCAGGTCCTCGGGCCGCCGCCGTTCGCCGGTGTCCCACTGCGCGCCGGGTTCCTCGCGTGGGCCGAGGCCAACCTCGACGCCGATGCCGCGGAAGCCGCCATCGTCCTGCGCCGCGCGCTGCACATCGCGCACGGCCGCATCAAGGACCTCGACGGGCACGACACCGCCGACGAGCTGTTCCCGATGATGAGCGGCTCGTGCTGGACGTTCACCCCGGGCCGCGCCGAGGTGGCAATGCGGATGAAGGGCAGCACCCGCGACTTCAGCGCGAGTCCCGACGACCTCTGCCGCTGACGACGCCGTGCTACCGAACGCCGGTGTCGCAGCTGATGTCGGCGCGCGCCGTCTTGCCGGCCTCGACCGTGACGTCCACCGTCGGGCAGCGCGGGTACCGGCTGCCCGTCGACACCGTCAGCCGGTACGACCCCGCCGGCAGCGCCATCGAGTAGGTGCCGTCGGCTGACGTCCTGGCCGAGCCGGCCGGCCGGCCGGCGCCATCGCTCGCCACGACGTCGCCCTGCACCGGCTGCGGCGGGCAGGGGTTGTTCGCCTGCTCGACCGGGCAGGTGGGCCCGGACGTCACCCGGCCCTGGACGCCGCTGCTCCCCGCCGCGCTCGGCTTGGCCGGCGGTGGGAGGCCGGGTTGCGGCGTGGTCGCCCGCGGTGCCGCGGCCGGCGTAACGGTCGTGGTGGTGAACACCGCGGTGCCGGTGCCGGCATCGGCGGTCGCATCGGTTCCGGCCGCCCGGGACACCACCGGGCCACCGGAGTTGGCCGCCCGCGTCGAGCCGTGGTTCCCGCATCCGGCCACGACGATCGCGACGACCGCAGCTCCGAGGAGCGCCCGCCTCACACGCCGATGCTACCGGCGAACCGCTCCAGTCCCTCGACGGCCCCAGGCGATCGCGCCCACGGCGACACGATCAGGCGGTCGACACCCGCCTTTTCCCATCGCACCACGTCGTCGACCGTCTCGACCGGCCCGCCGACCGTCACGACCACCGGCTCGTGACCGCGCCCGGCCTCGTCGCGGTAGCGCCGCAGCTTGTCGACGCTCGCGCCAACGCTCTCCACGGTGTGCGCCATCCCCACCCACCCGTCCGCCAGCCGCGCCGCCCGGCGGAGCGCGGCGTCGGACTCGCCGCCGATGTGCAGCGGCGGCCACGGCTTCTGCACCGGTTTCGGTTCGAACATCACCTCGTCGAAGTCGAAGAAGCGTCCGTGGTGGGCGACGACCTCCTCGCTCCAGAGCCGCTGGCACACCTCGATGGCTTCGTCGAGCCGCTTGCCCCGCGTGGCGAAGTCGAGGCCGACCGCGTCCCACTCGCTCTCGAGCCAGCTCGCGCCGAGCCCGACCTCGGCCCGCCCACCCGACACCACGTCGAGCGTCTGGACGGCGCGGGCGGCGATGAACGGATGGCGGAGGCCGAGGTTGTACACGTGGGTGGCGAGCCGCACCCGTTCGGTCCGACCGGCGAGGAACGACAGGTACGCGAACACGTCGAACACCGGCGTGCTCGGTGGCACCGGCGGGTGCTCGTCGCCGGGGTAGGGCGAGCGCGACATGTGCACGGGGAAGACGAGGTGCTCCGGCATCCACACCGACTCGAAGCCGAGCCGCTCGGCGGCATCGGTGACCTCGACGAAGAACGCCGGGTTCAGCCGACCGAGCGCGACACCGAACTTCACGTCCCGTAGGTCCCGTCGTCGCGCCGGTGCCACCCGCCGGCGGCGAGGTTGCCGCCGTCGACGTGGATCGTCGTGCCGGTGACGAAGCGTGCCATGGCACCGGCGAGGAAGACGACCGCGGCGGCGACGTCGTCGGCGTCGCCCCGCAGCGGCAGCGGCGTGCCCGGCGGATCCGGGAGCTCGCCGATGCCCGGTGTCGGGATGACGTCGGGCGCCACGCAGTTGATGCGGATGCCGCGCGGCCCGAGCTCGAGGGCGAGGCTCTTGGTGAGGTTGCCGACCGCCGCCTTCTGCGCCGAGTAGATCGCGTAGCCGGGCGCCGCCCGGTGGGCCTCGATCGACGTGAGGTTGACGATCGAACCGCCCGGGCCCATCAACGGGACGGCGGCGCGGAGCAAGTGCGTGACGGAGTCGAAGTTCTCGCGCACCAGCGACGACTGGCCCTTGGGGCTGACGTCGAAGAAGCTCGCGTGGAACCCACCGCCGGCGTTGTTGACGAGCACGTCGACGCGGCCGAACCGCTCGCCGACGGCGCGGCAGAACTGCTCGACCGCGTCGGCCTCGCGCACGTCGAGCACCTCGGTGAGCGCCGCCCGGCCGATGGCCTCGACCTCCTTGGCCGCGGTGGCCAGGTCGTCGGCGTTGCGGTCGCACATCGCGACGTCGGCGCCGAACCGGGCGAGGGCGAGGGCGCTCGCCCGGCCGATGCCGGCGGCGGCGCCGGTGACGATCGCGACCCGCCCGTCGAGCCGGGGGGTCGAAGGGTCGAGCGCCACGACCGGCGACCCTACCGCAGGCACCCGTACACTGACACGGGCGTCAGGCTCGGACAGGGGGTCCTCATGGCATACAACGTCGACGGCAAGAAGGTGCTCATCACCGGCGGGTCGTCGGGTATCGGCGCCGACCTCGCCCGCGGGTTCGCGGAGGGCGGCGCGACGGTGGGCATCTGCGCCCGGCGCACCGACCGGCTGACCGAGGTGCTCGAGATCTGCCGCAAGGCCAACCCGGACGCCGACCACCGCATGTGGACGATCGACCTGAGCGACCTCGACGCGGTGCAGCCGTTCGCGCTGGAGGCCGACGACGCCCTCGGCGGCATCGACGTGCTCGTCAACAACGCCGGCATCCCGAAGCGACGGAAGGTCACCGAGCTCCGGCTCGACGAGGTCGACTCGCTGATGACGATCAACTACCTGTCGCCGGTGCGGCTCACGTTGGCGCTCCTGCCGCGCATGCTGGCGCGGGGCGGCGGCCGCGTGGTGACGATCTCGTCGATCGCCGCGCGCCTGGCCCCGCCCTCGGAGGCGGCCTACGCCGCGACCAAGGCGGCGATCACCGCGTTCGTCGAGTCGGCGGCGGTCGACCTGTGGGACTCCGGTGTCCGCTTCCACCTGGTGAACCCGGGCATCATCGAGACCGAGCTGTTCGACCTGCCGGACAACGACGCCTCGATGGCGGGCGACGACGTCCCGCCGCTGCCGCCGGCGGCACTCACCGACGCGGTCCTGAAGCAGCTCGACGACGACACCTTCGAGATCAACGTGCCCGACTGGTTCAAGGACGTCATCGCCGGCAAGGCGCAGGACACCGGCGTGTTCCTCGCCGGGTCGGCGGCGTGGCTCGCCCAGAAGCAGGCCGCGCCGCAGCAGGCCTGAGCGACCCATGAAGCTCGGCATCATCACGCCGGCGCTCACGCTGCTCCCCCGCGCCCACGCGCGATGGGAGGCGACGGCGGACCTGGACGACATCGTCGAGGTCGTGCAGACGGCCGAGCGCCTCGGGTACCACCACGTCACCTGCAGCGAGCACGTCGCAGTGCCCTCCGACGCCGCGGCGATCCGCGGCGCGCGGTACTGGGACCCGTTGGCCACGTTCGGCTATCTCGCCGCGGTCACGTCGTCGATCCGGTTCGCGACCCACGTGCTGGTGCTCGGTTACCACCACCCGCTGGCCATTGCCAAGCGGTACGGGACGCTCGACGTGGTGTGCCGCGGTCGCCTCGTCCTCGGCGTGGGCGTGGGTTCGCTGGCCGAGGAGTTCGAGCTGCTCGACGCGCCGTTCGCCGACCGCGGCGAGCGGGCCGACGACGCCGTGCGGGCCATCCGCGCCGCGTGGGGCCGAGCCGAGCCCGCCTACGCCGGGCCGGTGTACGCGTTCAAGGACTTCGTCGTGGACCCGTGCGCGCCCCGCGCCGACGTCCCGATCTGGGTCGGGGGTCGCACCCGGCGATCCCTGCGGCGGGCGGTCTCGCTGGCCGACGGGTGGGCGCCGTTCGCGGTGACGCCGGCCGAATCGCGCCGGTGGCTCGACGCCGTCGACGTCCCCAGCGCGTTCGAGGTGGTGTTGCAGCCGGAGCGGGCGCTGGATCCCGCGGCCGACCCGGACGGGACGACCGGCGCCATCGACGATCTCCGCGCCGCCGGCGCCACCGCGGTCAACCTCCGCTTGGTGTCCCATTCGATGAGCCATTACTGCGAGCAGCTCGCGGCGATGATCGAGACAGGAGCTCCGTGAACGTTCTCATCACCGGTGCATCGTCCGGGATCGGTGCCGCGTTGGCGCGGCGCATGGCGCGCGACGGCGACACCGTCGGCCTCGTCGCCCGGCGGGCCGACCGGCTCGACGCGGTGCTGGCCGAGTGCCAGGAGCTGGGCGCCGGCGACCAGAGCCGCGTCTGGGTCGCCGACCTCGACGACCTCGAACGCGGCGAGCAGGTGGCGTTGGAGGCGTGGGACGCCTTCGGTCATCTCGACGTGATCGTGCACAACGCCGCCATCCCGAAACGGCGACGCATCCAGGAGCTCACCTTCGAAGAGGTCGAGCGGGTCATGCGCATCAACTTCCTCGCACCGGCCCGCATGACGATGGCGGTGTTGCCGAAGATGCTCGGGCGCGACCGCGGGACGATCGTCAACGTCGCCAGCTTGGGCGGCCGGCTCGGGATCGTGCACGAGGCGGCGTACTGCGCGTCGAAGTTCGCGCTCTCGGGTTGGAGCGAGGTGCTGGCGATCGACCTGCACGGCACCGGCGTCGACGTGAAGCTCATCCAGCCCGGTCCCATCGACACCGAGATCTGGGACCTGCCGGGGAACGACGACCCGCTGTACGACGGTCCCAAGGTCCCGCCCGAGGAGGTCGCCGACGGGATCGTGGCCGCCATCGCCTCCGACACGATCGAGCACTTCCTGCCCGACATGTCGGCCGTCGTCGAGATGAAGACCAAGGACCTCGACGGCTTCCTGGCCGGCGTCGCCCAGATGGCCCGCCCCAAGGGCTGACCCCCCGGTTTGCCCGGAGCGAGCCGAGTCTTTCGGACAGTTGCGGCCGGCACTACCCTTGACGGGCTATGCCCGTCGTCCCGACCGGCACGTGACGCACCCAGACCTGGCCGCCGAACAGGCCCACCTCGACCGGTCGCACGACCGGCTGGAGGAGCTGCGGGCGGCCTCGCAGGCGACGCTGCGCGAGGCACTGCTCAGCTCGGCCGGCGGGACCCCGCAGACCCACGTCGAGCGTGAGGCGCTGGTCGACCACGCAACGCGGCGGCTGACGCAGCTCGACCTCCACGGCGAGTCGCTGTGCTTCGGCCGGATCGACACCGATGCCGCGGACGCGTTCCACATCGGGCGGGTCGCGGTCAACGACACCGACCAGACGCCGCTCGTCGTCGACTGGCGCGCGCCGGTGGCCGAGCCCTTCTACCGCGCGACCGGCGCCCACCCGCTCGGCCTTCGCCGCCGCCGGCACTTCCTCACCGAGGGCCGGAAGCTGCTCGGCATCGAAGACGAGCTGTTCGGGTGGGGCGACGGTCCCGGCGACGTCGCCGACGGCACGCCGGGCGGGAGCCTCGGGCTGCCCGGCTCGGGCGTGCTGCTGGCGGCCCTCGAGCGGTCGCGCTCGGGCCGGATGCGCGACATCGTCGCGACAGTCCAGCGCGAGCAGGACGAGGTCATCCGGGCGCCGCTGGCCGGCATCCTCGTGGTGCAAGGCGGGCCCGGCACCGGGAAGACGGCGGTCGCGCTGCACCGGGCGGCCTATCTCCTCTACACCCACCGTTTCCCGCTCGAACGCCAAGGGGTCGTCGTCGTCGGCCCCAACCGGCTGTTCCTCCGCTACATCGAGCAGGTCCTGCCGTCGCTGGGCGAGAGCGGCGTCGAGCTGGCCACCATCGCGACCCTCGTCGCCGGCCACGTGGGCGACGTCGACGCATCCGGTGCCGAGCCGCTCGCGGTCGCACGACTCAAGGGTGACGAGCGCATGGCGCGCGTCGTCGCCAAGGCGGTGCACGACCGCGAGCGCCCGCTCCCGGCCGACGTCACGTTCGTCCACGCCGGGCACTCGCTGCGCATCACCGTCGCCGACTCCGCCGATCTCGTCGCCGCCGGGCGGCGTCGCGGTGGCGTGCACAACGCCGCCCGCCCGCTGGTCGAACGGCTGCTGTTCGGCAAGCTCCACGCGCGGTGGGTCGCGGCCGCCGAACGCCGCCGCCGGCACTTCGGCGTGGCGGACGAGGAGCCCGGCCTCTCGGTCGCCGGCGGCGAGTACGAGCCGCGGTCCGCCGACGAACCGCCCTCGGTCGAGGACTTCGCGGCCGACATCCGGCGCCACCCCGACGTGCGGGCCGCGCTCGAACGGGTCTGGCCGCGCCTCACACCGGCGCAGCTCCTGCACGACCTCTTCGGCGCCTCGGCGCTGGTCGACCTGGCGGCCCGCCGCTGGCTCGGCGAGGACGAGCGCCGCCTCCTCCACCGGCGACGGCACGCCGATGTGGCCGATGTCCGATGGACGCTCGCCGACCTGCCGTTGCTCGACGAGGCCGCGGCCCGGCTGGGCCCATTGCGGGCCAAGCGCCACGACGACGGGATGGCGCGCACGTTCGGCCACATCGTCGTCGACGAGGCCCAGGACCTCTCGGCGATGCAGTTGCGCGTCCTGGCGCGGCGGTCCCTGTCGGGCTCGATGACGTTGGTCGGCGATGTCGCTCAGGCCACCGGTCCCAGTGCGCCCGACGACTGGAAGGACGTGCTGGCCCACCTCCCCGACAAGCGGCCGCCGACGATCGCGCAGCTCACCGTCAACTACCGCACGCCGGTCGAGCTCATGGACTATGCCGGCCGCGTCCTCGCCGCGGCCCAGCCCGGCGCCCGGCCGCCGGAATCGGTGCGTTCGACGGGCACGCCACCGACGGTCGTCGCGGTGCCGTCGGGGAACGGGACCCTGGCCGCCGCCGTTGCCGACGCCGTCCGGTCGGAGCGGGCCGCGGTCGGCGATGGGCTGGTCGCGGTGATCCACCCGCCGTCGATGGGCCAGGACCTCGCCCGCGCGCTGGCGTCGGCCGGGATCGAGTCCGGCGACGCCGACCACCACGCCCTCGACATGCCGGTGACATTGGTGCCGGTCGACCTGGTGAAGGGTCTCGAGTTCGACGCCGCGGTCGTGGTCGAGCCGGCGGCGGTCGTCGAGGAAGCCGGGCAGGGCCTGCGGGCGCTGTACGTGGCGCTGACCCGTGCCACCAAGCGGCTGGCGGTCGTCCACGAGCGGCCGCTGCCACCGTCACTCGCCGACCGGCAGTAGGTTCGCTTGCATGCCGGCGCAATTCATCTTCACCATGCGCGACCTCAAGCGGTTCCACCCGCCCGACCGCGAGGTGTTGCGCGGCATCAACATCTCGATGTTCCCGGGCGCCAAGATCGGCGTCCTGGGGTCGAACGGCGCCGGCAAGTCGTCGCTCCTGCGGATCATGGCCGGCGAGGACGACGGCTACACCGGCGAGGCCCGGCTCACCCCGGGCTTCTCCGTCGGCTTCCTGCCGCAGGAGCCGCGGCTCGACGACACCAAGGACGTCGCCGGCAACGTCGCCGAGGGCGTCGGCCCGGTGAAGGCGGTGCTCGACCGCTACCACGCGGTGTGCGACGCCATGAGCGAGCCCGACGCCGACTTCGACAAGCTGCTCGCCGAGCAGGCCGACCTCCAGGACAAGATCGACGCCGCCGGCGCGTGGGACCTCGACCGCATGCTCGACATCGCGATGGACGCGCTGCGCCTGCCGCCCGGTGATGCCGCGGTGTCGACGTTGAGCGGTGGCGAGCGGCGGCGCGTCGCGCTGTGCCGGCTGCTCCTGCAGAAGCCCGACCTGCTGCTGGTCGACGAGCCGACCAACCACCTCGACGCCGAGTCGGTGGCGTGGCTCGAGCGCACGCTCCAGGACTATCCCGGCACCGTCGTCGCGGTCACCCACGACCGGTACTTCCTCGACAACGTCGCCGGCTGGATCCTCGAGCTCGACCGCGGCGCCGGCATCCCGTGGGAGGGCAACTACTCCTCCTGGCTCGAGCAGAAGCAGGACCGCCTCGCGCACGAGGAGAAGGGCGACGAGCGCCGACGTCGCACGCTCGAGCGCGAGCTCGAGTGGATCCGCATGTCGCCGCGCGCCCGCCAGGCCAAGGGCAGGGCCAGGGTCACCGCGTACGAGGCGATGGCGGTCGAGGCCGAGTCGGCGGCGGCCGAGCACCAGCGCGACAAGCTCGAGATCGTCGTCCCGCCGGGCCCGCGACTCGGTGACGTCGTCGTCGAGGCCGACCGGCTGACGAAGGGCTTCGGCGACCGGTTGCTCGTCGACGACCTCACGTTCTCGTTGCCCCCCGGCGGCATCGTCGGCGTCATCGGCCCCAACGGCGCCGGCAAGACCACGCTGTTCCGCATGATCACCGGTGACGAGAAGCCGGACGGCGGCGCGCTGCGGATCGGACCGACGGTGGAGCTGGCCTACGTCGACCAGTCACGCGACACCTTGACGCCCGACAACACGGTGTACGAGGAGATCACCGGGGGGGTCGACAACCTCGTCGTCGGCGGTCGCGAGATGCACGGGCGGGCCTACGTCTCGTCGTTCAACTTCAAGGGGTCCGACCAGCAGAAGCGCGTGGGCGACCTGTCCGGCGGCGAGCGCAACCGCGTCCACCTGGCCAAGGTGCTGAAGTCCGGCGGCAACGTGCTGCTGCTCGACGAGCCCACCAACGACCTCGACGTCGACACCCTCCGGGCCCTCGAGGACGCGCTGGTCACGTTCCCCGGCTGCGCGGTCGTGATCAGCCACGACCGCTGGTTCCTCGACCGCATCGCGACCCACGTCCTCGCCTTCGAGGGCGACAGCGAGGTCCGCTGGTTCGAGGGGAACTTCAGCGACTACGAGGCCGACCGCAAGAAGCGCCTCGGCGCCGACGCCGACCAGCCCCACCGCATCAGGTACAAGCCCCTCGTCCGCTCCTGAGGTTTCTCCATCCCCGCGAGCGCGGATTCCGCGCTCGCCGGGAGGGAGAACCGCGTCTTCGGCAACAATGGCGGACATGACGGAGCGTCGGATCCATTTGCGGACCTGCCCGCTGTGCGAGGCCATGTGCGGGCTCGAGATCGCGGTCGAGGACGGGCAGGTCGCGCTGATCCGGCCGGACCGCGACGACGTCTGGAGCAAGGGGTTCATCTGCCCGAAGGGGACGACCCTCGGCCACCTCCACCACGACCCCGACCGCCTGCGCGCGCCCATGGTGCGCGACGGCGAGACGTGGCGCGAGGTGACGTGGGCGGAGGCGTTCGACCGCTGCGCCGACCTCCTCCATCCCGTCATCGAGCAGCACGGCATCGGCGCGGTCACCGCCTACGTCGGCAACCCGACCGCGCACAACTTCAGCCTCGGTCGGTACGTCGGCGTGCTGATCGGGATGTCCGGCATCCCGATGATCTACTCGGCCGGCACCGTCGACCAGTGGCCGAAGAACGTGAGCAGCCAACTGCTGTACGGATCGATGTGGGTGATCCCCGTCCCCGACGTGCCCCGCACCGACTTCGTCGTCGTGATGGGCGCCAACCCGCACGCGTCGCAAGGCTCGCTGCTGGCCTGCCCGGATGTGCTGGGCGAGCTGGACGCGATCCGTGAGCGCGGTGGCACCGTGATCGTCGTCGACCCGCGGCGCACCGGCACCGTCGACCACGCCGACGAGTGGATCCCGATCACGCCCGGCACCGACGCCGCCCTGCTGATGGCGGTCGTGCACGTGCTGTTCGCCGACGGCCTCGTCGACCTCGGCACGCTGTCGAACCTCGTCACCGGCGTCGACGCGTTGTCGGAGCTCGCCAAGGAGTGGACGCCCGAAGCGGTCGAGACCACCACCGGTGTGCCGGCCGAGCGGATCCGCCGCCTGGCCCACGAGCTGGCCGCGGTCGAGCGCGGTGTCGTGTACGGCCGCATCGGCCTGTGCAACCAGGAGTTCGGGACGCTGGCCAGTTGGCTGGTCGACGTGGTGAACATGCTCACCCGTCACTTCGACGTGCCCGGCGGCCTCATGTTCCCCAAGCCGGTGGCGTGGTCGACGGCATCGCTCCCCCGCCCGGACCACGACGTCGCGCCACCGTTCGCCCGCTGGCGCAGCCGGGTGCGCGGCGCGCCCGAGGTGCTCGGCCAGGTGCCGATCTCCTGCCTGGCCGAGGAGATCGCCACGCCGGGCGAGGGCCGGATCCGCGCCCTCATCACGGTCGCCGGCAACCCGGTGATCAGCGCGCCCGACGCCGGCCGCCTCGACGAGGCGCTCCCGCAGCTCGACTGCATGATCAGCATCGACAACTGGTTGAACGAGACCACGCGCCACGCCCACGTGATCCTCCCGGGCCTGTCGGCGCTCGAGCAGCCGCACTACGACGAGCTGATCTGGAGCTTCGCGGTGCGCAGCGCGGCGAGGTGGTCGCCGCCCGTCTTCCCGCCGGGTGACGACCGCCCGGCCGAGTGGGAGATCCTCATCCGGCTGGCGCTGATCTGCGCCGGCCAGCGGCCGGGCCCGGGCGACGTTGCCGCGGTCGACGACGGGTTCTTCGACGCCCTCGTGCTGTCGCAGGGTCTTGATCCGGCGACGGTGCGCGCCAACTACCGCGACGGCGGCCCCGAGCGGATCCTCGACCTCTCCATCCGCACCGGGCCGTGGGGCGACCGCTACGGCGAGGTCCCCGACGGCCTGACGCTGACCAAGGTCCAGGAGGCCGAGCACGGCATCGACTTCGGGCCGATGCCGGCGGGCCGGTTGCCCGAGGTCCTCCGCACCGCCGACGCGAAGGTGAACGTCGCGCCGGCGTACATCACCGACGATCTCCCGCGGCTGCGCGCCCGCCTCGACCGGGCCAACGGGCACTTGGTGCTGGTGAGCCGACGCGACGTCCGTTCCAACAACTCGTGGATGCACAACGTGCGGGTGCTGGTGAAGGGCAAGGACCGGTGCACGCTGCAGATCAACCCGAAGGATGCCGCCGAGTGCGGCGTGGTCGACGGAAGCGTCGTCCGGGTCGCGTCGGAGGCCGGGTCGGTGGACGTCGCCGCCGAGGTCACCGACGCCATCAAGCTCGGCGTGGTGTGCCTGCCCCACGGATGGGGCCACGACAAGGTCGGCACCCGCATGTCGGTGGCGCGTGAGCGGCCCGGGGTCAACAACAACCTGCTGGCTCCCGGCCACTTCGTCGACGCCATCTCGGGCAACGCCGCCGTCAACGGCATCCCGGTGACGGTGGCGCCGGTCAGCAGCCGCTGATCGTCACCGGGGAGGTAGGCTCAACTCGGGCGTGGAAGCAGTGGCTTCGGCTTCGCGGTCGACCCGCCGGGCGAGGAAGTCGACCATCGCGTCGGCGACCCCTTCGGGCTCCTCGATGGGGAGCAGGTGGCCGCCCTCGTCGAACCAGACGATCTCGGCGCCCGGGATCAGCTCGGCCATCGTCTCCTGGACGCTCGGGGGCGTGAACACGTCGCGCCGGCCGGCCAGCACGAGCGCCGGCGCGGTGATGGACGGCAGGAAGTCGGCGGTGGCGTGGCCGCGCAGCCCCGACATCATCCGCCACAGCACCGAGAAGTTGACCTCGCCGACGTGCACCATGTGCGGCGTGATCGCTTCCTCGGTGACCTTCGGGCCGCCGACCTTGATGCCGCGGATGACCTTGAGGCCGAGGCTCGGGCTGGTGGTCCTCCGGATGACCGGGCGCAACAGCTCGAACGGGACGTGGCGGAACAGCACGTCGGCGATCGGGTACAGCCCGTTGAGGAACGCCTTGTCGGCGAAGGTCTTGACCGGGTTCTCGAACGTGCCGGCGATCGGCATCAGCGCCGCCACACGACCGGGGTGGCGCCGGGCCACCTCGACGATGGTCTGCACGCCCATGGAGTGCCCGGCGAACGCGGCCCGGTCGACGCCGGCGTGGTCGAGCACCTCGACGAAGTCGTCGGCGATGCGCTCGGGCGAGACGTCCTCGTCCCGCAACCCGCGGCCGGCGAACCCGGGCGACCGCGGCAGGCCGGAGGCGCCGTGGCCGCGAGTGTCGGCGTAGATCGCCGGGTGCCCGGCCGCGACGAGCCGGGGCCCGATGTGCACCCAGTAGCCGTCACTGCACGTCCAGCCGTTGACGAACAGCACCGGCGTCCTCGGGCCGTCGCCGACGACGGTGTACGCGAGCCGCGTCCCGTCGCTCGCCCGGACCTGCCGGTCCTTCGGGAAGATCGAATGGTCAGCCAATGGCGTCTCGATAGGTCATGGGCAGCAGCTCGACGAGCTGCCCGTCGGGATCACGGATGAACACGCCGCCGCCGATGTTCGTGTCCGACAACACTTCGCCGCCGAAGTCCGGAACCCTCGCCAGCGTGGCGTCGATGTCGTCGACGCTGAGCGAGATGTGCGTGAGCCCCGGCTCGTTCATGACCCGCGGCCGGTAGGGCGGATTGGCGGACCGGTCGAAATGGAGCAGCTCGAGCACGAGCCCGTCGCGCTGCAGGTACACCACCGACATGCCCACCGGCGCGTCGAGTCGCAGCAGCGTGCCCGACGGATCGTCGGGCGGGTGGATCTCCCGCACGAACGAGAAGTCGAACAGCTCCTCGTAGAACCGCCGCGCCCGCGCCATGTCGGTCACGCACTGCCCGAGGTGGTTGAACACCGATCGCATCAGGCCATCTTGAACGGCGGCCACCACGGCGGCGACACCTTGCCGTCGATCGTCGACGGGTCCACCGGCCGCTTCTCGTTGGACGCCTGGTACACCGCGAAGCACAGCTGCAGCGCTCGGATCGCCATCTCGCCCGTCATGTCGGGCTGCGTCCCGGAGATCAACCCGTCGACGAACGCGCGCGACATGTTGTGGAAGCTGGCCACGTAGTCAGCGTCGACGTCGAACTCCCGCCGCTCGCCCTCCTTCGTGAAGTGGATGACCGGCGGCAGCCGGTACAGCTCGGCGCAGAGCCGCGTCACCCAGATCAACCCCTCGGTGCCCTGGATCTCCCACCACTCGTCGGCGCCCCAGTACTTGCCCGGGATCGTCATCTCCGGCGCGTACTCCACGTCCATCATGCCGAGAAGGTCGTCCCGGTCGTACTCCCAGAACGCCGCCATCGGCTCGAAGAACAGCGGCCCCTGCCGCACGACGGCCTGCACGCTCTTGATCGCCTCGGGCACCAACCAGCACGCGGTGGCGTACTTGTGGATCATGTCGTCGAAGAGGTGCCCGCCGGGGCTGTGCTCGTTGAACCGCCAGATGTAGCCCTCGGGCTCGAGCTCGTTCTGGAAGTCCGAGACGCCGTGGCCGACGACCGTCTTGATCCGCACCATCGTCGGCGTGCCGATGGCGCCGGCGGCGACGAGCTCTCGCGCCTTGACCAACGGCGGGTAGTGGAAGCAGTTCTCGGTGACGCGGAACGTCACCCCGGCCTCCTCGACCGCGGCCAGCATCTCCCGGCAATCGGAGACGGTGTTGGCCATCGGCTTCTGGACGCTGATGTGCTTGCCGGCCCGGGCGGCCGCGATCACGTGGTCCTTGTGCATGAACGTCGGCGTGAGGATCTCGACGGCGTCGATCTCGTCGTCGGCCAGCAGCGCGTCGAGGCTCGCATACGTGCGGGGCACGTCCCATTCCTCGGCCATGCGCTTGACCTTGTCGGCGCGCGTGTCGGCCAGCGCGACGACGTCGCAGCGCGGGTCGTCGAGGTAGCCGGTGATGTTGAGCTTGGCGATGTTGCCGATCCCCGCGACTCCGAGCCGAACCTTGTCCATGCGCCGGGACGGTATCGTTCCCTGACACGCACGTCACGGACGCGGGGGTGGCCACACGCATGAAGGCGCTGGTGTTCGGAGTTCAGCCGGACGACGGATGGAAGGCGCCCGAGGGGGCCAACGAGCTCACCCAGCACCTCGAGCGGACGCCGGTCGCGCTCCAGGATGTGCCCGACGCCCGGCCGCTTCGTCCCGATTGGGTGGTGACCCGGCCCATCCTCACCGGCATCTGCGGCTCCGACTCCAAGCAGATCCTGCTCGACTTCGGTGAGGGTGACGGCGACAACGCCATGGCGAGCTTCTGCTCGTTCCCACAGGTCATGGGCCACGAGGTCATCGCCGAGGTCGTCGAGCTGGGGCCGGAAGCCGAGGGGCTCGACGTCGGCCAGCGCGTCGTCCTCAACCCGTGGCTGTCGTGCCAGCCGCGTGGCATCTCGCCGATCTGCCCCTCGTGCGAAGCGGGCGACCTGTCGCTCTGCTACCACTTCAGCGACGGCTCGATCTCGCCCGGCATCCACACCGGCGTCTCGAGCGACGCCACCGGCGGCTACGCCGAGCTGATGCCGGCGCACACGTCCATGCTGTTCCCGGTGCCCGACTCGGTGCCGACGGACAAGGCGGTCTTCGCCGATCCGTTCTCGGTGTCTCTGCACTCGATCACCCGCCACCCGCCGACGCCGGGCAGCAAGGTGCTGGTGTACGGCGCCGGATCACTCGGGTCGTGCGCGATCGCCATCCTCAAGGCGCTGTACGACGTGGAGGTCGCGGTCGTGGCCCGCTTCGGCGCGCAGCAGGACCTGGCCAAGAAGCTCGGCGCCGATCTGGTGGTCGCGGCCGACGACCGCCTCCAGATCGTCGAGGAGCTGGCGGCCTGGTCGGGCGGCCAGCTGCGCACCCCCCTCAAGGGCCTGCCGATGGCGCACCCCGGCGGCATCGACACGGTGTACGACACCGTCGGCAAGCCCGAGACCTTCGAGGTCGGCGTCCGGCTGCTCCGGGCCCGGGGCACGCTGGTGAAGAGCGGCGTGCACGCCCCTGGGCGGTGGGAGTGGAGCCCGCTGTACTTCAAGGAGATCAACTGGGTGGGCTCCAACGCGTTCGGCATCGAAGAGGTCGAGGGGGTGCGCAAGCACGGCATGGTGCACTACCTCGATCTGGTCGACGCCGGCCGGGTCGACCTCACGCCGATGCTGACGCACCGCTTCCCGCTCTCGGCGTGGCGCGACGCCTTCTGGACCATCGCCAACCAGGGCGACACCGGCGCGGTCAAGGTCGCCATCGAGAACCGGATCGACTGAGCGGGTGGCCGACGACGCTTCGGTCGCGGCCGAGCTCCTCGAGCTCGGCAGCGCCACCCTCGGCGAGTCGGGCGGCCGGCCGATGGCGGCCCGCATCAAGCCGGCGTGGCCCGGCGCGCGGGTCGCCGCCCGAGCCTTCCCGGCGCGGTGCGCGCCCGGCGACAACCTCGCCATCCACGTCGCCGTCACCGAGACGCCGGCCGGCAGCGCGCTCGTGGTCGACGCGTCGGCGGTTCCGGAGCTCGGCTACTGGGGCGAGGTGCTGACGACCGGCGCGGAAGCTCGCGGCCTCACCGGGCTCGTCATCGACGGCGGGGTGCGCGACGTCGCCGCGCTGGAGCTGCACGGCTTTCCCGTCTTCAGCGCGCTGATCGCGCTGCCGGGCGCGACCAAGGTCGCCGGCGGCTCCGTCGGCGGCACTGCGACGGTCGGCGGCGTCGTGGTGCACGACGGCGACTGGGTGGTCGGCGACGTCGACGGTGTCGTCGTCGTGCCGCGAGATTCGGTCGGCGACGTGCTGTCGGCCGGCCGCGCACGCGCCGAGAAGGAGCAGGCGATGTTCACCAAGCTCCGCGCCGGCGAGACGACGATCACCTTGCTCGACCTCGACCCGTCGAAGGTCGAGCGGGGCTGAGGCGATTCACCCAGGGCGTCATCCGGTGCCCGCGGGCTCGCGCCGGGAGACCCACCCCGCGCCGCAGGCGAGCACCCACGCGGCGCCGAGGAGCACGCCGGCCACCACGTCGGCCGGCCAGTGCGCGGCGAGGACGACACGCGACGCGCTGACCAGGATGACGAGCAGTGCGCCGGCCGCGGCCCCGATCACCCGCGCCAGCCGCGAGAGGCGCGGCCAGAGCACGAACAGCAGGGCGCCGACGACCACGGTCACGCCCATGGCATGACCCGACGGGAAGCTCTGCCCGTGGACCACGATGAACCGGCGGTAGGGCGAGGGCCGCGCCCGGCCGATGACCGCCTTGGCGACGCGGTTGAGCAGGCCGCCGGTCAGGCCCACCGACGCGACGAACACCGCGTCGGCGCGCCGGCGGCGCACAACGAGCAGGACGACCGCCACCACGACGACGACGGCCAGCAGGCGCGGGTCGCCCAGGCGGGTGATGGCCTCCGCGACGTGCCGGAACCGCAAGTGCCGGTAGCCGGCGTCGCGGGCCCGAGCCTCGAGCGATCGATCGGTGCGCACCGCCCACGCGGACCACTCGACGACGCCGAGGACGAGGAGGAAGGCCAGCGCGGCAACCACCGCCGCCGACCACAGCCGGCGGGCGGTCGTCACTCGACCAGGTTTGCAGGACGGCGCCCGGAAAGGACGTCGGCCACGGCCTCCGAGGCCATGCGAGCCATGCGCGTGCGGGTCGCCACGGACGCGCTGCCGATGTGCGGCAGCAGTACGGCTCTCGGTGCTGCGAGCAAGTTCGGATGGACGTCGGGCTCGCGCTCGAACACGTCGATCCCCGCGGCGAAGATCCGCCCGGCGACCAGCGCGTCGGCCAGCGCCGCCTCGTCGACCACCGGGCCCCGTGCCGTGTTCACCAGCACCGCCGTCGGCTTCATCAACGAGAGCCGCCGGGCGTCGATCAAGTGACGGGTGGCGTCGCCGAACGGCACGTGCAGGCTCACCACGTCGGCCCGCGCCAGCAGGTCGTCGAGCTCGGCGACGTGGCCGGGCTCGCCGGTCGACGTGCGCGTGT
Source organism: Acidimicrobiales bacterium (assembly GCA_025463925.1). GTDB lineage: Bacteria > Actinomycetota > Acidimicrobiia > Acidimicrobiales > AC-14 > RYN-50. The sequence continues at coordinate 79,992 of JAODBK010000087.1, read as the reverse complement.
GGTGCAGCACCGTCATGCCGAAGCCCGTCGCCCGCCGGGCCACCGCCCGCCCGATCCGGCCGTACCCGACCAGGCCGAGCGTCGCCCCGTGCACGTCCTGGCCGAGGTACTGGCCGACTCCCCACCCCGACCACCGGCCGGCGCGCAGATCCGCTTCCGCCTCGGAGAGCACCCGCGACGCGGCGAGGATCAGCGCGAAGGCCAGGTCGGCCGTCGTCTCGTCGAGCACGCCGGGGGTGTTGCACACCGCGACGCCGAGGTCGCGCGCCGCCGCGACGTCGATGTTGTCGTAGCCGACGGCGACGTTGGCCACGACGCGGAGGCGGCCGGCGGGCGGCGCGCCGGCCCGCAGGACATCGGCATCGATGCGGTCGGTCAGCAGGCACACGATCGCGTCGTGGTCCGGCGCCGCGGTCCGCAGCTCGTCGGCCGTGAACGGCCGATCGTCCTCGTGCGGCCCGCTGATCTCGAGCCCAGCGTCGACCAGCGGGTCGAGCCCACCATCCGGGACCCGCCGGGTGAGGAGCACCCTCCCCACGTCCGCTACCTCGGGGTGGCGGTGAAGAGGACCGGCAGGCGGTCGGGCGACCGGAAGGCGAAGCCCCGCATCTCCGGCGTCGGCGCGTTCGGGTCGAGCCGGAGGTCCGGGAGCCGGTCGATGATGCCCTCGAGCGCCAGCCGCATCTCGAGCCGGGCCAGGTGCATGCCGAGGCACTGGTGGCGCCCGGTGCCGAACGCCATGTGCGGCTTCGGCGGGCGGTGCAGGTCCCATTCGTCGGCCCGCTCGTAGCGCGCCTCGTCGTGGTTGGCCGACGCGGTGGCGACCAGCACCGACGCGCCCTCGGGGACGGTGACGCCGCCGAGCTCGACGTCGCGCACCGCCTCGCGGTTGACGAGCGTCACCGACGTCTCCCACCGCAGGGTCTCCTCGATGGCGACCGGGACGAGGGCGCGGTCGGCGGTGACCTCGGCCAACGCGTCCGGATGGGTCAGCAGCGCGAGCAGCAGGCTGCCCATGGCGCGGAACGTCGTCTCGGCGCCCGCAGGGAGCAGCAGCCGCAGGAACCCATAGAGGTGTCCGTCGGCGAGGGTGTGGCCCTCGACCTCCGACGTCACCAGGTCGCTGATCAGGTCGCCGCATGGGTTGGCCCGGCGATCGGCGACGATCGGCGCCAGATACTCCTTCATCGCGGCGGCGGCCGGGAGGCTGCGGGCCAGGTCGGTCGGCCCCAGGTTGATGGCGTCGGCCCAGTGCTGGAACTGCGAGTAGTCCTCGACCGGCACACCGAGGATGGCGGCGATGATCTGCACGGGGTACGCGTACGTGAAGTCGGCGACGAGGTCGGCCTCGCCGCGCGGCGCGAGCCGGTCGAGCAGCGCGTGCACCGTCGGCCGGATGAGCTGGTCGCCCCACTTCTCGAGCGACGACGCCCGGAAGGCCTTGGCGACGAGGTCGCGGTAGTGCCGGTGCTGCTCGCCGTCCATGGCGAGGATCAGGTCGCCCATGATCGGCCCCATCGTCTCGCCGTTGATCGCGGAGGAGAACGCGTCGCTGTCGCGCAGCACCCGCTCGACCTCGTCCCACTTGGTGACCCACCACGTCTCGCGGCCGCCGAGCCCGGCTTCGACGACCCGCGCGACCGACCGGCCGTGCCGGGCGTCGTCCCACAGCGGGTACGGATTGATGCCGTCGTCGGTGGCGATGTTCTCGTCGATCGAGAACGTCTCTTCGGCCATGGTCCCCCTCCTGGCGGTCAGCCCAGCCGCTCGATCACCGTCGCGTTGGCCTGGCCACCGCCTTCGCACATGGTCTGGAAGCCGTAGCGGCCGTTCACCGACTCGAGATGGTTCAGCAGCGTCGTCATGATGCGCACACCGCTGGCGCCGAGGGGATGACCGATCGCGATCGCGCCACCGCGTGCGTTGAACTTCGCCATGTCCGGCAGGAACTCGCGCGCCCACATGAGCGCGATGGCGGCGAACGCCTCGTTGCACTCGATGGCGTCGAAGTCCTCGGTCGTCATGCCGGTGCGAGCGAACAGCTTGCGGGTCACCGGGTTGGGCGCCGACAGCGTGACGACCGGGTCGTCGGCCTCGACCGCGAAGTGCACGAAGCGAGCCCGGATCGGGAGACCGAGGCGCTCGGCGGTCTCGCGGCTGGCGATGATCATCGCGGCGGCGCCGTCCGTCATCTGCGACGAGTTGCCGGCGGTGATGTCGGGCGCCGTCTCCGTCTCCCAGGACTGCGCCGGGGCCAGCTTGGCCAGCGACTCCATCGTGCCGCCGCGGCGGATGCCCTCGTCGGTCGCCAGCACCTCGCCGGTGAGATCGCCTTCGGCGTCCTTGATCGGGACCGGGATGATCTCCTTGGCGAAGTGGCCGGTGTCGGTGGAGTCGGCGGCGCGCCGGTGACTCTCGAGCGAGTACTCGTCCATGTCCTCGCGGCTCACCTTGAACCGGTCGGCCAGCACCTGGGCGTGACGGAACTGGGCCCACAGCCGGTGGTCGATGACCTCGAGGAAGTCCTTGCTGAACGGTCCGCGGCCGCCTTTCGAGTTCGTCGCCATCGGCGAGTTGGTCATCGACTCGACGCCGCACGCGATCGCGATGTCGTAGATGCCGGACATCACGCTGGCGGCGACGAACTGCGCCGCCTGCTGGCTCGAGCCGCACTGCCGGTCGACGGTCGTCGCCGGCACCCGCCACGGCAGCCCGGCCGCGACCCACGCGTTGCGGGTGACGTTGGTGGCCTGCTCGCCCGCCTGGTTGACGCAACCGCCGACGACGTCGTCGATGATCTCGGGGTCGATGTCGTTGCGCTCGAGGATCGTCCTCAGGGTGAATCCCAGCAGGTCGGTCGGGTGCCACGGCGCCAGCGCACCGTTGCGCTTGCCGAACGCGGTCCGGGCGGTGTCGACGATGACGGCTTCACGGATCTCTGACATCGGCGTCATGGTACGTCAGGCCGGAAGGGCGACACCTTTGTCGGCGAGCAGCCGCTCGAAGGCAGCCAGGACGCTCTCGTAGTAGGGGCGCCCGGGCGCGTCGGCAATCGCGCCTTTGAGGCGGTCGCGCATCTCGTCCCACTCCCATCCCGCGGCCCGGCAGGTCGTCACCGCCATCCCGAACAGGCGCGCCTGCCACGGCTCGTCGAAGGGCAGATGCTCCGGCCCGCTCATGGCGCGAGAACCGGCACCGCGACCCCGATCATGCAGTCACGCGTCACCAACGCGGCCAGCGCGTCCTCGGCCAGGCCGTCGGTGCCCGGCGGCCGCTCCGGCAGGACCAGATATCGCACGTGGGCCGACGAGTCCCACACTCGAATGTCCTTCCGAACGGGCACGTCGAGGCCCATCTCGGCCAGCACGGCGCGCGGCTCGCGCACCATGCGCGAGCGGTACGGCGCGCTCTTGTACCAGACGGGCGGGATGCCGAGCACGGGCCACGGGTAGCACGAGCAGAGCGTGCACACGACGACGTTGTGGACGTCGTCGGTGTTCTCGACGACGCGCATGTTCTCGCCCTCTGCGCCGCCGATCCCGAGCTCGGCGATTGCGGCGGTGCCATCGGCCAGAAGACGAGCCCGGTACCCGGGGTCCATCCACGCCCGAGCGACGACGCGGGCGCCGTTCTGCGGGCCGACCTCGTGCTCGAACACGTCGACCACGGCGTCGACCGCGTCGCTGGTGATCACGCCGCGCTCGACCAGCAGCGCCTCGAGCGCCGCCACCCGGGCCGCCGCCGGAGCCACCGGCCGGGCGTTGGCGTGCTGGTCGGTCACGAGGCGGGCTCGAGGTACTTCTCGTAGACATCGACGATCACCGTCGCGCCACGCTCGGCCCCGTCGCCCCAGAGCGCGGTCGCCGCGAACTCGACGTGGTACACCGCCATCACGTCGCCGTACGCCGGGCCCTCCTCGAGCGGGGCACCGCCGGCCACCGACTCGACGATGCCGGCCACGCCGCGGACGTAACGCGGGACCCGGTTGTGCGCGTGGGTCACCGTCCTGACGACGCGCACCCGGTCGCCGGCGCGGAACCTCGCGCCCTCGGGCGCCGGGTCGCGCGTGCCCTTGAACGGACGGAAGATCGACCGCAGCATCTCGGCATGGTCCGGGTCCGACCGCCCGCGCGGAACCGTCACCGCGCCCGCAGCGGCCCGGGCCTCGACCTCCCCGCGTTGGACGTCGCCGTGTTCGACGCACGCGTCCTCGACGGCGTGCAACCAGTGCTCGTAGTACGGCGACGCGAGGTAGTAGTCGTTGCCCATCGTCTCGATACGCGACCGGAAGTTGGCGATCCCGCGCTTCGTGGCGTACGCGAGCATCACCCCGTGGACCCGGCCCTCCCATGGCTCGTGGAACGGCAGCTCGTCGGCCTCGGTGACGACCGGTCCGAACCCCTCCATGCCACCCATGTCGTGGATGCCGTCCACCGCCGCAGTCTGCCACCGAGGGTTGTCGCGGCGTCGGCCTGGGTACTGAGGGCGACGTCACGTCGTTTCCTGCCTGGGGGAGGTCCGGTGAACGCAAGGATTCGCCCGCTCGGACGTTGGGATGTCATGACCCTCGTCCGTCGGACCGCGATCATCGCGACCATGGCGCTCGGCGCCTACCTGCTGGCGCCACCGAGCGCGAGCCAGGCGGCCACCGGCGCACCCATCCACCCGGGCGTGCAGACCTTCACCAACGGCGCCCAGTGCACGGCCAACTTCATCTTCACCGGTGGCACCAACACCTACATCGGCCAGGCGGCGCACTGCGCGGGCACCGGTGGCAACACCGAGACCAACGGGTGCACCGCCGGCACCTTGCCCGAGGGCACGCCGGTCACGGTGACCGGCGCATCCAAGCCAGGGAAGATGGTCTACAGCTCCTGGGTCCGGATGAAGGCCGCCGGTGAGAAGGACACCGCGACCTGCCAGTACAACGACCTCGCGCTCATCCAGCTCGATCCGGCCGACGCCGCCAACGTCGACCCGTCGGTCCCCCACTGGGGCGGCCCGACGGGCGTGAGCACCAGTGGCTGCGCCGGCACGCAGGTCTACTCCTACGGCAACTCCGAGCTGCGCCTGGGCATCACCCAGCTCAGCCCCAAGACCGGGTGGTGCGTGACCGACGACGGCGGGGGCTGGTCGCATCGGGTCGCCACCGTGTCGCCGGGCATCCCCGGTGACTCGGGCAGCGCCTTTCTCGACAGCTCCGGGAAGGCCCTCGGCGTCCTGAGCACGCTCGAGGTGCTGCCGGTTGCCGGCAGCAACAACATCGGCGACCTGGGGCACGAGCTCGCCTGGGCCAACGCCCACGGCTTCAGCGTCGCCCTGAAGCCCGGAACCGCGGCCTTCAACGGCAACCAGCTCCCGATCGGTTGAATCCGCTTCGGGAATTTCGTCCGGGAAGCATATGGTTCGGCCGCTTCGGCCGTTTCCGAGGCATGAGACTGATCCGTCGCGTATCCGTCGCCGCGGCCGTTGCGATCGCGGCCGCCCTGATGCCCCTCGGCACGAGCCACGCGGCCGGGACCGGAGCGATCCATCCAGGGGTGCAGACGTTCACCAGCGGCGCGCAGTGCACCGCCAACTTCATCTTCAAGGACGCCGCCAACACCTACATTGGCCAGGCGGCCCACTGCTCCGGGACGGGCGGCAACACCGCGACCGACGGCTGCACGTCGGGCTCGCTGCCGATCGGCACCGCGGTCACCGTGACCGGGGCATCGAAGCCCGGGAAGATGGTCTACAACTCGTGGCTGACGATGCAGACCGCGCCGAAGGAGACCAACCCTGACGTCTGCGCGTACAACGACCTCGCCCTCATCCAGCTGGACCCGGCCGACGCCGCCAACGTCGATCCGTCGATCCCGTTCTGGGGCGGTCCCGGCGGCATCAACAGCGCCGGCACGGTGAGTGGCGACAAGGTGTACTCGTACGGCAACTCCGAGCTCCGCGGCGGTACCAGCCAGCTCAGCCCCAAGACCGGCATCAGCCTCGGGGACACCGGCAGCGGATGGAGCCACGTCGTCAGCACCGCGTCCCCCGGCATCCCCGGCGACTCGGGCAGCGCGTTCCTGGACAAGGACGGCAAGGCGCTCGGCATCCTGAGCACGATCCAGGTCGGCACCCCGGGCGGCGTCCAGAACGGCGTCGGCGACGTCAACAAGGAGCTCGCCTACGCGCAGGCCCACGGGTTCGCCGGCGTCGCGCTGATCAACGGCACGACGGCGTTCAACGGCGGGCGGCTCCCGGTCGGCGTCGGCGTCCTCGGCCTGTAGCGCCTCGACTGGCCCGCGGCGGGCCTCCCTGTAGACTTTCCCTGACACGTTCGTCAGGTTCCAGGGAGGCCCCGCCATGGACGTCGACCTCGTCCAGCTGGCCGGCCATCGAGCCCGGTTGGCCGACACCATCACCGTCGACCCGGTCACGGCCGAGGTCGTGCGCGGCGCGATGGAGACGGTGTGCTGGGAGATGGCCACCTACGTCTCGCGCACCGCGACGACACCGATCCTCAACCAGTCGAACGAGCGCAACGGCTCGATCCTCGACGCCCGCGGCCGGCTGGCGGCGCTCTCGGTCGGGATCCCGCAGTTCATGCTGTCGAGTGCGCTGCCGATCCGGTTCGCCCTCGAGTACCTCGGCGTCGAGGAGTTCCGGCCGGGCGACGTGTTCGTGGCCAACGACCCGTACCACGGCGGCGGCCACCTCCCCGACTACAACGTCTTCGCGCCGGTCTTCGACGACGGCGGAGAGCTGATCCTGATCCCGTCGATCCAGTGCCATCACGGTGACACCGGCGGCGGCGTCCCCGGCGGCTACAACGTCACCGCCAACGACATCTGGGGCGAGGGCGTGCGTTGGCCGGCGATCAAGGTGATCGACCGCGGCGTCGAGCGGCGCGACGTGCTCTACGCGCTGGCCACCAACAACCGCCTCCCGGGCTACATCGGCGACCTGCGGGCCCAGATCGGCGCCGCGCAGCTGGCCGTCGTCCGGTTGGGCGAGATCATCGAGCGCTACGGCAGCGGGACGGTGCGCGAGAGCGTCGACTCGATGATCGAGTACGCCGCCAAGCGGTTCCGCGAGGAGGTCGCGGCGTGGCCCGACGGCGTGTACGAGGCCGACGCGTACGTCGACCATGACCCGCTGGGCAACAAGGACATCCACATCCACGTGAAGATCACGGTCGACGGCGACGCGCTGAAGATCGACTACACCGGATCGGACACGCGCGACGAGATCCAGGCCTGGTCGACCTACGGCAACACGCGCGGCTACACGATCGCCCAGATCGCCTCGATGATGGACCCGGCGATCCCGAAGAACGAGGGCTTCTTCGAGGCCATCGACCTGATCGCGCCGGCCGGCTGCGTGCTCAACCCGCGGGCCGGCAAGCCCGTCTCCGCCGGGACGCACCATCCGGGCGCCGACATCGGCGAGGTGATCGCGCTGGCGTTCCAGCACGTGCTGCCCGACAAGGCGGTGCCGCAGACGTACAAGACGGGCATCCCGACGACGATCACCGGCATCGACCCGCGGACCGGCGTCCAGTTCATCGACCCGTCCACCGAGGTCTACGCCGGCTGGTGCAACGCGGCACGGGGCATGGACGCGTGGGGCGCGCAGGCGGCCAGCTTCGGCAACCTCTGGAAGGCGACCGCCGAGATCAACGAGTCGATCTTCCCGCACATCCAGTGGGAACGGGACTACCGCACGGACTCCGGCGGCCCCGGCCAGTGGCGCGGCCTGTGCGGCAGTCACTGGGTGAAGCAGGTCCGGGTGCCGTTCAAGGTGTACACCTACGTCGTCGGCATGAAGTACCCGATGCCGGGCATCGCCGGTGGCATGCCGGGCGCGCCGAACCGGCTGGTGCTGCACTACGAGTCGGACCACGAGCTCGTCGTGGCGCACACCGCCGACTGGGTGCCCCACGCGGCCGACGAGAAGCTCAACTACGACTACGGCGGGGGCGGCGGCTGGGGTGACCCGCTCGACCGCGACACCCAAGCGGTGCTCGACGACGTGCTCGACGAGTACGTCTCGGTCGAGGGCGCCGAGCGCGACTACGGCGTGGTGCTCCGCGGCTCGCTCGAGGAGCTCACGCTCGAGGTGGACGAGGAGGCGACGGCGCGCCTGCGGTCCGCGCGCCGGGCGGCCGGATGATCGCGCCGCCGGGCGAGCGACCGTCGGAGCGCGGGCGATGAGAGTCGGCATCGATGTCGGCGGCACGTTCACCGACCTGATCTGCGTCACCCCGGACGGCGAGGTCATCCTCGACAAGACGCCGACGACGCCGGCCGACCAATCGGTCGGGGTGATGACCGGGTTGCAGCTGCTGGCCGACCGCGTCGGTCTGTCGCTCGCCGATTTCTGCCGGCAGCTCGAAGCGCTGGTGCACGGCACCACCACCGCCGACAACACCATGATCGAGATGAACGGCGCGCCCACCGGGTTGCTGGTCACCGAGGGTCACCGCGACGAGATCGAGATGCGGCGGGTGCACAAGGAGGAGATCTGGGATCCGTCCTATCCCCCGCCCGAGCCGATCGCCCGGCGGCGCTGCCGCATCCCGATCCCGGAGCGCCTGGACTTCGAGGGCAACGTGGTGAAGGTGCTCGACGAGGACGCGGTGCGGCGCGGCGTGCAGCGGTTGCAGAAGTTGGGATGCCGCTCGATCGCGGTGGTGTTCCTGCACAGCTTCACCAATCCGGTCCACGAGCTGCGGGCCCGTGAGCTGGTGCTCGAGGAGTTCCCGGACGTCGAGCACATCTCCCTGTCGCACGAGGTGATGCCCAAGGCGCCGGAGTACGAGCGCACGTCCACGACGCTGGTGAACGCGTACGTTGCGCCCCGCATCGCGGCGTACACCGGCCAGCTCACCGACAAGCTCCGGTCCGCCGGGTACGGCGGCCAGATGCTGATCATGCAGTCGACGGGTGGCGTGATGCCGCCCGACTACGTCGCCCGCCGGGCGGTGTCGCTGCTCGCGTCGGGACCGACCGGCGGGGTGATGGGCGCCGCGGTCGCGGCGGCCCGGTCGGGCGCGCCCGACTTCGTCGCCGTCGACATGGGCGGCACGTCCTACGACGTCTGCCTGGTGCGGGGCGGCCGGCCCGAGATCAAGACCGACTGGAACTGGCGGTACCGGTACTACATCGGCCAGCCGATGGTCGACGTCGAGAGCGTGGGCGCCGGTGGCGGCTCGATCGCCCACGTGCGCCAGGGCGCATTGCTCGTCGGACCGGAGTCGGCAGGATCGCAACCGGGCCCGGTCTGCTACGGGCGGGGCGGCACTCGGGCGACGGTCACCGACGCCGATGTCGTCCTCGGCTACCTGCCGGTCGACAACTTCGCCGGCGGCCGCATGACGCTCGACGTCGACGCGGCGCGCGCCGCCATCCAGCGCGACGTCGCCGAGCCGCTCGGGCTGGACGTGATCGAGGCCGCCTGGGGCGTCGAGCGCATCGTCAACGCCAACATGGCCAACGCCGTACGCAAGGTGGTCGCGCAGTACGGCGCCGACGCCCGCGAACTGGCGATGATCGCGTACGGCGGCAATGGCGCGGTCCACGCGTGGGCCCAGGCGCGCGAGCTCGGCGTGCGCCGCATCCTCGTGCCGAAGGCCGCCCCGGCGTTCTCGGCCCTCGGGTTGCTGGTCGCCGACTACCTCATCGACCTGACCCGCGCCTACGTCGTGCCGCTCTCGCGCGTCGACGTCTCGCGGGTCGTGCACCTCTTCGCCGAGATGCTCGACGAGGCCGACAAGGAGCTGGCGCCGGCCACCCTCGACCCGGCCGACGTCAGCCGCGAGCTGTACGCGCTCATGTGCTACCCGGGCCAGAACTTCGACATGAGCGTGCCGGTGCCGGAGGGAACGGAGCTCTCCGACCCGAACCTGCTCGACCTGGCCGGGCGCTTCCACGATCTGCACGAGTCCGACCGCGGCTTCGCGTTCCGCGGCCAGCAGCCGCTCCTCCGCGGCGTGCGCCTGATCGCCAAGGGCACCACGCCGAAACCGCCGACGCTGGCCCACGTCGGCGACGTCACCGACGCGTCGGCCGCGGTGAAGGGGCGGCGGCCGGTGTTCTTCGGCGAGGGCTTCGTCGACACGCCGGTGTTCGACGGCGCCCGCCTCGGCCCGGGCGCCACCATCGCCGGCCCGGCGCTCGTCGAGGAGCCGTTCACCGTCGTCGTGCTGCCCCCCGGCGACCGCGCCATCCTCGACCGCCACGGCAACTACGACATCATCGTCGGCTCCTAGGAGCTCAACCCCGCGGCAGACCGAGGAGGCGCTCGCCGATGATCGTGCGCTGGACCTCGGAGGTGCCGCCGGCGATGGACGCCGCCTTCGACCAGAGCCATTGGCGCTCCCACGTGCCCCACAGCGGTGAGGCCGGGCCGACGACGTCGAGCGCGGTGTCGGACAGGTGTTGCGTCATGTCGGTCCACGCCAGCTTGGTGACGCTCGACTCGGGACCGGGCTCCTCGCCCTTCGCCAACCGGGTCAGCGTCCGCCAGTTGTGCAGCCGCAGCACCGCCAGCTCGACGTAGGCCTGCGCCAGCCCGTCGCTCACCTCGGGGATGTCCAGCCGGCCGCCGGCCGCGGCCTCGGCGAACAGCTCGTGGAGGTACACCTCGTGCACCACTTGCTCCTTGAACGGGAAGCTCGTCCCGCGCTCGTGGGCCAGCGTCGTGTTGGCGACGGCCCATCCCTGGTTGAGCCCGCCGACGAGATGATCGGTCGGCACGAACACCTCGTCGAAGAAGACCTCGTTGAACTCGGCCTCGCCGGTGATCTGCACCAGGGGCCGGATGTCGATGCCCTCGGCCGCCATGTCGACGACGAGGTAGGAGATCCCGCGGTGCTTCGGCGCGTCGGTGTCGGTGCGGGCCAGGCAGATGCCCCAGCGCGCGAACTGGGCGTACGACGTCCACACCTTCTGGCCGGTGAGCAGCCAGCCGTCGTCGACCGGCTCGGCCCGCGTGGACAACCCGGCCAGGTCGCTGCCCGCGCCCGGCTCGCTGAACAGCTGGCACCAGATCTCGTCCGCGGTGAGGATCGGCCCGAGCCACCGCGTCTTCTGCTCGTCGGTGCCGTGGGCCAACAGCGTGGGCCCGGCGAGGTTGATGCCGACGCGGTTGACGAGTTGTCGCGCCCGGCTCCGGGTGTACTCGGTGTTGAAGATCGCGACCTGCAATGGCGACGCGCCGCGACCGCCGTACGCCGCCGGCCAGTGCAGCCCGACCCAACGGCCCTCGGCCAGCTTGCGCTGCCACCGGCGGCCCCACGCGATCTCGTCGGCCAGCGAGTCGAACGACGGCGGCCGCTCGAGGTTGTCGGCCAGCCACGCCCGCACCTCGGCCGCGAACGCCTCCTCTTCCGGCGTGAACGACAGATCCACTACAGATCCCAGAACCGCTGCCGGCCGTGCCGCTCGAACGACGCGTACATCTGGTGCTCGTCGTCGGGCGTGAACGGCCGGTAGGCGTCCTCACCGCGGCCGCGGACCCACACCGCGTCATCGCCGATCGAGTCGCCGCGGAACTTCTGCTGCACCAGGACGCGCTTGAGCACCTTGTTGGTGGGCGTGGACGGCAGGCCGGCCGACGCCACCCGGACGTACCGCGGCCGCCACTTCGGGCCGAGATCCGCCTGGCCGTCCACCCACGTCGCGAACGCGGCGCCGTCGAACTCGGTGCCGTCGCGCAGCACCAGCGCGGCCATCACCTGGTCGCCGGCCTCGGCGTCGGGCACGCCGTACACCGCGGCCAGCACGACGTCGGGATGGCGCGAGATCGCGGCCTCGATGGGCCCGCCCGGGAAGTTCTCGCCGTCGACGCGAATCCACTCGGCGTTGCGGCCGGCGAAATAGAGGAAGCCGGCGGCGTCGACGTACCCGAGGTCGCCCGACCAGTACCAGCCGTTGCGCGAGGTGCGGCGGTTGGCCTCGTCGTTGTTGTAGTAGCCCTCGAACGGGCCGGCGCCCGCGGTGTTGACGATCTCGCCGACGCAGTCCTCGGCGTTGGCCAGCCGCCCGTGGCCGTCGAACACCGCGCGCGGCCGCTCGTGGCCGTGCTCGTCGACGACCTTCACGGTGTCGGTCACCTGGCCGAGCGAGCCAGCCGGACCGTCCTCGACGCGATTGACGGCGACGCCACCCTCGGTCGCGCCGAAGGCGTCGATGACCTTCACGCCGAACCGGCGGGCGAACTCGTCGACGACATGCGGCGAGCCCTCGTTGCCGAAGGCCACTCGCATCGGGTTGTCGGCGTCGTCGGCCTGCTCGGGCGTGGCCAGGATGTACGCCAGCGGCTTGCCGGTGTAGTTGAACCAGGTGGCGCCGAACCGGCGGACGTCGGGCAACCACCGCGACGCGCTGAACCGCCGGGCCAGGCCCACCGACGCGCCGGCGACGATCGACGGCGCCCACCCGACCATCACGGCGTTCGAGTGGAAGAGCGGCATGGCGATGTAGCCGGTGTCGCCGGGCTCGATGCTCATGATGATCTGCATGCGCGCGCCGGTCTGCAGCACCCGCTTCTGGCTGCAGATCACCGCCTTCGGCGCGTCCGACGTGCCCGACGTGAAGATCAGGGCCCACGTGGTCGTGGCGTCGGGGTCGAGTCCGGGGTCGGCGTCGTCCACCCCGGCCAAGGCGTCCGACAGCGACCCGCCCACCGTGAGCACCGGCACGTCGAGCCGGTCGCGGATCGGATCGAGGAGGCCGGCGTGCTCGGGCTCGACGACGATCAATTGCACGTCGGTGTGGGTGATGTCGCGCAGGAGGTGCTCGTCGCGACGGGTGTGGTTCAGCCCGACGACCGCGGCCCCGGCGAACGCCGCGCCGCCGAACGCGAACAGGTACTCCGGAATGTTGTCCATGAGGACGCCGACGTGCAGTCGCTTCGCCGGGTCGAGCGTCTTCCGGAACAGGTTGGCCCACCGCCGCGACTCGGCGACGTACTCGGCGTGCGTCCAGACGTCGTCTCCGAACCGCAGCGCCGGTCGAGGCGCGATGTCGGGGTCGGAGGCGTTGCGGCGGAACAGCGCGGCCGCGTTCGGTGCCGGCATCGGCGCCTGCCCGGGCGCGGGAATCGGCAGCTCCGTGGATGCTGACACCGGCGTCACACTACCGGCGACTCCTCGGTACCATCGGCGGCGTGAGCTTCGAAGGCATCCCGTTCGAGGAGACCGAGGACCAGCAGGCGCTGCGCCAACTGGCCCGCGACGTGGCCGAGCGCGAGCTGCTCCCGCGCGCCCGCCACTGGGACGAGACCGAGGAGTTCCCGCAGGCGTCGCTCGACGCGCTCCGCGACGCCGCGCTCATCGGCATCACGATCGGCGAGAAGTACGGGGGCATGGGCATGGGCGACGTCGAGGCCGCCATCGTGCTCGAGGAGCTCGGGCGGGTCGACGTGTCGAGCGCGATTCTCGCCCAGCTCATCTTCAACGGGCCGCCCCGCGCCATCGAGCATCTCGGATCGGACGCGCTGCGCGAGCGGTGGTTGCCGATGGCGGCGTCGGGCGAGGCCGGCTTCTGCATCGGCATCAGCGAGAGTGAGGCCGGCTCGGCCGTCACCCACATGCGCGCGCAACTCACCCGCGACGGCGACGGGTTCCGCCTCAACGCCTACAAGAACTACGTCACCGGTGGGCACAAGGCGCGCGCGTGCCTGGTGTGGTGCCGCTTCCCCGCCAGCGAGGGCGCCAAGGGTATCGGCGCGGTCGTGGTCGACCTCGAGTCGCCGGGCGTCGAGGTCACCGGCACCCACGTGAAGATGGGCCTTCGCGGCACCAGCGAGGCCGAGCTGGCGTTCGACGACGTGCGCGTCGAGGAGGACGACGTGTTGCTGTTCGGTGATCCCGACAACAGCGATTCCTTCAAGAGGCTGATCTCGCACATCAACCACGAGCGGTGCGGCAACGCCGCCATGTGCATCGGCGCCGCCCAGGGCGCGCTCGAGTACGCGATCAGGTACATGAGCGAGCGCGTCGTCGGCGGCCGCCCGCTGGCCGACATCCAGGGCCTGCAGTGGAAGGTCGCCGACATGGCGACGCAGCTCGACGCGGCGCGCCTGCTGATGCTGCGCGCCGTCCACCTCGCCGGCCCGCACGGCACGCCGCCCGCGCTCGAGACCGCGATGGCGAAGACAGCTGCCAATCTCGCCGCCAAGTTCGTGTGCGACGAGGCGATCCAGCTGCTCGGTGGGTACGGCTACTCGCGTGAGTACCCGGTGGAGCGCATCTACCGCGACATCCGCGGCCTGTGCATCGGCGCCGGCACGATCGAGATCCAGCGCAACTTCATCGGCTCGAACCTGGTGAAGGGCCGGATCCCGAACAGCCCGTCCTGGCGGAACCCACTCCGGTAGGTGGCGCTCCGGCCGACGTTCGCCACGCCGCTGGCCGCGGCGTACGCGCGGCCCGGCGGGCCGTGGGACGGACCACCGCTCGACTCGGCGCTGCAGCCGATGGCCGAGATCGCCCGCGTCGCCGGAGGCTTGCGGGCCGCCGGTGTCCGTTCCGGCGATGTCGTCGCGTGGCAGCTCCCGAACGTCACCGACGCGCTGCTCCTCTACCGCGCCTGCTGGCGGCTCGGCGCGGTCGCGGCACCGATCCACCACCTCGCCGGCGCGCGCGACGTCCATGCCGCGCTGGCCCAGGTCGACCCCACGGTGATGGTCGACCTCCTGCCCGACGGCGCGCCGGTCGAGCCCGGCGATGCCGCCGTCGACCCGGCCGACCTCGCGGTCGCGCTGTTCACGTCGGGATCGACCGGCGCGCCCAAGGCGGCATTGCACACCCACCGCGGCCTGGCGTGGAAGGCCCGGCTCATGTCGGCAGTGCACGGGCTGGCGGCCGACGACGCCATCCTGATGCCGGCGCCACTGGCCCACATCAGCGGGCTGCTCAACGGGGTGCTGCTCCCGGGCGCCAGCGGCATGCGCGTCGTGCTGATGGCGAAGTGGGATCCGGCGGCCGCGCTCGACATCATCGAGTCGGAGCGCATCACGTTCATGATCGGGCCGCCGACGTTCTTCGTGTCGTTGATGTCGGCGCCGGGGTTCGCCCCCGACCGCGTCGCGTCGATCCGGCTGATCTCGAGCGGCGGCGCCGGCGTCACACCCGCCTTCGTCGACGACGCGTCGTCGGCCTTCGGCGCGGTGGTGAAGCGCACCTACGGGTCCACCGAGGCGCCGACGATCACCACGTCGCACGCCGGCGACCCCCCCGCCCGGGCGCGTGACACCGACGGCCGCCCCACCGGCGAGGTCGAGCTGGCCACCGATCCGCAGACCGGCGAGCTGCTGGTACGGGGCCCGGAGCTGTTCTGCGGCTACGTCGACGAGGCCGCGACCGCAGCGGCCTTCACCGCCGACGGCTGGTTCCGCACCGGCGACCTGGCCTCGATCGCCGACGACGGGTGGCTCACCGTCACCGGGCGCATCAAGGACGTCATCATCCGCGCCGGCGAGAACATCTCGGCCGCGGAGGTGGAAGGCCACCTCGAGGCCCACCCGTCGGTGCGCCAGGCGGTCGCAGTCGGCGCGCCCGACGAACGGCTCGGTGAGACCGTCGTCGCCTTCGTGGTCGCCGACCGCGGCTTCGACCTCGCCGCGTGCCAGGAGTGGTTCGCCTCGCGGGGCGTCACCCGATTCAAGACGCCCGAGCGGGTCGTCGTCGTCGACCAGCTCCCGCTGCTGGCCGCCGGCAAGCCCGACCGCGCCGCCCTCAAGGCCCGAGCCGCGGCGACCTACCGGTAACTGTTCCCGGTACGTCGCCCCACGTCGGCCGTCAGAAGAGGCTCTCGCCGGCGTCGACGCGGGGGCGGAGCAGCCGGGCGAGCCGCTGGCGATGGAACACCGCGTCGCCGAAGCCGACCTGGGCCAGCTGGCTGCGCTTGAGGAACAGGTGGAGGTCGTGCTCCCACGTGAAGCCGATGCCGCCGTGCACTTGCAGGCCCGACGCCATCACCCGCTTGGCGGCGTCGGAGCACCACGTCTTGGCGGTGCTCGCGGCGAGCGACGCGTCCGGGTGCGACGCGCCGATCGCCCAGGCGGCGTAGTACGCGACCGACCGCATGCCCTCGACGTCGACGAGCATGTCGGCGCAGCGGTGCTTGACCGCTTGGAAGCTCCCGATCGGCTTGCCGAACTGCACCCGCTCCTTGGCGTACTCGCTGGCCATCTCGAGCACCCGCGCCGCGCCGCCCAGCAACTCGGCGCTGAGCGCGGCCGCGCCGCGGTCGAGCAACGCGCTCGCTTCGGCGGCGCCGCCGATCTCCGTCGCGCCCTGCCGGTCGAGCGTCAGCCAGCCGAGCGACTGGGTCTGGTCCATCGCGGGTTCGGCCTTGGGCCGGCCGTCGCCCACTGCCCAGGCCCACACCTCGTCGCCGTCGACCACGACGGCGACGTCGGCGATCGGCGCCGCGACCACCGGCGCTTCGGTGCCGAACGCCACGCACCCGATCGCCTCGCCGTTCAGCAGCGGCTCGACCCAGCGTTCGGCAACCGGCCCGCCGGCGCGGGCAAGCGCGCCGAGCGCCAGCACCGTCGGCAGGAACGGCGCCGGCGCGGTGTGCCGGCCCACCTGCTCGGCGAGCACCGCGACCTCGACGAACCCGAGTCCGAGGCCGCCGTCGCCCTCGGCGATCTCGACACCCAACCACCCCTGGTCGACCATCGCCTGCCACAGCGCCTTGTCGTAGCCCGCGCCCGATGCCATCGCAGCCCGCACCTTCTCCGGCGACGCCAGCCCGCCGAGCAGTCCGGCCGCGGCGTCGCCGAGGGCGCGCTGATCGTCGGACAGATCGAAGTCCATGGCGGCCTGACGTTAGTGTCAGCAACTCGTGGACCTCACGCCCACCGCCGAGCAAACGGCCTTCCGGGCCGAGGTTCGGTCGTGGCTCCAGGCCAACCTGCCGTGGGAGTACGGCAAGGGACTGCCACCGCACTTCGACGATCTCGCGGAAGAGGTGACGTTCCTGCGCGAGTGGCAGGGACGGCTCGCGACCGGCCGGCTGGTCGGCGTCGCCTGGCCCGAGGAGTTCGGCGGCCGCGGCGCCGGTCCGATCGAGCACTTCATCATCCAGGAGGAGCTCGCCCGCGCCCGCGCCCCCGAACTGGTGGGGCGCATCGGCGTCAACCTCGCCGGGCCGACGCTGCTGGCCAACGGCACTCCCGAGCAGAAGGCGCGCTGGCTGCCGAAGATCCTCTCGGCCGAGGAGCTGTTCTGCCAGCTGTTCAGCGAGCCGGGCGCCGGCAGCGACCTGGCCGCGGTCGCGACCCGCGCCGATCCCGTCGACGACGGCTGGGTGCTCAACGGGCAGAAGGTGTGGACGTCGTACGCGCAGTTCGCCGACTGGGGCGTGTGCCTGGCCCGCACCCGGCCGTTGACGGAAGCGCCGAAGCACAAGGGCATCTCGTATCTCGTCGTCGACATGCATGCGCCCGGCGTCGAGGTGCGGCCCCTGGTGCAGATCACCGGCGAGGCCGAGTTCAACGAGGTCTTCTTCTCGAACGTGTTCGTGCCGCGCGATCAGCTGATCGGCCCAGAGCACGAGGGCTGGCGCGTGGCCAACTCGACCCTGTCCCACGAGCGCGGCGTCAACCCCCGCCAGCTCGTGATCCACATGCAGCTCCTCGAGGAGCTGCTGCGGCTCGCGCGCGACACCGGCGGGTACGACGACCACCGGATCCAGCAGCGGTTGGCCGAGGCCTACGTCGAGGTGCGCCTCTTCCAGCTGCACAACTGGCGCAGCCTCTCGCGCATGGCCAAGGGGCAGGAGCCGGGTCCCGAGGGCAGCGCGCTCAAGCTCTACTGGAGCGAGATGTCCAAGCGGGTGCACGACACCGCGATGGCGGTGGTCGGCCCGGCGGCACCACTGTGGTTCGGCGCCGAGGGCAACCCGGGCGGTGGCCGCTGGCAGCGCTCGTGGCTGTACTACCAGGCCTCGTCGATCTGGGCCGGCGCCAACGAGATCCAGCGCAACATCATCGGCGAGCGCGTCCTCGGCCTGCCTCGCGACTGAGCCTCAGCCGGTGCGTCATCACCGACGCCTAGGCCCGCGACCGAGCGCCGAGCGGAGTTCCCGTGTGGTGGTGCTCGGTCGCTTGACAACGTCGTCCCAGGTGTAGCGCAGCGGTCGCCAACCCAGGATCGTGACGATCTGGTTCTGACGGTGCCGGTCGTAGAGCAACGCCTGCTCACGATCATGGAACGCCACGCCGTCGAGCTCGGCAAAGAACTCGAGCGCCGGCCACGCGAGGTCGACGTACGCGATGACCTCGCCCCTCGACGAGACGGGGAACTGGCGATCGGGCTGAGGCAGCCCGGCCCGTCGGACCAGCTGCACGAACCGAGTCTCGAGCTCGCTGCCCGTCGGCGGCGCGTCCGGCGGCCGCTGCGCCAGGACTCGCTTTGCTCGCGCCGCACCCTTCGACTTCGGCACCACGATCGTTCCTCCCTTGCGCAGCACCCATTCCAACGCCATCTCCCAGTGCTCGTCGTCGAGCACGCCCGCGAGGTCGGCCACGGTCCGGATCACCGTCGTGTGCCGCAGTGGGCCCGTCATGATGATGTCGTCATCCGGCACGACATTCCGGTGGCGGATCCATCCGGGATGCGTTCCTCCGGTCGGAGCGGTCAGCTCGACGACGCCTGGCCGCACGCCGTCCATCCCGAGGACCGCGGCCGCCGCCCGGTGCGACAGAACCGCCTTCGGGCCGATCGACAACTGCGCAGCCATCAGCGGCCGCCGCCAGTCGGCCGGGAGCGCGAGCACCTCGTACACGCGGGGGGCGACCCGCCGCCACCGCCGGCCGGGCTCGCTGTGATGCGACACCATGTCCTTGCTGACGTTCCAGTGGAACGCCTGGAGTTCGGTGAACACGCCGAACTGCCTCGCGGCAACCTCCTGCTCGACCGCTTCGATCGCCAGCCGGCGCGTCACGGACCAAGTTTCTCCAACTCTGTCGGCGTTTGCCCGCTCGAGGAAGGCCCGGACACCGACAGAGTTGGAAGATCGTGGTGCGGTGGTACGGTCGGCGGCGATGGCCGAGGAGGTCGTGCGGTACGAGGTCGACGGGCCGGTCGCGTGGATCACGATGAACCGGCCGGCCGCCGCGAACGCGCAGAACACCGCGTTGATCGACGCCCTCGACGCCGCCTTCGACCGCGCCGATGCCGACGACGATGTGCGCGTCGTCGTGCTGGCCGGGGCCGGCAAGCACTGGAGCGCCGGCCACGACTTGAAGGAGCTCGTCGGGCCCGAGCCCGACGAGTGGGCCGCGATGCGCACCAACCTCGAGGGCAAGCTCCGCCACGAGCGGGTGATGTACTTCGACCGCTGCCTCAAGATCCGCGACTTCCGGAAGCCGACGATCGCTTCCGTGCAGGGCAAGTGCGTGGCCGCCGGGCTGATGCTGGCCGCGATGTGCGACCTCATCGTCGCGGCCGACGACGCGGTGTTCCAGAACCCGGTGCTGCGCATGACCGGGGCCGGCGTCGAGCTGCTGGTGGAACCGTGGGAGCTGGGCATCCGCAAGGCCAAGGAGTTCCTCTGGACCGGCATGGAGCTGGACGCGCAGGAGGCCTGGCGGCTCGGCCTGGTGAACCGCGTCGTCGCCAGTGGCGAGCTGCGCGAGGGCACGCGCGAGCTGGCCGACAAGATCGCCCTGGTGCCGCCGCAGACCGCGCAGATCATGAAGGACTCGATCAACCACGTCGCCGACGAGCAGGGCCAACGGGAGAGCTGGAAGTACCACTTCATGGTCCACCAGTGGATGAGCGGCACCGACACCGCACTGCACGCGATGGAGGCCCGCAAGCAGAAGACGTCGATGAAGGACGTGTTCGCCGAGCACAAGGACACGTGACACCCGCCGGCCCGCTGGCCGGGCTGCGCGTCATCGACGTCGGCACCCGCATCTCGGCCCCGTTCTGCGCCGGCCTCCTCGGCGAGCAGGGCGCCGAGGTCATCAAGGTCGAGGATCCGCGCGGCGGTGACTTCATGCGCACCATCGGTCCGTTCGAGGACGGGTACTCGCTCTTCTGGGCGGTCGAGGGCCGCGGCCGCAAGGGCGTGACGTGCAACCTGCGGGACGTCGAGGGCCAGGAGCTCTTCCGCCGCCTGGTCGCGACTGCCGACGTGGTGTGCGAGAACTTCCGGCCCGGGACGATGGAGGCATGGCACGTCGGCCCCGACGACTGCGACCCGTCGTTGGTCTGGGCCCGCATCAGCGTGTTCGGGCAGGACGGGCCGTGGTCGCGACGGCCCGGCCTCGACCGGCTCGGCATCGGTTACGGCGGGCTGCTCCACCTCACCGGCTACCCCGATCGACCACCGGTGCGGCCGGGCGTCACCGTGTCGGACTACCTCACCGGCGTGTTCGCCGCCGAAGCGGTGATGGCGGCGTTGTGGGAGCGCGACACCAAGGGCACCGGCCGCGGCCGCGTCGTCGACGCGCCTCTCTACGGCTCGATCCTCCGCATCCTCGAATGGACGGTCGCGGCCCACGACCGCCTGGGCGTCGTCCGCGAGCGCGAGGGCAACCGGTTGAAGAACTCGGCGCCCCTCGACAACTACCCGACCGCCGACGGCAAGTACGTCTGCGTGGTCGCGGGATCCGACGCCAACTTCGCTCGGCTCTGCCAGGCCATGGACCGGGATGATCTCGTCACCGATCCGAAGTGGGACACGCTCGCCAAGCGGGCCGCGAACGCCGACGAGATCAACGGCATCGTGGCCGACTGGACGAGCTCGCTGACCGCGGCCGAGGTCGAGACCCGGTGCGTCGAGTTCGACGTCCCGGTCGGCACCGCGTACTCGGCCGCCGACATCGCAGCCGACGAGCACATGGCGGCGCGGCGCGACCTGGTGACGGTCGAGGATCCGGTGATCGGCCCGGTGCGGCAACAAGCGCCGTTCCCGCGCTACACCGGCGAGGCGCCGCAGGCGCCGACCGGCGCGCCCACCCTCGGCCAGCACAACGACGAGGTGTGGTGCGGCCTCGTCGGCCTGTCACCCGACGAGCTCGCCGGCCACCGGGCGCGCCGCGTCGTCTAGTCGGCCACTCGGGTCAGTTGGTCGTGTAGTCGACGGGGCCGGCGTCCTCGACGCCGACCGCGAAGCAGAAGCAGTGGATGCCGGCGTTGTCGCTCACCGGGCGCAGCGAGTGGATGGCGTCGGGCGGGATGTGCACCAGGTCGCCCTGGCTGATCTCGCACTCCTCGCCGTCGATGATCATGATCCCCTTGCCGGCGGTCACGTAATAGAACTCGTGCGTCGGATGGGAGTGGGGGTTGACCTCGCCGCCGCCGGCGACCTCGAACTCGCTCACCAGCTCGAGGTGGCCGCCCTTGGTGATCTCGAGCATCTCGCGAGGCTTGACGAGCCACCACACCGGCACGGTGCCGTCGTGCTCGATCTCGGGCTTGACCTGCTCGATCGACCGGACGTCCATGGCACGCTCCTCGGGGATCTTCCCTGACGTTAGAGTCACAGAACTCTACGAGGAGGGGGCATGTCGCGCACGATCACGCTCAAGGCGGAGCCGCTCACCTCTGAGGCCTTCGCGCCGTTCGGCCAGGTGATCGGTGTCGACGACATCCGGATCGAGGCGCGCGACGGCGAGGTCCTGCACCTCGACATCATCAGCTACGACCGCAAGGCGATCCGGGCCGACCACCTCAACCGCCACTACAAGGCGACCCAGGCCCTCGTCGCCCTCGCCGGCCGGCCGACGGTGATCATCGTCGGCCCACCCGAGGTCGACATGTCGAAGGACGAGCACCTCGACTCGCTCCGCGCGTTCGTGTGCGACGGGACGCTCGGCGTCAACCTCGGGTTGAAGACGTGGCACGAGGGCCCGTTCCCGCTCGGCGAGCACGTCGACCTCGTCAACGTCCAGGGCAGGTTCGTGATCGAGAGCGACAACGAGGTGGCCTACATCGAGCGCGACCTCGGCGTGGTCGTCGAAGTCGCGCTGTAGCGCATGGAGGACCGCATCACACCCGGGCTCTGGCTCGAGATGGGCGATGCGACCGATCAGGCGGTGCTCGGCCGTCCCCACGTCGAGCGGGTGACGTGGTGGGAGAACGTCCACCCCCACCGCGACGACCTGCCCCGCGTCATGCCGGAGTTCCGGGTGCTGACGATGTACGAGGTCGGCGCGGCGTTCGTGCCACCGCCCGATCGGCGCGGTCACCACTTCCGGCACTTCCCGCGGCCCGGGCAGGGCTGCCTCACCGGCCGGCCGACGATCGGCCTCAGCCTGGTGCTGATCGCGCCGAAGGACCCTGGCGATCCGGTGGCCGCGCGGTCGCTGCGCGACTGGGCCGACTTCGTGCACATCCACCACATCGCGGCGTCCGGCAACCCGGGCTACGCCATGATCACGCCGTACCAGCGCGTCGACCCCGGACCGGACGACCCGTGGTTCCTCCACCTGTACGAGATCGACCGGGACGACCCGGAAGCGGTCTACACGTCCATGGTGCCCAACGTGATCGCGCGGCTCGGCGGCGGCTTCGGCACGCCGGCGTTCGACGCGTGGGCGTTCCATCCGGCGCTGCGCATCATCTACGTCAACACGTTCCGCCGACTGGGCGAGGCCCTCGCTGCCTGAGTTCTTCGACGTGGTGCGGGCCCAGCGGGCCTGCCGGGCATTCGCCCCCGACGATGTCGACGACGACATCGTGCTCGAGGTGTTGCGGGCGGCCACGTTCGCGCCGTCGGCCGAGAACCGCCAGCCGTGGGAGTTCGTCGTCGTGCGCGACCCCGACGCGCGACAGGTCATCGGCGACGTCACCGCGCGCGCGTGGGCCGGCGGCGGCCGGGCGTACTCCGAGTCGCGGCTGGCGCCGGAGCTCCTGGCCGACGTCGACGCCGGCGCGACCGGCGGCATCGCGGCCGCGCCCGTGCTGGTGGTCGTCTGCGGCGATCACCAGCGCGGCAACGCCAACGCAATGGCGTCGTCGATCTTCCCGGCGGTGCAGAACCTCATGCTGGCTGCCGGCGCCCTCGGCCTCGGCAGCGCGCTGACGACGATGCCGACCGCGATGCGGGCCGAGCTGGCGGCGCTGCTCGGCCTCCCGGAGCACGTGGTGCCGATGGCCGTGATCCCGCTCGGTCGCCCGGCCAAACCGCTCGGCCCGCCCCGCCGCGATCCGGTGGAGCAGCACGTCCACCACGACAGATACGGCAAGACCCGCCAATAGCCGCGTTCCGCATGGGTCGAACGACTCAAGCCGCGGGCGTTTCCGGCCGATACCGCGATCAGGGAATTTCGGCGAGAGGTGGACATATGACGGCGGACGGAACTTCCGGCACAGACGGACCAGGACTCGCCTGCCGAGCCGCCTCACTCGATGGCATCGTGTTCGCCCACGCCCATCGCCTCGTCCGCGCGCCCGACCGGGCCGAAGCCATTGCCGAGCTCATCGGCCTGGCCCGCGGCAGTGGTGCAGTCCTGGCCACCGCCCGCCGTCAATGGGACGCTCTGTGGTCGGCCGCTCCCGACGACCTGTCGGCGGCACTCGCGGCCGACCTCCTGCACGAGGCGGTACGGGCACTCGCCTGCCGGCGACTGGGCCAACTGCTCGACCAGGCAGCGCGAGACGCCGAGTCGAGCCGGGCGATCGCCATCCTCACCCGGAACTAACCCGCGTCCTTCTTGCCGAGCAGCGGGTGGGCCGGCATGCCGACCGGCTGCAGGTGCTGGCCCAGCACGTCGTGGAACTTCTCGGCGACCTCGGCCGGCGTCCAGCCACCGTCCTTCCACATCGCCGCCACCTGCCGCGGCGTCTGGAAGATCGTGTACGCGAACCCGGTGCGCCCCAGCACCTGGCCGTTGACGTATGAGGCCTGCTCGCTGGCGAGGAACGCCACCAGCGGCGCGTTGAGCGCGGGGTTCTGGTCGGGCGGCGGCTCGGCGCCCTGGTACAGGCCCTCGGTCATGCGGGTGAACCCGGCCGGCGCCATCGCGTTGACGGTGACGCCGTACTTGCCCAGCTCGATGGCCCAGACGAACGTCATCCCCATCAGCGCCGCCTTGGCGGCGCCGTAGTTGGACTGCCCGAAGTTGCCGCGCAGCCCGGCCGACGACGTGATGTTGATGATCCGCCCGTACCCCTTGTCCTTCATGATCGGGGCGGCGTGGCGCGCGCAGTTGAACGAGCCCTTCTGGTGAACCGCGATGACGGCGTCGTAGTCCGCCTCGTCCATCTTCAGCAACGACTTGTCGCGGATGATGCCGGCGTTGTTCACGAGGATGTCGATCGTGCCGAACGCATCGACGGCCGTCTGGATGATGCGCCCCGCGGCCTCGAAGTCGCTCACCGAGTCGTAGCTCGCGACCGCGCGGCCGCCCGCCTTCTCGATGTCGCGCACCGTCACCGCCGCCGGGTCCTCGTCGGTGCCGCGGCCGTCGAGACCGACGCCGACGTCGTTGACCACCACTGCAGCACCTTCGGCGGCGAGGCAGACGGCGAACTCGCGCCCGATGCCGCGTCCCGAACCGGTGACGACTGCTACCCGCCCATCGAGAAGTCCCATGAGGCGGTGAGGTTAGCCAGCGAGCTGCGCCCGCAAAGCCCGCCGGTCGAGCTTGTCCATGGCGGTCAGCGGGAGCTCGTCGACCAACCGCACCTCGTCCGGCAGCTTGTAGCCCGCGAGCCGGGCCGCGCCGAAGGACCGCAGCTCGTCGAGTGACGGCGACGCCGCCCCCGACCGGGTCACGACGAACGCCACACCGACCTCGCCCATCACCTCGTCCGGGCGCGGCACCACCGCGATCGCGGCGACGCCGGGATGCTCGTTCAGCACCGACTCCACCTCGAGCGGGTGGACGTTGTAGCCACCCCGGACGTACATCTCCTTGCTGCGCCCGGCGAGGTGGAGGCGACCGTGGTCGTCCAGCCAACCGAGGTCGCCGGTGCGCACCGCACCGTGCGGCGTGAACGCCGCCGCGGTCGCGGCCGGGTCGCGGTAGTAGCCGCTCATGACGGCCGGGGACTTCAGGCAGACCTGGCCGGTTTCGCCAGCCGGCACCGGGCGGTCGTCGTCGTCCAGCAGGAACAGCTCGACACCGGCGAGTGGCTTGCCGACGCTCTCCTCGGCGTCCTCCGGTGGGTCGCCGAGGCCCGTCCCGATCCCGATCGCGGCCTCGGTGCAGGAGTAGCGCGACGACACCGGTACGCCGAACCGCTGGCGCGCCTCGCGCACGAGCGACGGTGTCGCCGGGCCGCCGCCAATGATGATGGCGCGCAGCGACGACAGGTCGTAGCGGTCGAAGTCGGGAACGCGCAGCATCAGGGCGACCTGCGTCGGGATGCCACCGATCGACGTCATCTTCAGCTCGGACGTCATCCGCAACGCGTCCTCGGCCCGCCAGCGCGCGGTCAGGTAGGCGGTGGCGCCCTGCCGCAAGTTTCCCGGCAGCTTGGTCATCGGGCCGAGGTGCGCCAGCGCGGTGCCGGCGAGCTGTGACCCGCCGCCACCCCAGCGGTCGCCGACGTCGATGGCCACGATCGCCGAAAGCTGCCGGTTGCAGAACAGCGCGCCCTTGGGCGCGCCGGTGGTGCCCGAAGTGAAGATGATCGCGACCGGTCGTTCGGGGTCGTCGGGCAGCGTCGGTGGCCTGTCGCCCGGCGTCCGCAAGGAGTGCAGCATCGCGTCCGCCGACGGCGCCGGTGCCACCTCCTCGACCGGCCACGCCGCCGGCGCCAGGTCTCCCGTCGCCAGCACGAGCTTGGGCCCGGCGACCTCGAGGACGCCTTCGCGCTCGGGCGGCGACAGCCGAGGGTTGACGCCCGCGGTCACCGCGCCCACCTTCGCTGCCGCCAGGTACGCCACGAAGTACTCCGGGCACGCCGGCAGCACGAGCGCGACGACATCGCCCATGCCGACGCCCCGCCGAGCAAGCCCCACCGCGACCTCGTCGCTGGCGCGATCGAGCGCGGCGTAGGTCACCGACCAGCCGTCCGCCGCCACGTACGCGGGTGTGTCGCCGAATCGGCGCGCCGCCTCGCCCAGCACCTCCCGTAGCACCTCGGCCCCCTTCGTCTAGCCTTCCGAACCTGATGAGCGTGTCAGGTCGCGGGGCCTCGCCGCGCAAGAGGGCTCCCGCCAAGAAGGCGACCGGCGCCAACGCGGCTCGCGGTGGCGTGCCCGCGCAGGAGCGGGAGCTGCGGGCCCAGGGCAAGAAGACCATGCGCAAGCTGCTGGACGCCGCCATGGTCGTGTTCGACAAGCGCGGCTTCCACGCCGCCCGGGTCGACGACATCGTCAAGGTCGCCAAGACGTCCCACGGCACCTTCTACCTGTACTTCGCCAACAAGGAGGACCTCTTCCGCGCGCTGGTCGCCGACGTGGCCGAGGAGATGACGTCGCTGGCGAACGCGCTCGGCGACGTCGGTCCGGACGAGGCCGGCTTCCTCGAGTTGCGCGCCTGGCTCGGTCGGTTCTGCGACCTCTACGACCACTACGGGCCGGTGATCCGCGCCTGGGCCGAGGCCGACGTCGACGACTCGGACTGGGGCCGCATGGGCACCGAGACCACCCGCGCGTTCACCGGTGGCCTGGCCCGCCGCATCGCGGCCGCCAACAAGGGGGTCGACGCCGAGATCGCCGCGGTCGCGTTCGTCGCGATGATCGAGCGATTCAACTACTACAACGTCTCGCGTGGTCTGCGGTACGACCGGGACGCGATGCTCGAGACGCTGACGACCATCGTCCACACCGGACTGTTCGGCGGCGCCCGCCCCGGCAAGGACGCTCGCCGCTGATGGACCTGGAGCTGACCGAGGACCAGCGAGAGCTCCAGGCCAGTGTCCGGGCGGTGCTCGACCGCGAGTGCCCGATGCGGCTCGTGCGCGACGTGGTGGAGAAGGGCGCGACAGCCGACGCGTTGTGGGCCACGATGGTGGAGCTCGGCTGGCCGGCGCTCACCGTCCCCGAGGAGCATGGCGGCCTCGGGCTCGGCGCCCTCGAGGCCGTCATCGTCTGCGAGGAGCTCGGCCGAGCCGTCGCACCCGGCCCGTTCGTCGCCACCGCGACGCAGTTCGTCCCGGCTCTGCGTGAGGCCGGGTCGGCCGAGCAACGGACGGCGTTCCTCGGGCCGATCGCCGCCGGCGAGCTGACTGGTGCGCTGGCCGTCGACGACGACGCCGACGCGCCGGTGACCGCGACGCCGACGTCGTCGGGAGGATGGCGGCTCGACGGCGTGAAGCGCCACGTCCTCGACGGTGACCGCGCCGACGAGATCGTCGTGGTCGTCGGCGAGCGGGCCTTCGTGGCGCCGGCGGCCGCGGTCGACGCCACGGCGATCGCCGGCCTCGACGCCAGTCGACAGGTCGCGACCGTGAGCTTCGACGCCGTCGCGGTCAGCCCCGACCGCGCCCTCGTCGGCGGGCCGGACCGCGTGGCCCGCGCCCGGCAAGAAGCCGTCGTCGCGCTGGCCGGCGAGACGGTCGGCGCGTGCCAGTCGATCTTCGACGTCGCGCTGGAGCACGCCAAGACGCGCGTGCAGTTCGGCGTGCCCATCGGCTCGTTCCAAGCGATCAAGCACAAGTTCGCCGACATGCTGATCGCGCTCGAGCGGGCCCGCGCCACGACGTGGTTCGCGGCACTGACGATCGCCGAGGACGACGACCGCCGGGCGATGGCGACGGCGATGGCGAAGGCCGCGGCCGGCGACTGCCAGCGGCTGCTCGCGCAGGAGGGCATCCAGACGATGGGCGGCATCGGGTACACGTGGGAGCACGACATGCACCTGTACGTGAAGCGGGCCAAGGTCGGCGACGCCCTGCTCGGCAACGGCGCGCACCATCGCCGCCAGGTGGCCACCCTCCTCGGCCTCTGACCGGTTACAGTCCCTGACGGAAGCGTCAGGGAATCGGGGGGTTGCCATGCGGACGTCGATGCGCTGGGTCGGATCGGTCGCGGTGCTGGGCCTGGTGCTGGCCGGCTGTGGCAGCAGCAAGACCAAGACCACCGCTCCGGCGACCACGATCGCACCGACCACGACGACGCAGGACCCGGCGCAGGCCAAGGCCGAGATCACGACCGACTGGGAGACGTTCTTCAACGAGCACACCACCGTCGACCAGGCGGTGCTGCTCATGGAGAACGGCGAGAAGCACCGGGCGTTCCGCCAGATGTCGGTCGACAAGGGTCAGACGAAGGGGACGACCGCCAAGGTCGAGAAGATCGAGTTCGAGGACGCCAACACCGCGGTCGTCACGTTCACCCTCTTCCTCAACGGCGCGCCGGTGTTGCCCCACGCCACCGGCCGGGCCGTCCGTGTCAACGGCAAGTGGCTCGTCAGCGAGGAGTACAACTGCTCGCTCGAGGCCCTCGGCAACAACAACGTCCCACCCGCCGACTGCAAGCCCTGACCCCCACGGTTTTGCCTCCCGCCACCGGCCTCTGCGGCCGGTGCGGGGAGGCAAAAGCTAGACCGGGGCGCCGGGCATGAGCTTCTCGGCCAGGTCGCCCAGCTCGCCGGCCGGGCCGTGGTGCACGACCTGGCCCTTGCTGAGCAGGACGACGTGGTCGGCGAGGGCGAGCGCCCGACCGACGTGCTGGTCGACGACGAGCAGCGCGGTGCCGTTGTCGCGCACCAGCTGGAGGGTGCGGAACACCTCGTCGACGACGACCGGCGCCAGCCCGAGCGACAGCTCGTCGACCACGAGCAGCCGTGGCGGGTTGGCCAGCACCTTCGCCAGCGAGAGCATGCGCTGCTCGCCGCCCGAGAGCGTGCCCGCGCTCTGCTTGCGCCGCTCACCGAGACGCGGGAAGGCGGCGTACGCGCGGGCCAGCGCGTCCGGGACGCCGCCGCGCCCCAGCGCGGCGCGGAACGTCAGCAGCAGGTTCTCCTCGACGGTCAGGCTGGCGAACACCGACCGGCCTTCGGGCGCGTGCGCGACCCCCAGCCGGGCCAGGCGCCACGCCGGCCAGCCGGTGACGTCGCGGCCGTCGAAGCGGATGCGCCCGCGGCTCACCGGCACCAGCCCGGTCGCGACGCGCGCGACCGTCGACTTGCCCGAGCCGTTGGACCCGAGCAACGCGACCGCGGTGCCATCCGGCACGGTCAGCGAGACGTCGAAGAGCGCGCGGAACGGCCCGTAGCCGGCAGAGACACCATCGAGCTCGAGCAGCGCGCTCACACCGCCTGGCCGAGGTAGGCGCGGCGGACGCCGGCGTCGGCCATGACCTGGGCGGTGGGCCCGTCGGCGATCAGGACGCCGAAGTCGAGGACGTAGAGGCGGCTGACCGACCGGAGCACCATGTCGAGGTCGTGCTCGACGAGGAGGATCGCGGTGGTCCGCTCGTCCTGCACCCGCGCCAGCACGCCCGACAGGGCCAGGCTCTCCGTCCGATCGAGGCCCGACGAAGGCTCGTCGAGCAGCAGCAGCTTCGGCTCGGTCATCAGCGCCCGGCCCAGCTCGACCAACCGGCCGTGCCCCATCGACAACGCCTCGACCGGCAGGTCGGCCACGTCGGTGATGCCGAGGAGGTCGAGGGTCGCGTCGACGCGGCCGATCTCGTCGGCCGACGGGCCGCCGCGGTTCAGCAGGTCCTTCCAGAGCGCGCCGTCGCGGCGGCGAGCCCGCTCGGCGACGAGCAGGTGCTCGCGTCCGGTCATCTCGGTGAACAGCTCCATGCGCTGGAAGGTGCGACCGATGCCGAAGCGGGCCCGGCGATGGATCGGCATGCCGCCGAGGTCGCGGCCGTCGAAGATGACGCGGCCGGTGTCGGGGCGCAGCAATCCGAGCAGGCAGTTGAACAGCGTCGTCTTGCCGGCACCGTTCGGTCCGACCAGGCCGACGGCGTCGCCGGCGTCGACGAACAGCGACAGCTCGCTCAGCGCCTCGATGCCGCCGAACCGCTTGGAGATCCCGGTCGCCTCGAGCAGGGCCATCAGGTCGGAGCCACCTGCTTGCGATCGAGCCATCGGGTGATGGCGGCCAGGCTGCGGCGCTTCTGGAACTCGACGATCCCCTCGGGGTGCTTGGCGTAGGTGAGGCTGCCGTACGCGAACAAGGCGAACACCAGGACGTTGAAGTTGCTGGCGTACTTGTCGAGCAGGAACGGGATCACCGCGAAGGCGATGCCGGCGTTCACCGCGCCCTCCACCGTGCGCACGCCGGTCGTCAGCACCAGCACCATGAATGCGAGCGACAGGAAGAAGTTGAACTGGTCGGAGTTCACCGACGTGACGCTGGACCCGTAGAGCGCGCCACCGGCCCCCGCGATGCCGGCCGAGACCGCGAAGACGGTGAACTTGGCGCGCGCCGGGCTGATGCCGATCGTCGCCGCCGCGGTCTCGCTGCCGCGCAGCGCCGCGAGGTACTGCCCGGTGGTCCCCTTGCGCACGAGCACGACGATCCCGCCGCAGATCGCCAGCACCACGACCGACAGGAAGAAGAACGCCCACTCGCCCGAGAAGCCCACCGGCTTCGGGATCTGCACGCCCGACTGCCCGCCGCCGACCCAGTGGAGCGGGAACAGGAAGTTGTCGGCCATCAGCGCGAACGCCAACGTGGCCAGGGCCAGGTACACGCCACCGAGGCGGAGCGCCGGCAGCGAGATCAGCGCCCCCACCGCGGCCGCGACCGCGGCCCCGATCAGGATGCCCCACAGGACGGAGAGGTCGTAGCGCGTCGCGAGCTGGCCGGCGGTGAACGCGCCGACGCCGGCCAGGCTGAACTGGCACAGCGAGATCTGGCCCGACAGACCGGTCAGCGCGGTGATCGACAGCATGATCGTGCTGAACACCACGCCCAGGGTCATCACGTTCAGCCAGGTGTGGTGGTACGCGAGCATCGGCAGGAACACGATCGCTGGGATGCCGACCAACGCGGTGACGCGGTTGATCCGCCTGAGGCGCGGGTCGCCGTGGCTGGCCGCCAGTGCCGGGGTGGGTGGGTCGCACGCCGCCAGTGGGTCGGTGGTGTCGCGCCGCTGCCGGAGGCCCGGCAGGAACAGCAGCAACCCGACGAGCACGAGGAACGGGAACGACGGCCGCAAGCCCTTGGCCCACACGCTGTTCAGCGGCAGGTAGCCGGCGAGCACCTCCTGGCCGACGCCGACCGCCAGCCCGCCGAGCAACGTGAGCGGCAGGCTGATCAGCCGCCCGAACGCCGCCGCGGCCATCGCCGCGACGAGCAGCAACGTGAAGTCGCGATCGACCAGCGCGGTGTGCGTCGGCGCGAGCAGCACGCCGGCGAGCCCGGCGATCAGCCCGGACAGCACCCACGCCGTGGTGCCGACGCGGTCGGCGTTGATGCCGGCGAGCTGCACCATCCGGGGGCTCTCGACGACCGCTCGCATCTGCAACCCGATCGATGTGAAGCGCAGGAACAGCCCGAGGGCGACGACGACCGCGACCGCGGTCACGATGATCGAGAGCTGGTTGCCGTCGATCCGACTCCCGAGGAACCGGTAGAAGGTGTGCGACGACCAGAACGCGTCGGGTGGGTTCGGCTTGTTGTCGGTGCCGAAGAAGAACTGGGCCACCGACGGGATGCCCACCAGCAGCCCCAGCGCGGTGATGAGCTTCACCACCTGCGGCGCGGTGCGGATGTGCCGGAAGAGCACGCGGTCGAGCGCGAACCCGAGGAGCGGTCCGACGACGACGACCGCGAGCAGCAGGCCGGCCCAGCGGTTCCAGTGGCTCTCCTTGACGGCGGCGTAGTACACGGCCGCCGAGCCGTACGCCTGGGCGCCGAACGCCATGTTGAACACGCCCGACGTGCGGAACGTGAGCACCAGTCCGGTCGCGGCCAGCGAGTAGACGCAGCCGTACGACAGCCCGAAGACCGCGAAGGTGATGAAACGGCTCACGACGTGGCTAGGAGAACTTCGGTACCGGCACCGTGTCGGTGGTCGTCGCGTTCGGCGAGTTGAAGCACACGAACGGGGTGCCGCCAGTGCCGAACACCGGAACGAACTTCCCATGCTGCACCTGGACGACCGCGTTGCAGTCGTACGGGCCGTTACCCGTGTGCTGCTTGGTCCAGTCGATGGGCGGGATCAAGCCGTCGGCGCTGAAGTTGGTGATCTTGTTGATCGCGTCGACGACCTTCTTCCGGGTGACGTCCTTCCCGGCCGCCTTCAGCCCCTGGACGAACAGCTTGGCGTTGATCCAGCCGAACAGCATCGTCTCGCGCAGGGGCTCGTTCGGATAGTCGCGCTTCATGGCGTCGAGGAAGTGCTTCATCTCGGGCACCTGGTCCGCGGATTCGAACGGCACGTGCTGCAGGCCGAAGTACACCCCCTCCATCAGATCCTTGTAGCTCGCGAGGGTCTCGTTGTCGTAGCCGTTCGGCCAGGCCATCTTCACGTTGGTGAGACCGGCCTGGCGGAGGCCCTTGGCGATGAGGGTGTTGCCGCTGGGGTCCATGCACGTCGCCACCAGGCCGGCGCCGCTCTCCTTGATCCGCTGGATGTCGCCGCTGACGTCCGACGCGCCGAACTGCAGGCTCTGGTCGGCCAGGCCGACCTTGATCCCGAACTTGTTGAAGGAGTTCACCATCCCCTTCGAGCAGTCGGCCGACGAGGCGACGGTGTACGCGATCGACGCCGCGGTCGTGGTGCCGATCTGCTTGGCGAGCCACGGCAGGAAGGGAAAGGCGCCCGTGTAGTCGTTGTGCGAGCCGTTGTGCCCGAACAGCGTCGGGCCCGAGTTCCACTCGGCGTTGAAGTTGGTGCCGAACGTCGGAACCGCCTTCTGCGCGAGGTATGTCCCCGCCGGGAAGATCGGCGACGAGGCGAACACCGCGAAGACCTTGTCGACTTCGACCAGCGCCTTGGCCTGGGCGGTGCTGCGCGTGGGGTTGGTGGCGTCGTCGTGGACCTTGGTGAGCTTCAGCAGGCGCCCGTTGACGCCGCCCGTGGCGTTGATCTCGTTGAAGTAGGCCTGCACGCCGTAGGTCAGCGGGAAGTACTGGTTGCCGAGGAGGCCGGTCTTCGCGACCAGGGCGCCGACGTCGATCTCCTTGGCCGTCACGCCGTCGGTCTGGCCGGGACCGGCGGCCGTCCCGCCAGTGGTCTTCGAGTTCCCGCACGCCGCGGCGACGACCGCCACGCCGACGACGAGGGCCGCGAACCGGGACGAACGGCGACGAACGGTTGCGACCTGCGACATCTGGACCCCCCGGTCAGCGGCGATTTCCTGACTGTAACGTCAGGGTCGTGCATCCGCGCGTGAGCGTCAGCGCGATCTCGACGATGTCGTGGTCGCTCGACGACGACTTGGCGTTCTACGCCGCCGAGGGCATCGACGGTGTCGGAGTGTCGCTGCGGAAGCTCGAAGATGCCGCGGGCGGCGTCGCTGGCGCGGCCCGCCGGGTCGCGGCCGCCGGCCTCCGCGTCACCAACCTCATCGGCCTCGGCCCGTTCCGGCTGACCGACCCCGGCGAATGGCCGAAGCACCGCGACCGTCTCTTCGCGGCGGTCGATGCCGCCGGCACCGTCGGTGCCGGCTGCCTGGTGGTGACGACCGGCCCGGCGGGCCAGCTCACGTGGGAGGACGCCGCCGACCGGCTGGCCGAGGCGATCGGGCCGGTGCTGGGCGCGGCGCGCCACGCCGGCGTCACCGTCGCGCTGGAGCACACCAACTCCCTCCGCGCCGACATCGGCTTCGTCCACACGTTGCGCGACGCGCTCGACCTGGCGGCGCGGCTCGACATCGGGGTGTGCATGGAGATCAACGCGTGCTGGGCCGAGCGCCACCTCGGCGACACGATCGGCTCGGGGGTCGCCGCCGGTCGCATCGCGCTCGTGCAGGTGAGCGACTACGTCATCGGCACGCTGACCACGCCCGACCGGGCGGTGCCGGGCGACGGCGACATCCCGATCCGGCGCATCCTCGATCAGGTGCTCGCCGCCGGGTACACCGGCGCGTTCGACCTCGAGCTCATCGGGCCACGGATCGAGGCCGAGGGCTACCCCTCGGCGGTCCGGCGCAGCGTCGCCGCCCTCGGCGACCTGCTCACCGCG
Source organism: Acidimicrobiales bacterium (assembly GCA_025463925.1). Classification (GTDB taxonomy): domain Bacteria; phylum Actinomycetota; class Acidimicrobiia; order Acidimicrobiales; family AC-14; genus RYN-50. The sequence continues at coordinate 45,994 of JAODBK010000087.1, read as the reverse complement.
CTCGGGGCATAAGCCGCCCGGTTCCGGCGTTGGCAGATGCTCGTGGGAGAATCGTCGCCGGAGGTGTTGTCCCCCATGGTTTCTGATGAAGAGCGCGCCCAGCGGCTCGACGCGCTGCACGAGGTGATCGAGCTGATGCGCCCCGCCGTGCAGAGCGACGGTGGCGACCTCGTCCTCGTGGCGGCCGACGTCGAGACGGGCATCGTCGAGGTCCAGCTCCAGGGGGCGTGCAGCTCGTGCGCCGTCAGCACGACCACCCTGAAAGCGGGCGTCGAGCGGATCATGAAGGAACGCCTGCCGTGGGTCACCGCGGTGGACGGCGGCGTCGACGAGGAGTTCGACTGGGACGAGAGCCAGGCAATGGGCCGCGGCGGCTACGTCCCCCGCTGACCCTGCCGCTTCTCCTGCTCGGCCAGCCACTCCTGCTTCATCTGCGGCTTCCTGATCTTTCCGTTGGGGTCGCGCGGGAGCTCGTCGACGAACTCGACCGCGCGCGGCCGCTTGTAGTCGGCGAGCCGCTCGCGGCACCACGACACCACGTCGTCGGCCGTCATCGACGCGCCGGCCCGCCGCTGCACCACCGCGACCAGCGACTCGCCCCACCGGTCGTCGGGCACCCCGAACACCACGCAGTCGGCGAGATCGGGATGCAGGTAGAGGACGTCCTCGACCTCGCGGGGATACACGTTCACACCGCCGGTGATCACCATGTCGGCCCGCCGATCGGTGAGGAACAGGTAGCCCTCGTCGTCGAGGTAGCCCATGTCGCCGACGGTGAAGCGGCCGCCCCGGAAGGCTGACGCGGTCTTCTCGTTGTCGTTGTGATAGCGGAACGGCGCCGAGGCCGGGCGCACGTACACGAGCCCGACCGCGCCGGGCGGCAACTCCTTCCCGTCGTCGTCGAGGATCACGACCTCGTTGCCCGGGAACGCCTTGCCGACCGAGCCGGGCTTCCGCAGCCACTCCTCGGGGCTGATCGACGTCCCGCCGCCCTCGGTCGCGCCGAAGTACTCCCACACCTTCTCCGGTCCGACGAAGTCCATGAACGCCCGCTTCACCGGCACCGGGCACGGCGCCGCGGCATGGATGGCCATCCGGAGCGACGACAGGTCGTACCGCTCGCGGACATCCGGCGGAAGGTCCAGGATGCGGATGAAGTTGGCCGGCACCATGTGGGTGTTGGTGACGCGGTGCCGTTCGATCATGGCCAGGCAGCCTTCGGCGTCCCACGCCGGGAGCAACGCGACCGTGGCCCCCATCGCCAGGTGGCTCTGGGCCCACGCCGACGGCCCCGAGTGGTACGCCGGCCCGACCATCAGGTGGACGTCGTCGGGGCCGAGCCCGAAGCGCGACGTCATCATCACCATGCCGGCCGCGGTCCGGCGGATGTCGTCCGGCCCCGGGACGACGCCTTTCGGCCGCCCGGTCGTGCCCGACGTGTAGACCATCGTCGTCGGCCAGGCGTCGGCCTGCGCCCGCCGGTCGACCGGCGACGCCGCCGCCAGCGCCGCCTCGTAGTCCTCGCCGACGGTGAGGCGCGGCAGGCCCCCGTCGTCGGTGAACCCGGCGCCGGCGACCACCGCCTTGGCCGCGGAGTCGGACAGGATCCAACCGGTTTCGGCCGATTTGAAGTGAATGTTCACTGGCACCGCGACCGCGCCCAACCGCCCGCAGCCGTGCACGACCTCGAACCACTCGACCGACGTCGAGAGCACGACCGCGACACAGTCGCCGTCGCCCACGCCGAACCCGGCCAGTGCGTCGGCGACGCGGCGAGCGCGATCGTCGAGCTCGGCGAATGTCCGGCGGGCATCGGGCCCGAGCCCCAGGAGCAGCGCCGGGTGATCGGGCCGATCCTCGGCGTGGACGCACACCCCTGCAGTCATGCGCGCAGCATGCCAGGGAACCCCTGACACGCGCGTCAGGGTCCGCTACCCTCCGGCGAAGGGGATGGACGAAGCTCACGATGCACCATCAGAGGGGTCTGTCGCGTCGTTGGCGGCGACCGTGCTCGACGAGGAGGCGGCCCGTCAGGCCGCTCAGGCGCACGCGCGCGAGCAGGTCATCTTCCCGGACGACCTCCTGCCGGGGGTCAATGCCGAGCCGATGACGCTGCGCGAGGGCCTGAACACCGGCGGCTGGTTCATGTTCATCGTGATCGCGCTGATCTTCGCCCTCGTCGAGGTCGAGAACGCCGCCATCTACGTGCTCGGCCCGGAGATCCAGCGGACCTTCCACATCAGCGAAGGCGCCATCGTCTTCATCGCGACCGCGTCCGAGGCGTTCTTCGTGCTCGGTGCGGTGCCGATGGGCTGGCTCTCCGACCGCGTCAAGCGGGTTCCGATCGTCGGCGTGTCGAGCGTGCTGTTCGGTGGCTTCGTCTTCATGTCGGGCCTCGCGGTCAACGCGTTCATGCTCTTCTGGACCCGCTTCTTCACCGGCATCGCCAAGGCCAACACGATCCCGGTGCGCGAGTCGCTGATCGCCGACGCCTACCCCATCGGCGTCCGGGCCCGGATGTCGGCCGTCCTGTGGGGTGGCAACCAGACGCTCGGCCTGCTGAGCCCGGTGCTCGTCGCCTCGATCGCGGAGTGGGCCGGCGGGCCGGAAGGGTGGCGGTGGGCCTGGTACACGCTCGGCTTGCCGGTCTCGATCGTCGCCGTCCTGGCGTTCTTCATGAAGGAGCCGATCCGCGGCCAGTTCGAGAAGCGGCACGTCATGGGCGAGGTCATCCAGGACGCCAAGCCGGCTCCGATCTCGATGGAGGCGGCGTTCGCCCGGCTGAAGCGCATCACGACCATCCGCACGGTGCTGATCGCGTTCTGCGCGTTGGGCTTCGGGCTGTTCAGCCAGGGCGCGCTGGCGTCGCTCTACCTCGACAAGCACCTCCACGTGAAGGACCCGTTCGACCGTGGCCTCCTGCTCTCGCTCCGAGGCGTGGCCGCGGTCCCGATCCTCCCCTTCGTCGGCAAGTTCTTCGACAAGACGTACCGGAAGGACCCGGCTCGGGCGTTGGCGCTCGTCGGCATCCTCATCATCCCGTCGGCGATGTTCACCCCGCTCCAGTACTCGATCCACAGCCAGCTGTGGTTCGTCGTGTTCGGCATCCCGCAGGCCGTGCTCACCGCGTGCGCGTTCGCCATGGTGGGCCCGGTGCTCAACGCCGTCGTGCCCTACCGGCTGCGAGGCATGGGCACGTCGCTGTCGACGATGTACATCTTCTTCATCGGCGGCTTCCTCGGCGGGCTCATCGCCGGGTTCATGACGAACATCGTCGGCACCCAGGCCACGGTGATCGGCATCGGCATTCCCAGCAGCGTCATCGGCGGCCTCCTGCTGATGAACGGCGCCCGGTTCATCCGCAACGACCTGTCGCTCAACGTCTCCGAGCTGCTGGAGGAGCAGGACGAGCACCGCAAGCGGACCGAGCTCGGCGAAGCCGTCCCGGTCCTTCAGGTCGTGAACATCGACTTCTCGTACGGGCCGGTGCAGGTGCTGTTCGACGTCAACTTCCAGATCGCCCGCGGTGAGACGGTCGCGCTCCTCGGCACCAACGGCGCCGGAAAGTCCACGATCCTCCGCGTGATCAGCGGCCTGGGTGTGCCCGAGCGCGGCGTGGTCCGCCTCAACGGTCAGAACATCACCTACGTCACGCCCGAGTCGCGGGCGCGCATGGGGATCGTCCAGCTCCCCGGCGGCAAGGGGGTCTTCCCGAGCCTCACCGTCGCGCAGAACCTCGGCGTGAGCGCCCGCCTGAACAGCGAGTCGGGCAGCCAGGTCGCGGCGCGGCTCGACCACGTCTACGAGCTGTTCCCGGAGCTGGCCGAGCGGCGGAAGCAGATCGCGTCGAGCCTCTCGGGTGGCCAGCAGCAGATGCTGGCCCTCGGCCGCGTCCTCCTGCACGACCCCGAGATCCTGCTGATCGACGAGCTGTCACTCGGCCTGGCGCCGGTGGTCGTGCAGCGCATGCTCGAAGTGGTCGACGCGCTGAAGGCGCGAGGCCAGACGATGCTCATCGTCGAGCAGTCGTTGAACGTGGCGCTGTCGGTCGCCGACCGGGCGATCTTCCTCGAGAAGGGTGAGGTCCGCTTCGAGGGGCCGGCCCGCGAGCTGATGGAGCGGGGCGACCTGGCGCGCGCCGTCTTCTTCGGCACGGAAGGCGGCTGATGCTCGGCGGCGCCCACATGATCGGCTCGATCTTCACTGCGAACCTCCTGTTCATCGGGATCGTCCGCGGCCTGATCACGGCCCTGGTCGCGATGGGCATCGTGCTCGTCTACCGGTCGAACCGCGTGATCAACTTCGCGGTCGGCGACATGGGCGTGCCGGCGGCCGCGCTCCTCGCGGTGATGGCCGGCAAGCACCACTGGCCGTTCTGGCCGGCGCTGATCGCCGCGCTGCTGGTCGGCACCCTCACGGGAACCGTCGTGGAGCTGGGCATCGTGCGGCGGCTGTTCAAGGCGCCGCGCGTCATCGTCCTCGTGGCCACGATCGGAGTGGCCGAGCTGTGCCAGGCCGTCACACGCGCGCTGCCCGACTACCGCACCGGGAGCCTGCAGACCGAGTTCCCCAGCCCGATCACCAGCCAGTGGCAGATCGGCAGCGTCACGGTCCGCGGGCCCCAGCTCCTCGTGCTGATCGTCGTCCCCCTGATCACCATCGGCATGTGGTGGCTGCTCGGCCACACCAGGTTCGGCGAGTCCGTGCGGGCGTCGGTCGCCAACCCGGACCTGGCCCGGCTCACCGGCATCAGTCCCAAGCTGGTGTCGACCGCGGTGTGGTCGATCGCCGGCTTCCTCTCGGCGATGGCGGTGATCCTCATCGCCACCGAGTCGACGTCGGCCGACCTGGTGTTGATCGGACCGAGCACGTTGCTGCGCGGCCTGGCGGCGGCCCTGGTCGGGCGCATGGTGTCGTTCCCGAAGGCGGTGGTCGCCGCGGTCGTGATCGGCCTCGTCGACCAGGTCCTGTTCTTCAACTTCACCAACGAGACCGGCCTCGTGCAGTTCGTGCTGTTCGTGGCGGTCGTCTTCCTCGTCGCCCGGGTCAGCCGGCGCACCGACACCGGCGGCGAGAGCTTCCAGTTCGCACCGCGCGTGCACGTCGTCCCCGACCGGCTCAAGGAGATCTGGTGGGTTCGGCGGATGCCGCAGCTGATCGCGCTCACCGCGCTGGGCGTCGCCGTCGTGCTGCCGTTGGTCCTCCGGCAGTCGGCCCGTCACTTCACCTACACCGAGGTCCTGGCGTTCGCGATCTGCGCGACGTCGGTCACCATCCTCACCGGCTGGGGCGGCCAGCTGTCGCTCGGCCAGATGGCATTCGCGGGGATCGGCGCCGTCAGCGCCGCCGCCCTCGTGCGCGGCACCGCGGTGAACATCGGCATCGGCGACTTCCGCATCCTCAAGGGCACCCTCCCCCACGTGCCGTTCGTGTGGGCGTTGCTCCTCGGAGCGGTGATCGCGTGCCTGGTCGCGACGATCGTCGGTGCCGGCGCGCTCCGCGTGCGCGGGCTGTTGCTGGCGGCGTCGACGCTGGCGTTCGCCATCGCGGCCAACGCCTACATCTTCCGCCGCCCGTTCTTCTCGCTCGGTCGCCAGACGGTGCAATTGCCGCGCCACGCGATCGGGCCGATCGACATCACCGTCAACAACCGCGCCCTGTACTACGTCGTCCTGGGTGTGCTCGCGGTGCTGCTCCTCGTCATGAGCCGGCTGCGGCGCAGCGGCATCGGCCGGACGATCGTCGGCGTCCGCGAGAACGAGCAGGCCGCGGCCGCGCTGACGGTGTCACCGGCCAAGGCCAAGCTCACCGCGTACGCGGTCGGCGGGTTCGTCGCCGGGCTCGGCGGCGCGCTGCTCGGCGCGCTGGCGATCACCATCGGCTTCAACGAGCGCTTCTTCCGCGTCGAGGACTCGATCGCCTTGGTGTCGATGGCGGTCATCGGCGGGGTGGGCAGCCTGGCCGGCGCGGTCATGGGGGCGGTCTGGGTCATCGGGCTGCCGGCGTTCTGGCCCAGCAACGACACCGTCCCGCTGTTCACGTCGAGCATCGGCCTGCTGATCATCCTGCTGTACCTGCCCGGCGGCTTCACCCAGATCGGCTACTGGATCCGCGACCAGCTCCTCGCCCGCGTCGAGAAGCGCCTCGGGCCGGCGCCGCAGAAGGCGTCGGCCGAGCCGCCGACCTCGCTGCACCGCGAGGCCACCCTCGGCCCGCCCGCGACCAACGCCGACGGCTCGGTGCTGTCGGCGGCCGGCCTCACGGTTGCCTTCGGCGGCATCGTCGCGGTCGACCACGTCGACTTCCACGCCGGCGCCAACCAGGTCGTCGGCCTCATCGGGTCGAACGGCGCCGGCAAGTCGACGCTGCTCAACGCCATCGGCGGGTTCGTCGGCTCCGACGGCACCGTGCAGTTGCTCGGGCACGACGTCAGCGGCCGTGACGCCCACGACCGGGCCCGGTTGGGCCTGGGCCGCACGTTCCAGGCGGCGACCCTGTTCCCGGAGCTGACGGTGCGCGAGGTCGTCGAGCTGGCCCTCGAGGCCCGGCACCGGTCGTCGTTCTGGTCGACCGCGCTGTTCCTTCCCAGCTCGACGCGCCTCGAGCGGCAGCGGCACGCCCAGGCGGCCGAGCTGATCGACTTCCTCGGCCTCGGCCGCTACGCCGACCGGTTCATCGCCGAGCTGTCGACCGGCACCCGGCGCATCGTCGAGCTGTGCGCGCTGCTGGCCGTCGCACCTCGGGTCATCTGCCTGGACGAGCCCACCGCGGGGGTGGCGCAACGCGAGGCCGAGGCCTTCGGGCCGCTGATCAAGCGGATCCAGACCGAACTCGACGCCACCCTCGTGATCGTCGAGCACGACCTCCCGCTGATCCTCGCGATCAGCGACCGCGTCTACTGCATGGAAGCCGGCCGGGTGATCGCCGAGGGCAGCCCGGCCGACGTCCGCGCCGACCCGCTCGTGGTGGCCAGTTACCTGGGCACCGACGACCGGGCCGTGCTGCGTTCGAACGCCCAAGTCTGATCTGCCCGGTCGAACCGGCGGATGCCGCCGGTTCGACCGGGGGAATGCGATCGGATCGGGCTACTTGGTGACGTCGGCCAGCGGGGTCAGGGCCTTCCAGTCGCCGGTCGGCGGGAGGCTCGAGTCGAAGGCCTCGAGCCGGAAGGCGTCGTCGGCGTCGTACTTGCCCGTCTTCAGCGACGCGATGCTGGTGGTCACGAGGCCGTTGATCGAGCCGAAGCTGTTCACGGTGCTCATCCAGGTGTCGTTGGTGAGGTTCGGGCCGACCTTCTCGGCGATGATCTTGAACATCTTCAGCTCGCCGCAGAAGTCCTGCACGGCGATGTAGATCTCCGCCCGCTTGCCGTCGGGCCCCGGCTTGAGGTCGGCGGGGCCGACGATCTTGGTGCCGCTGGCCGCCTCCCACACCGCGGCGCACGCCTGCTGCACCGGCTCCTGCCACTTCTCGACGTCCGTCAGGCCCTCGGCGGTGATGATCCCCTCATAGGGATTGGGGTTCTTCTTGGCCTTCACCTCGTCCTGGGCCGCCGAATGGACGCCGGACGGCGCGTCGGTGACGAGCACCATGGCCGGGAACTTCTTCTTGATCTTCTCGACGAACTGCTTCGCCGACACGTTGAGGCCGGCCATGAACAGGGCGTTGACGCCCTCGCCCTTCCACTTCTCGAGGAAGCTGTCGATCTGCGCTTGCGCCTGCGACGTGTCCGTCGAGCCGCCCACGTTGATCACCGCCGTCGAACCGAGCTGCAGGCCCAGTCCCACGAGGCCGGGCTTGATGACCGTCTCGGCCGCCGTCTTGGTGTCCGGGTCGGCGAGGATGGCGACCTTCTTGCCGTCGAGCGTCTTGTTCTGCTTGAGCAGGCTGAACACCACCTGGGCCCGGCGCTCGGCGCTGATGTCCGGCGTCAGCAGCAGACCGCCCGGCGCCTGCGCGATCCACTCCTGCTTGAGCTCGTGGCCGATGTGGATCGTCTGGTGGTCGCGGGTGAGGCACAGCTGCGAGTCGCCCGACGGGTCGATGAACACGCCGAGGACGGCAAAGACCTTCTCGTCCTGGGTGAGCGAGGTGCAGATGGCGAGGGTGTCCTGGTTCCCGATCGGCTTGTAGGTCTTGTAGACCGGCACGATCTTGCGGCCCAGGACGCCACCCTTGGCGTTGATGTCGTCGACGAACGACTGCGCGATCTTCTGCTGATCGCCGCGGGTGAAGTCGACGAAGTCCTTGATCGTGTTGTAGTCGATGATGACGATGCCGATCTTGATCGAATCGGCGGTGACACCTCGGAAGGACGCGGTCAGCGCTGGAGCCGCCGTCGATCCCGGAGTCGACGTGCCGGTGGCCGTCGACTTGGGCTTGCTGCTGCTGCAGGCCGCCAGTACCAGCGCGACCATGAGCAGCGCGATCACCAACGAGCGCTTCCTCGCCATGCACCCACCCCCCGTATGGCCGGGATCCACTCCCGGTCCTGGGTGTCACTGTACGGCCGAACCTGCCCGCGATCCATGACTCTCGTGTCAGGTTCGTGGCGGTGTCACGATGAGCGGATGGCACTGGTGGTGGGGGAAGTCTTCCGGCGGGCCGCGGCCGCGACGCCCGACCGCGTGGCGCTCTCACTCGAGGGCGACACGCTGACATTCGCCGAGCTCGACCGGGCGGCCGACCGGATGGCCGACCAGCTGCGGGAGGAGGGCGTGGGTTACGGCGACCGGGTGGGATGGTGGGGCGAGACCGGCCTCCGAGTCGCGCCGCTGTTCGTGGCGGTGGCCCGCCTGGGCGCGGTGTTCGTTCCGGTCAACACGCGGTTCACGGTCGACGAGGCGGCGGCGGTGCTGACGAAGGCCCGGCCGCGGCTGCTCGCGATCGACGAGGGCGCGCCGGAGGCGATGGGGCGCGCGGTCGCTGCCGCGGCCGATCCCGCGGTCGCGGTGCAGGTCCTGGGCCAACCGGACAGCTCGCCCGGCGCGCGCCCCGCGGCCGACGAGCCCCGCCTTCGCGAGACGGACCCGCACGTCATCTTCTTCACCAGCGGAAGCACCGGGAAGCCGAAGGGTGTGGTGCTGTCGCACCGCGTCAACCTCCTGCGGACGTTCGCCCCCAACATGCCGATGCCGGGCGGACCGACGGTGTGCATGTTCCCGCTGTTCCACATGGCCGGCTGGACGATCGGGCTCGGCTGCTGGCAGGCCCGCCAGGAGCTCGCGCTGGTGCGGGCCGCCGACGCCGAGCAACTGCTCGATGCCGTGCACCGCCGGCGGGCCCACCGCCTCTACCTCATCCCGGCGGTGTGGCAGCGCGTGCTCACCGCGCTGGCGGCCGACCCGGCGCGCTGGGACGTGTCGTCGTTGCGTGAGGCGGACACCGGCACGTCGGCGACACCGCCCGAGCTCCTCACCGCCATCAAGGCGGCGCTGCCCGGCACGGTGACGCGGATCGCGTACGGGTCGACCGAGGTCGGCTCGGGCGCGGTGCTCGGCGACGAGGACGTCCTCCGGAAGCCGGGGTCGGTCGGCCTCCCGAGCCCGTTCGGCGACGTCCGGCTCGACGAGCGCGGCGAGATCCTCATCCGCAACGACATCTCCATGGACGGCTATTTCGAGGACCCGGAGGCCACTGCTGCCGCGGTCGACGCCGACGGCTGGTTCCACACCGGCGACCTCGGCGCGTTCGACGACGAGGGCTACCTGTCGATCGTCGGGCGGGCCAAGGACGTGATCCGCACCGGCGGCGAGACGGTCGCGCCGGTCGAGGTGGAAGCCGCCCTGGCCGACCACCCCGACCTGGCCGACGTCGCCGTCGTCGGCCTGCCGCACCCGGACTGGGGCGAGGTCGTCTGCGCGGTCGTCGTCCCGGTCGACGGTCGCGACGCGCCCGACCTCGAGGCCCTGCGCGAGTGGTGCGCCGAGCGGCTGGCCGGGTTCAAGGTGCCGCGCCGGGTCGCGGTCGTCGACGCCCTCCCCCGCACCGCGGCCACCGGCCAGGTCCAGCGGGCGCTGATCGTCGAGCGCTTGCAGTTATCCTGACGAATGTGACGCCCGTGTCAGGTACTCCGTGAACTCAGGTACTCCGTGAACTTCGACGACCCCCCCGAGGTGGAAGCGTTCCGCGCCGAGTTCCGGGCGTGGCTGGCAGCCAACCTCGACGACCGGTACCGCGGGCTCGGCTTCGCGACCGCGGCCGAGGGCGACTCCCTCGAGCGCCTGCGCGAATGGAACCGCGTGCTGGCCGACGCCGGGTACGCCGCCATCGCATGGCCTGCCGAGTACGGCGGCCGCGGCGCCTCGGTGCTCGAGCAGGTCGCGTTCGCCGAGGAGATGCACCGGTCGGGCGCGCCGGGCAGCCTCAACCCGCTCGGCATCTCCAACATCGCGCCGGCGATCATGCAGTGGGGCACCGAGGAGCAGAAGCGCCACTTCCTGCCGCGCATGTTGCGCGGCGACGACATCTGGTGCCAGGGGTTCTCCGAGCCCGACGCCGGCTCCGACCTGGCCTCGCTCAAGACGCGTGCGGTCCGCGACGACGATCACTATGTCGTCACCGGCCAGAAGGTGTGGAACACCCTCGGCCATCTCGCGACCTGGTGCGAGCTGCTCGTCCGCACCGACACCGACGTGCCGAAGCACAAGGGCATCTCCTGCCTGCTCGTCGACATGAGCCTGCCGGGCGTCGAGGTCCGGCCGCTGGTGACGATCACCGGCGAGCGGGAGTTCAACGAGCTGTTCTTCGACGAGGTGCGGGTCCCGGTCGCCGACCTGCTCGGGCCCGAGCACGAGGGTTGGCGGGTCGCGATGACGACGCTGGCGTACGAGCGCGGCGGGGTCGCCAACCTCCACCTCATGGTGCGCAAGAAGGTGGCCGACCTGCTGGAGCTGGCCCGCACGACGAAGATCGACGGCCGGCCGGCATCGGACGACCCGGTCATCCGGCAGAAGCTCGCGAAGGTCTACCTCGAGGGCGAGTTCCTCAAGCTGCTGGCCGATCGGGCGATCTCCGACGCCGCCCACGGCCGTGACCTCGGGCCGGAGTCGAGCCTGGCCAAGCTGCTGTGGAGCCAGTGCGAGGGCCACATCGCCGAGGTCGCGGCCGAGGTCCTCGGCCCGGCGGCCAACACCGGGCACTGGGGCCGCGACCGGCTCTACGTCCGGGCGTTGACGATCGCCGGCGGCACCACCGAGGTCAACAAGAACATCATCGCCCAGCGCATCCTCGGGCTCCCCCGCTCGTAACTGCGCATCTCACCGGTCAGAACCGGGCAGGGGGCCGCGGCCACCGGGCCGAATCCTCATGGAATGCGTCGATTCGTCGCGCTCGTCGTCGCGCTGCTCGCGATCCCGGTCGTGTCCCGCGCCGCGCCGGCGACCACCGCCACCGCGTCCACCCACCTGCGCACCATCGTCCGCCTGTCGCCGGCGCCGGAGTATCGCCGGTTCGGCGCACCGGGCATGGCGAAGGTCGCGGCCTACGAGTCGGACGTGCTCGCCCGCGCCGGCTACCGCGTGGTGCACGAGGACTTCCCCCTCGATCGTTGGATGGTCGACTACCGGCGCGACCACGCGCCCGACCTCGTGCGACTCTCCGACGGCGCCCACTTCAAGTCGGACAGCGTCTTCCAGCTCGGCGGCACCACCGGGCCGGCCGGGATCACCTGCACGGTGCGGGCGATCACCGACGTCAAGCCAGGCGACTGCGGCTTCGTGCCGTTCGACAAGTCGAGCCCGGAGTGGAAGAACGCCGCGACCTACGACGCCAAGGGCGCGGTCGCGCAGATCAAGGCGGCCGGTGGCGTCGGTGCCATCCTCCAGGGCGACGTCAACCGCGGCCTCGTGTTCGCGCTCCAGATCAAGGGCGCGGTGCCGGCGGTCGTCGCGGTGGCGCGGCCCGATCAGGTGATCGGCCGGCAGGTGCGCCTGCGCGTGATGGGCAGCCGGCAACCGGCGACGGGTCACGACGTCATCGCGGTGCGGCGACCGCCGGCCGGCGCGTCGCAGTACGTCGTGCTCCTCGCGCACGCCGACGGGTGGTACCAGGCCGCCGCCGACAACGGCGGCGGGACCGCGGCGGTGTTGCGGGCCGCCGAGCAGCTGGCCGGGCAGTCGCCGGGCGTCGGCGTCGTCGTGGCACTGATGGATGCCGAGGAGGTCGGGCTCGTCGGCTCGAAGGTGTTCGTCGACGCGCTCGCATCGAAGGGCGGGATCGCGGTCGGTGACGGCGGGCCGCCCCTCCGGATCGCCGACATGAAAGCCGTCGTGAACCTCGACGCGTCGTCGGCCCGCGCCTCGGACGCGCAGTCGGTGCCGAAGAAGACGGCCCGGACCGACGCGCCGCTGTTCAGTTGGCGCGTGATGGTGGCCGCCGAGGAGCCGGCGTTGGCCGCGGCCTTCAACCAGGTGTTCCCGGCGCACCAGATCCTGGGGTTGCCGTTGACCGCCGGCGCAACCGTCGCCATCGAAGGCAGCCTGCGGTCGGACATCGCGTGGTTCCAGAAGGCCGGCGTGCCGTGGGTGTGGCCGGCCGCCGGCTACCCCGAATACCACACCGACGGCGACACCCTCGCCGCGGTCGACCCGGCCGACCTCGAGCGGCTGGCCGACGCCGCGGTCGAGCTCACCCGGCGCATCGCGTCGCTGCCGATCGGCCGGATCCCCTCGCAGTTCCGCTGAACGGCCTCCTGCCGGCCTACTGGAGGCCGACGAACACCGTCTTCAGCTCGGTGAACGCCTCGATGGCCGGCCAGCCACCCTCACGCCCGAGACCCGACGTCTTGTAGCCGCCGAACGGCGCGTTGGGCGCGACCGCGTACTCGTTGACGCCGATGGTCCCGGCGCGGATCGCCTTGGCGACGCGGAAGGCGCGCTTGATGTCCGACGTGTAGACGCCGGCGCCGAGACCGTACGGCGAGTCGTTGGCGATGCGGATGGCCTCGTCCTCGTCGGCGAACGGGATGACGGAGAGGACCGGCCCGAAGATCTCCTCGCGCGCGATCGGCCACGAGTTGTCGACGTCGGCGAACAGTGTGGGGTTGACGTAGTTGCCGGCACTCAGGTCGCCGCCGGGCCGGTCGCCACCGGCGACGAGCCGGGCGCCTGACTCCTGCCCGCTGGCGATGTAGCCCATGACGCGATCGAGCTGGCGGGGGTTGATGAGCGGCGCCGAGGTGGTCTCGTAGCTGAACGGGTCGCCGTACTGCACCATCGGGATGAGGCTCTCGGCCGCGCTCAGGAACTCGTCGTAGATCGTCTTGTCGACGAGCGCCCGGCTCTGGATGACGCATCCTTGGCCGGCCATGCCCATCGACACCATGCCCATCGCGGTCATCGCGGCCAGGCCGATGTCGGGCGCGTCCGGGAAGTTCACGCTGGCCGACTTGCCGCCGAGCTCCAGGCTGACCCGCTTCAGGCCGTCGCCACTCACCGACAGGATGTGCTGGCCGACCGCCCGGCTGCCGGTGAAGCTGATCTTGTCGACGCCGGGATGGGTGATCAGCGCTTCGCCGGTGGACGCCCCCGGGCCGGGGATGACGTTGAGCACGCCGGGCGGAAGCCCGACCTCCTCGATGATCTCGGTGAGCCGGAGGATCGCCAGCGCGGCGTGTTCGGACGGCTTCACGATCACCGTGCACCCGGTTGCCAGCGCCGGCGCGACCTTCTGCGCGAACAGGAACAGTGGCGCGTTCCACGGGATGATCGCGGCGACGACGCCGACCGGCTCACGGAACGTGAGCGTCACCAGCTCGTTGCCGGTGTAGTGCGGGATGGTGTCGCCGTTGATCTTGTCGATCCACCCGGCGTGGTGATCGAACACATCGGCGGTCACCTCGGCGCCCACCTGGTACATCGAGTTGAAGGCGATCGGGATGGCGTTGTCCAGCGTCTGCAGTTGCGCCAGCTCGTCCTTGTGGTCGTAGATCAACCCGACGAGCCGCTGCAGGATCGCCTTGCGGTCACGGGCGTTCATCCGCGGCCACGGGCCCTCGTCGAACGCCTTGCGGGCGGCCTTCATGGCGCGGTCGACGTCCTCGGCGCTGCCCACCGCGAACGTCGTGACCTCCTCGTTGGTCGCCGGGTTCTTGTGCGTCCACGTCCCGCCGTCGGACGCGTCGGTCCAGACGCCGTCGATGTAGAGCTGGCCGCCCTTCACGCCGAGCTCGTCGCGCTTGGGCAGCACCGAAATCGTCATGTTCGCTCCTCAGGCCTTCACGAGATTGACGTCATTGTCGCCCGCCACCAGGTCGACCGCGGCGCCGACCCATTCAGTCGCTTCGACGTTCGCCAGCAGGTCGGGGTCCTCGATCCGCCCGTAGGCGCGGGTCCCGTCGGGCAGGTCGCAGACGGCGACGCCCCATTCGGGCCCACCCTCCCGGCCGTGCGCCACGGTGTAGGTCGCGACGGTCGCCGGGCCGGCATACGTCGGCGTGATCGCCGTCGTGCCGCCCACCGTCTTCGGCATCGGCGTCGGTGGCTCGACCGCGCCGGCCGGTGGCGGCGTCGTCGAGTACACGCCGAACACGTGCTTCGTCAGGTGCATGCCGACGCCGCTGACGATGCCGTTGCTGCCGGGATCGTCGCGCAGCACGCCGGTCATCGCCGCGATCGAATGGGTCATGTAGTCGCTGCCGGCGCCGCCGGAGAACGGGAGGCCCCCGGTGACGGTGAGCTGGTCGCCCCGGCGCCCGGTGATCCCGAGGGCGTCGACCGCCAGGTTCACCGAGCTGGCGAAGCAGCTGTAGAGGTCGAGGTGGGCGACGTCGTCGACGCCGATGCCGGCGCACCGCAGCGCCTCCGCTGACGCCGCGGCCATCGCCGGCGACCGCCACGGCTCGGGGTGCTCGGCCACGTACACCGGGTCGGTGGCGTAGCACCAGCCGCGGAGGTACACCCGGCGGTCGGCCGGCACGCCGAGGCGGTCGGCGGCCTCGTGGCTGGCGACGACCACCGCGGCGGCCATGTCGACGTCCATGATCGACACCATGTACTTGGTGTACGGATAGCCGACCAGCCGGTTGCCCGGTGTGGGGGTGATCAGCTCGTCGACCGAGCGCGGCTGGCGGAACCACGCGTACGGGTTGCGGGCCGCCACCTCGGTCATCGGCGCGAGCAGCTCCCCCAACTGGCGGCGGTACTCATCCGGCGCGATCCCGAGATGGGCGCGCCGCGCGACGTCCCACACCGCGAACGTCAGCCAGGCCTGGAACACCTGGTGCGCGACCTCGGCCGGGTGGAACGGCGCCTCGAACGGGAACGGCTTCTTCTCCGGATCCTTGTGCGACCACTGGACGCGCTCGCCGGCCTTCTTGGCCTGGCGCACCGTCTCCAGCGCTTCCGCGCCGGTGATGATCGCGACGTCGAGGTCGCCGTCGAGGATCGCCTTGCCGGCGTTCTGCACCAGTACCTGCGGTGTGGTGCCGCCGATGCCCGAGTAGTGCCGGTGCCGCGGATCGATGTGCAACACCTGCGCGAGCCGGGCCGGCGGGTCGTCGTACTGCCAGCTCTGGCAGTAGACGATCTGCAGGCTGTCGGCCGCCGCCAGCACGTTGCCGCGGGCCCGCGCGTCGGCGGCCGCGCCGCGCACCACGTCCGCCCACAGCGTGAGGGGCTCGGGCGACGGGCCATCGCCGGGGTGCACCGTCCGCTGCGCGACGCCGATGATGCACGGTGTCCGCGGGTCGACGCTCGTCACACCGTCACGCCGCGCTACCGGCCCTTCCAGACCGGCGTGCGCTTCTCGGCGAACGCTTTGGGGCCCTCGACCGCGTCCTCGCTCTGGAAGACCTCGGAGCTGATCTCCGATTCCAGCGCGAACGCCTCCTCGAGATCGAGGCCGAGGCAGCGCAGCACGCTCTCCTTGGTCTTCTGCACCGCCAGGGGACCGTTGGCGGTGATGCGGCGGGCGTACTCGAACGCGCAGTCGAGCAGGTCCTCGCGGGGGACGACCCGGTTGAGCAGGCCCATCTCGAACGCCCGCTCGGCCGGGATCAGGTCGGCGCAGAGCAGGAACTCCATGGCCTGCGGGAACGGGATCTGCCGCGGCAGGCGCACCGTCGTGCCGCCACCGGCGAACAGGCCCCGCTTCGGCTCCATCACCGCGAACTTGGCCTCGGGACTGGCGACGCGGATGTCGCACCCGCCGAGCATCTCCATGCCGCCGGCGGTGCAGAAGCCGTTCACCGCGGCGATGATCGGCTTGTAGATCTTCACCTGCGGCGGGCGGAGCACCGCGTAGGTCCCGTCCGAGAGGCGGCAGCCGTCGATCTCCTTCACGCCCCCGGCGGAGATCTCCTTCTGCAGCTTGGTCACCTGCGGGATGTAGGTCTTCAGGTCGGCGCCCGAGCAGAAGGACTCGCCCGTGCCGGTGATGATCGCCACCCGGAGATCGTCGTCGTTCTTGAAGGAACGCCACGCGTTGGCCAGGTCGCGGAAGTGGTACATGTCCATCGCGTTGCGCGGCGGCCGGTCGATGGTGATGAGGACGATGCCCTCGTCGTCCTTCTGGTAGTGGATCGGCAACGGTTCCTCCTGGAGTTCCCTGACACGATAGTCAGGGAACCCGCGGCCCCACCCAGTGACTCGCCGGACGTGCGGTGCCGGAGCCGGCGTGGTTCAATCGTCGGGAGTCCGATCTGGGGAGAGGGACCATGGCTGAATCCGGCGTCGCGGAACGGGTAGCGCCTCACGTCGAGCCGACCACCGAGCTCGTGGCGGCGATGGTGCGGGATCGACTCCGTCGATCCGGCCGGCCGCACCGGACACCTGCGGTCGGCCTGACGGCGCAGGACCTTCTCGGATTGCCGTACGTGATGCGGTAGCCGCGTCGGATCACGGCGCGTCGGGTGCCGTCGGCGTCGGGTCCCGTTGGAACGTGTCGTCGAGTGGGTTGCCACATGCGTGGCACTGGGCAGTTGGTGCGGTGTTCTTGGTCCGGCAGCGGTCGCAATAGAGGCTGCGTCGGGTCGCGGTGTGCACGGTCCAGACGCCTGCGAACTGGCTGTACTCGAACGGGTTGGCGGTCTGTTCGGCGGCGACGCGGCGGTGAGCGTCGCTGTGAACGAAGGTCATGACGTCGTCCACGCGGCGCCAGAGGCCGAGGGTGTAGGAGTCGACGCCGTCGCTGAACGTGAGCCAGCGGATGAAGCCGGGCGCAGTGCAGAACTCCGGTTTGATCGCGCCAAAGTGCTGGTAACCGCGCTGGGCCGACTCGTTGTCGGCAAACGTCACGTGGAGCAGGGTGAGGGCCCCAGCGGCCTCCGGGCCCAGCCGTTGCGGACCGTCGATGGCGGCGACGACGCCCGGCGTGAATCGAGTGGGGATGCCGTGGTTCGCCTCGCGTGAGGCCTGGTCGGGCGGAAATGAGCTGACGGTCGCCATGTGGTCCTCCTGGGTCATCTCGACGACACCACACGGTCGACGGCCCGCACCATCCCCAGTCTTTGGGGGGTGCGCCCGGCCATGACGGTTCCTAGAGTGCAACCGTGGCGTTCTCCCGCGGTCATGTCGCCGCTCGTGAGCGCATTCGGCGCCTCTGCTACGACGGGCTGACATCACCTGCGCTGCGGGTCGCGATCGTGCGGGAGCTCAGCCACGTCACGCCGATTCGCGGCGCCTTCTTCCCGACGGTGGATCCGACGACGCTGCTCTACACGAGCGCGGTGCGCGAGGGCATGCCGGCCGACGTCACGCCCCGCTACATCGACAACGAGTTCCGCGTCGACGACGTCAACAAGTTCCGCAACCTGGCGAGGTCAGTGCGGGCCGCGGTGACGCTCGACGACGCGACCGAGGGCAACTGGTCGACGAGCACGCGCTCCCGCGAGATCATGACCCCATACGGGTATGGCGACGAGCTGCGGGCTGCGTTCCGCACCGGCGGCGCAACGTGGGGCTTCCTGTGCCTGCATCGCCAAGCCGACGCCGACGCGTTCACCGCGGCGGACGTCGAATTGGTCGCCTCCGTGAGCACTCACATCGCCGAAGGCCTGCGCCGCGCCACGATCGTCGACGTCGCGGCAACGAGCACCGCGGCGGACGGACCCGGGGTCGTCACGATCGCGCCCGACTTGAGCATCGTGGCCGCCACTGCGGCCGGACAGCGATGGCTCGCCGACCTCGCGGCTGCGGACCGTCCCGCGTCGCAGCCGCTGCCGGTCGCGGTGAACAACGTCGTCAGCGCCCTTTCCGAAGTCGGCGCCCATTCCACGGCGACTCCTCACCTCAGCGCCCGAGGGGCTTCGGGGCAATGGCTGAGCCTTCACGCCTCGCATCTCACGGGCGCCCCGGGCGGCGGCACCGTCGCCGTCGTCATCGAGCCGGCGACACCGCTGCTGCTCCAGCCGCTCATCGTCGCCGCCTACGCACTCAGTGCTCGCGAGGCCCAGATCTGCGCGCTCGTCTTGCGCGGCCTCGCGACGAAGACGATCGCCCGCGAGCTGCGCATCAGTGTTCACACCGTCAATGACCACCTCAAGGCCATCTTCAACAAGACCGGGGTCTCGACGCGCGGTGAGCTCATGGCATCGGTCTTCCAGCAGCACTACGCCCCGCCACCTGCTCGCTGAACCTCCGCTGTCCCCGACCGCGGGCGGGCCGACCGATCAGATGCGCTCGAGCTCGGAACCGTCGAACAGCGGGTGCATCGCGAATGCCGCGGCGTCGGCCGCGAGCTCGGCGTCCGACGGGGCACCGCCGCCGCCGGCCGCGTCGGCGGCCGACAGGATCGTGCGCAGCAGGCGGGCGTCGCTCGACGTGTTGAGGAACCGGCCCGGCTGCGCCAGCACGAAGCGCACCGCGCGGCCGATGGCGTCGGCGTCGGTGAGCGGCTCGTACCACGAGTGGTGCGGCTGCTCGTCGTCGGCCCAGCGGCGGCGGGCGACCGCCTTGATCGTCTGCACCGCGACACCGCGCCCGTCGCAGATCGCCAGGAGCTGCTCGACGTCGGCGCGGTACGCCGGGTCCTGCAACAACAGCCAGCTGTACGGCAATAGCACCGAGTCGAAGTCGAACCGCTCGAGGCTCCGCAGGTGCATCCGCGCGATCCGCAGACCGTGACCGGTGACGCCGATGAACCGGCACAGGCCCTCGTCCCGCGCCCGCGCCAGCGCCGCCACTGCGCCGCCGGGGCCGTGGGCCTCGGCCCACTCGTCCTCCTCCACGAGGTTGTGCAGTTGGACGAGGTCGACCTGGTCGACGCCGAGACGCGAGAGCGACCGCTCCAGGCTCGCCCGGGCGTCGTCGCCGCGCCGGTCGCCGGTCTTGGTGGCGAGGAAGAACTCGGCGCGCCGGGTCGCGAGCCACGGCGCCAGCCGCAGCTCGGAGTCCCCGTACGACGCCGCGGTGTCGAGATGGTTCACGCCGAACTCGAGCAGCGCCGGCAGCAGCTCGTCGACGCGCTCCTGGCGCATCCGGCCGATGGCGGCGGCGCCGAAGATCACCCGGCTGCTCACGTGGCCGGTGCGGCCGAACCCCGCCCGCTCGATCACCGGCCGGCCTTCTCACGGGCGACGACGCGGCTCCGGGCCATCGCCGGCGCCCGCGCGCCGGCCGGCGCGGTCCATTCGTCGAGCAGGTGACGGGTCGCGTGGGCGATCTCGCGCACCGCCCGGTCGAACACCTCCTGGTTCGCCTGCGACGGGGCGCGCGTGCCGCTGACCTTGCGGACGAACTGCCGCGCCGCCGCGGTCACCTCGTCGTCGGTCGCGGACTCCTCGCCCCGCAGGGTCACGATGCTCCGGCACATGGATCCTCCTTCAGGCGAACAGCAGTCCGCCGCCGTCGACCAGAAACGTCTGCCCGGTGATCCAGCGGCAGGCGTCGCTGCAGAGGAACAGCGCGACCGGCGCGATGTCGTCCTCGGCGTCGCCCACCCGCGGGATCGGCTTGCTCTTGCTGAACTCCAGCGCGGCCTCGTCGCCGCGGGCGACGGCCGCCTGGGCCCGCGGTCCCCCGCCCGGGCAGATCACGTTCACGACGATGCCGTCGGCGCCCCACTCCTTGGCCGCGGTGCGGCTGATGGCGCGGATCGCCTCCTTGGACGCGTTGTACGCGCCGAACCCCTGGAAGCCGACCATCCCCATCGACGACGCGAAGTTCACGATCCGGCCCCACCCCTGTCCCTTCATGTGCGGGTAGGCCGCCTGCATCGCCCACAGCGAGCCCTTCACGCCCGACGCGTAGAACGTGTCGAAGTCGTCGCCGCTCACCTCGGCCATCGGCGCGTTGGGGCGGAACGTCTGCGCGTTGTTGACGAGGCCGTCGACGCGACCGAACTGCTCGACGGTGGCCGCGATCATGGCGTCGATCGAGTCCTTCTCGAAGACGTTGGTGGGGACCCCGAGCACCGGAACGCCCAGCGCCTCCAGCTCGGCAACCGTCGACGCCATCTTCTCCGGCTTCCACTCGGCGACGACGATCGACGCGCCGTTCTTCCCGAGGTGCAGCGCCATGCCGCGGCCGAGGCCTTGGCCGGATCCAGTGATGACGACAACCTTGTCGCGGACTCCGTGCTCGGTCATCGACTCGCGATCTGGGCGTCGGCGGGCATGGTCGCCACGATAGAGTCCGCCCTCGTGCCCGTGCCGGTCGGCGTGTTCCTCCCGCAGATGCGGATGACGTTCGACCAGATCGAAGCCAAGGTCCGCGCCGCCGAGGAGCTCGGCTACCAATCGGCGTGGTTCATGGATCACCTGGCACCGCCGGCCGCAACCGATCAGCCGATGCTCGAAGGTTGGACCACGGTGGCCGCGCTGGCCGCCCGCACGTCCACCATCCGCCTCGGCCACCTGGTGCTGTGCGGGCCGTTCCGCCACCCCGCGCTGCTGGCCAAGATGGCGTCGAGCCTCGACGTCATCAGCAACGGCCGGCTCGATCTCGGCATCGGGTGGGGTTCGGTGCCCGACGAGCTGCGGCGGTACGGGTTCGGCGACGAGCGACCCGCGGTGCGCGCCGCCAAGCTGGTCGAGACCCTCGAGATCCTCGAGGCGCTGTTCACCGGTGAGCCGGCGAGCTACGCCGGGTCGCATTTCACCGTCACCGACGCGCGCCAGCGGCCGCGGCCGGTCAACGGCCGCATCCCCATCCACATCGGCGGTGCCGGCCCGAAGCTCACCATGCCGATCGTCCGCGACCACGCCGACTGGTGGAACGTCCCGTCCTACGGCGTCGATCGCTACGCCGAGCTGCGGCCGCTCGCCGGCGACGGCGTGCGGGTGTCGATCCAGCACCCGATCGGCGTGGCGGCCTCGACCGCGGCCCGTGACGAGACGCTGGCGTTGCTCGACAAACGCTTCGCCAGATGGGGCGGCGTCGTCGGGGGGACGCCGGACGAGGTCGCGACCACCCTTCGTCGCGAGGTCGACCTCGGCATCGAGCTGTTCATCCTCCAGTTCTCCGACTTCGGCACCCCGGAATCGATGAAACTGTTCGCCGAGGAGGTTCTGCCCGCCCTGTGAGCGATCGACCCGATGTGACCTGGAACGAGTGGGGGCCCCCGACGCGCGTGCGCATCGAACAGTCGGCGGTGTGGGTGTTCGCTCGCGCGGTGAAGGATGATCGGCCGGAGTACGGCACTGACGAGGGACCAGTGCCGTGCCCGCCGACCTACACCTTCGTGATGGCCCACGGCGGCGCGTTCCCGTCGCTGCAGCCGGCCGGCACCCGGCGGCCGTCGCTCGCCGAGGCGACCGCCGACCTGGCGTCGCGACCGGGGCTGTACCTCCACGGCGAGCAGGAGTTCGTGTACCACCGCAGCCCGCAGGTCGGCGACGTGCTGGAGGGTCGCCAGCGCACGTCGAAGCCGTTCCCCAAGGCCAACGCCCGCCGGCCGATGGAGATCACGCTCTACCAGACGGAATGGCGCGACCTCGACGGCAATCCGGTGGTGTCGGAGGAGATCACGTCGCTGTTCCTGCCGGAAGGGCAGCCGACCCGGCCGGCCTAGCTCTCGGGCTTGCGCTTGCCGATGCGCTCGTAGGCTTCGGCGGGGATGGCGGCCACGTCCTTGTACACGTGGTGGACGCACCGCCCGCCGGCGTCGCGCTGCGGGTACTCGATCGACGTCGGCGTGCCGCCCCACTCGATCGCCTGGATCTCGTTGTTGACCGAGCAGTGCGCGCAGTACACCGGCAGCGCGTCCTGCATGAAGGTGCGCGGCGAGCGCTCGGTCAACGTGAGATACGCGTGCTCGCCCTCGTACCGGCCGTCGTCGATGAGCTGGCCGCCGCTGCCGCAGTCGAACGACAGCGTGATCTTCTCCTCGTCCTCGTCGACCGCCACGGTGCCGAAGTTGGCGACCATGGCGCGCGCGATCACCTTCGCCCGCACGTCGGCCGGGAGCGACGCCCACTCGACACCACTGTCGCGTCGCGGGCGGACGAAGCGCTCACCGGTGTCGCGCAGCGCGTCCTCGACCGCGGCCTCGCCGAGCTCGCGGCCGATGTAGGACAGCAGCGCGGTCACCCAGTTGATCGAGTACTCCTGCAGGCTGCGCCATTGCGCGACCGCCCGGTCGATCAGCTCGACCGCGCCGTCGGGATCGTTGCCGCGGATCGCCGCCTTGGCCTGCTCCCACGTCGGTGTCTGCAGCCGTTCGATCTCTTCGGGTGTCATCGGGGCAGGCCCAGCACCCGCTCGGCGATGATGTTGCGCTGGATCTCCGAGGTGCCGCCGGCGATCGTCCCCGAGAACGCCCGCAGGTACTGCGTCACCCATGAGCCCTCGCGCCACACTGGCGGACCGACGCGATCGGTGTCGATGCCGTCGCCTTCCAGCGCTTCGGTGCCGACCAGGTAGAGCCGCCGCTCGGTCTCGCTCGAGAACAGCTTCAGCAGCGTGTGCTCGACCGAGAACTCGCCCTTGGCGAACTTGCCGAAGCCCTTGTACCCGAGCAGCCGCATCGCCATCGCGTCGATGGCACCCTGCGCGACCGCGTCGCGGAAGCGGTCGTCCGCCGCCGCGCCGGTGTCCTTGCCGAGCGCGACCAGATGCTCGACGGTGCGCTCGATGTTGGCGACGTTGGTGATCCAGAGCATGCCGCGCTCATGGGCCAGCGATCCGTTCGCCAGCCGCCAGCCCTGGTTCAGCTCGCCGACCAGGTTCTCGGCCGGCACCATCACGTCGGTGAAGAAGACCTCGTTGAAGTCGGCCCAGTCGGGCTCGGTCAGCTCGGGCAGGGGCCGGCACGTGATGCCCGGCGTCCGCATGTCGATGACGAGGCAGCTGATGCCCTTGTGCTTCGGCACGTCGGGATCCGTCCGGACGAAGCAGAAGCAGTAGTCGGAGTGGTGCGCGCCCGACGTCCACACCTTCTGGCCGTTCACGACGAACCGGTCGCCGTCGCGCACCGCCCGCGTCGCCAGCGATGCCAGGTCGCTGCCCGCGCCCGGCTCGCTCATGCCGAGGCACCACGACAGCTCGGCCCGCAACGTCGGCAACGCATACCGCTCGCGCTGCTCCGGCGTGCCGTGGTCGACGATCGACGGCGTGATGATCGACAGGCCCTGTGGGTTGGCGCTGCGCACCAGCTGCCGGCGGGCCAGCTCCTCGAAGTACACCATCTGCTGCACCGGCGTGGCGTTGCGCCCGCCGAGCTCCGGCGGCCACCCCGGCACGAGCCACCCGTCGTCGAACTGGCGCCGCTGCCAGGCGCGGGCCCACTCGGGATAGTGCGCGCTCGACAGCTTCGGCTCGGCCATCTCCTCGGTCGTGGGCTGGTTGGCGTCGAGCCACTCGCGCAGCTCGCCGCGGAACGCTTCGGCCTCGTCGTCGAACCGCAGCCTCATGCGATGCGAGGGTACCTGACACGGGTGTCAGGTACCCTTCCGGTCCCCATGGATTTCGACTTCTCCGACGACCAGTACGCGCTGCGCGACACCGTCCGCCGCTTCCTCGGCGACAAGGCGCCACTCGCCTACGTGCGCTCGATGTTCGACGACCCCCGCGGCACCACCGACGCGGTGTGGCGGGGCCTCGCCGACCTCGGCGTCACCGGGATGCTGGTCGACGCCGGCATGACGGACATGGCGCTCGTCCTCGAGGAGCTGGGCCGGGCCGTCCATCCGGGCCCGTTCCAGTCGAGCGCGGTCGGCGCGGTGTCGGCGGTCGCGGCGCTGGCACCGGGCGACGAGCTGCTCGCCGGCCTGGCCGACGGCACCACCATCGGCGCGCTCGCGCTGTACGAGCCGGCGGCGCGGTACGACTGGCGGGCGCCGTCGACCCGCGCCGACGGCGGCGACCGGCTGACGGGGAGCAAGGCGTTCGTCCCGGACGCGGTCGCGGCCGACGTCCTGCTGGTGGGCGCGCTCGACGCCGATGGCGCGTTGGCGGTCTTCGCGGTCGACGCCGGCGCCGAGGGGCTCACCGTCGAGCCCCAGGAGACGTCGGACCCGACCCGGAAGCACGGGAACGTGACGATGCAGGGCGCGCCCGGGCGCCGGCTCGGCCAGCGCGAGCGCGACCGCGCCGCCGACGTCGCCGCGCCCATGGCGGCGGTCGTCGACCGCGTCGGGGTCGCGGCGGTGCTCGACGGCGTCGGCGCGGCGCAGGCCGCGCTCGACATGACGATCGAGTACGCCAAGACGAGGGTGCAGTTCGACAAGCCGATCGGGTCGTTCCAAGCGGTGCAGCACCATTGCGCCGACATGCTGCAAGCGGTCGAGATGGCGCGGTCGGGCGCGTACTACGCCGCCTGGGCGGCCGACGCCGCCGCGCCCGAGGAGGCCCACCGGGCGGCGACGATGGCGATGGCGTTCGCGGCCGAGGCGCTTCCCCGCGTGGGCGCGACCGCGATCCAGGTCCACGGTGGCATCGGCTTCACGTGGGAGCACGACATCCACCTCTTCTACAAGCGGCTGCTCACCCTCGCCCAGGCCCAGGGCACCGCCGCTGACCACCTCGAGGAGCTCGCCGCCCTCGTGCTGTGACGATGTTCAGTCGGTGGTGAGGAGCATGCAGCCGGCGATGGGGCCGCCGCCGTTGCCGGCGACGCCGACCCGCGGCGGGCGCCCGCCGTCGCGCTGGACCTGGCGCTCGCCGGCCTCGCCCCACAGCTGCACGCAGCACTCGTGGAGCAGGCCGTACCCGTGCATGCGACCGGCGGACAGCTGGCCGCCGTTGGTGTTGAGCGGGAGCTGACCGTCGCGAGCGATGCGCTGGCCGCCCTCGATGAACGGGCCCCCTTCGCCCTTGCCGCAGAACCCCAGCTCCTCCAACCAGCACACCGTGATGAAGCTGAACCCGTCGTACAGCTCGGCCACCTCGACGTCACTCGGCTCGAGGTCGGTGCGCGACCACATCATCGACGCCGCGTCGCGCGCCGCCATCGTCGTCAGGTCGTCCCACTGGTCCCACGACGGCCGGCCCCGCAGCGCCGATCCGATCGCCTCGACGTGGAGGGGCGGCTTCCGCAGGTCGGGCGCCGAGTCGGCCCGGCTCACGATGACGGCATTGGCGCCGTCGGCCGGGACGTCGCAGTCATAGAGACAGAACGGCGTGGTGATCATGCGGGCCGCGAAGTAATCCTCCATCGACATCGGCTCGCGGTAGATCGCGTTGGGGTTGACCTCGGCGTTCTTGCGGGCGTTGAGCGCGATCTGGGCCAGCTGCTCGCGCGTGGTGCCGAACTCGTGGAAGTGGCGTTGCGCCATCATGCCGATCCAGTTGGCCGCGGAAGGCGCGCCGAACGGCAGCGTCCACTGCATGAACCCACCGGCCCTGAAGCCGCCGCCACCGCCGCCGGACGTCACTCCCGCTCGCCCACCGCCGGCCCGCGCCTGGGCCGAGCCCTCGAAGACCGAGCGGAAGCACAGCACATGGTTGGCGTAGCCGGCCGCGACCGCGGCACAGGCATTGATCACCGAGCCCAGCTGGCCGGGCATCTCCAGTCCCCCGGTGTGCCAGTTGAGGTTGAGGCGCAATGCATCCTGGACCTGCGTCGCCCCCGCCCCCGAGAATCCCGGCGGCACATCCATCGGTCCGGGGTACGTGCAGATGCCGTCGATGTCGTCGCGGGTGAGGCCGGCGTCGTCGATCGCGGCGATGCACGCGTCGAGGGTGAGGTCGAGCCCGTCGCGCATCAGCCGGCGGCCGATGTCGGACTGGCCGGCGCCCGAGATCACGGCCTTGCGCTCGAGGATGTCGGGCATCAGGCGCGCGTCGCGTCGGGCTCGAACAGCGGGATGTACGTGTCGTCGTGCTGCTCGAACACCACCCGCACCGGCAGGCCGATGCGCACCTCGTCGATCGGGCAGTTGACGATGTTGGTCGTCAGCCGGACGTCGGGCTGCTCCTCGATCTCGACGATGGCGACGGCGTACGGCGGGTCGAAGCCCGGGATCCACGGGTGGTGGTTGATGGTGAAGGTGTGCACCGTCGCCCGGCCGCTGACCGCAGTGGGCGTGAGCGACTTGCCGAGGCACTTCGGGCACCGGGGCTGCGGCGGGTGGATGTAGGTGCCGTCGTCGTCGCAACGAAGGAACCGCAACTCCCCCGCGGCACCACCGGTCCAGAAGAACTCGGTCTCGGGAACGACCCGCGGGAGGATCCGGAGCGGCACGTCGGCCATCAGTCGCGCCCCGTTGGTGTCAGTCGGTCTCCGCGGGCAGGTCGCTCGCGGCGCTGAACCCCTTGCGGGCGAACGGCAACGCCTCGACGGCGCGCAGCAGGCCCCACGCCGGCTCGGTGAGCAGGATCGAGCACGCGATCTCGTCCCACGTGGCCCCGACCTCGGCGGCCAGCATGGCGTGGCGCTGCACCCCCTCGGGGTTCCGCAGGATCACCGTGCACACCATCCGGATGAGCTCGGTGGTCTTGCGGTCGGGTGCCCGCAACGACTCGATCTGCGACATCCACGCGTTCTGCGCGTCGTGCACTCCCGGCGCGACCGCGTGAAGGTACTTCTCGAACGGGAAGGTCCAATCGTCTTGATCGGTCGCGTCGTCGGGCCTCGCCATGGCCCGCCATCGTAAGACGGTTGCCGGTCAGCCGCGGGACGGGAGCGCCGCAGTCGCCTCGCCGGCGACCTTGACCTCGCCGTCCTGATTGGTGAGCGTGCACTCGAGGTCGACGAGGTTCTCGCCGTCCTCCTTGCGCTTGCCGGTGACCTTGACGCTGGTGATGAAGGTCTCACCGGGCCACGTCTGCTTGGCGAAGCGCACCTTGTAGCGCTTGAGCGTGCCGATGCCGACGTAGTTGGTGATCGCCGTCGCGAGCAGCCCGGCGGAGAACATGCCGTGGCCGAACACGCTCGGGAGGCCCGCCTCCTTGGCCTTCACCTCGTCGGTGTGCATCGGGTTGAAGTCGCCTGAGGCCCCGGCGTACATCACGAGGTCCGTGCGGGTCAGCTCGTGGCTGATCGACGGGCCCTCATCACCCTCGTTGACGTCCTCGAAGTACAGGTCTGCCATGGCGCCGGATAGTAGTTCCCTGACACGGGCGTCACACGTTGGCGGCCCGGCCGGCCCAGTGGGCGTCCCGGAGGCGCCGCTTCAGCACCTTGCCGTTGGGGTCGCGCGGCAGGGTGGCGACGAGCTCCCACTCCCGCGGAACCTTGAAGTCGGCCAGCCGCTCCCGGACCCAATCGGCGAGCGCGTCGGCGGTGACCCCCGGCCGGGCCTCGACCACCGCCTTGAGCCGCTCGCCGTCGCGGTCGTCGGGAACGCCGAACACCGCGCAGTCGACGACGCCGGGATGCGCGTACAACGCCTCCTCCACCTCGCGGGGCGCGATGTTCACCCCACCCCACAGCACCATGTCGGACGCCCGATCGGTGATGAACAGGTAGCCGTCGTCGTCGAGGTAACCGACGTCGCCGATGGTGTACACGTCGTCGTGCCACGAATCCGACGTGACGTCCGGCCGGTTGTGGTAGCGCCAGCTGTTGCCGCCCATCGGCGTCATGTAGATGCGCCCCTCGGTGTTCGGCGGCAGCGGCGTGCCGTCGTCAGCGATCACGCGGACGTCGACGCCGGGCCACGGCCGGCCGACGCTGCCGGGCTTCCGCACCCACTCCTCCGGCGAGATCTTGGTGGCGCCGCCTTCGCTGCCGCCGTAGAGCTCGTGGATCGCGGTGTCCGGCAACGCGTCGATGATGCGGTGCTTCACCGCGACCGGGCACGGCGCCGCCGCGTGGACGATCAGCTTCAGGCTCGACAGGTCGTGCGCCGCCCGCTCGTCGTCCGGCACCTCGAGGATGCGGATGAAGTGCGCCGGCACCATGAACGCGCGGGTGACGCGATGCCGTTCGACGAGCCGCAGCCACTCCCGCGCGTCCCAGCTCGGCATGATCACCGTCGTGGCGCCGATGAACAGCGCGGTGCTGGTCCAGCCGCCGGGCCCGGCGTGGTACGCCGGACCGCACAGGAGGTGCACGTCGTCGGCGGTCCAGCCCCAGAGCATCACCTGGCCCTGCTGGCCGAGGGCCATCACCTGGGCGTCCATCGTCGTCCCGTGCACGACGCCCTTCGGCCGGGCCGTGGTGCCCGATGTGTAGAACATGAACAGCGGCGCCGGGCCGCTGTCGCGGTGCGGTACGTCCCCCACCTCACCGGCCGACTGCAGCCAGGCCTCGTCGACCAGCACGGGCGCGCCCGAGTCCTCGAGGATGAACGCCACCTCGTCTTCCTTGAGGTGCCAGTTCACCGGCAGGAAGCGGGCGCCGACCTTCGCCGACGCGATCGCCGCTTCGACGAACGGGATGCCGTTGGGCAGCATCACCGCGACCGGCTGACCCGCGACCGCGCCGGCGTCGACCAGTTGCTGCGCGAGCCGATCGGTGCGCGCGTCGAGCTGCGCGTACGTGACGACCTCGTCGCCGCAGATGAGCGCCGGTTTGTCAGGGGTCGCGGCCGCGTGGGCGCTGACTCCGGAGCCGGACACGGGCCGGAAGCCTAAACGGTGGTCAGCGCGCCGCGGGCAGCTTGACGACGAACGTCGATCCGGCCTCGCGGTTGCGCCGGGCCTCGATCTGGCCGCCCATCTCGTCGATCAGCTTGGCGACGATGTAGAGCCCGAGGCCGGTGCCGCTGATGCCGGCGTGGTTGCCCCGCTGGAACGGCGCGAACAGGTCGACGCCGTCCGGGATGCCGACGCCCTCGTCGGCCACGATGAGCTCGACCCATCGGCCGGCCCGGCGGGTCCGCACCGCGATCGTGCCGCCGCCGGGTGAGTACTTCACCGCGTTCTCGAGCAGATGGCCGAGGACTTGCTGCAGCGAGGCCGGGTCGACGAAGACGTCGGCGCCGGCGCACGCGTCGACCTCGATGACGTGCTCACGCGACATGCCGGCGGCCCCGTCGACGGTCGCCGCCAGCACCGCGGCGAGGTCGAGGCGCACGGGCTCGGCCACGTCGATGCCGATCTCGGCCTTCGCCTCCTCGATCATGCGGGTGGCCCGCTCGGCCATGCCGTCGGCCCGGGCCCTGATGATCGCGACCCCCTGGCGCCGGTCCTCGGCCGCCAGATCCATCCACCGGTCGTCCAGGGTGCGGGCCCATCCGCAGAGCACGGCCAGCTCGGTCTTCAGCTTGTGCTCGGACTCGGCGTGGAACGTGGTCCGCTGCTCGACCTTGGCGGCGAGGGCGTCCGCCCGGCGCCGCTCGGCCGCGAGTGCCTCCTCGAGCTCGGCGACGGCACGCCGCAAGAGCACCAACTGCTCGGACACGACCCACGGGTGGGCCGGCCCGTCCAGATGCTGGACAGCCACGGTACGACTCCCTCCTCGGTCCCCAGCTCGCCGGTGGTGCCGCCCGCATCCCCTGCAAGATGTGGCTGATGTTACTGAAGTGACGACTGTTGGCAATAGCCCGTTCGCACTACTTCTTCGTCTTCGGTACTTCGTCCGACTTACTTGAGAGGACGTCCGAGTTGTCCGGCGATGACGCCGGCGAGCCCGGCGGAGGCCAGCGAGGCGTAGGTGACGGTGACCGTCGGGGTGCCGAGGGCGAACGGGCCGACCTGGTACGCGTCGAAGGTGACCATGAGCGCATCAGGGCCCAGGGTCAGGTGCCGGAAGTTCTCGGGCCTCGGCTCGGTGCCGGTCCGGGCGGTGTCCTCGACGAACCCCTCCGTCGCCGCCAGCTGGGCCCGCGCCTGCTCGGACAGGAACGCGAGCCAGGACGAGGCGGGCGGGAAGAGGTCGGCCGGTTCCAGCAGCCGGGCGCCCCCGAGATCGGCGACGAAGGTCTCGACCTGCGGGAGGGCGTGGGCCCCACCGGTGTCGGCGTTCAGCACGATCTTCACGCTGACGACGCGGCTGGTGGCGAGCGTCGTCTCCTTGCTGACCTCGGAGAGCGACCCCGGCCCGCCGGCGAGGTCGGACTCGAAGTCGCCCGCGACCTTGGTGAGCGCGGCCCGGATGGCGTCGTTGACGGCGGCGGGGCCGGCGACGACCTGCGGGAGCGGGATGTCGTGGTGCGGGCCGGTGAGCCGGTCGAATCGAACGGTCGCGGCCGCCGCCGCGGTCGTCGTGGTGATCGGGCGACGGACGGCGCCGTGGCCGGAGCCGCACCCGGTGATCGTCAGTGCCGCGGCGGCGAGCGCCGCGGTCAGCCCGTGCGGCGGACGGCCCACTCCACGACCACCTCGGCCACGACCTCGCCCGCGGGATTGCGGATCTCCACCGGCACCTCGAAGTCGGCCCGGCCGGTGGCCCGCGCCTCGGCCTTGGCCCGCTCGACGAGCGCCGGGTCGAGGGCCGGGACCGCCGTCAGGTCGCCGCGCGCCGGCTTGCGGTACCGCACCCGCATGGACTTGGCGATCGGCACGATCCCCTCGGCCATCAGGTCCTCGAGCGCGCTGGCGACCGACATCCCCGATGCCATCTCGGCCGGCGCGAGGATCGGCACCGCGTGGATCGAGTCGATGTGGTTCAGCAAGTCGGGTCGGCTCGGCAGCATGACCTCGAAGTGGCCCGGCTCGGCCTTCGTGGTGGTCACGCCGATCATGGCGTTGAACGCGATCGCCTCACTGCCTTTGGCCAGCCCCTCGAGGTCCATGGAGGGGCGAGCGTAGTAGCCTGACGCCGTCGTCAGGGTCGTTGGCGTCAGTGTTCTCGGGGAGGGCAGCATGCGGCTGGAAGACCTCATCCTGGTCAGCGTCGACGATCACACCGTCGAGCCACCGGACATGTGGGACAAGCACGTGCCGGAGAAGTACAAGGAGTTCGCGCCCAAGCTGGTCAAGCGGGCCGACGGCACCGACGCATGGATCTACGACGACAACGAGATCCCGAACATCGGGCTCAACGCCGTCGCCGGCAAGCCGCCGGAGGAGTACAACATCGAGCCCACCCGGCTCGAGGACATCCGCAAGGGGTGCTACGACATCCACGAGCGGATCAAGGACATGGACCGCAACGGCCTCCTCGGCTCGATGTGCTTCCCGAGCTTCGTGCAGTTCTGCGGCCAGCTGTTCTCGCGGTCGAAGGACCTCGAGGTCGGCCACGTGATGGTGCAGGCGTACAACGACTGGCACGTCGACGAGTGGTGCGGCACCTACCCCGGCCGCTTCATCCCGCTGTCGGTCCCGCCGATCTGGGACCCGGAGCTGATGGCGAAGGAGGTGCACCGGATGGCGGCCAAGGGCTGCCACGCGGTCACGTTCTCCGAGAACCCGGCTCGCCTCGGTTGGCCGCACATCTTCGGCGACCACTGGGACCCGTTCTTCCAGGCGTGCAACGACGAAGGCACCGTCATCTGCCTGCACATCGGCTCGTCGTCGACGATGCTCGGCCTGGAAGAGGGCGCGCCGATCGACTGCATGATCACGATGACGCCGCTGAACGCCATGCACGCCGCCACCGACCTGTTGTGGTCGCCGGTGCTGCGGAAGTTCCCCGACATCAAGTTCGCGCTGTCGGAGGGGTCGATCGGCTGGCTGCCCTACTGGCTCGAGCGGGTCGACTACGTCTACCAGCAGCACCGCTTCTGGACGCACCAGGACTTCGGCGACCAGCTCCCGTCGCAGGTCGCGCGCGACCACATGACGTTCTGCTACATCAGCGACGAGTCCGGCGTCGAGGCCCGGCACCGCATCGGCGTCGACAACATCACGTGGGAGTGCGACTACCCCCACTCCGACTCGACGTGGCCGCACTCGCCCGAGACGTTCATGAAGCAGATGGGCGACCTGCCCGACGGCGAGATCAACAAGATCTCCTACGAGAACGCCTGCCGCGTGTTCCAGTTCGACCCCTTCGCCATCCGGCCGAAGTCCGACTCGACGGTCGGCGCCCTCCGCGCCCGAGCCGGCGCATGACCCGAGGTCCGCGGGCTCAGGTAGGGACCGTTCACCACCGCTGAGGTGGTGAACGGTCCACACCTCGTTGCTGTCACACCCGTTTCCTACTGTTGCCGGCGCGTGGACCCTCCGGCGATCTTCATCAGGTTCCGACGGCAGCACGGCGTCATCACGCGCGCGCAAGCGCTGCGTGACGGTCTGACGGCGCGGCAGATCGAACGACGCACGACATCGGGGCTGTGGCTCCGAGTCGGCCGGGGCCTCTACCGCTCTGCCCTCGTGCCAATGACGTTCGAGCAGCGATGTCTCGCCGCTTGCCTCCTCGCCGGCCCGCATGCGGTGACATCACATCTCAGTGCCGCGGTGCTCCATGGGCTCTCCGGAGCGCGGCCCGGGCGGACGGAGATCACCGTCGCCAATGACGGCCACCACCGCAGTCCCCTCGCGGTCGTTCATCGCGCCCGGGCGCTCGACCAAGTCGACCGCGTCCTCGTGCGCGGCATTCCCGCCACTGGCATCGCACGCACGTTGGTCGACGTCGCGGCACGACTCTCGACACCGGCCTTCGAGGTGATGCTGGATGACACCATGTGCCGGGGAGCAGCCACGCCGGACCGCGTGCGGGCGGCGCTCGGTCGGGCGACGCAACGGCCCGGGCGGCCGGGGCAGGCGGCACTGCTCTCGGCACTCGAGGTGTGGGCGCCTGGACCGAAGCCCGGAAGCGCGGGCGAGATGCGGTTCGCCAGGCGCCTGGTACAAGAGGGCTTCCCGCTCCCCGAACGCCAGGTCGAGATCTTCGATCCCTCTGGCCGGCGCGTCGCGATCGTGGACTTCGGCTATCGCGAACGCCGCGTCGTCATCGAGTACCACGGGCTCGACGGGCACGGACCGCGGCGGGCGCTCGCCGATCGGGCGCGTGAGAACGCGATCGTGGCGGCGGGCTGGACGCTCGTCGTCGCCACCGCTGCGGACGTCCGGCCTGGCCCGAGTCCGGCCCTCGACGCGCTGGCGCGCCTGGGTGTGGAGCGCAGACCACCGCCACGGTGGCGGGCGCTCCCCGCCTGACTCAGAGGACCGGGGCCAGCGCCTGGTCGATGGCGGTGAGGGTGTCGGGGTCGAGGTGGACGCCGCTGGCGGCGGCGTTGTCGGCAACCTGCTCGGGCCGGGTCGCGCCGATGATGGCGGACGCGACGTCGGGCTGGCGCAGGACCCAGGCGAGCGCGAGCTGCGCCATGGTGAGCCCGAGCCCGTCGGCGATCGGCCGCAGGCCCTGCACCGCGGCGAGGGTGGCGTCGGAGGTGTAGTCGCCCATCATCCCGCCCATCGCGTCGGACGCGGCGCGGGAGTCGGCCGGCGGCGGCGAACCGGGCGCGTACTTGCCGGTGAGCACGCCCTGCGCCAGCGGTGACCACACGATCTGGCTGATCCCGTTGTCGGCGCACAGCGGGATCACCTCGGCCTCGGGCCGCCGCCACAGCATCGAGTACTGCGGCTGGCTCGAGACGAACTTCTCGACGCCGGCCTCGCGCGCCATGGCGAGCGCCGCGGTGATCTGCGCCGGCGACCACTCGGAGAACCCGATGCACCGCGCCTTGCCGGCCCGCACGACGTCGGTCAACGCCGACATCGTCTCCTCCAGTGGGGTCTTGGTGTCGTACCGATGGCATTGGTACAGGTCGATGGTGTCGACCTGCAGCCGCCGCAACGACGCGTCGCACTGCTTCAGGATCTGCTCGCGCGACAGGCCGGAGTCCGATCGCGACATCGGGAAGAAGACCTTGGTCGCCAGCACGTACGAGTCGCGCGGCACGCCCGCGAGCACCTCGCCGAGCATTGACTCGGCCGCGCCCCGACCGTAGGCATTTGCGGTGTCGAGGAAGTTGATGCCCTCGTCGAACGCCGCCCGCACGCAGGCCGCGGCGGCATCGCGCTCGACACCGACGCCGTACGTCAGCCAGGAGCCGAGGCTGATCTCCGAGACTTCGAGTCCGCTGTCGCCGAGCTTGCGATATTCCATGCGGGCCATCACATCACGGATCCCGAGGCAATCCGAGCAGCCGTTCGGCGATGACGTTGCGCTGGACCTCGCTGGTGCCACCGGCGATGGTGAGGCAGCGGTTGGCGAGGAATCCGTTGGTCCACACGCCCGCGACCCCCTCGACGGTGGCGCCCTCGGCGCCCAGCAGCGAGAGTCCGAACTCCTGCACCCGCTGCTCGTGCTCGACGCCGAGCAGCTTGCGCACACTCGACTCCGGCCCGGGGTCGGCGCCCGACAATTGTCGCAGGGTCGTGCGGAAGCCGAGCAGCGCCAGCGACTGCGCCTCGGCCAACAACCCGCCGACCTGATCGAGCACCAGCGGGTCGGCAGTCGACGCGTCGCCGACGAGATCGAGCACCGCCTCCACGCCGTAGCCGAACGACGAGCCGCTGCCCATCGACACCCGCTCGTTGGCCAGCGTGGTGCGGGCCAGCTTCCACCCGTCGTCCACCTCACCGACCACGCAGTCGTCCGGCACGAACACGTCGGACAGGAAGATCTCGTTGAACCAGTACACGCCGGTGAGCTCGCGCAACGGCCGGATGTCGATGCCGTCGGCCGCCATGTCGAGCAGGAAGTACGTGATGCCGTTGTGCTTCGGCGCCGTCGGGTTGGTGCGGGCCAGCAGGATGGCCCACTGCGCGTCGCGCGCCATCGACGTCCAGACCTTCTGCCCGCTCACCGACCAGCCGCCGTCGACCTTGACCGCCTTGGTCGTCAACGACGCCAGGTCCGACCCGGCGCCAGGCTCGCTGAACATCTGGCACCAGTTCATCTCGCCCCGCAACGTCGGCCCGCAGAACCGCTCCTGCTGCTCGACGGTGCCGTGGGTGATGATCGTCGGCAGCGCCCACGCGCCGACCGACAGGTGCGGGATGCGGACCTTGGCGCCGCGGAACTCCTCGTCGATCACGAGCTGCTCGATCGGCCCGGCGTCCCGCCCGTACGGTGACGGCCAGTTCGGCGCCAGGTATCCCCGGTCGGCGAGGAAGGCCCGCCGCTCGGTGGCGTCGCCGATCGCCTTGGCTGCCTCGGCGTCGGACTGCACCTGCGCGCGCGTGGCCTCGGCCTCGGGCGGCAGGTCGAGATGCAGGTCGCGCCGGGCCCCGTCCAGCGCCAGGCGCGCCACGCGGGCCCGCCAGTGGCCGCCGCCACCGAGCAGCTGGCGCACCGCAAGTGCCCGCTTGAGGTACAGGTGGGCGTCGTGCTCCCACGTGAAGCCGATGCCGCCGTGCAACTGCACGCACCACTTGGCCGCTTCGACGGCGTTGTCAAGCGCCAGCGCGCCGGCGACCGCCACCGGCAGCGACTCCTCGCCGGCCGCGGACGCGTCCCATGCCACCGACCGGGCCTGCTCGGCCATGACGAGCATGTCGGCCAAGCGGTGCTTCACCGCCTGGAACTGGCCGATCGGGCGGCCGAACTGCTCGCGCACCTTGGCATAGGCGTTGGTGGTGTCGAGGCACCACCCGGCCACGCCCGCGGCCTCGGCGGTGAACATGACAGCGGCGAGGTCGCGCACCCGTTCGTCGGTGATGCCCCGCAATTGTCGCGACCGCGGCACGACCACCGCGTCGAACGCGACCTCGGACAATCGCCGCGTCGCGTCCAGGCTCTCGACCGGCTTCACCGCGACGCCGTCGTCGTCGACGGTCACCGCGCACACCATGCCGTCGACGGGAACGAGGAGCAGC
This sequence comes from Acidimicrobiales bacterium, assembly GCA_025463925.1. Classification (GTDB taxonomy): domain Bacteria; phylum Actinomycetota; class Acidimicrobiia; order Acidimicrobiales; family AC-14; genus RYN-50. The sequence continues at coordinate 10,022 of JAODBK010000087.1, read as the reverse complement.
GTCGCCGACCCGCCCGCCACGACCGGTCGGGCCATGCCCGACAGCACCACCGAGCCGTCCGACCCGGGGGCCGTCGCGGCCACGTCGTCGACCGCCAGCGCGACCGTCGCCACCAGCGAGCCGTCGGCCAGCTTCGGCAGCCAGTCGGCGCGATGCGAGTCGTCCCCGCCCTCGGCGATGACCGCGGCCGCCAGCGCGCTGGGCAGGAACGGTCCCGGCGCGCTGGCCCGCCCGAGCTCCTCCAGCACGACGGCCAGCTCGACCAATCCGTAGCCCGAGCCGCCGTGCTCCTCGGGGACGTGCAACCCCAACCATCCCTGATCGGCGAGCTCCTTCCAGAATGGTGGGAGCGCGACGGCGGCCGGGTCGTCGTCGGGCACGTCCAGCAGCGCTCGCGGCACCGTGTTCGGACAGCGTGATTCGAGCCACCGCCGCGCCGTCGCCCGCAGCGCCTCGTGCTCGTCGGTGATGCCGATGGCCACGCGCGTGTTCCTCCTAGATGGTGACGGGCAACTCGGACAGCCCCCGCAGTACGACGTTCTCCTTGTACGGCGGGTGCTCGTCGACCAGCCGCATGCCTGGAAGGCGCTGCGCCAAGGTCGCCAGCGCAACCTGCCCCTCGAGCCGGGCCAGCGGCGCGCCGAGGCAGAAGTGCAGGCCGTACCCGAACGCCAGGTGGTGATTCTCGGCCCGCCCGATGTCGAAGCGCTCGGGCTCGTCGAAGTGGCGGGGGTCGCGGTTGGCGGCGCCGAGGATCAGCAATGGCTGCTCCCCCGCCCTCAGCGAGCAGTGCTCGAGCTCGATGTCGGCCATCGCCACCCGACCGTCGAACTGCACCGGTGGGTCGAAGCGCAGGACCTCCTCGACCGCGCTGCGGGCCAGCGACGGGTCGGCCTGCAACCGGGCCCACTGGTCGGGATGACGGAGCAACGCCAGCACGCCGTTGCCGATGAGGTTCACCGTCGTCTCGTGACCGGCGATGAGCAGCAGCGTGCAGATGCCGAGCAGCTCGTCCTCGCTCAGGGTGTCGCCCGCGTCCTCTGCGGCCACCAGCGCCGAGAGGAGATCAGGACCGGGATCGCGCCGCAGCCGCGCGATGAGGTCGAGGAAGTACTCGTGGAAGGAGGTGATCGCCTCGACCCGCTCCTTCTGCAGGTCGGGCGGCAGGACGATCTCGGGATCGAGGCTCCGGGCCAGTGACCGCGACCACCCCTTGAACCGCTCGTGGTCGGCGAGGGGCACGCCGAGCAGCTCGCAGATCACGACGACCGGCACCGGGTACGCGAGCTGCTCCACGACCTCGAGCGAGCCGCGGTCGATGGCGGCGTCGACCAACTCGTCGACGAGGTGCTGCACGCGCGGCCGCAGCGCCTCGACGCGCTTCGGCGTGAACGACTTCGACACCAGCCCCCGCAGGCGGGTGTGGTCCGGCGGGTCCATGAAGAGGAACGGGCGACGGGGCTCGATGCGCGACGAGAAGGCGGCCGCCGCGGGATTGTCCGCACGCCACCGGTCGTAGTCCGCGGCATTGCGCTGGTCGCTCGACACGTCGGGGTGCTTGAGGATGGCGGCGCAGTCGTCGTATCGCGTCAGCACGTGGAAGCCGAGGGGGCTCACGTGGCCCGGATCCTCCTCGCGGAGCCGGTTGTAGAACGGGTACGGGTCGGATCGGAAGCCGGGATCGAACGGGTTGAAGACCAGCGGCTCGGCGGAGGACGCGACGTCGCTCATGGCGCCAGTCGTTGGCCGTCGCGGGTCACGGTGATCGCCTGGGTCGGGCAGCCCTGCGCGGCCAGCAGGATCTTCTCCTCCGGCACTGCGTCCAGGTCGACCACCTCGGCCACGCCATCGTCGTTCAGGTCGAACGCGCCGGGGGCCCAGAACGAGCAGTTGCCGGAACCCATGCACTTGTCGGCGTCGACGGACACCTCGAGCGCCATGGCTCAGCCTTCCCCGCGTTCGGAGTACGACAGGAACTTCTCGTACCGATGGGCGACGGGCACCGCGTACTCCGGCGCCGGCTCGACGATGTGGTCGGTCGATGCCCACCGGGCGGCGTCGGTCATCGACGTCTCGAGCCCGGCGGCCTGACGCGCGAGGAAGGCCCCGCCGAGGGCCGCGCCTTCCGGCACCGCGGCGACGTGGACCGGCAGGCAGGTGCAGTCGGCCAGCGCCTGCATCCACGGCCCGACGCGCGTGCCACCACCCGTCGCGACGATGCGCCGCCCGGTCACCGCGCCCAAGTCGAGGATGTGCCGGGTCACGAACCCGGCTGCCTCGTACGCGGCGCGCCGGACCGCGTTCGGTCCCTCGGTGAGGTCGAGGTCGTGCAGCACCGCGCGCCGGTCGGCGTCGTGGTACGGGACGCGCTCACCGCGCACGTACGGCTCCCACACCGGCACCCGCCACGGGTCGTCCACATCCGTCGGCCCTTCGCCGACGAACGACAGCACCCAGTTGAGGAACAGGCCGCCGGCGTTGGACGGACCGCCGATCATGAGCTTGCCGGGCGTGGTGTGCGGGATCGTCCACGTGCCCTGGCCTTGCCGCTCGTCCGAGATGACGGCCCACACGATCATCGTTGTGCCGCAGTGCACCAGCACGTCGCCGTCGTCGTCGGCCCCGGCCACGATCTGCTCGGCCATGGCGTCGATCGACCCACCGGCGAGGATCGTGCCGGACCCGGTCACCCGTCCGATGGCGGTGCCCATCATCTCGACGCGCGGCATCTGGTCGAGCCGGGCGCCGACGTCGGCGAGCACTGCCTCGTCCCACGCCATCGCGGCGCCGAACAGCGGGCTGGTGGTGAACGCGGTGCCGAAGTCGACCGCCGCCTCGCCGCCGAGCGCGTAGTTGGCGACGGCCGGTGCCGACCAGTAGCCGTGGGCGTCGGGCGCCTCGCCGGCGCACCACTTGACGAACTCGGCCGCTTCCCCGATCGGCGCCACCGTCGACGTCGACTGGGCGTGCCGGCCGCGGGCGTCGCCGTAGAGGAGGCCGGGCACGACCGGCCGACCGGCTCGGTCGACCGCGGTCATCGACGGGACCATCGCCGAGACCGCGACCGCCAGCGGTTCGTCGACGCCCAACGCCGCCAGCGCCTTCACCGGTCCCTCGGCCCACGCCTCGACGGCGTCGTGTTCGAGCATGTCGGGCGCCGGCACCAGCAAGCGGTGGGGTACCCGCGCCCGGGCGACGATGGTGCCGTCGCCGTCGGCGGCGACGGCCTTGACCGACGTCGTGCCGATGTCGATGCCGACGGTGACCTCGGCAGTCACCGGCGCGGTGGTCTACGTGACACGAGCGTCATACTCCGACAGTATTGCCGCCATGCCGGACAAGCCGCGGGCCCTCGTCACTGCACCGTTCCGTGGCGAGGGCCTGGACACGCTCCGGCAGATCGCCGACGTGGTGCTCGATCCATGGATCGACCAGCAGCCGTTGCGGCTGTACTCGTCCGACCAGCTGGCCGAGCGGGCCACCACCGAGCGGGCGACGATCATCGTCGTCGAGTCCGATCAGGTCGGGAAGTCGGTGTTCGACGTGCCCGGCCTGGTCGCGCTGGGCTCGTGCCGCGGTGACCCCAACAACGTCGACGTGGGCGCCGCCACCGCGGCCAAGATCCCGGTGCTGCGCGCGCCGGGTCGCAACGCCGACGCCGTGGCCGAGATGGCAGTGGCATTGCTGTTCGCCCTCAACCGTCACGTGCTCCAGGCCGACGCCGACGTGCGCGACGGCCAGGTCTATCGGGGTGGTTCGATCCCCTACCAGCGGTACCGGGCGTGGCAGATCGCTGGGCAGACGGCCGGGATCGTGGGGCTGGGCGCGGTCGGGCGGGCGCTGGCCTGGCGGCTGGAGGGCCTCGGCATGAAGGTGATCTCGTACGATCCCTACAACCCCGCGGCCACCCACTCGCTCGAAGATCTGCTGGCCCAGGCCGACGTGGTGTCGATGCACGCGCCGGTGACGCCCGACACCACCGGCATGATCGGCCCAGCGCAGTTCGACGCCATGAAGGACGGCGCCGTCTTCATCAACACCGCGCGCGCCCACCTGCACGACACCGACGCCCTCGTCGCGGCGCTGCTGTCGGGCAAGGTCGCAGCTGCCGGGCTCGACCACTTCGTGGGTGAGAACCTGCCGACCGACCACCCGCTCGCGTCGATGAAGAACGTGGTGCTCACGCCGCACATCGGCGGCGCGACCTACGACACCGAGGCCAACCACTCGCGCCTGATCGCCGACGACCTGGCCCGGCTGCTGTCGGGCGAGCGCCCTGTCCACATCGTCAACCCCGAGGTGCTCCCGTGAGTTCGAATGGTGACAGCGCGCCCCGCTCGGTCGAGAACGCGCACGCGCTCGTTCTGGCCGCGGCCAAGGACATGCTCCGCAAGGGGCTCACCGAGGGCACGGCCGGCAACATCTCAGCCCGCCTCCCGAACGGCAACATCGTCATCACCCCGTCGTCGGTGGACTACGACCTCATGACGCTCGACGACCTCGTGATCATCGACCTCGACGGCAAGACCGTCACGGGCGACCGCGGGCCGTCGTCGGAGAAGGCGCTCCACATCGCGTGCTACAAGGCGTTTCCCGACGTGGGGTCGGTGATCCACGCCCACCCGGTGTTCGCCACGATGTTCGCGGTCGCACACCAGAACATCCCGGCCTGCATCGACGAGTTCTCGATCTACTGCGGCGGCGAGGTCGCGGTGACCGACTACGCGATGAGCGGCACCGACGGCGTCGGCGACAACGCGGTCGCGGTGATGAACGGCCGGTCGGCGGCGCTGCTCGCCAACCACGGCACCGTCGCGGTCGGCGCCAACCCCGGCAAGGCGCTGCACGTCACCGCGCTGATCGAGCGCAGCGCGCAGATCGTGTGGGGCGCCAAGGCGCTCGGCCCGATCCACGAGCTGCCCGAGAAGGTCAACCAGCAGTTCGCCGGCATCTACAGCTACCTCCGCCAGAACCCGATGTAGCGAGGTCAGTCGCCCAGGAACAGGCGCTCCGGGTCGTAGCGGCGGAGGGCCAGGACCTCCGGCAAAGTCACCGGCGCGAGCTGCTCGATGTGGCGGTCGACCTTCAGCTCCCAGCCGACCGCGGCCGCCACCGCCTTCACCCGCTGGTCCACCGGCCCGTCGCCCGCCGGCACCGCGGTGAGCCACAGCTCACCGTCGCGCTTGCGGAACACACCGAGGTCGGTGACGACCGTCTGCACGCGTGTCCCCGGTGCGGTGACATAGCCGACGTCGGCCGGCATGCGGTGCGGCCGGGCCTGCGTCACCACGAGGCACTCGGTGGCGCGCGAGGCGACGTCGTTGGCACCACCGGATCCGACGAGGAACGAGCGACCGGGGATGTCGGTGGAGTTGATGTTGCCGAAGCGGTCGACCTGCGCGGCACCGAGGCACCCGATCACGCGGGTGCCGTGGCCGCCGATCATCAGGCCGAGCACGCGCGACGCGTCCGAGAGCCCGCCGGCCGTCGGGAACGACCGGTGGTTGAAGATGTAGGGGTCGGCCGGCGTCGGCGTGTAGTCCCACATGCCGAGCTCGGCGGTGAGGACGACCGGGTGACGGTCGGCGCGCGCCGCCATCACGCCGACCCAGGCCGACAAGTTGGCGACGCCGGCACCGGCCAACACCGCGTCGGCCCCTACCGCCGCGATCCGCTCGCGGAGCAGGCGCACGCCCACGACCGCGGCCGTCTCCCATGCGGTGATGGGCGCGCCGGCGTCGACCGGGTGCGCCTCCTCGTCCTCGCGCCACGAGTGCGGGTCGGTGCGCGCCTGCAGGCGATGCAGCCGCGGCTGGCCGAGCTTGGCCAGGTACGCCTCGTGACCGCCGACGTCGAGCACCCACTCGCGAGCCCACTCGTCGAAGTCGCGTCGCCCCGCGTCTCGTGCCGAGACCCAGAAGTCGATGTCCTCGCCGTAACCGCTGGCCGGCAGCCCGCGGGCGAACAACCCGCCCGGATGGGCGCCGAACGGCGCCTCGACGACGGCCAGCACCCGGTGCGACGGGATCACGACGCGGTCGGCGACGTGGGTGAGGTCGTCGACGATCCGCTCGACGGTGGCGACGACGCCCCGCTTGGCGGCCAGCGCGCCCCAGACGCCCTCGAGCAACGGGGCGTTGACGGCGACGTTGCCGTCGCGGTCGGCCACCACGCCGTGCATGATCGCGACGTCGGGTTGCAGCGCGGTCACCAAACCGACCCGGCCGGCAGGGGTGTCGACCTCGTGGAAGTCGGCGTTGGCGGCCATCGAGGAGCCGGCCAGCGACCCGGTCACCATCGCCGGCAGCCCACGCGCCGCCGCTTCGAGGCGTTGCTGGAACGTGAGGATCGACCAGTGCTCGACCTCGACGCGGCCCGACTGGTACGCCTCCTGGTAGATCGGGTTCGGCGTGTAGGTCGGGAAGGAGTCGCCCGAGTACGCGGTGATCACCCGGCGCACCAGCCCGCCGCGGAAGAACAGCGCGCCGAGGGACGACAGGCTGAGCATGACGAGGGTGAACTCCGGATCGGTCCCCCACGTCTGGCGTACCAGCTCGTACGACGCCGCCGACCAGCGCGAGTGCCCGACGACGAGGTGCACGCTGTCGCCCGGCCGCACGTTGGCGCGCACCGCCTCGGAGAGCTCCATCTGTTTCGTCATGAGCACACCGAACGTACAGCCCGCGTAGCTTGGGAGCCGTGGGTGACGACACCGACTGGCGCATCGACGAGCTGGCCCACCGCTCCGGCGTCGCGGTCGACACCATCCGCTTCTACCAGCGCGAAGGCCTGCTGGCGCCGGCGCGGCGCGATGGTCGCGCCGGCGTGTACGGGCCCGGCCACCTGCGCCAGCTCGAGCGGATCCGCGACCTGCAATCGCGACACTTCAGCCTGGGCGCGATCAAGGTCCTCTCCGAGGAGGGCCGGCTCGGTCTGGTCGACACGCTGTTCGCCGCCGGCTCGGGATCGTACGGGCGCGACGAGCTGGTTGCCGCGTCGGGCCTGGCCGAGGAGCTGGTGAAGCGGCTCGAGGACGTCGGCCTGCTGTCGTTCGACCACGGCCGCCACGCCTACGACAACACCGACCTGCAGGTGCTCCACGCGCTGCGGGGCCTGCTCGACCTCGGGATGCCCGTCGCCATGGTGGTGCTGCTCGCCAAGCTCTACGTCGAGCACTTCGACGCGATGCAGAACGACGTCCTCGCGGTCTTCGCCGGCGAACGCGCCGACGTGCCCCGCGCGCAGGTCGAGGCCTTTCGCGCCCGCGCCGCGACCGAGATCGCCGACATCCTGCCGCTGGTCGAGACGATCCTCAACCACGTGCACCACCGCGCCGTGCAGCGGATGACGCTGCGGTCGATCGACGCCGGCCGGGCCGCCGAGGACGCCGGCTAGCGCCCGAGCCCGAAGATGCGCTCGGCGTTGCCGGCGATGATCTTGTGCCGCTCCGCGGTGTCGATGTGGCCCATCATCTCGGAGATGACCTTGCGGCTGTAGGGCCAGTCGTTGCCGTGGTGCGGGTAGTCGGTGGACCACATCATGTTGTCGAGGCCGACCCAGTGCCGCAGCGCGATGCCGGAGCGGTCGACGATGAACGTCGCGCTCATGTTGCGGTACCAGTAGTACGACGGCGGCTGGCTCAGCGGGATGTTGCCCCATGAGCGGTTGCGCCAGTAGCGGTCGTCGGCCGACTCGAGGTAATGCGGGATCCAGCCGACGCCGGTCTCGATCAAGCTGATGTGCAGATCCGGGAAGCGCTCGAACACGCCGGTGAAGATCAGCTGGCCGATGGTGGACGGCACCGTGCTGAACACGCCGGCCAGCCCACCCACCGCCTTGGCGTTGGCGTCGGGCCGGGCGCCGCCGTACAGCGTGCCGCCGCCCTTCTTGACCGCGGCCTCGGTGGCCTTGCGCTGCCGCTGCCGGGCGTTGCGCGAGATCACGTTGATGTGGATGCAGACCGGCATGCCCTCTTCGGCGGCCGCGGCCCAGAACGGGTCGTCCTCGGCCGAGACGCTCTCGCCGCCCGACGGCCAGTTGCTGATGGCGACCGTCTTGAAACCCTTGGCCTTGAGCTTGCGGACGTAGTCGACTGCCACGTCGATGCCGAGCGACGGGATCTGCCCGGCGCCGATGAGCCGATCGTGATCGGGCGCGCAGAACTCGTCGAAGAGGAAGTTGTTGTACGCGTCGACGCCGGCCAGGACGAAGTCGTCGTCCTCGTCACCGAGGAAGTGCCCGATGGTGCGCTGCGGCGCGAACAGGATCTCGGCGTCGATGCCGTCGATGTCCATGTCGGCCAGGCGCGCCTCGCCGTTGTAGCAGCCGTTGCGGGCTTCCTCGTAGGTCACACCCGTCCACCGGAACTGGTCGTAGGGCATGCCGGGCGTCGAGGTCAGCCCGATCGGGTCGGGTTGGGGAGCGCCCGCGAACTGCCAGGCGTCCCCGCCGTCGACGTCCTTGACGAGCTTCGGCGCCTTGTCCTGGTACTTCTTCGGGAGCCAGGTCTCCCAGATGTTCGGCGGCTCGAGGATGTGGGCATCCGCCGAGATGACTTCGTAGCGCATCGGCTCCTCCAGATGGCTGACGCTGGCGTCAGGCTATCCGAGGGGTGACGGCCGTGTCAGCTTCCGAAGATCTTGAGGACGTGGTCGATCGACCAGACCTGCCACGCGTGGGTGCCGATGATGACCACTTCGGCCAGCAGCATCACCAGGTTCTGACCCTGCTCGGCCCAGTCGTGGACCATCAGGACGAAGTAGACGAGGTTGAGCAGGATGCCGGCGGCGGCCGCGATCGGCGTGAGGAAGCCGAAGATCAGGCCGAGCCCGATGGCCAGCTCACCGAACACCACCACATAGGCCATCGACTTGGGGTGCGGCGCGACGACCTTCTCGAACCCCGTCTTCACGAACGGCCACTTGTGCTTCTCGGCGATCGACTTGCCCCAGTCGATCCCGGCGCCCCGCTGCAGCCACGCCGCCTTGTTCTTGTGGCGGTAGCTCTCGGCCCACCACAGCCCCACGCCGATGCGGAGGACCGCCAACCAATGAACCGGGTGCATCAAGCCTCCACTCGCTCGGTCGTCCGCTGGGCCAGCAGCTCGGCGACGAGCCGCGGCACCACCTCGTGCCAGTCGCCGACGATGCCGACGTCGGCGGACTGGAACACCAATGCGTCGGGGTCGCGGTTCACCGCGAGGATCTGGCCGGCACCGCGCACACCGACGACGTGGTTGAACTTTCCCGACAGTCCGATGGCGACGTAGAGCAACGGCGAGATCGACCGGCCGGTGATGCCGATCTGCCGGGCGCGCGGCAGCCAGCCCTTGTCGGTGACCTTGCGGGTCGCGCCCATCTCGGCACCGAGCACCGCGAGCAGCGGGTCCAGCTCGGGGTACGCGTCCGGCGTCACGCCGGTGCCGACGCCGACCACGGCGCGGGCGATCTGGAGGGTGTCGACGTCGTCTTCCCGCATGGCGTCGAGGTAGTGGACGCGGCCGCCGGCCCGAACCACGATCTCCTCGACCGGCACGTCGGAGGGCTCGCGGGGTTCGGGCACCGGCAGCATGCCGGGCCGCACCGTCGCCATCTGCACCGGCGACGTCGCGATGACTGCCGCGACCAACCGACCGCCGAACGCCGGCTTCCACCCCACGAGCCGGCCGTCGCGCACGTCGAGGTCGACGGCGTCGCCGGTGAGACCGGCGCCGAGCCGGGCCGCCACCCGCGAGGCCACGTCGCGGCCCCACATGGTGCCGGGGGCCAGCACCGCCCACGGCGGCGCCGACTCGCACCACGCGATCAGCGCGCCGGCCACGTCCTCCTCGACGGCCGATCCGGACAGCCGCACGATCGCGTCGGCGCCCCACGACGACGCGGTGGCGTCGTCGAGCGTCGGCATGGTGTTCAGCGCGACGACCGAGCCACCGACCGGTCGCGCCAGGCGGGCGGCCGCGCCGAGCAGCTCGCGGGCCAGCCGCGGGCGCGACGACTCGAGCAGGACCGCGACGACCGGCCCGT
>JAODBK010000084.1 GCA_025463925.1 Acidimicrobiales bacterium | reverse complement strand
GGTCGGCGCGTTCCAGTTCACCCGCTCGCACTCGGCGGCTCGGCCGTCGTTGGCGGCGGGCGCCGCCGCGCCGGGCACCACCACGCCGACCGTCCCGTCGGCACCGGCCGGCGGGTCGGCCGGTGGTTCGTCGAATGGGTCGAGCACTTCGGCGCTCGACACCGCGGCGATCGTCGCTGCCGTCACTCCGGCGACCGTCGACATCACGACGTCACTGGGCGCCGGCAACGGCAGCGCCGCCGGCTCGGGGATCATCCTCACGTCGGATGGCGAGGTGCTCACCAACCGCCACGTCATCGAGGGGGCGCGAACCATCTCGGCCCAGGTCGGCGGCGTCGGCCGGACATACACCGCCACCGTGCTCGGGAGTGACGCGACGCAGGACGTCGCGCTGATCAAGTTGCAGGGTGCATCGGGCCTCACCGTCACGAAGACGTCGACCAACGTCGCCATCGGCGATGCCGTCGTCGCCATCGGCAACGCGCTCGGCCGCAACGGTCCTCCTGCCGCGGTGACCGGCACGGTGCAGGCCGTGGACCAGACCATCACGGTGTCTGACCCGAGCACCGGTGCCGACGTGCAGATGAACGGTCTGATCCAGACCGACGCGCCGCTGCAGCCCGGTGACTCCGGCGGCCCGCTCATCAACGGGCACGGTCAGATCATCGGCATGGACGCGGCGGCGTCCGGTGGGCGCCGTCGCTCGACCGGAACCGAAGGCTTCGCCATCCCGATCGGGACCGCGCTGACGATCGCGCACCAGATCGAGCGGGGCGAGAGCAGCTCGACCGTCCAGATCGGTGCCCCGGCGTTCCTTGGCGTCGAGGTCACCAACACCGCCGACGGCAGCGGCGGCGCCGCCGTCGCCAACGTCGAGACCAACACGCCGGCAGCCAACGCCGGGTTGCAGGCCGGCGACACCATCATCAGCTTCGACGGCGGCTCGGTCACGTCGGCGGCGTCGCTCGGCCCGCTCATCCGGCAGCACAAGCCGGGCGACAAGGTGACGGTCGTCTGGGTCGATTCCGCCGGGACGCGGCACTCCGCCTCGGTGCGCTTGGCGACCGGACCCGCGGCGTAGCGATCAGGACGGCGGCGACAGCCCCGACGCCAGCTCGGCCGCCAGCGCCTCTGGCGTCGGCATGCCCGGCACGTCCTGCAGGGTCGACGGGTTCAGACCTTCCGCGATCATGTGCCAGCGCCGGACCGCCAGCTCGACGAACTCGGGGTTCGGGAAGACCCAGAAGCGGTTCGCTTCGATCGCGTCGGCGACCCGGTCGGCGACCGCGGCCGGCGGCGTGCCTTCGTCGATCGCCCGCCGCACGTGCGCCGAGACGACTTCGGTGCCCATGCCCGGCGGCGGCGCGTCGCCGAGGCCGGCCGGCCAGTTGCGCTGCGCGTCGAGGATGCGGGTGCGGACCCAACCGGGGCACAGCACGCTCACGCCGATCGGCAGCCCGACGAGCTGCAGGTTGAGGTAGAGGTCCTCGGTGAGCGCGACCACCGCGTGCTTGCTGGCGTCGTAGGACGGACCGAAGCCCGGAAGCAGCCCGGCGATGCTCGCGGTGTTCACGATGTGACCCTCGCCCTGGCCGGCGAGCAGCGGCAGGAACGTCCGCACACCGTGGATCACCCCCCAGAGGTTGACGCCCAGCACCCACTGCCAGCTCGACACCGGGCCGAACCACGAGTCGGCCATGCTGGCGACGCCGGCGTTGTTGCACACCACGTGGACCGCGCCGAAGCGATCGAGCGCCGCCGACGCCAGCGCCTGCACCGCGGCCTCGTCGCTGACGTCGGTCGGCACGGTGATCGCCTCGACCCCGAGGCTCGTGATCGTCACCGCCGCGGCGTCGAGCCCGGCCTCGTCGACGTCGGCCAGCACGACGTTCAGGCCGCTGCGGGCGAACCGCTCGGCCAGCGCGAGGCCGATCCCGCTCGCCGCGCCCGTGACGACCGCGACGCGGCCTGGGGTGAGTTCCATTGCCCGACGGTAGTGCCGGGCCTCAGGGGATGGGGATGGCGAAGTGGCCCTGCACCTGTTCGCCGGTGGGCAACGTCGCCGTCACGTCGAAGGTCCAGGTTCCCGCGCCGGCGTCGAGCAGGTCGGAGACGAAGTGGCCGAGCGGGTCGAGCCGGCGGGTGGTGAGCGGTCGCGCGGTGTGGGTGCCGGGACCGGTTGCCGCGACCGAGACCGAGTCCACCGGAAGCTCGTTGCCGTCGGGCGCGAAGAACGTGGCGTGGAGCTCGTTGATCGGCGCGCCGGCTTTGCCGGGGTCGACGTAGACCTGCAACGAGCGCCCGTCGGAGAGATGGAGGACGTACACCGTCGGAAGGCCCTTGGTCCGCTGGATCTCGATGCGCTGAGGCGGCTGGCGCGTCGTGACCCTCAATGGGATCTCGACGCCGCCGTTCGCGCGCTGCACGAGCACGGTCACCGTCCACGTCCCGTCGATCGACAGGTTGGCGCCCGGCGCGGAGTAGGTGCCCGGCGCGGTGCGCGTGAGCCCGAGCGTCGACTCACCCACATCGGGACGGGCCGGCAACGCGAAGCGGAGGCTCACGGCTTGCGCGTCGACCGGCTGGCCGCTGTCGTAGTCGGTGATCGTCAACCGGAAGGTGTTGAAGCCGGCGATGCCCGGCGACACTGACAGCCGGACGCGGACGGTCGTGGCGAAGTCGGCGCCGGTCACGACGATCGGGTGGACGGTCGCGGCTTTCGCGACGCTCGCCGGCGGCGCCAAGCCCTGGAGCATGGCCGCCGCGACCAGCACGACCGCGACCACCGCGAGCTCGGCCCGCCCGACGCCGCGCAACGGGCGCAGCGTCCGGGCCACGACCGGCACCGATCGGTAGCGGTTGACGGCGCCGAGCCCGATCAGCGCGACCAGGAGGAGCGACTTCAGCAGCACGTAGCGCCCGAACGTCGTCGACACCAGGCGGTGCCAGCCGTGCACCTCGTCGAAGGCGCGGAGGACACCGGTGAGACCGATCACCGCGACCGCGCCCAGCGCCATGGCCGAGTACCGGCGGACCACCGCTGGCCGTCGCTCCGGCTCGAGCACCCGCACGACGACGAGGATCGCGAGCAGCCCGCCGACCCAGATGCCGGCGGCCGCGAAGTGCAGCCACTGCAGCGCCATGCGTGCGAGCCGGAAGGAACCGGATGCCGCGGCGTGGCTGGCCTCGACGTCGCCCCACATCGCGGCCGCGCCGGCGGCACCGATCACGCCGACGGCCATCGCGCGGATGCGCCCCGATCGGGCGATGGCGGCCACGAGCGCGACGGCGGCGACCGCGACCGGCGCGAGTCGCAGGATCGTCGGGTGCCCGAACGGTGAGTCGAAGAGCTTGGACACTGGAAGCCCGGCGTTGTGGAGCTGGTCGAGACCGATGCCCAGCGCGCCGGCGGCGGCCGACAGCACGCCGAGCGCGAGCAGCAGCCACAGCCGGGAGGTCGGCACTCCGGTGGTCGCGAGGATCACCACCGACGCGCCGAGAAGCACCATCAGCCCGACGTAGAGCAGCCACCGGGAGAGGAGGTTCGCGGTGGAAGGCGACGGCGACCTCGCGGCGGCTCCGGATGCGGCTGCGCCGGTCGGCGAGACACCGACCCCGAACGCGAACGTCCCGGTCGCGAGGTGGCCGTCGACCTTCGACACCGTGCGCCACGACACCGTGTACACCCCGTTGGCGAGGGGCTCGACCGAACGCCGCAGCGTGAGCGGTTGTCCGGGGACCGCCGCGGTCGTGCCGGTGGCATGGTCGCGTCCGCTCGTGTCGAGGACGCGCAGCGATGACAGCTTCGGGTCCGGCTGCTCGCCGAACGTCACCCGGACCTCGGTGGGCGCCTTGGGCAGCGTCGCGCCGGCGTCGGGATACGAGCTCTGGCGGAGCGCGTGGGCCGAGGCCGGCCGCGCCGGCCCCACCAGCATCCCGATCGCCATCACGATCGCGGCGGCGATCAGCCGGGACCCGAAGCGACTCATCGATCTACGACCGGCGCCGGGCCCCCAGGCCGGTGACGAGGCCGGCGCCGCCGAGCACCACGCCCGCGACGAGCGCCACGATCGCCAGCGTGGTCGCCGTCGACGCCTTGTCCTTGGCGTTCTTCGCCGCCTTGGCCTGCGTCTTGGCCGCCGCGACCGCGGTGTCGACCCGCGGCGTCAACTGCTGGATGCTCGTCGCGAGCTGACCGGTCGACGGGTCCTTGGTCGGGAACTCGACCTCCGCCGGCTCCCGCACGGAGTCGAAGGTCGTGTCCGACGAGGTGAACGTCTCGTTGACGGCCTGGCCGTTGATCGTGCCGAAGATGCGGAACGTGTACACCCCGGGGCGCGTCGGGATGATCTCGCTGTCGAACTCGCCGTGGGTGCCGAACCCGGTGTCGGGGTCGAACGACGCCTTGAACGCCAGTGGATCGCTCTTCTGGGTGCCGGTGCCGACCTCGACCTTGAGGGTCGGCGGGCTGCCGAGGTCGTCGATCGGCTTGCCGGCCGCGTCCTTGACGATGAGCTGCACGGCGTTGGGGAACCCGGCATACGTCGGCTCGCTGATCCAGCCGACGGTGAAGTCGTAGGCGCCGACGCGACGATGGTCATGGGCCCACGCCGGACTGGCGGCGCCGAGGAAGAGAAGCACGACCGCGCTTGCGGCCGCGATGCGGAATCGCTTCATCTTGCTCCTTGATCGAAGGGGGATTGTCGCTACGGGATGGCGCGGCCCGCGGGCGGCGGGCGGGACCACAGGTGGCGACCCCATCGTTCGACAGGAGTCCAGGTGCGGATGACGAGCGCCGGGCGCACCACGACGCGACGGGGCCGCAGCGCACGCAGTCCCGACGACGCGGCGCGCAGGGCGCGGGCCAACTCGGTTGCCGGGCGGCGCAGCCGCCAGATGCCGACGGCGAGCGCGGCGGCGACCGCGAGGTGGACGAACGGCGCCAGCACGTGCGCGCCCCACAGCACACCCAGGCCCGGCGCCGGTGCGCCGGCCAGGTGGAGCTCGATGTTCTCCTCGACCACCCACAACGCCAGCTGCCAGGCCCAGATCAGGCCGGCCAGCGTCGCGACGTCGACGGTGAGCCGGAGCCGGCGCCGCTCGGACGTCGGGCCGGCGGCAGCACCGGCCCGCACCCGCTCGAGCCGCCGGGCCAGCCGGCTGGTGGTCCACAGGGTGCCGATCACACCGAGGAGCGCGAGAGCGAGGAGCGCGATGCCCGTCGGGCCCATGTACGCGTGGGCCGACCGCCACGACGCGCCGGCCCACTCCCCGGCACCCCGGACGCGGGCGTACTCGATGTTGTGGGCGAGCCACGTGCCCGAAAGGACCGTCGCGACCAGGGTGAGCGGTCCGACCTCGACGGTGACCGGGCGGGGCCTCGACACGCCGAGCAGCGTACGGCCGCGGCCGACAGAATGGCCAGCATGACCGTCCCGGCCCGCGTGCACCTGATCACCCTCGGGGTCACCGACCTGGCGCGCTCGATCGCGTTCTACGAAGGCCTGGGCTGGCGGCAGTCGCCGTTCTCGGTCGAGGGCGACGTGGCGTTCTTCCTCACTCATGGAACCGTCCTCGCCCTCTGGGGGCGCGACAAGCTCGCCGCCGACGCCGGGCTCCCGGACGCCGGCGATCCGTCGGCCTTCGGCGGGATGGCGTTCGCGATCAATCTCGAATCGGAGTCCGACGTCGATCGCGTGCTGGCCGAGGCGACGGCGGCCGGTGGCACGATCCTCAAGCCGGCGGCGCCGACCTTCTACGGCGGCTACGGCGGCTACTTCGCCGATCCCGACGGGTATCCGTGGGAGACCGCGTACAACCCGGGCATCCCGTTCGCGGCCGACGGCTCGTTGGACCTGCCGCGGTGATCGCGTTCACCGACGAGCAGGTGCGGCGGTTCACGGGGGTGACGACGCGCCGCCTCGACGAGTGGATGGACCGCGGCGTGCTGCACGCGACCGTGGAGCGGCCGGTCGGCCGCCGCCGCGTCCGGCTGTTCTCGTTCGCCGACATGGTCGCGGTGCGCGTGGCCCACTGGTTGCGGATCGTGCAGCGGCCCGACGGGTCGTGGGAGGACTGGCGCAACGGCCAGCTGGTGCTGGACGACACCGTGCCGCTGCAGCGCGTCACCGCCGAGCTGGCCGACGCGGTGTCGGCCGAGCGCGCCGGACGACGCGTGCCCGGCACCGTGGAGCGGCGGCGCGGCGTGCTCGGCGGCGCCGCGGTGGTCGCGGGGACTCGCGTCCCGGTGATCACCTTGCGGGCGCTGCATCGCGCCGGCTGGACCGCGGCCCGGATCGTCGAGAGCTACCCGGCAGTGACCGACGCCGACGTCGAAGCCGCGGTCAGCGGGGGCGCGGCGTGAAGTTCGTCGTCGACCAGTGCGTGCCCGCCGAGGTCACCGCCCTGCTCCGCCAGCGCGGTCACGACGTCGACCTCGACGACGAGCTCGACCTCGGCCCGCTCAACGACGAGCACGTCCTGGCCTACGCGGCCGCCAAGCAGGCGGCGGTCGTCACGACGAACGCCGATTTCGTGGGCGTCGCGCGCCGTCGGCAATGGGCCGGCGTCGTCCACCTCGGCAGTGATCTGCACGCGCTCGACGCGATGGAACGGGCGCTGGCATGGCTGGCCCGGCACCCGCTGCCCGACGGCCGGGTGCTGCGCGTCCCGCGGCGGGCGGCCGTCGCGGTGATGACCCCGCTTCCTTGGTGACCGACCGCCCCCGGTACATTTGGTAGCCGTGCCCGGCCGGTACTGGGTCGAGACGCTCGGCTGCCCAAAGAACCAAGTTGACTCGGACAAGCTCGTCGGCACGCTGACCGCCGACGGGCTCGAGCCGGCCGCGTCCCCATCCGAGGCCGACGTCGTGGTCGTCAACACCTGTGCCTTCATCGAGGCGGCCCGCCAGGAGTCGATCGACACCGTGCTGTCGCTGGCCGAGGCCCGGCAGCCCGGCGCCCAGCTCATCGTCACCGGCTGCATGGCCGAGCGCTACGGCGACGAGCTGGCCGCGGCCTTGCCGGAGGTCGACCGGGTCGCGGGTTTCGGCGTGCCTGTCACCCTCTCGGCGTCGCGCCGGTCGAACGCCCGTGACGTCGACGTCGCCCGCATGGACCTGCTCGAGCTGCCCCGTCCGCCGGCGACCGCGCCGTGGGCCTACGTCAAGGTGGCCGAGGGCTGCGACCGGACGTGCGGCTTCTGCGCCATCCCGTCGTTCCGGGGGAAGCAGCGGTCGCGGACCGTGGGCTCGATCCTCGCCGAGGTGGACGCGCTGGGCGCGCGCGAGATCGTCCTCGTCGCGCAGGACCTGGCGAGCTACGGGCGCGACGTCGGCGACAAGGGCGCGATCGTCCCGCTGGTCGAGGCCGTGGGGGCGCGGGTCGACCGGGTGCGGCTGCTCTATCTGTATCCCTCCGAGCTCGACGACCGGCTCGTCGACACCATCTGTGCGACCGGCGTGCCGTACTTCGACCTGTCGCTCCAGCACGTCGCCAAGCCGTTGTTGCGGCGGATGCGCCGTTGGGGTGACGGATCGCGCTTCCTCGGCCGGATCGCGGCGATCCGGTCGCGCGAGCCGGACGCGGCATTCCGGTCCAGCTTCATCGTCGGCTATCCCGGTGAGACCGAGGCGGATCACGACCAGCTGCTCGACTTCGTCGCCGCGGCGCGGCTCGACTGGGCCGGCTTCTTCCGGTTCTCGCTGGAAGCCGGGACGCACGCGGCATCGTTGGGCGACCAGGTGCCGGCGGCGCTGGCAGCCGAGCGCCTGGCCGAGCTGTCGGAGCTGCAGGACCGCATCACCGCCGAGCGCCGGGCCGAGCTGGTCGGCCGGACGGTCGAGGTGCTGGTCGACGAGCCCGGCGTGGCGCGCAGCCATCGCGAGGCGCCGGAGATCGACGGCATCATCGCGGTCCCGCGATCGTTGGCGGTCGGCGAGTTCGCCAAGGTCACGGTCGTCGGCGCCGCCGGCCCCGACGTCGACGCCGAGGTCGCGTAGGTGACGGCGAGGGTCACGACGTTCGGGCCCGGCGCGCTGGCGACGCCGGCGAACGCGGTGACGATCGGCCGGCTGCTGGCCACGCCGGTGCTGCTGGTGCTGATGTCGAGCGAGAACATGGACCTGCGGTGGCCGGTGTGCGGGCTCTGGATCGTCCTCGCGTGCACCGACGGCGTCGACGGCTACCTGGCTCGCAAGATGGGGACGACGCGCTCGGGCGCGTTCCTCGACCCGCTGGCCGACAAGTTCCTCGTCCTCGGCGCGATGGGTGTGCTCGTCGCCAAGGAGCGCTTCTGGTGGTTGCCGGTCGTGATCATCGCCGGGCGCGAGATCGCCATCAGCGTCTACCGCTCGCGCATGGGGCGGCAGGGTGTGTCGATCCCTGCCCGGCCGCTGGCCAAGGCCAAGACGGTGGTGCAGGAGGTCGCCGTCGGCTTCGCGCTGCTTCCCTGGACCGCGGACCGGCACCCGAACGTGGCCACGGCGGTGTTGTGGATCGCGGTCGTGCTCACGGTCGTGAGCGGGTTGCAGTACGCGATCGACGGCGAGAAGGCGACACGCGTTGCGCTGTGAAGTCGTGGCGGTCGGCACCGAGCTGCTGCTCGGTCAGATCGTCGACACCAACAGCTCCTGGATCGGCGAGCAGCTCGCGCTGGCGGGCGTCGATTCGCACTTCCAGACGAAGGTCGGCGACAACTTGGCGCGCATCGTGCTGGCCATCCGCGAAGCGCTGGCCCGCAGCGACGCCGTCATCGTGTGCGGTGGTCTCGGCCCGACGCAGGACGACATCACGCGCGAAGCCATCGCCGCGGTGATGAACGTCCCGCTCGAGCGGGACGACTCGATCATCGAGAGCATCCGCGCCATGTTCGGGACGCGCGGCCGCGAGATGTCGGACAACAACCTGCGGCAGGCCGACAAGCCGGTCGGCGCCGAGTTCATCCCGAACGACCGCGGCACCGCGCCGGGCCTGATTGCGCCGGTGGGGCACAAGGTGATCTACGCGGTGCCGGGCGTCCCGCACGAGATGCAGCATTTGATCTCGACCGCGGTGATCCCCGACCTGGTCGAGCGGTCGGGGGAACGGGCCGCGATCGTCTCACGGGTGATCCGGACGTGGGGCCTGGCCGAGTCGACACTGGCCGAGCAGCTGCAGCCGCGCATCGACGCGCTCGACGCCGCGGGCGGCAACCCGACCATCGCGTTCCTCGCCAGTGGCATCGAGGGCATCAAGGTGCGCATCACCGCCAAGGCGCCGACGCGGGAGGACGCGCTGAAGCTGATCGAGGCCGAGGACGCGGAGGTCCGGGCCGTGCTCGGGTCGATCGTGTTCGGCGTCGACGACGACACCATGGAGGACGCGGTCGGGGCGCTGCTCGAGGAGCGCGCGCTGTCGTTGGGCGTCGCCGAGTCGATGACGGGCGGGCTCGTCGCGTCCCGGCTGGTGAACGTCGCCGGGTCGAGCGACTGGTTCCGCGGCTCGATCGTGTCGTACGCCAGCGAGGTGAAGTACGACCTGCTCGGCGTGCCGCGCGGGCCGGTGGTGTCCGACCAGGCGGCGGCGGCGATGGCCGAGGGCGCGGCGCGATTGCTGAAGTCGGACGTCGGCATCTCCGTCACGGGAGTCGCCGGGCCGTCGGAGCAAGATGGGCAACCGGTCGGCACCGTCATCTTCGGGTTCCACATCGACGGGGCCACCGACGTGGTGTCGATCCGACTGCCCGGCGACCGCGACCGCATCCGGCAGTTCGCCACCATCACGTTGCTGGACCAGCTGCGCCGCCGGTTGCTCGATCGCGTGACGTGAGGCTGTTCGTCGCCGTCTGGCCGCCGGCCGAGGCGGTCGACGCGGTGGCGAAGGTGGATCGGCCGGCGGTCGACGGCCTGCGATGGACGACGCCGGACCAGTGGCACGTCACCATGCGCTTCCTCGGCAACGTCGACGACCCGGCACCGGTCGTCGCGTCGTTGCGCGATCGTGTCCGGCCGCTGGCGCCGGTCGGGGTGCGCATGGGCCCGTCGCTCGGGCGGTTCGGGCGGCGGGTGCTGCACGTGCCGGTGTCGGGACTGGAGTCGGCGGCCGCGGCCGTGGCCGCGGCCGTGACCGATGCGGCCGTCGTGTCGCCGGACGTCGGCCGGGATGACGATCGACCCTTCCACGGGCACCTCACATTGGCCCGGGCGCGCGACCGCGGCGGCGTCGACCTGCGGCCGTTCGACGGCGTGGTGTGCGGTCCGGTGGACTGGACCGTCGACGAGGTCACGTTGGTCCGCAGCCATCTCGGTCGCGGCGGCGCCCGGTACGAGATCGTCGACGCGGTGCGGATGGCGGGCTCGGAGGCGTGACGCCGCGATGACCTGGTCGCCATCGCCGGCTCGTGGGTCGCGCCGCCCGACGTGGCGCGACTGATCGCCGACGCCGACCGGGTCGTCAGCCTCTGAGACTCGGCTGGTGGCCGAAGCCGGATCCTTGATCGAACGTTCGTTCGGAGTTACGCTCCTGGAACTACAGCGGCGTCATTGTCACACCCCGTCCGTAGGGTGAGACCCAGTTCCAGAACGACGACGAAGGGAAGCACCGGTGGAGCGTGACAAGGCACTCGAGATGGCCCTCGCCCAGATCGACAAGCAGTTCGGCAAGGGCTCGATCATGCGGATGGGAGACCGCATCGACATGGGGATCGAGTCCATCCCCACCGGCGCACTGGCCCTCGACCTGGCCCTCGGCATCGGCGGCCTGCCCCGCGGTCGCATCGTCGAGGTCTACGGACCGGAGTCATCGGGCAAGTCGACGCTCGCCATGCACGTGGTTGCCGAGGCGCAGCGCAACGGCGGCATCTGCGCGTACATCGACGCCGAGCATGCGATGGACCCGGTCTACGCCAACGCCATCGGCGTCAACGTCGACGACCTGCTGATCTCCCAGCCCGACACCGGTGAGCAGGCGCTCGAGATCGCCGACATGCTCATCCGTTCGGGCGCGCTCGACGTGCTCGTCATCGACTCGGTCGCGGCGCTCACGCCGCGGGCCGAGATCGAGGGCGAGATGGGCGACACCCACGTCGGCTTGCAGGCCCGCCTCATGAGCCAGGCGCTGCGCAAGCTCACCGGCACCCTCAGCAAGACCGACACGATCGCGGTCTTCATCAACCAGTTGCGCGAAAAGATCGGAGTCATGTTCGGTTGTTTTTCCTATGACACTCGTGTGACGCTGGCCGACGGATCACAAGAGAAGATCGGCAAGATCGTCAACCAGAAGTTGCCGGTCGAAGTGCTCAGCTATGACCCGGCCAGCGATGCGATCGTCCCTCGCAAGATCGTGAATTGGTTCGACAATGGTCGCACCGAGACGTTCCTCTCGTTCCAGGTCGCGAAGCCCGGTGGGAACGGTCGTGCGCAGTTCGCATGCACACCGAACCATCAGGTCATGACACCCGGTGGGTGGCGCGAAGCACAAGAGCTCGCGGTCGGCGACCGGGTGCTGCAGTCGGTTCCGCATCACCTCTCGAGTTTCCAGTGGGAGGTGGTGCTCGGCGGCCTCATGGGGGGCAGCGCGCTCTCGCCGACGCGCAGCGGCCACGGTGCTCGGCTGCGCTGGGGTCACAGCGCCGAGCAAGCCGCCTATGGGGACTGGAAGGCGTCGCTGTTCGCGAACGTCGGTGTGAGCCGGTCGACGAACGCCAACGGCGCCATCTTCCACGACGTGCAGCCACTGCCCGAGTTGGCCGAGCTGCAGCGCGCCATGGACATCGGCGGCAAGAAGGTGCTGAGCCACGACCATCTCAAGCAGCTGACGCCACTCGCGCTCGCCCTCTGGTACATGGACGACGGCGACTTCACGCTTCGGGCCAAGGGCCTCCAAGAGCGGACCAAGGATGGCAGCAGCCGTTCCGAGATCTCTATCGAGGCGATGTCCCCGGACTCCCGGGGGCGTCTGGTCAGCCACTTGGCCGACACGTGGGGGATCCGGCCGACGCTCATCGAGCGCGCCGGCAAGGCGGTGTTGCAGTTCCCGAAGGATGAGACGGCCAAGCTCCATGCCCTCATCGCGCCGTTCGTGCATCCGTCGATGCAGTACAAGCTGCTTCCTCGCTACCAAGGTCGGTTTGCGGTTGAGCCGGTGTTCACGCCGGCACGCGACGAACTGGTCCCGATGCCGATTGCATCGATCAACACCGTCTCGGGTGGCCGCAGCAACCACCGGTTCGACATCGAGGTCGAGGGCACGCACAACTACTTCGTCGACGGCGTCATGGTGCACAACTCACCCGAAACCACCCCGGGTGGTCGGGCGCTGAAGTTCTACAGCTCGGTTCGGCTCGACATCCGGCGCATCGAGTCGATCAAGGACGGCGTCGAGGTCGTCGGCAACCGCACGCGCGTGAAGGTCGTGAAGAACAAGTGCTTCGCCGCCGGCACGAAGGTCTTCGATCCCGTCACGGGTCTCACCGAGCGCATCGAGGACATCGTCACCAATGGCGTCGGCAGCCACGTCGCGTCCGCCGACAAGCTCGGCAAGCTGCACGTCCGGCCGATCACGCAGCGCTTCGATCAGGGCGAAGCCGAGTGCATCGGCCTGCGACTGCGCGACGGCACCGAGCTCTGGATCACCCCCGACCACAAGGTGCTCACCGATCGCGGCTGGCAGGAGGCTGGCGCGCTGGCAGTCGGCGACACCGTCGCTCGACCGCGCCGGGTCGGCCAGTTCGGTGACGTCGAGCCGGTGCCCGTCGATCACGCCCGGATGTTGGGATACCTCATCGGTGACGGGTACGTCGGTGGCAAGACGCCGTGCGCGTTCTTCAACATGCAGGAGTCGTTGCAGGAGGACGCGATCGCGATCGCGTCGTCACTCGGGTGCGACAGCCGCCGTCGGGGCATCGAGACGAGCTTCTCGCACCGGATCGGTGAGAAGAACGGCGTGCTCGAGCTCACGCGGTGGGCCGGCATCCACGGCCATCTGGCCCCGACCAAGCGCATCCCGGCGCCGTTCTTCGCCGACGACGTGTCGGCTGAGGTCGTGGCCAACCTCTTGTTCGGCATCTGGGAGTCCGACGGTTACGTGAGTCGCGAGCAGACCGGCGGCCTCCGCCTCGGCCTCACGACGACATCGGAGCAACTGGCGAACCAGGTGCACTGGCTCCTGCTCCGTTGGGGCATCGGCAGCGCCGTTCAGTCCTACAACCCCAAGAACAAGCGGCCGAGCATCGTCAAGGGACGGCGAGTTCTCGGCAAGCTGCCGTGCTGGGACACGCGGATCAGCGGGATCGACAACGTCCGCCGCTTTGCCGACGTCATCCCGATGTGGGGCCCGAGAGGAATCGCGCTCACCGGGGCATTGGCCGATCCGGCGCTGCGCACCCACCGCGGCTCGCAGCGCGTCTATCTGCCGAAGCCGCAGGCGGAGCCGGTGCTGGCGTATCTGCGGGGTCTCGGTGTGACGCCGCAGTTGGCGGCCACGCTCGTCGGCGAGGGTGACGCGTCGCAAGGACTGCCGGGAGTGCTCGGCATTCGGCGGCTGCGGCGCGATCGCGTCGAGCGGCTGGCCGATGCGCTCGACAGCGAGTTCCTGCGAAGCGTGCTCGACGAGGACGTCTGGTACGACCGCATCGTCGGGGTCGAGCCGGCCGAGTGGCGCCCGATCTACGACGTCGAAGTCGATGAGCACCACACGCTCGTCGCCAACGACATCGTGGCCTCGAACTGCAGTGCGCCATTCCGCCAAGCAGAGTTCGACATCATGTACGGGAAGGGCATCAGCCGCGAGGGCGGCATCCTCGACATCGGTGTCGACATGGGGCTGGTGAAGAAGTCGGGCGCGTGGTTCACCTACGACGGCGAGCAGCTCGGTCAGGGCCGCGAGAACGCCAAGCAGTTCCTCGCCGAGAATCCCGAGCTGATGGTCGAGCTCTCAGAGCGCATCCGCCAGCAGGTGATCGGCGAGCGGGCCGCCAAGGAGGCCGGCACGACCACGGTGGATCTCGACCCCGACGACCAGCCGATCTCGCTCGACTGAGCGGCAACGTCTAGGGCATAAGGGACGAACGGCCCGGCAGGAACCAGGTCCGAGATCGTCGAACCTTGCGAGGACAGGAGCGGGTGCGGGAGAACCAAGTCCCCTGGGGAGGGCCTGGTGGAAGTGCTCAAGGTGTCGAGTCGGTCCAACCCGAACTCGGTCGCGGGCGCTATGGCGGGAGTCATCCGACAGGCGGGTGCGGTCGAGGTGCAGGTGGTCGGTGCCGGCGCGCTCAACCAGGCGGTGAAGGCGATCGCCATCGCCCGTGGTTACGTGGCGCCGTCGAACATCGACCTGGTCTGCATCCCGACCTTCGCCGACATCGAGATCGACGGCGAGAGCCGCACCGCCATCCGGTTGACGATCGAGGATCGGACCCACCGGGCGCCGGAGCCGATGGCCGAGGGCGGCCGGGCCATCGACGTCACCGAGCCGGCGCCGGCACCTGCGTCGGCCGCAGCACCGGCCACCGCACCGGCCGCAGCACCGGCCACCGCGGCCGCGCCGGCGGCCACGCCGGTCAGCGCTTCGGCGTTCCTCAGCTGAGCCGCCGGTAACCTGGCCCGTCGTGGCCGGGAAGTACCTGATCCGCACCTTCGGGTGCCAGATGAACGAGCACGACTCGGAGCGGTTGGCCGGGCTGCTCGAGGCCGACGGCATGGAGGCCACCGACGACGTCGAGCAGGCCGACGTCGTGCTGCTCAACACCTGCTGCATCCGCGAGAACGCCGACAACAAGCTGTACGGCAACCTCGGGCACCTGAAGTCCGTGAAGGATCGCCGACCCGGGATGCAGATCGCGGTCGGCGGCTGCCTGGCCCAGAAGGACCAGGGCCTCGTGCAGCAACGCGCGCCGTACGTCGACGCGGTGTTCGGCACCCACAACGTCGGCTCGGCGGCCGAGCTCCTGCGCAGGGCCCGGGCCGAGGGTCCAGTCATGGAGATCCTGGAGGCCACCGCCGAGGACGCGGCGGCGTTCCCGAGCGCGCTGCCGGTCCGGCGGGACGTGCCGTACAGCGCGTGGGTCACCATCCAGATCGGCTGCGACAACAGCTGCGCGTTCTGCATCGTCCCGTCGGTGCGGGGCCCGGAGATCAGCCGTCCCTTCGACGAGTTGGTGGGCGAGGTCGAGCGCCTGGCGGGCGACGGTGTCACCGAGATCACCCTCCTCGGCCAGAACGTCAACTCGTACGGCCGCGACCTGACCCGGCGCCGGCCGCTGTTCGCCGAGCTGCTGCGCGCGGTGGGCGCGGTCGACGGCATCCGCCGGGTCCGCTTCACCAGCCCGCACCCCAAGGACCTGCGGCCGGAGACGATCGCGGCGATGGCCGAGGTCGAGACGGTGTGCCGGCACCTGCACTATCCGTTGCAATCCGGGAGCGACCGCGTCCTGAAGGCGATGCACCGCGGCTACACCGCCGAGCGGTACCTGCGGCAGCTCGCCGCCGCCCGCGCCGCCATCGCGGACCTGGCGGTCACCACCGACATCATCGTCGGCTTCCCCGGCGAGACCGACGACGACTTCGAGCGCACGTTGGAAGTCGCGGCCGCGGCGCAGTACGACAGCGCGTACACCTTCATCTTCTCGCCGCGGCCGGGCACCGAGGCCGCCGGCATGACGGACCGCTTCGTGCCGGCGGACGTGACGGCCGAGCGGTTCGAACGACTGCGGGTCGTGATCGAACGCAGCGCGCTCGCCAAGCACGAGGCGCGCGTCGGGCGGACGGAACACGTCCTCGTCGAGGGCCCGAGCAAGCGCAACCCGGACGTCACCACCGGGCGCACCGGGCAGAGCAAGCTGGTGCACTTCCCGTCGACCGTGGCGCCGGCCCGCGGCAGCTACGCCGAGGTCCGTGTCACCGGCGCGGCGCCGCACCATCTCACCGGCGAGCTGCTGGCCGTGACCGCGCCGCCCCGCCACAAGACCCGCATCCCGGTGGCCGCGATCTGAGCCGGTCGCTCGACTACACGATCCTGGTCGTCGACGACCTCGATCGGTCGCTGGCCTTCTACACCGGCGCGCTCGGACTGACCCTCGGCCACCGGTCGGGGCCGTACGCGCAGCTCGACACCGGCACGTGCCGCCTGGCGCTGTACACCCGCGAGGCGATGGACGTGCTGGTCGGTCCGGGGGAGCGCTTCGAGATCGGGTTCAAGGTCGACGACGTCGATGCTGCATACGCCGAGCTCCTCGCCGCCGGCGCGACGCCCGCGGTCGCGCCGGCCGACCGGCCGTGGGGCCAGCGGACGGCGTACGTGCGCGACCCCGACGGTCACCTCGTCGAGCTGGCGGGATAGATGCGGCATCTCGCGCTCGTCGGCCCGACGGCATCGGGCAAGTCGGCACTGGCGATGGAACTGGCGCGGCGGCTGCCGGGTCCGCCGATCGAGATCGTCACCGTCGACTCGATGCAGGTCTACCGCGGCATGGACATCGGCACCGCCAAGCCGAGCGCGGCGGAACGCGCTGACGTGCCCCATCACCTCCTCGACATCGCGGAAGCCGACGAGGACTTCAACGTCAGCTGCTTCCAGCGGGCGGCGCTCGATGCGATCGACGACATCGCGCGGCGCGGCCGCCGCGCCCTGCTCGTCGGTGGCACCGGCCTCTACTACCAAGCCGTGGTCGACCAGTTGACGTTGCCGGGCCAGTACCCGGATGTCCTGGCCCAGCTCGACGCCGAGCCCGACACCGCGGCGTTGCACCGCCGGCTGGGCGAGCTCGATCCGGTCGCCGCCGGGCGCATGGAACCGGCCAACCGCCGCCGCGTCCTCCGGGCGCTCGAGGTGACCGTCGGCAGCGGCCGCCCGTTCTCCGACCACGGGCCGGGCCTGGCGGCCTTCCCCGCGAACGGGCGCTTCGCCATCGCCGGCGTGTGGTTGCCGCGGGCGACGATCCGCGCCCGGATCGTCGTCCGCTACGAGCAGCAGGTGCGCGACGGGTTCCTCGACGAGGTCCGCCGGCTCACCAACCTGTCGCGCACCGCGGCCGAGGCGCTCGGCTACCGCGAGCTCCGCGCCCACCTCGACGGCCGGACCAGCCTGGACGAGGCGATGGCGGCCGCGACCCAGCGAACCGCCGCGTTCGCCCGCCGCCAGCGGGTGTGGTTCCGCCGGGACCCGCGCATCACGTGGTTCGGCGCCGCCGAGAACCCGTTCGCCGCCCTTCCCGCGCTGCTGGGACACTGGTCGGCGGCATGAGGTTCGAGATGTACCAGTCCCTGGGCAACAGCTTCCTGTTCCTGTTCGACGATGCCGGCGACGCCGTCGTCGACGGGTCCGACGCGCGCGCGTGGTGCCGAGCCGCGGCTGCCGACGGGCTGATCCGGGCTCGCCACGGCACCGGCGCGGTCGACCTCGTCATGCGGCTGTGGAACTCGGACGGGTCGCTGGCCGAGATCAGCGGCAACGGGCTGCGCTGCCTCGGCCGGGCGGCGGTCGACGCCGGTTGGGTGCCCGAGCGCGATCTGGTCGTCGCCACCGACGCGGGCACGCGGCGGGTCTCCTTCGGCGCCGGCGGCGTCGTCTCGGCCGAGATGGGACAGCCGAAGGTGGGCGACGGCGGGCACGTCGACGTCGGCAATCCCCACCTCGTGCTCGATGACGAGGATCAGGACCTGGCCGCGCTCGGCGCCGCGCATCCGGACCTGAACGTCGAGCTGTTCCGTGTCGGGCCCGGCGGCGACGCGGTGACGATGCGCGTCTGGGAGCGGGGCGCCGGCGAGACGCAGGCGTGTGGCTCCGGTGCCTGCGCGGTCGCGGCGGTGGCTCGAGCTCGCGGACTGGTCGGCACGATCGTCACGGTGCATCAGCCGGGAGGGCCGGCCACCGTCGAGCTCCGGCCCGACGGGACTGCCCTGTTGAGCGGCCCGGTCGAGCACCTCGGCCCGGTCGAGGTACCGGTCGCATGAGCCTCATCGAGCGAGCCTTTCGGGAGAAGATCGTGCTGGTCGGGGTGGCCATCCCGCCGGCCACCGTCGGCCAGGAGGAGGCCCACCTCGACGAGCTGGCCCTGCTGGTGGACACGGCGGGCGCCGACGAGGCGGCGCGTGTGCTGCAGCGCCGCGACGCGCCCGACCCGGCGACGTACGTCGGCAAGGGCAAGGCCGAGGAGCTGCGCGACCTGTCGAACGCGGTCGACGCCGACACCGTCGTGTTCGACGACGAGCTCAGCCCGGCGCAGTCGCGCAACCTCGAGAAGATCCTCGGCCGCACGGCGATCGACCGCACCGCGGTGATCCTCGACATCTTCGCCCAGAACGCCCGCACCCAGGAGGGCAAGGCCCAGGTCGAGTTGGCCCAGCTGCGCTACCGGCTGCCGCGGTTGCGGGGCCGGGGCAAGCAGCTCTCGCAGCAGTCGGGCCTCCTCGGCACGAGAGGACCGGGCGAGACGCAGCTCGAGGTCGACCGCCGCCGGCTCCTGCGCCGAGTCACCAAGCTCGAGGCCGAGCTGCGCGCGCTCACCAAGACGCGACGACTGCAACGCAAGGCGCGTCGCAAGAGCCGGCTGCGCACCGTGTCGCTCGTCGGCTACACCAACGCCGGCAAGTCGACGGTGCTCAACGCGCTCACCGACGCCGGCGTGCTCGTCGAGGATCGCCTCTTCGCGACCCTCGACCCGCGTACCCGCCGGCTGGACCTCCCCGGCGGGGAGTCGGTGCTGTTGAACGACACCGTCGGGTTCGTGCGCAAGCTGCCCCACCAGCTGGTGGAGGCCTTCCGGTCGACGCTCGAGGTCGTCACCGAGTCGGACCTGCTCGTGCACGTCGTCGACAGCGCGGTCGTCGACCCGATGGGTCAGGTCAACGCGGTGCGGACGGTGTTGGCCGAGATCGGCGCCCAGGACGTTCCGGAGCTGCTGACCTTCAACAAGACCGATCACCCCGAGAGCGACGCCAAGCGGCTCGTCGCCGACCATCCCGGATCGGTCGCGGTGTCGGCGCTGAGCGGCGAGGGTCTCGACGACCTGCTCGTGGCGATCGGGGACCGCGTCCGCGCCATGTCCGACGTCGTCGACCTCG
Organism: Acidimicrobiales bacterium; assembly: GCA_025463925.1. Lineage (GTDB taxonomy): Bacteria > Actinomycetota > Acidimicrobiia > Acidimicrobiales > AC-14 > RYN-50. The sequence goes on along the minus strand of JAODBK010000084.1, from coordinate 17,834 downwards.
TGGTGCCGTACGACCGCGGCGACGTCGTCGCCGCCATCCACCGCGAGGGCGAGGTGCTGGTGGAGACCCACGAGGCCGACGCCACGCGCATCCGGGCCCGCCTCGACCCCGCGGCCGCCGGCCGGTTCGCCGAGTTCCGGGCATGACGGCGCCCGGGTTCACCCCGCCGCCGTACCCGTACGACCGGCTCGACGCGTTGAAGCCACTGGCCGAGAAGCACGACGGCGGCATGGTCGACCTGTCGATCGGCACACCGTGCGATGCACCGGCCGACTTCGTCGTCCGGGCGCTGGCCGAGTCCGGCGCCGAGCGCGGGTATCCGCCGTCGATCGGGTCGCCGGCGTACCGCGAGGCGGCGGCCGGTTGGCTCGAGCGGCGCCTCGGCGTCACCGTCGACCCGGGCACCGAGCTGGCGGCGTGCGTCGGCACCAAGGAGTTCGTGGCCACCCTGCCGCAGTGGCTCCAACTGCGGAGCCCCGACCGCGACACGGTGCTCTACCCGGCGGTGTCGTACCCGACGTACGAGATGGGTGCGGTGCTGGCCGGCGGTCGCGGGGTGGCGGTGCCGGTCGACGACCGGTGGCGACTGCGCCTCGACGCCATCGACGAGGCCGACGTGGCGCGCGCGTTGTGCCTCTGGGTCAACACGCCGGGCAACCCGGCCGGCGGCCTCGACGACCTCGACGCCGCGGCCGCGTGGGGCCGGGCCCACGACGTGCCGGTGTTCAGCGACGAGTGTTACATCGAGTTCACGTGGGACGGACCGCCGCGGACGATCCTGCGATCGGGCGTCGAGGGCGTGGTGGCGGTGCACTCGCTGTCCAAGCGGTCGAACCTCGCCGGGGTGCGGGCCGGGATGTATGCCGGCGACCCCGACCTCGTCGCCTACCTGTCGGAGGTGCGCAAGCACGTCGGGATGATGGTGGCCGGGCCAGTGCAGGCGGCGGCCGTCGCGGCGTTCGGCGACGACGCCCACGTCGACGAGCAGCGCGAGCGGTACCGCGAGCGGCTGGAGCTGATGGCGCCGCTGCTCGGCGCGCCGATGCCCGGCGGCGGCTTCTACGCGTGGGCGCCCGCGCCCGGCGGGGATGCGTGGGGCCACGCCGAGCGGCTCGCCCGCGACGGCGGGGTGCTGGTGTCGCCGGGCGACCTGTACGGCTCGGCCGGCGCCGGCCACGTCCGGGTCGCGATGGTCGCGCCGCTCGATCGGTTGCAGCTCGTGGTCGACCGGCTCACCGCGTCTCGCTGACCTCACCCGTTCTTTGCACGTTCTCCCACCTCTGGACGGGGCAGACGTGCAAAGAACGGAACGGCGTAGCCTCACGGCATGGCAGTTTCCACGCAGGATCCGGCCGAGGTGCCCGCACCTCAGGAGCCGGCAGCCGCCACGCACCCGCTCGATCCGCTGACCGCGGCCGAGATCACCGCCGCGGTCGACGCCGCGAAGGCCGACCGCGATCTCGGTCATGAGGTGTGGTTCGTGCTGGCGATCCTGAACGAACCGCCGAAGGCCGCAGTGCGGGCCTTCGACGCCGGCACCGAGACGACGCTCGACCGTGAGGCGCGGGTCGTCATCCTCGATCGGGTCGACGGCTCGATGGCCGAGGCGATCATCGGGCTGGGCGACGGCAAGGTCCGCCGGTGGACGGAGATCGACACGCCGGGCCGGCCACCGTTCCTGTTCGAGGAGCTGGCCGGCGCCGCCAACGTCGTGAAGGAGGATCCCCGTTGGATCGAGGCGATGGCCCGGCGCGGGATCACCGACGAGGAGCAGCTCAAGCTGGTGCAGGTCGACCCGTGGCCGGCCGGCAACTTCGACTTCCCCGGTGAGGACGGCAAGCGACTGTGCCGCTGCGTGAGCTACGTCCGCACGTTCGACAAGGACAACGGGTACGCCCGTCCGATCGAAGGCGTCGTCGCGGTCGTCGACCTGGCCGACAACACCGTCGTCGAGGTCACGGACCACGGGGTCGTCCCGATCCCCGAGGAGCCGGCCAACTACGACGAGGCCGCGGTCGGCGGTTGGCGCACCGACCTCAAGCCGCTCGAGATCACCCAGCCGGAAGGACCGAGCTTCACCGTCGACGGCAACCAGGTGAAGTGGCAGAAGTGGTCGTTCCGCTTCACCCTGCACCCGCTCGAAGGCCTGGTCCTGTACACCGTCGGCTACGAGGACGGGGGGCGCGTGCGCCCGGTGCTCTACCGCGCCGCCATCAGCGAGATGGTCGTGCCGTACGGCGACGTCGCCCCGGCGCACTTCTGGAAGAACGCCTTCGACTCCGGTGAGTTCGGCCTCGGCCGGCTCGCCAACCAGCTCACGCTCGGGTGCGACTGCCTCGGCGAGATCCGCTACTTCAACGCCGTCATGCACGACGGCCACGGTCGGCCCTACGAGATGCAGAACGCGATCTGCATGCACGAGGAGGACTTCGGGATCCTCTGGAAGCACGTCGACTCGTACACCGGTTACACCGAGACCCGGCGCAGCCGGCGGCTGGTGATCTCGTCGATCGCGACCGTGGGCAACTACGAGTACGGCTTCTACTGGTACCTGTACCAGGACGGGACGCTGCAGTTCGAGGTGAAGCTCACCGGCATCCTGCAGACCGCCGGGTGCGCGCCGGGCGTCACCCCGCCGCACGGGCAGATGATCGCGCCCGGCCTCTACTCGCCACACCACCAGCACCTGTTCAACATGCGGCTCGACGTGTCGGTCGACGGCGACGAGAACGCGGTGTACGAGGATCACGTCGAGGCCGCACCGGCGGGCGGTGACAACGTCCAGGGCAACGCCGTGGTGGCGGTGAGCACGCTGCTCGAGCGCGAGCAGCAGGCCAAGCGCAAGATCGACCCCGCCTCGTCGCGCTCGTGGCGCGTCGTCAACCGCTCGTCGCTGAACCGGCTCGGTGAGCCGGTGGGGTACCGGTTGATCCCCGGCGCCACGCCGACCTTGCTGGCCCGGCGCGAGTCGAGCGTGTCGAAGCGGGCGGTGTTCACCACCGAGAACCTCTGGGTGACGCCGTTCGACCAGGACGAGCGGCGGGCCGCCGGCGACTTCGTCAACCAGCACCCGGGCGGCGACGGCCTGCCGGCGTGGACGGAGGCCGACCGGTCGCTCGTCGACACCGACGTCGTGCTCTGGCACACCTTCGGCGTCACCCACGTGGCCCGGCCCGAGGACTGGCCGGTGATGCCGGTCGAGTACTCCGGCTTCAGCCTCAAGCCGGCGGGGTTCTTCGCGCGCAACCCGGCGCTGGACGTGCCGCCCTCGCCCGCCGCCTGCCACTGAGCCTGGGCAGCGGGCGAGGGCGACCTCGTCTCAGTGGCTAGCCCCCGAAGCCGTGGGTCTTGACCCAGCTGTCGGCCACCACTTCCGGGTCTTCCTTGTCGACGTCGGCTCGCTTGTCGAGCGTGGCGAGATCCTTGGTCGTCAGCGCGGCCGAGACCTTGTTGATGAGCGTCTTGATCTCGTCGTTCAGGATCTTGGTCTGCAGGATCGGCGTGATGTTGTCGGCGTTCTGCAGGTGCTTGTCGTCCTCGAGGATGACGAAGCCGTTGTCGTCCACCGTTCCGTCGGTGGTGCCCAACTCGCCCACTTGCACGCTGCCGTTCTTGAGCGCCGCCTTGGTGAGCGGGCCGTCGAAGTCGAGCGGCACGTACTCCTTGAACGTCAAGCCATACACCGTCTGCAAGCCGAGGCCGCAGAACTTGCGCGTCTTGCACTCGGCCGGCGCACCCAACTTCCACCCCGATGCGAGTGGCGCGAGGTCGCTGATCTTGGTGAGGTGGTACTTGTCGGCGTTGGCCTTGGTCACCGCGAACGCGTTGGCATCGATCGCCGGTGCCGGGTCGAGCGCGGTCAGGCCCTTGGCGCTGAGATGGCTGTTCAGCTTGGCGACGGTGGCCGTCGCGTCCGGGGTGGCCTCTCCGGCGTTCTTGTTGATGAACTCGAGCATCGTCGCCGCGTAGTCGGCCACCAGGTTGATCTGGCCCTGCTCCAGAGCGGGCTCGTAGATCTCGCGGGTACCGAGTCGGTACTTGCGCGTGACCTTGTAACCGGCCGACTCGAGGGCTTTGGCGTAGATCTCGTTGACGATGATCGATTCGGAGAACTTCTCCGATCCGACGGTGATGTCGGGTTTGGGGGCCGCCGTCGTGGCGGTGCCGCCGGTCGTACCTGCTGTTGTCTTTGAGCCACCACCCGACGAACAGGCGCCGGCCACCATGGCCAGTGCCAAGATCGCCGCCCCGGTGACTCGGGCACGGTTGAACCGCATGGGTCGATGTCCTCTCTCTCGTCCGAGATCCCGTCAGACGGGATCCGCAGCTTCCGCCAGGCCGGCGAAGGCGACATTCTTGGTCGATTCGTGACGGTTCCGCAGCGGCTTCGGTGTCATCAGGCGTTGGAATGCCGCAAAACCGATCTCGGTGGCGATCGAAACGATGGCGACCAGCAGGGCGCCGGCGAAGACCTCCACGTTGTCGCGGGACGCGATCCCATTGACGATGTAGCGCCCCAATCCGCCCCACGCCACGAGGGCGCCGAGCGACGCAGTGGCGACGACCTGCACCGTCGCGGTGCGCACGCCGGCCATCACGAGCGGCAGCGCCACCGGGAACTCGACCTGCCACAACGTCTGGCCGCCGGTCATGCCCATGCCCCGCGCCGCGTCGACCAGCTCGCGGTCCACGCCGCGCATGCCCGCGTACGCGTTGGTGACGATCGGAGGAATGGCCAGCACGACGAGGACCACGTACGTCGGCCATGCGCCGATGCCGACGAGCTGCAACATGATGACGAGCAGCGCGAAGCTCGGGATGGCGCGCCCGACGTTGGTGAGGTTCGCGGCGAGGACGCCGCCCCGGCCCGCGTGCCCGAGCCCGATGCCGATCGGCAGCGCGATCGCGGCCGCGGTGAGGGCGGCCTCGGCCGACATCGACATGTGCTCGAACAGGCGATGCGGGACGCCGTCGATGCCGCGCCAATGGTCGCCGTTGAGGAACCAGTGGAGCACCTGCGAGAAGAAGTGCATCAGCCGGGCCGTCGGTTGGCCCACGGGGTGGCCAGACGCTGGAGGCCGACGAGACCGAGGTCGGCCAGCACCGCGAGCACGACGGACAGAACCGACCCGACGACGAGCGGCGTGCGGAAGTCGCGCAGCAGGCCGTCGTAGATCAGCTGGCCCAGGCCGCCACCGGCGGGGCCGAGCAGCGCAGTGATCGTGACGAGCCCGATCGTCGTGACCGTCGCGATGCGGAGGCCGGCGACGATCGCCGGCAGCGCGAGTGGCAGCTCGATCCGCACGAGCATGCGGGCGGGCGAGAACCCCATGCCGCGAGCGGCATCCCGCACGTCCGGCGGCACCGAATCGAGGCCGGCCACGATGTTCCGCACGAGGATCAGCAGGGTGTAGCTCACCAGCACGATCTCTGCCGTCGTGCGCGAGAGCCCGGTCAGTGGCAGGAGCAGGCCGATCGCGGCGAGCGAGGGGATCGTGTACAGCGCGCCGGTGACGCCGACGATCGGCGACTCGAGCCATCGCCAGCGGCGGGCCAGCAGCGCCAACGGGAACGAGATCGCCAGCCCGATGACAACCGCGATCATGGTGAGCTCGATGTGCTGTCGCGTGAGCTGCCAGATCCGCGCCTCGTGGGTCCTGACCCAGTGCCACCAGATCCACGACTTGGGCCCGTTCGCCGCCAGCACAGCCGCACGCTAGGTCAGCGACGCGGGGTCGGGTACCGTCGGCGGGTCGCCATGATCCGCCTCGACAAGGTCACCAAGCGGTACCCCGACGGCACCCTCGCGGTCCGCGAGTTGAGCCTGGAGGTCGGTGACGGCGAGGTGTGCGTGCTCGTCGGACCGTCCGGCTGCGGCAAGACGACGACGATGCGGATGATCAACCGTCTGGTCGAGCCGACCAGTGGCCACATCTTCATCGATGACGACGACGTCACCCGCGTCGACCCGGTCCAGCTGCGCCGGCGGGTCGGGTACGTGATCCAGCAGGTCGGCCTCTTCCCCCACCAGACCGTGGCCACCAACGTCGCGACGGTGCCGCGGCTGCTCGGCTGGGACCGCAAGCGGATCGCGGCGCGCGTCGACGAGCTGCTCGACCTCACCGGGCTCGACCCGAGCACGTTCCGCGACCGGTACCCCGACCAGCTGTCCGGTGGGCAGCGCCAACGCGTCGGCGTCGCCCGCGCCTTGGCCGCCGACCCGCCTGTGCTGCTCATGGACGAGCCGTTCGGCGCCATCGACCCCATCGCACGCGACCACCTGCAGAACGAGTTCCTCCGGTTGCAGGAGGAGGTGCGCAAGACGGTGGTCTTCGTCACCCACGACATCGACGAGGCGGTGAAGCTCGGGGACCGGATCGCCATCCTCCGGCAGGGCGGGGTGCTCGAGCAGTACGGCCCGCCGGCCGAGGTGCTGACCAACCCGGCGTCGGAGTTCGTCGCCGACTTCGTCGGGTCCGACCGGGCGTTGAAGGGACTGAGCGTCACGCCGATCGACGTGGCCGATCTCGAGAAGCCGCCAGTGGTGCCGGCCGATGCCACGCTGGCCGAGGCCCGCCGGATCATGGAGGCCGAGGGCGCCCACTTCGCGGTCGTGCTCGGGCCGGGCGACGAGCTGGCCGGGTACATCGCCCGGTCGCGGGCCGAGGGCGACGGCACCGTGGGCCCGCGGGTGCGGCGCCTGGACGCGTGGGTGGCGGCCAACGCGACCCTGAAGCAGGCCCTGTCCGAGATGTTGCTGCACGACGCCGGCTGGATCGCGGTGCTCGACGGCAAGCGGTTCCTCGGTGTGCTGACGCCGGACTCGATCCATCACGCCATGCGCCGGGCCGGCGGCCGGTAACTTCGCTGGCATGGCAGATGTCGAGGCCCGGATCACCGAGCTGTGGGAGCAACGCGACGCGTTGTCCTCCGGCGACACCGACGCGTTCGCCACCGTGCGCGAGGCCATCGACCTGCTCGACTGCGGCGAGGTGCGGGTCGCCGAGGTCGATGGCGACGGCGCGGTCGTCGTGCACCAGTGGCTGAAGCAGGCGATCCTGCTGCTGTTCAAGCTCTCGGCGATGGAGACGGTCGAGCTCGGGCCGTTCGAGTACGCCGACAAGATCCCGCTGAAGCACGGCTTCGCCGATGCCGGGGTGCGGGTGGTGCCGGGGGCGTCGGCCCGGTGGGGCGCGTTCCTCGACCGCGGCGCGGTCATGATGCCGAGCTACGTCAACATCGGCGCGCGCGTCGGCGCCAACACCATGGTCGACACCTGGGCCACCGTCGGCTCGTGCGCGCAGATCGGCGCCGACGTCCACCTGTCGGGCGGCGTCGGCATCGGCGGCGTGCTCGAGCCGCCGCAGGCTGCGCCGGTGATCGTCGGGGACGGCGCCATGATCGGCAGCCGGTCGATGATCGTCGAAGGGGCGCGGGTGGGCGAGGGCGCGTTCCTCGGCGCCGGCGTGATCCTCGCCGGGTCCATCCCGGTGATCGACGCCGAGACCGGTGAGGAGCTGAGCCGCGGGGTGGTGCCGGCGTGGTGCGTCGCGGTGCAGGCGTCGCGACGGCGGGAGTTCCCCGGCGGCGAGTTCGGCCTGCCCTGCGTCCTGGTGATCAAGCGGCTCGCGCCGGGCCAGCGCCACGACAAGGCGCAGCTGAACGACGTGCTCCGCCAGCACGGCGTCACCGGTTGATCCGGTGACCGACCTGCTGGCGCTGACCGCCGAGCTGGTCGACATCCCGTCGGTCAGCCACGACGAGCAGGCCATCACCGACCACCTCGCCGGCCTGCTGTCCGGCGTGCCGTGGCTCACGGTCGCGCGCGTCGGCGAGAACCTGGTGGCCCGCACCGAGCTGGGCCGCGACCGGCGCATCGCGCTGGCCGGCCACACCGACACCGTCCCGGTGAACGGCAACGCCGGCGCGCGCATCGACGGCGACGTGCTCTGGGGGATCGGATCGGCCGACATGAAGGCCGGCCTGGCGGTGCTGGTCGAGCTGGCCCGCACCGTGTCCGACCCGGCGGTCGACGTCACCTACGTGTTCTACGAGTGCGAGGAGGTCGACGCCCGGTTCAACGGCATCAGCCGGCTGTTCGCCGAGCGGCCCCAACTGCTGAGCGACGCCGACGTCGCGGTGCTGGGCGAGCCGACCCAGGCTCGCGTCGAGGCCGGGTGCCAGGGCACGCTGCGGATGTCCTACGTCTTTCACGGCACGCGCGCCCACAGCGCGCGCGCCTGGCTCGGCCGCAACGCCATCCATCGCATCGGGCCGGCGTTGCGGCGACTCGAGGAGTACCAGGCCCGGCGCGTCGTCATCGACGGCTGCGAGTACCACGAGGGCCTGCAGGCGGTGTTCGTCGACGGGGGCGTGGCCGGCAACGTGGTGCCCGACCGGGCCGAGCTGCTGATCAACCACCGCTTCGCGCCCGACCGCTCGCCGGCCGAGGCCGAGGCCCACGTGCGCGAGGTGATGGGCGACGCCGACGAGGTCGCGTTGGTGGACGTCGCCCCGGCGGCCCGACCGGGCCTCGACCATCCGCTGCTCGCCGGTCTGGTCACCCGCAGCGGCGACGTCCCGCGGGCCAAGCTCGGCTGGACCGACGTCGCCCGCTTCACCGCCAACGGGATCCCGGCGACCAACTTCGGGCCCGGCGACCCCGAGCTGGCCCACACCGCCGACGAGCGGGTCGAGCGGTGGTCCATCGACGCCGCGCACGCCGCGTTGCGCGGCCTGATCAGCGACGGCGGGTAGCGGTCAGAGCTTGCGCATCACGGTGACGACCTTGCCGTAGATCGTCACGTCCGCCGGGTCGAGCTCGATCGGCTTGAAGCGCGGGTTCGACGGCAGGAGGATGATCTTGCCGCCCTTCTTGGAGTAGGTCTTGACGGTGGCCTCGTCGCCCGGGATGCCGGCGACGATCACGTCGCCCTTGTTGGCCACCGGCTGCTGCCGCACGACGACGTAGTCGTCCGCGAAGATGCCGGCGTCGATCATCGAGTCGCCCCGCACGCGGAGCATGAACAGCTGCCCCTCACCGGTGAGGTCGGCCGGCATCGGCCAGCTCTCCTCGATGTTCTCCTGGGCCAGCACGTCGGTGCCGGCCGCCACCTCGCCGACGAGAGGCACGTGGTGCACCGGCCGCCGCTCGACCACACCGCCCGATCCGGGGTCGTAGTGGACCTCGATGGCGCGCGGCTTGGTGGGATCGCGGCGGAGGAAGCCGAGGCGCTGCAGGGTCGCCAGGTGCGAGTGGACCGTGGACGTCGACGTGAGCCCGACGGCCTCGCCGATCTCGCGGACCGACGGGGGGTACCCGCGCTCGCGCTGGTGCTGCTCGATCACGTCGAGGATGGCCCGCTGGCGATCGGTCAGGGTGATCTCGGTCATTCGTGGCCTCCGAACGTGTGTTCCGGCTGGGGTTGAAGGTAACACGGCGACGCGGGCGCGGCAAACACCTGTTCGACATTTCCTTGACGGGAACGGGTGTTCGTGGTTGAGTGGCAGCGACGAACGGGTGTTCGGGCGGAACCGACAACCCGGAGGGATCACGACAATGGCAGCGATCGCCCACCCGAGGCCCAACCGCTCGAGACCGCAGGGCCCGCGACCGCAGCTGCGCGTCATCGACGGCGGCCGGTCGGCGGCGCGGCCATCGACGGCGACCTACCGCCGCCGCCGGTGCCTCGCCGTGGCCGCGCTGGTCGTCGTCGTCCTGGCGGCGTGCGCCGCCATGGCTCGGGCCGGCGTCGGCCCCCTCGCCGCTCCCGCGGTCGCGACGCCGGCCCCGATCGCGGTGGCCGGGCCCGGCACGTACGTGGTCCAACCCGGCGACACCTGGTGGAGCATCGCCCGCCGCCTGCACCCCGACGGCGACGTGCGGCCGATCGTCGACGAGCTGGCGGCCCGCAACGGCGGCCCGTCGCTGCAGGTCGGTCAGCGGGTCTCGATCGACGGTTGACGCCGCCGGGTCCGGTAGCGTCCTGGGCGTGCGCTGCCCGGTCTGCGCCAGCTTCGAGGACAAGGTCGTCGACTCCCGCGTGGCCGACGACGGCGGCGCGATCCGGCGCCGGCGCGAGTGCCTCACGTGCGGGCGGCGCTTCACCACCTTCGAGCGGGTCGAGGAGGTGGCCGTCGTCGTCGTCAAGCGATCGGGTGACCGCGAGCCGTTCAGCCGGGCCAAGCTCATCGACGGCATGCGGGCCGCGGCGAAGAACCGGCCGGTCGACGAGCTGGTGCTCGAGGGGCTCGGCGCCAAGATCGAGGAGCTGATGCGGCTCGACGGCGGCGAGGTCGACAGCCAGCGGATCGGGCTGGCGGTGCTCGAGCGGCTCCGCGAGCTCGACCACGTCGCCTACCTCCGCTTCGCCAGCGTCTACAAGGGGTTCGAAGGGGCGGCCGACTTCGAGCGCGAGGTCGGGCTCCTCACCAAGGCGACCGCCCCGAAGCACCGCGGGTAGCCCGTCCACATCGCGTCCCCAGCGAGATCAACAGGTTGCGCGTCTACCGCCCCACAGGCAGCCGCCCGTAGCGTCGGGGCGAGGGGCCAGTCGTGAGGAAAATCACGAACTGCAAACCTTCGCGAACTGCCGCTGACCAGCGCATTTCGCGGCCGACAAGCGTTGACACCCGTGTAATTACGGTGTTGTATTGGTCGCCTATCTCGTGGCCGGGAAGACCACCGACCACAAGATGTTGTGGTTTTTAGGCCGAACCGGACACTCACCCTCGGAGGACTTCGTCGACATGGCCATTGCCCCGGAGCAGACCGGCATCGGCATCACCCGCCACTTCACCCGCGAGGGGGAGCACCCCTACGCCACCGTGACGTGGGAGCGACGCGATGCCCGGATCAGCAACTTCCGGGACGGCACCGTGGCCTTCGAGCAGACCGGCGTGGAATTCCCGACGACGTGGTCGCTGAACGCCACCAACATCGTCGCCCAGAAGTACTTCCGGGGCCCGCTCGGCGCGCCCGGCCGGGAGTCCTCGTTGCGCCAGGTCGCCGACCGGGTGGTCGACACCATCACCGCGTGGGGCCTGAAGGACGGGTACTTCGTCGACGAGGCCGAGGCCCGGGTCTTCCGCGACGAGCTGAAGTACCTGATCGTCCACCAGAAGGCGGCGTTCAACTCGCCGGTCTGGTTCAACATCGGCGTCCAGGGCGAGCCCCAGCAGGCCTCGGCCTGCTTCATCCTCGCCGTCGAGGACGAGATGCAGTCGATCCTCAACTGGTACGTCGAGGAGGGCACGATCTTCAAGGGCGGCTCCGGGTCGGGCATCAACCTGTCCGGCATCCGCTCGTCGCGCGAGACGCTGAAGGGCGGCGGCACCGCGTCGGGCCCGGTGAGCTTCATGCGGGGCGCCGACGCGTCGGCCGGCACGATCAAGTCCGGTGGCAAGACGCGGCGGGCCGCCAAGATGGTCATCCTCAACGCCGACCACCCCGACATCACCGACTTCATCTGGTGCAAGGCGGTCGAGGAGCGCAAGGCGCGGGTGTTGCGCGACGCCGGCTTCGACATGGACCTCGACGGCGCCGACAGCCATTCCACGCAGTACCAGAACGCCAACAACTCGGTGCGGGTCACCGACGAGTTCATGCAGGCGGTCGTCGACGATGCCGACTGGCACCTGCGGGCGGTCACCACCGGCGAGGTGATCGAGACGATGAAGGCCCGCGAGCTCATGCGCCAGATCGCGCAGGCCGCATGGGAGTGCGCCGACCCCGGCATGCAGTTCGACACGACGATCAACCGGTGGCACACCGCGTCGAACACCGGCCGCATCAACGCGTCGAACCCGTGCAGTGAGTACATGCACCTCGACAACTCGGCGTGCAATCTGGCGAGCCTCAACCTGCTGTCGTTCCTGGCCGAGGACGGCAGCTTCGACGTCGCCGGCTTCAAGGCCGCCGTCGCGGTGGTCTTCACCGCCCAGGAGATCCTGGTCGGCAACGCCGACTACCCGACCGAGTCGATCGCCGCGACGTCACGCAAGTTCCGCCAGCTCGGCATCGGCTACGCCAACCTCGGCGCCATGCTGATGGCGCTCGGCCTGCCCTACGACAGCGACGAGGGCCGGGCGTGGGGCGCGGCGATCACCGCGCTGATGACCGGCCATTCGTACGTGACGTCGGCCCGCACCGCGGCCCGCATGGGACCGTTCGCCGGCTACACCGACAACCACGAGCCGATGAACCGGGTGTTGCACCAGCACCGCGAGGCGGTGGCGCAGATCGACGAGGAGCTCGTGCCCACCGACCTGCTGTCGGCGGCGCAGGAGTCATGGGACGCGGCGGTCGACGATGCCGAGCGCTTCGGTGTGCGCAACTCGCAGGCATCGGTGCTCGCGCCGACCGGCACCATCGGCCTGATGATGGACTGCGACACCACCGGCATCGAGCCCGACCTCGGCCTGGTCAAGCTGAAGAAGCTGGTCGGCGGCGGCAACATGTCGATCGTCAACCAGACGGTGCCGCGGGCGCTGCGCCAGCTGGGCTACACCGCGGCCCAGGTCGCCGAGATCGTGGCCTACATCGCCGAGGAGAAGTCGATCATCGGCGCACCGCACCTCAGCGCGGAGCACCTGCCGGTGTTCGCCTGCTCCATGGGTGACCTGGCGATCCACTACCTCGGCCACGTGAAGATGATGGCGGCGGTCCAGCCGTTCATCTCCGGGGCCATCTCGAAGACGATCAACATGCCGGAGACCGCGACCGTCGACGAAGTGGAGCAGCTGCACATCGAGGCGTGGCAGATGGGTCTCAAGGCCGTGGCGATCTACCGCGACAACTGCAAGGTCGCGCAGCCGCTGTCGATGGCCAAGAAGGAGGGCGCGGCCGGGCCGGTCCCGCGGCTCGCCTCGGCCGAGACGGTCGTCGAGAAGGTGATCGTCAAGGAGGCGACGCGCCAGCGGCTGCCGCGCCGCCGGCGGTCCAACACGTTCTCGTTCCGGGTGGCCGACTGCGAGGGCTACGTCACCGTCGGCGAGTACGACGACGGCCGGCCGGGCGAGCTGTTCATGAAGGTGTCGAAGCAGGGCTCGACGCTCGCCGGGATCATGGACGCGTTCTCGATCTCGGTCAGCCTGGGCCTGCAGTACGGCGTGCCGCTGTCGACCTACGTGCAGAAGTACACCAACATGCGCTTCGAGCCTGCCGGCATGACCGACGACCCCGACATCCGCTTCGTCAGCTCGCTGGTCGACTACATCTTCCGCCGGCTGGCGGTCGACTACCTGCCGCTCGACGAGCGCATGGAGCTCGGCATCCTGTCGGTCGGGGAGCGCAGCCAGCCGACGCTGCCCGGCATCGAGGAGGCGGTCGACGAGTCGTCGACCGCGCCGGGCGCGGTCCCGGACACGCCGGTGTTCACCGAGTCGATCGACCTGGCCCCGCTGGCCGATGCCGAGGCCCGCATCGCCGACGCGCCCTACTGCTACCAGTGCGGCAACGTCATGCAGCGCGCCGGCAGCTGCTTCGTCTGCTCCAGCTGCGGCACCACCTCCGGCTGCTCGTAACGCACCCGGGCGAGACGGCGTCAGCGGCGCGCCGGCTCGATGGCCGCGATCCGGTCCATTGCCGGGCCGAACGTCGATTCGAGCCAGCCCGCCGGGTCGTCGCCGACGGCACCGGTGACGAGGGTCGACACGCCGACCTCGGCCAGCGCTTCGGCGCCGCGGACGACGTCGTCGGTGGTCGCGTCCGGCGGGAGGTCACGGTACATCGCGGTGACCTCGATCTCGTTCGGATCGCGCCCGATCGTCTCGCAGTGCCGGCGCAGGACGTCGACCTTGTGGGCGACCTCGGGCGGCCCGCCGAAGATGTTGCAGGCGTCGGCGTACTGCGCCACCAGCCGGAGCGTCTTCCGCTCGCCACTGCCGCCGATGAGGATGCGCGGGCGCGGCGTGCTGACGGGCGGCGGGCTGCAGATCGTCTCCTCCAGCCGGTAGTGCTTGCCCTGGTAGACGCCGTTGTCGTCGCTCCACATCTGCCGGCAGATCTGGATCGTCTCCTCCAGCCGCTCGAACCGCTCGGCGACCGGCGGGAACGGGACGCCGAGGCCCCGGTGCTCGCGCTCGTACCAGGCGGCGCCGATCCCCAGCTCGGCCCGCCCGCCCGACACCACGTCGAGCGTCGTCACCGTCTTGGCCAGCACACCGGGGTACCGGTAGGTCACGCCGGTGACGAGGAGCCGCAACCGGAGCCGCTCGGTGTGCCCGGCGACGAACCCGAGGGCGGTGTAGCCCTCGAGCATCGGGTCCTCGGCCGGGGCCATCCAGTCCATCTGGAAGAAGTGGTCCATGAACGAGAGCGTTCGCACGCCGAGGGCCTCGGCCCGGCGCGCCAGGCCGGCGACGCCGGGCCCGATGCCGGCGGGTGATCCGGCCCAGTCGAAACGGGGGACGTGGAGGTCGAGTTGCATTCCGGCGTTCTACCCTGCGCCCGGCAGAACGCGCGACAAAGGATCAGCGGGGATCGACATTCGCAGCTTCAGCATCGAAGAGCGGCGGGCCCGGCTCGCCACCCGGCAGCTCCTCGCGGCCGCGCCGGCTTCGAGCAGCGCGGCCGACATCGCCCGGCAGCTCGTCGTGCTGCACGCCACCGATCCGGGGTCGATCTTCCTCGGCGTCGCGGCGCGCGCGCCGAAGCTGACCGCGGCCGACATCGAGTGCGAGCTGTACGACGAGCGGGCACTGGTGCGGATGCTCGCCATGCGCAGGACGATGTTCGCGGTGCCGGCGGAGCTGGTGCCGATCGTCCACGCGTCGGCCAGCGCCGCGGTCGCGGCGCGGGAGCGACGGCGGACCATCGGGTTCCTCACCGAGGCCGGCGTCGCCAAGGACGTGCCCCGGTGGTTGCGGAAGGTCGAGGCGGCGACGCTCGCCGCGATCGTGGCTCGCCGCGAGGTGACCGGCGCCGAGCTGTCGGCCGACGTCGCCGCGCTCCGCACCAAGCTGCTCTACAGCCCCGGCAAGAAGTACGAATCGCGCCAGAACATCACCACGCGCGTGTTGGCACTGCTCGCGGCCGACGGCAAGATCGTTCGGGCCCGACCGCGCGGCTCGTGGATCAGCACGCAGTACCGGTGGGCCGCGATGCCGCCGTTCGAGATCCTCCCGACCGCCGACGCGCAGGCCGAGCTGGTGCGGCGGTGGCTCTTCGCCTTCGGCCCGGCGCTGGTCACCGATCTCAAGTGGTGGACCGGATGGGCGATGCGCGACGTGAAGCGGGTGCTGGCCCGGCTCGACGTCACCGAGGTCGACCTCGGCGGCATCATCGGGATCGCGCTGGCCGGCGACCTCGACCCCGTCCTCGACCCCGTCAAGGCGGCCGAGCGGCGCGCCGTCTTGCTGCCCGCGCTCGACACCACCGTGATGGGCTGGGCGACGCGCCACTGGTACCTCGGCGAACACGCGCCGCGACTGTTCGACACCATGGGCAACGCCGGGCCGACGGTGTGGTGGGGCGGTCGCATCGTGGGCGGCTGGGCCCAGCGCAAGGACGGCGAGATCGTGGTGCAGGTGCTCGACGACATCGGTCGCGACGCCCGCGGCGCCATCGACCGGGCCGCCGGACGCGTGCACCGCTTCTTCGGCGGCGTACGGCTGACCCCGCGCTTCCGGACACCACTCGAGCGCGAGCTGACTGCGTGAATCAGGTCAGCGCGGCGCGGCCCGGCGGACGGGCTCCAGCGCGGTGATGTAGTCGGTCAGTCGGGCCGCGATCTCGAACGCCAGCGCCGGGTCGTCGAGGTCGGGGTCGGGCCAGGTCTCCGAGAGCCGGCGCCAGTCGTCGGGGCGACCGAAGAACGGCCCGGCGACCGCCTCCTTGCCGAGGACGGTCTTCCACTTGGCGCGGGCGGCGAGCAGCGCGCCCAGCACCACCTCGTTGGGCTCGAGCTTCGGGTGCTCGGAGTGGAAGCCGACCTCGAGCGCCAACACCGTCGCGTCGTCGACGTAGCCGGCGCCGATGACCTGGGCTTCGTAGTGCTCGCGCGTCGGCTTGTCGGTGTCGAACCACACTTTGATGCCGTAGCGATGGGCGCGGGAGCGGACGTCGCCCAGGTCCGGGGGTACCAGGCCCCGCAGCGCGTCGGCCACCTCCTCGAACAGGCCGATCTCCACCCGTCAGTCGCTTCGCTCGTACCGCCAGCCGTCGGGCAGCATCCACAGTCGATGGCGCGGGCCGGCCTTGGCGAGGTCGCCGTCGTCGTAGCCGGCGTCACCCCGCCAGACGGCCACGATGTCATCGTCGACCTTCCCGATGTGGGTCTCGAAGCGCTCGGCCTCGACGCGGCGCGCCGCGCCCAGCGCCTCGTCGACGGTGGTCGCCGACGAGAGCCGCCACAGCGACACCCACGTCGGCGGGGCCAGCTCGATCTCGCCGGCGTCGCGGCGGGAGATGGCGTCCGCCGGTCGGACCCAGTCGTGATCGTGGATCTCGGTTCCGTCGACGGTGACGTCCGTCCCGGGCGCCGCGGCCACGAAGATCCACGTCGAGAACCGCTTCGGCGCGGCCGGCGGCGGGACCCAGTGCGAGAACTCGATCAGGTCGTCGGCGCCGATGACGAGTCCGGCCTCCTCGAGCGTCTCGCGCACCGCGCCCCGCCGGGCCCCGGCCCGCTCGTCGTGGTCGGGCTCGAGGTCCGCGGGATCGACCCGACCGCCGGGGAACACCCACATCCCGCCGAACGCGCCGCGGTCGTTGCGGTGCAGCATGAGGGTCTCGACGCCGTCGTCGCCGTCGCGCAGCAGGATGACAGTGGCCGCCGGGATCGCCTCGGGCTCGGGCGCCGACTCGGCGAGGCCGGCCGCCAGCTTCTCCACGAAGGTCGGTCGATCAGCCACGGAGCCCGACACTAGGACCTGCGCCCCCGCCCGGTCGCGGCGTCACATGAAGTTGCGAGTGTGCAGTGCCGACAGCGCGGCGGCGTCGCCTGGCGGGAAGCCCAGCCGCACGAGGCGCCGGCGGCGGCCGTCGTCCATGTCGGCCTGCAGCTCCTGTACGCGGTCCCACCCGGCGGCGATGGCGGCGGGGGTGAAGGCGCCGCCGGCCAGCAGCACGAGGGCGTCGTGCACGTCGGCGGCCAGACCGGCGGTGGCAGCCAGCGCGTCGTGCCGCCGTTCCACCGCGGCCCGCAGCCGATCGCGCAGCGCCGGCTCGACCGCGATGCGATGTTCGAGGTGGGCCTGCGCGAACGCCACGTGACGGGCCTCGTCCTGGCGCGCCATCCGCGCGACCTGCGCGGTCACGGGATCGGGCGCGTGCTCGTCGAGGAAGCCGAGGAGATTGAGGAACGTGCCCTCGCCGAGCACCGACAGCAGGAAGCCGGCGAGGGAGAAGTCGTGCTCGTCGAGCAGCGTCTGCAGCGAGGCCCGGCCGCCGGCGCCCGACCGGCCCATCGGCCCGCCCTTCAGCAGCGCCCGCCGGGTGAACACCTCGACGTGGCGCGCCTCGTCGGCGACCTGGATGGCGAGCAGCTGCACGACCTCGCGGAAGTGCGGGTGCACCCGGCCGATGAACCGCGCCGGGACGACCAGCGCCGCCTGCTCGTTCTCGACCAGGTAGGTCATCACCTGCACCACCGCGGCCTCGACCTCGGGCGGCAACTCGAACGGCGCGTCCCAGTCGATCGCAGTCGCCGGGTCCCACTGGCCGGCGGTGGCCTGGGCGTAGAGGCGCGGCGCGATGTCGGCCCACACCTCGTCGCGGTCGAGCAGGTCGGCCGGCAGCGGCGGGCCACCGGTCTCGATCACCGCGCCGCGCGCCGCCAGTCCCCACGTGGGTTCGGCGCGGCGGTCGGGCGCCGCCCGGGCGTCGCCGGCCG
>JAODBK010000089.1 GCA_025463925.1 Acidimicrobiales bacterium | reverse complement strand
ACGACTAGGTGCCGGTGGTGGTGAGGCGCACGGCCTGCGCGCGGGGGTCGTCGATGTCGGGTAGTTGGGCGCCGTAGATCCCGCCGACGACGGAGGCTTCCCGCATGACGTCGGCGGGGAACCCGAGCGTGGGACGGCTGAGTGCGTCGAGGCGGTCGAGGTGCTGCCGGCTGAGGTGCACGTCGGTGGCGGCGAGGTTGTCGCGGAACTGTTCTTCGGTGCGGGCCGCGATCAGCGGGATGACCGGGCCGGGTTGCTGCCGCACCCAGGAGATGGCCACTTGCGCGGGTGAGCAGCCGATCTCATGCGCGATGGCGACGACGTCGCGGACGATGTCGTCGCTGCCGACATGGGTGTACGGGCGGCCAACCTCGGTCACTCGGCCGGTGTCACCGCTGAGGTACTTGCCGGTGAGCCGTCCTTCGGCCAGTGGGCCCCAGGCAAACACCGGCAGGTCGAACGCGTCGGCCATGGGCAACAGTTCCCGCTCCGGGGAACGGTCGAGCAGGTTGTAGCGCAGCTGGACCGCGGTGAACGGTGACCAATCATGCAACCGAGCGGCGGTGTTGGCTTCCGCGATCTCCCATGCCGCCCAGTCCGAGACCGCGGGGTAGAGGATCTTGCCCAGGCGGACCTGGTCGTCCAAGGCCCGCATCAGCTCTTCGACCCCAGTGAGGACGTCGCGGGCGTGCACCCAGTACAGGTCGATGTGGTCGGTCTGCAGTCGACGCAGGCTCGCCTCGATCGAGCTGACGATCTTCTTGCGGTGGTTGCCGGCGCTGTTCGGATCACCCGGGTCGGTTTGGTTGGTGAACTTGGTGGCGAGCACGAACCGGTCGCGCCGCCCCTTGAGCAGCTCGCCGAGGATGGTTTCCGATGTCCCGTTGGTGTAGACGTCGGCGGTGTCGATGACATTGCCGCCTGCGTCAGCGAACAGGTCCAGCATCTTCGCGCTGACCTCTGGGGACGCCCCCCATCCCCAGTCGTCACCGAAGGTCATCGTGCCCAGCGCCACCTCCGAGATCCGCACTCCCGTCCTACCCAAGAGCCGGTAACGCATGAGATTCCTCACTTCTTTGGATTGACAAACGACGTTGATTGGCGACGATGAGAGCTCGGCCTGCCAGCTCTAGTGAGAGATGCGGTGTTCGGTGGCGCTGACGGCATCGTTGAACCTGCCGAGGAGTTGCCCGAATTCGAGCTGCTCGCGTCTCGTCCAGCCGTCGAAGAGGTCGTGGATTCGTTCGCGCCGGGCCCGTTGCACCGTGCGCATCTTGCGCCGACCGGCAGGCGAGAGCTCGATGAGGCTGACGCGGCCGTCGTCAGCATCGGCATAGCGGTGGAGCAGCCCGGTCTTTTCCATCGTGGCGATTTGGCGGGTCATGGTGCTGGCGTCCACCCCGAGCCTGGCGGCGAGGTCCTTGAGGCTGATGGGCCCGGTCGCTTCGAGTGTGCGGGCGGCGAGGTAGCTGGCCCGGTCGAGGTGCCGGTGGATCGCCGACCGACGGGCGAGGCGCTCGAGGCCTCGTTGCAGTAGGGCCATTTCCGTCTCGACCACGTCGAGCGCGTCCGCCGGGTCAACGGTCGGTCGAATGTCAACGGGGCTGCCGAGGTTGGCGGATGCCGTCATCCGTTGTACCTTACAATTAGTTCGCTGTATGATACAAGAAATCGATCGGAGGTCGATCCATGGCCAGCACGATTGTGGTGGGAGTCGACGGGACCGACGACAGCTTGGCGGCACTCGCGGCCGCGGCCGAGCTGGGCGAGGAGTCCGGAGCCGCGCTCGTCGTGGTTCACGTCCGCCATGAGAGTTGGATGGTGTCGGCGGCGGTGATGGAGCCGGGCGCCCAGCCGGCGATGAAGGACACGCTCGACGCCGTGGAGAAAACGACGCGGGAGCGCGCCACGGCCGTCTTCGCGGGACGGAGCGTGCGGTGGCGGTTCGATGTTGCCCTCGGTGACCCGGCTACCGAGTTGATCGCCGCCGCCCGCAACAACGGTGCGACCGCCATCGTGGTCGGCGGTCGAAGCCACGGCGTCGTCGGCGGCCTGGTCCTCGGCTCCGTGGTGCAGAAGCTCGTCCGGCATTCACCCGTATCGCTGTTGGTGGTCCGCGACGGGCAAGCCCACCGTCTCCACACGATCGCGAGCGGCGCTCCGGGCACCGGCACTGGCTGATCCCGTCAACCGCTCCGGCTCACCTCGATGGTGCCGAGGCTCCTCAGGAGCGCGGCGCGGCAGGATGGCGGGGTGGCCTCGTCGTTCCTGCCGCCGATCGCATCGCCGTTCCGGCTGACGGTCGGGCTGCGGCGAATCGCCGCGACGAGTTGGATCGACGCCGACGACAACTACGAAGCCGACCTCGTCGAGCGCGAGCGGGTGCTCGACGCCCATCGTGACGACGTCGTCCAGTCGCTGGCGACGGACGCGTCCCGATCCGCGTGCGCCGAGTTGCTGGACGTGCTCGTGGCGTCGTTGCCGGGTGCACCGGCGATCTGGGCGCGGTCCGAAGGCGGCGCGGTGGAAGTTGTGCCGACCGGATGGCGACTCGAGTCAGCTACCACGACCGATCCGCTCGACGCCGCGGCCCATCTCGTGGCCGACGACCTCTGCGTGCTCGACGGTGAGACGTTGGTGCTGCTGGCCGGCGCGGTGTGCTTCCCCAATCGCTGGCGGCTGTCCGACAAGCTCGGTCGCGCCGTCACCGACATTCACGATCCCGTGCCGCGGTACCGCGACGAGCTGGGTGACCGGGTGACGCAGGTCCTCACCAAGCTGCGGCCCGACACGGTGCTCGAGCGCCGGAACTGGTCGATCCTGCTGGACCCGACGCTCCACCAACCGGAGTATGCGCCGTCGCTGATCGAGCACGTCGACACCGACGCCGGCCACATCGGGGAGCTGGCGTGGGTGCGCGTCGAGCGGCAGACCCTCCGGCGGTTGCCGCAGTCGGGCGCGGTGGTGTTCGGCATTCGCACGCGACAGCGGAAGCTGACCGACCTCGGTGATGACGATCGCGACCGGCTGGCTCGGGCGGTGACGGAGCTTCCAGCCGACATGGCGGCCTACAAGAGTCTCACCGGGCTGCGATCCGCGCTGGGCGACATCGGACGCCGCGTCAGCGGGCGACCGCCGAGCTGACGGCGTCGGCGCGGACGGCCGCGGCGTCGGCCGGAAGCAGGAACCCGGCGCGTACCGCGGCGTCGACGGCCGTGCCGACCAGCGCCACGTAGCGATCGTGCGTTCCGTACATCGCGCGCAGCTTGGCCGCGCTGAACGGGTCCGTTCGGCCGAGCGTGAACGCGCACTCGTTCGACTGCTCGCCGTGGTACGACGCCGTGGGGACGTCGATGGCCGGCAGGCGCAGCCCGCCGAGGGCGTTGCCGTTGGCGTCGCGCCGGACCGATCCGTCGGCGTTGGCCTTCATCCGCGGCGCGATCGGCGGCGGCACACCGTGCCGCACCCATCGGTCGAGCGCGACGAGCGCGGCGTCGTTGGCGAGGTACCGCGGGAAGCGGCCGATGAGGCACGTGCCCGTCGGCCCCGGTGTGTCATTCGGCGCCAAGGGCCAGTTCGTGCCGGGCGGCATCCCGAAGTCGCGGTTCTGCGTCTGCAGGACGTAGTCGCCGCCCTGCTTGTCGGCGTGGGACGCGCCGGCCACGTCCCATTGCCGGTAGAAGGCGGAGTCGGGCTGCTTCGACGCGACGCCTTCGAACTCGGTCACGATCCTGAGCACGGGGACCTTGACGTTCGGCATCGCGCCCGACGAGGTGTCGGGCGCGAAGCCGTCGATCACCGGCTGGACCTTCGGGTAGACGGCGTTGATGTAATTGGTCAGCGTGATGCCCGACTGCGATTCGCCCATCGCGAGCACCCGTTGTGTCCGGAGCCGGCCCATCGGATTGGCACCGATCGGCCGCCGCAGGGCCTGCGCGGCCTGCGAGAACATGTCGTAGGAGTACTGGTCACCCGGGTGCACGAGCCCGGCGTAGCGCACCGGGTCGTACGCTTTCAGCGCGCTGGCGCCCGCCACCTGCGCGGTGACGGCGACGTACGCGTAGCCGTCGCGAAGGAGCTCACGACGGTTCTCGACCCACGTGGCCTCGAAGTCGTAGCCGGACGTGACGTTGAGCCACTCCAGGACGACGGTGCCGTTGAAGCGCGCCGGGTTGGCGGGCCGGCGGACGATCATGCGCGTGCGGTACGGCGACGGCGGAAGCGGGGCGCCATCTCCCATGGAGGCCAGGCCGACCGGGCTGATGTCGTAGGCCGTGGCGCGTCCCTCGAAGAAGAACTCCTGCTCGACGTACCCGATGTCGCCCATGTCGAAGGGCGCGGCGTTGAACGGATGGCCCTTCAGGCCGCCGGTGATGGGGCCGGTGACGACCGGGCTGGGCACCGCGGTCCTCGTCGGCGCGGCGGCCCGAGTCGGCAAGGCGACTGCCGCGGTCAGCCCGGTCACCAGGACGGCGACCACGCCGGCGCGACGCCGAAACCCTCGAATCTCCATTGTTCCCCCAGCCGTCGCACGTGGACGTCGGCATGCGACTTCGTCGCGTGGGCACGACTCTCCTGCCGATCGTCAGACGATCACGGCGGGCGCGGCCGGCGGTCGGCCCACGGGCGAGCCGCCTCCAACTGTGCGGCCAGCCGGAACAGCGTGGCTTCGTCGGCGAGCCGGCCGACGAACTGCACCCCGATCGGAAGCCCTTCCGGCGTGCGATGCAACGGCACCGACATCGCCGGGTTGCCGGTGGCGTTGAAGAGCGCGGTGAACGCCGCGCAGGCGACGAGGTCGTCGACCAGGCCGGGCCGGGCCAGGTCGACCGGCCAGAACCGGTCGACGGGCAGCGGGCGGGTTGCCATCGTCGGCAGGAGCAGGACGTCCCACTGCTCGAACCGCGCCGCCAGCTGCCGCCCCGCGGCATGGATCGCGTGGACGGCTCGCAGGTAGTCGACCCCCGACACGCGCGCCGCCAGTTGCATCTGCAGCGCGGTCATCGCGCCCATGTCGTCGGGCCCGAGCTCCCGCCCGAGCGCGCGGCCGGCTTCCTGCACCGCGTTGGCGACGTTGACGGGCACGATCGTCCATTGCCCGGCGGCGGCGGCACTGGTGTCGACGCCGTCGAGGCTCGCCGGTTCGACGTGGTGGCCCAGCGATTCGCACAGCCGGGCCGCGTCCTCGACAGCCTCGCGGCAGACGGGGTCGAGCGGACCGCCGTCCCATCGTTCGGTGATCAGGCCGACGCGGATCCGGCCTGGCGGCGCGCCCACCTCCGCCGCGAACGGCTGCGCCGGTGGCGGCGCCCAGTACGGCGCTCCTTGATCGGGGCCGGCGGTGACGTCGAGGAACGCGGCGGAGTCGCGCACGGTGCGCGACACGACGTGTTGCACCGACATGCCGGCCCACCCCTCGCCGCGGTGCGGACCGCTCGGCGTGCGGCCGCGCGTCGGCTTGAGGCCGAACAGGCCACAGCACGATGCCGGGATCCGGATCGAACCGCCACCGTCGCTGGCGTGCGCGACCGGCACGATGCCGGCCGCGACCGCGGCCGCCGCTCCTCCCGACGAGCCGCCCGGCGAGCGATCGGGATCCCACGGGTTGCGGGTCTGGCCCCAGAGGTCGGACACGGTGTGCGGGAGCAGTCCGAACTCGGGTGACGTCGTCCGCCCGAAGATCACCAGCCCGGCGTCGCGGTACCGGGCGACGATGGTCGAGTCGCGGTCCGAGCGCCGGTCGCGCTGGGCCTGCCAGCCGTCGGTGAGGACCGACCCGGCGGCGTGCGCGTGGAGGTCCTTGAGCAGGAACGGGACGCCGCGCAACGCGCCGCCGCCGGCGGCCGCGGGTCGAGCGGCGATCTCGGCACGGGCCTCCTCGATGCGGGTGAGCACCACCGCGTTCAGCGCCGGGTTCCACCGCTCCATTCGCGCGACTGCCTCGTCGAGCAGCTCGGCCGGCGTCGTCTCACCGGCGGCGACGAGCGCGGCCAACCCGACGGCGTCGTTCGACTCGTAGTCGTCGACCACCGGCGCAGTCTGCCGGAAACAGCCGTCCCACCGTCCACCGGTCGTTGTCGTTCGACGCGAAGGACCCCGCCACGTGAAGGGAGTGACCGCCGCCGCGTCGGGGTAGCGTCAGCTGGCGTGGCACAGCTCGGGATGATCGGTCTCGGCCGGATGGGCGCGAACATCGTCCGGCGGCTGATGCGAAACGGTCACGAGTGCGTGGTGTACGACGTCGACGCCGACGCGGTGCGCCAGCTGGAGGCCGAGGGCGCGGTCGGGTCGAGTTCGGTCGCGGATTTCGTCGGCAAGCTCACCAAGCCGCGCGCCGCGTGGGTGATGGTGCCGGCGGCGTACGCCGGGGAGACCATCATGGCGGTCGCGCCGTTGATGGAGCCGGGCGACATCGTGATCGACGGCGGCAACTCGTACTACCGCGACGACCTCGAGCGGGCCAAGGAGCTCGAGCCGATGGGCATCCGCTACCTCGACGTCGGGGTCTCCGGTGGGGTGTTCGGGCTGGAGCGCGGGTACTGCATGATGATCGGTGGCGACGGCGACGCGGTGGCGCACCTCGATCCGATCTTCGCGACGCTGGCGCCCGGCGCGGAGACCGCGCCGCGCACGCCGGGCCGCACCGGCGACGTGGTGCCGGCCGAGCAGGGCTATCTGCACTGCGGCCCGGTCGGCGCCGGCCACTTCGTGAAGATGGTGCACAACGGGATCGAGTACGGGATCATGGCGGCGTACGCCGAAGGTCTCGCCATCCTGCACGACGCCGACATCGGGCTCCGTGAGCATCCGAAGGACGCCGAGACGGCGCCGCTCCAGCACCCGGAGTACTACCACTACGACATCGACGTCCCGGCGGTCGCCGAGGTGTGGCGGCGGGGGAGCGTCATCGGTTCGTGGTTGCTCGATCTCACCGCAGCCGCGCTGGCGGCGTCACCGGACCTCGCCGAGTACAGCGGCCGGGTGTCCGACTCGGGGGAGGGGCGATGGACGGTCCATGCCGCGGTCGAGATCGGCGTGCCCGCCGAGGTGCTGACCGCGGCGCTGTTCTCCCGCTTCGCGTCGCAGGGCAACGCGCAGTTCGCCAACAAGCTCGAGTCGGCGATGCGCAAGCAGTTCGGCGGGCATCTGGAGAAGCCCGCCGCCGAGTGAGCTGCGTGAGCCGCCGCGCATGACGAGTCCCACGGCGTGGCCCGAGTGGCAGGCGCTCGCGGCCCATCAGCGCGACATCGCCGACACCCACCTGCGCGACCTGTTCGCGTCCGACCCGGATCGTGGGTCGCGCCTCTCGGTGGCGGCGGGCGACCTGCTGCTCGACTGGTCGAAGAACCGCGTCACCGACGAGACGCTGCGCCTGCTGGTGGCGCTGGCCGAGCGAGCCGGCCTCAGACAGCGGACCGAGGCGATGTTCCGTGGCGAGCGCATCAACGTCACCGAGGACCGGCCGGTGCTGCATGTCGCGCTGCGCGCGCCGGAGACCGAGTCGATCGTTGTCGACGGCGAGGATGTCGTCCCGGCAGTGCACGCGGTGTTGCGCAAGATGGCCGACTTCTCGGCGCGGGTGCGCAGTGGCGCGTGGACCGGCCACACCGGGCGGCGCATCACCAACGTCGTCAACATCGGCATCGGCGGCTCCGATCTCGGTCCGGCGATGGCCTACGAGGCGCTGCGCGACTTCAGCGAACGCTCGATGACGTTCCGCTTCGTCTCCAACGTGGACGGCACCGACATCTGGGAGGCCACGCGCGACCTCGACCCGGCCGAGACGCTGTTCATCGTGTGCTCGAAGACGTTCACGACCCTGGAGACGATCACCAACGCCGAGACCGCCCGCGGTTGGCTGCTGGACGCGCTCGGCGACGACGCCGCGGTCGCGCGGCATTTCGTGGCGGTGTCGACCAACGCCGGGAAGGTCGCCGAGTTCGGCATCGACACCGCCAACATGTTCGAGTTCTGGGACTGGGTGGGTGGGCGGTACTCCATGGACTCGGCCATCGGCCTGTCGCTGATGGTGGCCATCGGGCCCACTCGCTTCCGGGAGATGCTCGCCGGGTTCCGCCTCATGGACGAGCACTTCCGGACCGCGCCGCTCGAGCGGAACCTGCCGGTCCTGCTCGGGCTGATCGGGCTCTGGTACGACGACTTCTTCGGTGCCGAGACGGTGGCGGTCCTGCCGTACGCGCAGTACCTCGCCAAGTTCCCCGCCTACCTCCAGCAGCTCGACATGGAGAGCAACGGCAAGTCGGTCGATCTCGACGGCCGACCGGTGCCGGTGCAGACCGGGCCGATCGTCTGGGGTCAGCCGGGCACCAACGGCCAGCACGCGTTCTACCAGCTGATCCACCAGGGCACGAAGCTCATCCCGTGCGACTTCATCGGCTTCGCCGCGCCCTTCCACGATGTCGGCCGTCATCACGACCTGCTGATGGCGAACCTCTTCGCGCAGACCGAGGCGCTGGCGTTCGGCAAGACCGCCGATGAGGTCGCCGCCGAGGGCGTCGCGCCGGAGCTGGTGCCGCACCGGACGTTTCCCGGCAACCGGCCGAGCAACACGATCCTCGCCCGTTCGCTGACGCCGTCAGTGCTCGGCCAGCTCGTCGCGCTCTACGAGCACAAGGTCTTCACCCAGGGGACGATCTGGGGGATCAACTCGTTCGACCAGTGGGGCGTCGAGCTCGGCAAGGTGCTGGCCAATCGGATCATCCCGGAGCTCGAGGCGACCGGTGACGTCGCCCTCGACCACGACTCGTCGACCAATGCGTTGATCCGGCGGTATCGCGACCTTCGTGGGTGAGGTCGTCGTCGTGCGCCACGGCGCGACCGAGTGGACCGTGAGTGGCCGCCACACCGGCCGCACCGACATCCCGCTCACCGACGACGGCCGGACCGCGGCGATCGCGCTGCGGCCGCGGTTGGCGCACCGGCGATTCGCGCTGGTGCTGACGAGCCCACTGTCGCGGGCCCGGGAGACGTGTGCGCTCGCGGGGTTCGAAGACGGGGCCGTCGTCGAGCCCGACCTGGTCGAGTGGGACTACGGCGAGTACGAGGGTCGCACGACCACCGACATCCGAGGGGAGCGGCCGGGATGGACGGTGTGGCGCGACGGCGTGCCCGGTGGGGAGACGGTGGCCGACGTGGCGGCGCGGGTCGACCGGGTGATCGCGCGAGCGCGCGCCGTCGACGGTGACGTGCTCGTGTTCGGTCACGGGCATTGCCTGCGCGTCCTCGGCGCGCGGTGGGTCGACTTCGCCGCCGAGGCCGGCGCGGTCCTCGCGTTCGATCCGGCGAGGCTGAGCGTGCTCGGGTGGGAGTGGGAGCGGCCGGTCATCCGGGAGTGGAACGCTGCGATGATGGACGGGTGACCCGCCACCGCGCGCGCCTCGCGCCTCTCGCCGCTGCCGTCCTCGCCGCGACGACCCTCGCTCCGACCGCCGGTCCGGCGGTGGCCGGCACGCCCGGTCAGTGGACGACCTACCACCTCGACAACGCGAGAACGGGCCTCGACACCTCCGAGCCATCGTTCTCGGGCCTGGCGCCCGGCTTCAACGTGACGGTGGACGGCGCGGTCTACGCCGAGCCGCTTGTGTTCAACGGCACCGTCTTCGTCGCCACCGAGAACGACTCGATCTACGGGCTCGACGCCGCGAGCGGCGCAGTGAAGTGGCGGACCAACCTCGGCTTCCCGGTGCCCCTCTCGAGCCTGCCGTGCGGCGACATCAATCCGCTCGGCATCACGGGCACGCCGGTGATCGACACCGCGACCGGAACGATCTACGCGGTCGCCGAGCTCAACACCATCGCCGGCATCACCCACGAGCTCGTCGCGCTGAGCACGGTGGACGGCGCGGTGAAGTGGCGGCGCTCGGCCGACGTCAACGGCATGGATCCGACGCCGCACCAGCAGCGCGCCGCGCTGGCGTTGGCCAACGGTCGCGTCTACTTCACGTACGGCGGGTTGGCCGGCGACTGCGGCCAGTACATCGGCAAGGTGGTGTCCTCGGCGACGGACGGCTCGGGGCCGCTGTCGGTGTGGCAGGTGCCCACCACGCGCGAGGGCGGCATCTGGGCGCCGTCCGGCCCGGCGGTCGACGCCGCCGGCAACGTCTACGTGTCGACCGGCAATGGCGCGCAGACGGCGACATTCGACAAGGGCAACAGCATCATCAAGCTGTCGCCGGGTCTGGCCGAGCTCGACTACTTCGCGACGTCGACGTGGGCCCAGGACAGCGCCAACGATCTCGACTTGGGCTCCACCGGCCCGGCGCTGCTCCTGAACAACCTGGCGTTCGTCGCCGGCAAGACCGGTATGGGTTACCTGCTCGATGCCACCCACCTCGGCGGCATCGGCGGCCAGCGGTTCGCGGCGCAGGTGTGCAACGGCGGCGGCGCCTACGGCGGGTTCGCGTACCAACCGCCGCGCCTGTTCGTCCCGTGCAGCAACGGCCTGCGCGCGATCACGGTGGACACGACGGCCGGGACGTTCAGCGCCGCGTGGCAGACCCTCACCACCTTCGCCGGGCCGCCCATCGTCGCCGGCGGTGTGCTGTGGTCGGTCGGTCGCGACAACAACCTCTACGGGCTCGATCCCGCCACCGGGGGCCAGATCAGCAAGTTCGCGCTCCCGCCGGTCGCGCACTTCACGACACCGGCGGCGGCCGACGGTCGGCTCTACGTCGCAGGGAACGACAAGGTGCTCTCGTTCAACGCGCCGAACTCGTCGTCGCCACCGCCGGCGCCGCCCTACAACGGCTACCTGCTCGACGGATGGGGAGGCGTCCACAACTCCGGCTCGGTCCCGCCGGTGCGGACGTCGGCCTACTGGCCGGGCTGGGACATCGCGCGCGACATCACGGTGCGGGCCGACGGAAAGTCGGGCTACGTGCTCGACGGGTGGGGCGGCGTGCACGAGTTCGGCGGCGCGCCGAGGGTCACCGCGTCGGCGTACTTCCCGGGATGGGACATCGCCCGCGCCATCGCGCTCGACCCGTGCGACGCCACCGGTGGGTCGGGCTACGTGCTCGACGGGTGGGGCGGCCTCCACCCGTTCGGCAAGACACCGCTGATCCAGGCCGCCGGCTACTCCCCGGGCCACGATGTCGCCCGCGACATCGTGATGAACGGCTGCACCAACGGCAAGGCCGACGGCCTCATCCTCTGGGGCGAGGGCGCGATCTTCGGCTTCGGCGCGTACAACGGCGTGACCTCCAGCTGGCGGGTGCTGTTCCCGGGCTTCGACATCGGCCGCGCCATCGTCGCCAAGCCGGGCACCACCGCGGGCTACGTGCTCGACGGGTGGGGTGGCGTGCACGAGTTCGGCGGCGCGCCGCGAGAGTCGTCGTCGGCGTACGCGCCCGGCATGGACCTGTGGCGCGGTGCGGTGCTGCGGCCCGACGGCGTGAGTGGGTGGTCGGTGGACGCGTGGGGCGGCATCCACTCCTTCGGCGCCGCCCCGCCGGCCTCGTCCCCCTTCTACGCGCCCGGCTTCGCCATCATCCGCAGCCTGGCGTAGCCCCCTCGGCCCTCGGCCCTCGGCCGAATCGGGTTCCGAACATCGTTGGTGTCGCAGGGCGACACCAACTGCGGAGAAAACGGCGGGTCAGCCGGCGTCGGGCGGTTCGGGTTCGTCCTGCTCGGTCCGCCGGCGCCACGCCGCTTCGGCCCGGGCGACCACCTCGCGCAGCGGGAGGCCGGTGCGGCGGGCGGCGCGGGCGGCGTCGTCGTGCTCGACCTTGGTGCGCCCGGCGCTGATCTTGACCCGGACCGGGAGCCCCTCGACCTCGACCTCGTCACCCGACCGGGTCGCCGGCCACCGCTCGAGGCTCTGGCCGCGGACCCCGAGCGATCCCGTCTCGGCCATGAGCACGCGCGCGACCTGCTCGGCCAGCGCCGGATCGGCCAGCGCGCTGACGACATGGCCCGGCCGACCCTTCTTCATGACGACCGGCGTGATCCACGCGTCGTGAGCCCCGGCGTCGAGCAGTGCCGCGATGGCATGGGCGAGCGTCTCGCCGGTCGCGTCGTCGACGTTCACCTCGAGCAGGCGCACCGGGTGGCCCGGCTGTTGCTCGACGGCCGTCGCGGCCGCGGTGCCGATCACGACCTGGGTGGCGTTGGGCATGCCGTCGAGGTCCCGGCTCCCGGCGCCGAACCCGGTGGCCTCGATCGTCATGGCCGGGAGCGGCCCGAACGTCGTGGCCATCGCAGCGAGGAGCGCCGCGCCGGTCGGTGTGGTGAGCTCGACGTTGACGTCGCGACCGTACGTCGGCGCCCGGCGCAGCAGCTCGACGACCGCGGGTGCGGGGTTGGGCAGCATCCCGTGGCTGGTCCGCACCATGCCGGCCCCGGTGGCCACCGGGCTGGACCGGATCTCGTCGATGTCGAGCACTTCGAGCGCGGCGCAGGTGCCGACGATGTCGACGATGGCGTCGAGCCCACCGACCTCGTGGAAGTGGACGTGCTCGGGCGGTCGCCGGTGCAGTCGCCCCTCGACCTGGGCCAGCGCCCCGAACGTGGCTTGCGCCCGGCGATGTACTCGCTCGGGGAGGCGGGCCTCGTCGATGAGGCCGGTGATGTGGGCGTAGGTGCGGACGACCTCGGTGTCGTCGGCCTTGACCTGCAAGTAGGTCGCGGCCACGCCGGCGCGCAGCACCGGCTCGGCGTGGATCGCCCAGCCGCTCACCGGAAGCCGCTCGAGCAGGGCGCGAACTTCGGCGATGTCGGCGCCGGCGTCGATCAGCGAGGCCAGCGCCATGTCACCGGCGATGCCCGAGAAGCAGTGGAACCACGCGAGGGTCGTCATCGGCTCACGCGAAGATCCGGGCGACCGCGCTGGCGGCGCCGTAGCCGTTGTCGATTCCGACGACGGTGATGCCGGCGGCGCAACTGGCCAGCATCGCGAGCAACGCCGTGACGCCCTCGAGCGCCGCGCCGTAGCCGACGCTCGTCGGCACCGCGACCACCGGGCACGCGACCAGGCCGCCGACGAGGCTGGCCAGCGCGCCTTCCATCCCCGCGATGACCACGACCACGTCGGCCCGTCCGAGGTCGTCGGCGGTGGCGAGCAGCCGGTGGATCCCGGCGACACCGGCGTCGGCGACGAGGGTGGGTCGGAAGCCGTAGGCCTCGAGGGTGGCAAGGCACTCGTCGGCCACCGGCAGGTCGGCGGTGCCCGCGGTCAGCACGAGAATGTCGCCCGGCCGGGCGTCGGCCGGTCGCCAGACGAGGGTGCGGCCCCGCTGCGCCCCACCTGGGTTGATGCGCAGCGCGGTCCAGGCCTGCTCGTCATTGGCGCGAGTCAGCAGCACCGGCCCGGTGTCCTCGGCCAGCAGCTCAGCCACGATGGCGGCGCACTGCTCGGGCGTCTTGCCTGGCCCGAACACCGCCTCGGGCATCCCCTGGCGGAGCTGGCGGTGGTGGTCGACGCGGGCGAAGCCGAGGTCGGCGAACGGGAGCCGCCGCAGCCGGGAGACCGCCTCGTCCGGCGCGAGCGTGCCGCTGCGCACGTCGTCGAGCAACAAACGCAGCGTGGCCTCGTCCATGGCGTCAGTATCCTGCTCGCTCGTGACGCGGATTGCGTTCCTCGGGCCGCCGGGCACCTTCAGCGAGGAGGCGCTGCTCTCCCAGCGCGACCTCGACGAGGCCGAGCTGGTGCCGTTGGCGTCGTTCCCGGAGGTGCTGGCGACGACGACCGCGGGCGACGTCGACCTCGGTTTCGTCGGTCTCGAGAACTCGATCGAGGGCACCGTGCGGATGGTGCTCGACGCGCTGATCTTCGACCACGATCTGTTGATCCAGCGCGAGGTCGTGTGGCGAGTCAGCCAGAACCTGCTCGGGCCGCCGGGCACATCGATTGCCGACGTGCGCCGCGTGCTGTCCTTCCCGGACGCGGCCGCGCAGTGCAAGGGCTGGCTGAGCCGCGAGCTGCCCCACGCGCCGGTCGTCGCGGCCAACTCGACCGCCGAGGCGGCGAAGCTGGTGGGCGAGGGCGCGGTCGAGGCCGGCACCGCGGCGCTCGGCCCGGCGCTGGCGGCGAAGCTCTACGGCCTCGACGTCCTGGCCGAGGACATCGAGGATCATCCCGACAACGAGACCCGGTTCGTGATCGTCGGGCGTGACGGGATTCCCGCGCCCACCGGCCACGACAAGACGAGCATCGTGTGCTTCCAGCACGTCGACCGGCCCGGCAGCCTGCACGCCATCCTCGGCCAGTTCTCGGCCCGCAACCTCAACCTGACCAAGCTCGCGTCGCGGCCGACGAAGCGCGGCCTCGGCCACTACTGCTTCATCATCGACTTCGAGGGTCACGTCGACGACGAGGTCGTCGCCGACTGCCTGCGCGACCTGCACGCGTCGCTGGCCGACGTGAAGTTCCTCGGGTCCTATCCCGCGGCCGGCGACCACGGCCCTGCCCGACGCCGTGACGCGGAGGCGTCGTGGCGAGCGGCCGACGAGTGGATCTCGCGCATCCGCGGTGACATCGACCGGTAGCGTCGTGTTTGGAGGGATGCCGGAGCGGCCGAACGGATCCGCCTTGAAAGCGGACGGGCGAAAGCCTCGTGGGTTCAAATCCCACTCCCTCCGCTGCGACCTACACTGACCGGCGCCTGGAGAGGTGACCGAGTGGCCGAAGGTGACGCACTGCTAATGCGTTGAGGGGCGTTGAGTCTCTCCGAGGGTTCAAATCCCTCCCTCTCCGCCAATATGTTCGCTCAGGTGTCGGGCTGGTTGAGCTCGATGCTGTTGCCCGTCGGGTCGTTGAGAAAGGCCTGGCGGCCGGCGCCCGGGATCGGCGGGTCGAGCACGAACGGCTCGATGCCCCGGGCCTTGAGGTCCTCGACCGCGGCGTGCAGGTCGTCGACCCGGACGGCGAAGTGGTTGCCCCTCGGCAGGTCCGGCGATTCGCTCACCATCAGGTGAACCTGCTGGCCCGCGGCATCGAGCCAGGCGCCGTCCATGCCGAGGCTGTCCGGCCGGGGCGCCACCGTGAACCCGAGGGCGTCCGTGTAGAACCGGATGCTCTCGTCCAAGTTCCGCACACAGATGGCGACGTGGTGGATGCCCGCGGGCTTCATGGCCCAATCGTCGCACGGCCGGCTGGTCCGGCGCCCGGAGTGGACCACTACACTCGTCGGGCCAACCCGCGCTCGTAGCTCAACGGATCAGAGCATCTGACTACGGATCAGAAGGTTGGGGGTTCGAATCCCTCCGAGCGCGCAAACCCTTGACCAGCGGGTTCTCCTAGAAGACCCCGGCTGACCTGCGGCGCTGCCGCTCCACCTTCCTCCTCTCGTTGTTGTCAAACGTGCCCAGGAGTGTCGCTGGGCGTGGGGGAAACCTGGGGGGAGTGCGTCCCCCAAGGTAGTTCGTGGGGGAAATCTGGGGGACGGCCCCCGCAGTCAGAGGGTACTCCGGCTCGCTCGAAGTGACGTGTCCACCCAGCTCACGCCGGCGGACGCGCCGCGGTGGCCGTCGGGATGTAATCGCCGGCGGCGGTGTTGAGCACCGCCTTCGGAGCGCCGGGGTTGCGCAGGTCGAGCGCGATGACGGAATACTCCGCGCCCTCGTGCAGCACCCGTAGGACATCACCGACGGCGAGGGTGCTGGCGATGGTTCCGACGAACGCTGCGCCCACCGTGACACCGGCGAGGTCGAGCATGCCGCACCGAGCGGCCGCCTCGTTGGCGCCGCCAGCCGTCTGCCGGGCGATCTCGGCCTCGTAGGCATCGCCCAGCGCGTGTTGCCGCGGCGGGCCGTCGGGGAAGGCAGCACTCGGATCGTCCGGTCCGGGGAACGTGTGCAGGACCATGTCGAGGTACTCGACGGGACCGGCGCCGACGCCGGCGTCGACGATGCGCTCGAAGCCCGCTCCGCCCAGAAGCCGGCGGGGACCTGGGTCATCGAAGCCGGCCAGCGCGACTAGCGGCTCATCGCGCCGCGAGTCGGCGTGGGGAACCGGGTGGAGGTGCTCGTCGAAGGCGCGCTCGACCACTCGAGTCCGGATCCCAAGACCCTCCAGCACATCCGCCACGACCCGCGTCTTGCGCCGCCCCAGATCGCTGTCGGTGACGAGGAGCTGGGTGGCGGTGTTGCCCGCCACCACGAGGTCGAAGTCCATCAGCGCGATGTGGCACTCCGCGGGCACGGCGTACGGGAGCGTGCCGAGGGTCCAGGCGTAGGCCTGGCCGAGGTGTCCCAGACCCAGGAGCCAGACGGCGGCCGGCAGGTACTCCAGTGCCGGGCCGGCGGCATCAGCGGAGCGCCAGTCCAGGTCCGGGCGCCAGAGCGAAAGACCGATGTCCCGCCGGCCGGGGACGACCGCGCCCAACTCCTGCTGGAAGCACTCGGAAATGCCGAGACCGGCAGCGAGCACGCCGGCCGGCGCGATGCCGCTGGCGCCGATGCGGTCGTCACCATGCTGCACGAGCCCGGGCGACCACCCGTTCCACGTGAGGTGCAGCAGCGGGGCGCCGACCGCGTCGATAGTGGGCGTGCCGATCACCAGCGTCGGGTGCGTGTCGCTGAGGGTGTCGACGATGGTGCCGCCGTAGTCCGTCACCACGGCGGACGCGTTGCGGCCCTCGACCCAGCCGGTCGTCAGGATCGGGTCGACCGTCAGGGTGACGTGGACGCCGCCCTTGAAGGCGCGCCGGCCGGCGTTGACGACGGTGGCCAGCGCCGCTTGTGCGGCCGGGTCGGTGGCGATCTCCGGGCCCACGGCAACCTGCAGGATCAGGCCCTCCAGCACCCGGCGCGCATCGGCCGGGTCGGTGGCCCTGTTGGCGTCGATCAGGATCTTGGCCGTGCGGTCGATCTCGTCCGGCGTCCCCCAGCTCACAGCCGCCGCCGGATGAACAGCCGCCGGGCAGCCGCGGCGCCGGTCCAGGTGGTCCAACCGTTGCCGTCGTACCGGTGGACCCCAACCTCGTGGGCCGCGATCGGCCGCATGGCGAGGTCCGGGACGATGAGGGCGACGTGCCCGTCCGACGCCAGCATCGGGTTCTCGGCGTCGATGCTGCTCTGGTGCACGCCGATACCAGGGTGAGTGTGGATGTCGCCGATGACCACCAGCTGCTCGGCGTCGCAGATGTCCCAGAGCTTGGAGTAGGCGAGGCCGTCGAAGGAGATGCCGCCGGTGAGGCAGTCCGGGTCGAGGTCGTCGAGGTAGACGACGCGGGTGACCGTCCGCCCGTCACCACCACGGGGACCGAGCAGGAAGGCGCCGGCCTCCTTCTCGCCGCGTCCGCGGCGGCCCAGCTCGGTGACCAGCTCCCGCCACGGCGTCCGGCCGACACGCAGCAGAGCGCGGCGACCCCTAAACGCCCAGATAGTCATCGGCGTTGAACCGCTCGTGGAGCTGGCTGAGTATGAAGCTCAGGTCGCGGGTCGGGTTCCAAGCTTCCATCGGGTACTTCTCGGCCCAGTCGGGATGGGCCTGGAGGCCGATGCGGTCCCACGGCGCGTACATGGCGCTGGCGCCGCCGGCCCAGCCGTCGGTGCGGAAGAGCATGCCGACACGCTCGCCCTTGGGCCGCCGATCTGGCGGAAGACACGCGTCGGCGTCGACGTCCCACAGCCCGCCGGTCGGCGCGGTGTGCGGGTAGCCGGTCAGCTCGAAGCGCACGGCGAACTCCTTGGGGCCGTTGTCGCGCTCCGCCGCTGAGATGGCGATGACCGCGAACGGCCACGAGATGGAGAGCAGCTGCCACTCCCAGCCGGCTACACCGGCGACGAAGCGTCCACCGCGCAGGTGGGCGCGCAGGGCACGCTCGTCCGGTGCCGTCACCACGGGATCAGCCCTCGAAGCGGGAGCGGGGCAGGAGGTCGAGGGTGACCGTGCAGGAGCCGGGCTTCACCAGCGAGCCGACGTGGACGCCGACCTCCAGGAAATGGTCGGCGCCGGGCTCGGCCAGCACGTGCTTCGCCGCCTGCTCGGGCGAGAAGTTGGCCACCTTCGGGCCGAAGGCCCACTTCTCGACCTTGCCGATCGTGGCCGACGGCGCGTACACGTGCTCGTGGTTGCCGTTCCACCGGACGACCACCTCGACGCGGTGGCACGGACCGTGGTGAACATGGTGGTGGTGACGGACACCAGCGGCCTGCAGGGTGATGTCGAGGTCGAGTTCCTCGTCCACCTCCTCCAGCCAGACGTAGCCGTCGCCCTCGACCAGCACGGTCCGGACAAGGGCGGTCTCCTCGATCTCGATCCGGTCCGGATGCTCCTTCCCCGGGCCGTGGGTGAACAGTTCCATCTCGACTCCTTCGGCGTGCCATCAGCCCGGCCCCGGGTCGGAGTCGGTACCATGAACGTGCCCAGTGTATCGAGATCGTACACCTGTGAGGTAAAGACTTTGGTCGGCCCGCATGAACGTGACCTTCGACAGCGCGCCGCTCGCGGCGTTGTGTAACTCCGAGCAGCGCCTCATCGAGCGCTGGGGTCGAGAGCACGGGCGGACCGTCGGCCGGCGGCTGCTCGACCTCGCCGCCATCGACGCCGCCCACCTTGACCGGCTTCCTGACGCCGACGTCAGCACCGACGGCGACGGCACCACGAGAATCACGTTCGGCGGGCAGATCGTGGTCGACGGCGTGATCACCGAGGCCAAGGGGCGCGGTCGGGTCGCGGGCGACGAAGATCACATGGTGATCACCGGCGTCGCGGTGCAGGGAGGCGGACGATGAGCCAGGTCGAGAGCCACGCCTTCCGGCCCGACTACGTCATCCCGCCGGGCGAGACCCTGCGCGAGCGCCTGGCCGAGCTGAACCTGTCGCAGACGGAGGTCGCGACCCGCGCCAACCTCTCGACCAAACACGTGAACCAGATCATCCAGGGCGGGGCGCCGATCACGCTGGAGACGGCGATCGTCCTGGAGAGGATCACCGGCCTGCCGGCGAGCTACTGGAACCGGCGCGAGGCCGACTACCGGGAGGGCCTCCTCCGGTCCAAGTCGCGTGTCCTCACCGAGGACGACGAGAAATGGCTGAGGTCCCTGCCGATCAAGGAGCTGCAGAAGCGGGACAAGCTGCCGGCCAACGAGAAGGACCACGGCCGCCTGTTCGACGCGGCCCTGTCGTTCTTCGG
>JAODBK010000037.1 GCA_025463925.1 Acidimicrobiales bacterium | reverse complement strand
CGGCCGGCCGGTGCTGGCCCCGCTCGGCCAACGGTTGACGCCCGACGTGGTCGCCCGGTTCGGCGCGACGCCGCGGCCCGAAACGATCGGCCGCGTCGCCGGAATCGTGCCGCCGGGCCGGCAGGTCGCCATGCGCGTCGGGCAGGTGGCGATCGCCGGCGCGACGGTCACCGTCGCCGGCGTCGACCCGGCGACGTTCCGCGCCTTCACGCCGCCGGGCACCGCCGAGGTCACCGACGTGTGGGCCGCGGCCGCGGCGGGCGACGTCGTCGTCTCCTACGCGCTGGCCGGCCGGCTGAACCTCCCGCTCGGCGGCGCGGTGCCGCTCACCGGCGCCGCCGGCCAGCAGCTGCAAGCCACGATCGGCGCGTTCGCGGACACCGCGCTGCCCGACATCGACGCCGTCGTGTCCAACGCGATGGCGGACGAGCTCGGCCTTCCGGGGCCGAACGCGCTCGTGCTCTCGGGCGCGACCGGCGATCCCGGTGACGTGGCCCGGGCGGCCCGGCGCCTGTCACTGCCGGGATTGCAGGTCGACCTGCTCCGCGGCCTGGCCGACCGCAAGTCGTTCTTCACCAGCGACGCCATGCGCCAGGCGTTCGGTGTGCTGCATTACCAGCAGACCGCCGACGGGAAGATCATTCCCGACCCGGCGTGGGTGCGAGCCAACATCGTGCGGGCGCAAGTGCCCATCCTCGGATGGGTGATGTGCCACCGGCTCATGATCCCGCAGCTGGCAGGCGCGCTTGCCG
Organism: Acidimicrobiales bacterium; assembly: GCA_025463925.1. GTDB lineage: Bacteria > Actinomycetota > Acidimicrobiia > Acidimicrobiales > AC-14 > RYN-50. The sequence goes on along the minus strand of JAODBK010000037.1, from coordinate 12,317 downwards.
ACCTGGAGGCGCGCGGGTTGGCCGACCTGATCCATCCCAACGAGTACGAGGGCTGCTATGTGCCCAAGCTGATCGAGGACTCGAACGCCGTCTCGATGCACACGTGGGGCTTGGCCTTCGACATCAACGTGCCGACGAACCAGCGCGGGACGCACGGCGACATGGACCCGCGGGTCGTCGACACGTTCGAGCGGTGGGGCTTCCGTTGGGGCGGCGACTTCCACACCGTCCCCGACCCGATGCACTTCGAGCTCGTCGCGCTGATGTCGGCGAAGGGCTGAGCGCTAGAGCCTGACAGGGTCGCCTGACGCCGCCGAGCGGTAGGCCGCGTCCACGAGCGCATGCGCCGTCCGGGCGTCGTCGAACCCCGGTGATGCCGGGCGCCCGGCGGCCACGGCGCGCACCCACGCCCGGTCGGCGGCGTACAGGTAGAAGAGGAAGTCGCGGCGCTCGATGCCGAGCCGGGTGAAGTGCTCTTCGCGCAACGCCGCGAGGTCGACGCGCTCGGCCGGCGTGTCGGGCCGTTGGATCAGCAGGCTGTCCTCTTCGGCGCCGACCACGAAGTCGGAGGTGAGCTCGACCGCGCCGCGCTCGAAGAAGACCTCGAGCCGCTTCTGCTCGCGACCGGTGACGCCGTTGAAGATCGTGACGAGCGTGCCGACGGCGCCGCTGGTGTGCTCCACCGTCAATGCCGCGGTGTCCTCGACGTCGTACCCGAACACGTTGCGACTCCGGCAGTACACCGATGCTGCCGGGCCGAAAAGCCAGCACAGGATGTCGGCGGCGTGGATCGAGTGCTCGAGGAGCGCGCCGCCGCCGGCCTGGGCCCGGTCGTGCCGCCACGAGCTGTGGCCCGGCACGAAGTCGCCCGACGGGAAGTACTGGTCGTCGCGCAGCACGTAGCCCATCGGCGCCCCGAGCTCGCCCGACGTCACCAGGTCGCGCAGGGCGTTGAACAGCGGGTGGAAGCGCGAGTGGAACCCGACCTGCGCGACCACCGGCGAGGCCGCGACCGCGTCGCACATCTCGCCCACGACGTCGAACGTGGGGGCCAGCGGCTTCTCGCACAGGACCGACTTGCCGGCGGCGAGCGCGGCCAGCAGCAGGTCGCGGTGGGCGCGGGTCGGCGTGGCGATGAGCACCGCGTCGACGTCGTCGTCGTTGATGACGGCCATCGGGTCGGTGCCGGTGCGCTCGAACGGGCAGTTGCGCACCGCGGCCGCGACCGACTCGGCCGAGAGGTCGGCGGCCGCGACCGGGCGGATGTCGCCGTCCTCGGACAGCTTGCGCAGGCCGTCGGCGTGGATCTGGCCGATCATGCCGCAGCCCACCAATCCCACCCCGATCGCCACCCGCGGGACTGTAGGCGCCGGCCTGGGTATGGGTGCGGTGTGGTCACGCCCATCGACACCGAGGGAGTCGAGCGCCTGATGGCGAGCGGCGCGCAGCTGGTCGAGGTTCTCCCGAGCGACGAGTACGACCTCGAGCACCTGCCCGGTGCCATCAACATCCCGCTGAAGAAGATCGACGCGTCAGCCGAACTGCGGCTGAACCGGCACGAGCCGGTGATCGTCTATTGCTACGACTCGCAATGAGACGTGAGCCCGCGGGCCGCGTGGCGGCTCGAGCAGTTGCAGTTCGAACAGGTCTACGACTACGTGCTCGGCAAGACGGCATGGATGGCCAGCGGTCGCCACGTCGAGGGATCCCTCGGCGACGACCAGCGCGTCGGTGCATTGGTGCAGCCGCTGCCGACGTGCCGCGTCGACGACGAGGTCGGCGGCGTCGACCTGGGGACGGAGCCGCTCGCGGTGGTGCTCGACGACGGCGGGGTCCTCATGGGGACCGTGTCGGCCAAAGTCGTCGCGTCCGCCTTGCCGGCGACGCTCGTGGAGGACGTCATGACGACCGGACCGTCGACGTTCCGCCCGTCACTCCCGATTCACGAAGCCTTCCACCATGTCGAGGAGCACGGCGTGCCGCGGCTCCTCATCACGACGCTCGACGGGCACTGGGTCGGCGTCGTGACGCGAGACGCCCTCGCGCCGACGGCTACTCCTCGATCGTGAGCACCCGGTCGAGACCGGTGACGTCGAGCACCCGCCGGGTCGGGTCGTGGACACCCCGCAACACCAGCTTGCCGCCGCCGGCGGCGAACAACTTGTGGGCGACGACGAAGCTGCCGATGCCGCTCGAGTCGGTGAAGGTGACGTCACGCAGGTCGATCACCAGGTCCCGCACACCGCCCGCGTAGAGGTCGGCGACCCGCTCGCGAAAGGCCGGCGACGTCTCGACGTCGATCTCGCCCGACAGCGTCAGCACGCCATCCGTTCCCGTCACCCGCTCTTCGGTCAGCAATCCGACGTGCGCGGCCATGGTCCGAGTCCCCTTCCACGGGCAATTTGAGGGACCCTTATCCACAGCTCGGCCAAGTGAAACCAGGGAAGGTGGGCGCCTGATGCGGATCGGCTTGTTCATCGGCGACACCACCGCGGGCGAGCGGACCGACGTGGCCGGCCTGCTCGACGCCGCCCGGTGGGCCGAGCGCAACGGCTTCACGACCGGCTGGGTCCCCCACATCCCCTGGAGCCTCGACGGGCTGACCGCGGTCGCGCTCGCCGGCCAGGTCACTTCGACATTGCAGCTCGGCACCGCGGTCATGCCGACGTACCCGCGGCACCCGTTGGCCATGGCCCACCAGGCGCACTCGGCCCAGGCGGCGACCGGCGGGCGGCTCGTGCTCGGCATCGGGCCGTCGCACCCGGTCGTCATCGAGCGCATGCATGGCCTGGCGTACGACGCGCCGGCCGCGCACACCCGCGAATACATCGAGGTGCTCCGGGCCGCGATCGCCGGGCCGCTGGTGACACACCACGGCGAGCGGTTCGACGTCGAGGCGCTGCTCGACGTCCCCGGCGCGGCGCCGTTCCCGATCCTCGTCGCCGCGCTGGCGCCCCTGATGCTGCGGGTGGCCGGCGAGGTCGCCGACGGCACGATCACCTACTGGGCCGACGAGCGGGCCCTCGAGTCGCACGTGCTGCCGCGGCTCACCCGGGCCGCGGTGACCGCCGCCCGACCGCAACCGAAGGTGGTCGTCGGCCTTCCGGTCGCAGTCGTCGCGACCAACGAGGTCGACGCGGCGCGCCAGGAGGCGGCGACGATGTTCGAGGGCTACTTGGGCATCCCGACGTACCAACGCATCCTCGGTCGCGGCGCGAGCACCGATCCCGTCGACGTCGCGGTGATCGGCGACGAAGCCGCGGTGACCGCGCGCCTGCGCTCCTACGCGGCCGCCGGCGCGACCGACCTCGCCGCCGCGCTCATCGGCCTCGGCCCGGCGCCGGGCGCGACCCGCCGCCGCACCGCCGAGCTGCTGGCCTCACTCACGCCGCACCTCTGACCACCGGGCTTTTGCCTCCCCGCGAGCGCGAGATCCGCGCTCGAGCGACGCGAAAAACCGGGGGTCAGGGGCGCGGGACGATCATGTAGGTGCCGGAGGCGCGGGCGACCTGGCGGCCGTCGGCGTCACGGATCACACACTCGGCGGCGATGATGCGCTTGCCGCGGTGGACGATCTCGGCCTCGGCGACCAAGGGCGACGTCCGCGGCTGGCCGAGATAGCGCACGTGCAGCTCGGTGCTCACCGGAATCTCGGTGGAGTAGTCGAAGGGGCCGATGGCGGCCGCGCAGGCGACGTCGGCGATCGTCGCGATGATGCCGCCGTGCACCGGCGCGACGGCGCCGCGGATCGCGTCCGTGAGTGGCACCTCGATGACCGCCGGCGGCCCGAGCGTCCTGACCTTCATGCCGATGTGGTCGTGCAACGGGATGGAGAATGCCAACGATCCGGTCTGCTCGGTCACACCGACCATCATGCCGTTGCCGTCCCTATGCTCGCCCGGGTGGGCGAGCGGGCGCTGGTGATCGGGGGCACCGGGCCGACCGGCATCCCGCTCGTCCGCGGCCTCGTCGACCGCGGGTACGACGTCACCATCCTTCACCGCGGCGCCCACGAGCGCGACGAGACGCCGGCCGCGGTCGAGCACCTCCACCACGACCCCTACGACGGCGAGGATCTCGCGCGCGCCATGCACGGACGCACGTTCGACGTCGTCGTCGCGATGTACGGCCGCCTGCGCCGGATCGCGGAGGTGACACGGGGCGCGACCGGACGGTTCGTGTCGGTCGGCGGCGTGCCGGCATACCGGGGCTGGATGAACCCGTGGCTCCACCGACCGCACGGGCTGCCGGTGCCGGTCGCCGAGGACGCGCCGCGCGTGGAGGTCGAGGACGAGGACCCGAAGGGCTACCGCATCGTGCGCACCGAGGACGCGGTGTTCGACAACCATCCCGACGCCGCGCACTTCCGCTATCCCTACGTCTACGGCCCGTACCAGCTGGTGCCGCGCGAATGGCTCGTGGTGCGGCGCATCATCGACGGTCGGCGACGCATCGTGGTCGCCGACGACGGCCTGACGCTGCACCACCACGGCTACACCGAGAACCTGGCGCACGCGCTGCTGCTCGCGGTCGACCGGCCCGACGCCGCCGCAGGGAAGGTGTTCAACGCCGGTGACGAGGAGGTGCTGACGGTCCGGCAGGTGATCGAGCTGATCGCGACGGCGCTCGACCACGAGCTCGAGATCGTCTCGCTGCCGTGGGACATCGCCGCGCCGGCGTGGCCGATGGTCGGCCAACCGATGCCGACGCACCGCGTGATGGACCTCACCCGTCTGCGTCACGACCTCGGCTATCGCGATGTCACGCCGGCCCGCGAGGCAATCGCCCTCACCGCCCGATGGCTGGTCGAGCATCCGTGCCCGCCGGGCGGCCAGGAGGAGATGGTGCTGACCGACCCGTTCGACTATCGCGCCGAGGACCGGCTGATCGACGGCTGGCTGGCCGCCCGGGCGTCGATGCCCGACCCGTCGTTCGCCGTCCGGCCCGGGTTCGGCCTGGCATACAGCGGGCCCGGCGGCCGGGCCCGGTCGAAGCCGGAGTTCGAGGAGTGAGCCCCGAGCGTCGCGGCCCGATGGCGGGCGTGCGCATCCTCGACCTCTCGATCGCGCTCACCGGTCCCTACGCGGTCGCGCTCCTCGGCGACCAGGGCGCTGAGGTGGTGAAGGTCGAGCGGCCCGGCATCGGTGACATCGCCCGCTGGATCGGCGCGTCGGTGAACGGGATGAGCGCGCTGTTCCAGGTCTGCAATCGGGGCAAGCGATCGATCGCGGTCGACATCCGGTGCGAGGCCGGGCGCGACATCGTGCGCCAGCTGGCGTCGCGCGCCGATGTCGTCGTCGAGAACTACCGGCCGGGCGTGATGGACCGCGCCGGGCTCGGCTATGACGACCTGCGCGCCGGTCGCGAGGATCTCGTCTACGCGTCGCTGTCGGGATTCGGGGCGGACGGGCCCTATGCGTCCAAGAGCGCGTACGACACCGTCATTCAGGCCTACGGCGGGTTCGCCGCCAACCAGGCGGACGCCGACACCGGCGAGCCCCGGTTCCTCAACCAGACCGCGGCCGACAAGGTGACCGCGCTGTACGCGTCGCAGGCGATCACCGCGGCGCTGTTCGCTCGCGAGCGCGGCCAGGGCGGCCAACATGTGCAGCTGTCGATGCTCGACGCCGTCGTGTCGTTCCTGTGGGCCGACGCCGCCGGACGCGAGGTCCTGATGGACGCCGACGACAGCTGGGCGTCGAGCTTCGTCCAGAACTTCCGGCCGATCCGCTTTCGCGACGGCTGGGGCATCGTCACGCCGACCTCCGACGCCGACTTCGCCGGCATGTGCGCGGCCCTCGGCGTCGACGGTGCCGACGACCCGCGCGTGGCGACGGTCGGGCAGCGGCGGCAGCATCGCGAGCTGACCGGCCAGTTCATGGACCGCTGCCGCGTCGCGGCCGCTGAGCTGACGACCGCGGACGCGATGGCCCGCCTCGAGGCGAAGCGGGTGCCGTGCGGCGTCGTCCTGTCGTCGGCCGAGCTGGCATCCGACCCGCACGCGCGAGCGATCGGCCTGCTCGAGGACTCGACGCACCCGATCGCCGGCCGGCTGCGCCAACCGCGCCATCCCGTGATGTTCGGCGCCGCCCGGCCGCCGCTCGGCGGCCCGGCACCGGCACTCGGCGAGCACACCGACGAGCTGCTGGCCGAGATCGGGCTGGCGAGCCAAGCTGGAACGCTCAAAGACGATGGAGTGGTCGCGTGAGTCGCGTGAGTCGCGTGAGTGCAGTGACGAGGGTCAACCCCAGGAGGAGACACTGATGCGCTGCGTGGTGACGGGACAGGTCGGGGGCAAGGCGGTGATCGTCAGCGACGGCGACGTCGAGCCGAAGACATCGCCGCTGATGCCGGGCACGGCGTTCCACCAGGTGTGGGGCACCGACGAGGTCGTCTCCCTCCCGAGCGACGGCGTGATGCCGGCGTGGTCGAGCTACTTCCCGCCGGCCACCGGCTTCCGGTTCGGGTTCTTCACCCTCGGGCCCGACTCGGCGGCGATGTCCGCCGACCTCGACATCGGCGCCGCGGTGGCCGAGTTCCAAGCCAAGCTCCCGGGGCTGACCGACGCGATGGACCCCGACGGACCGCCGGGCATGCACACCACCGACACCGTCGACTACGGGATCGTCGTGAGCGGCGACGTCTGGCTCGAGCTGGACGACGGCGCCGAGGTCGAGCTCCATGTCGGCGACTGCTACGTCCAGAACGGCACCCGCCACGCGTGGCACAACCGCACGGACAGGCCGGTCACCATGGCCATCGCGCTGGTCGGCGCGCGGCGCGCCTGACGGCGCGAATGCCGCGCACCGGGACATAGGCCGCGGCAAAACGCGCCAACCGAACCGTTTGCCCCATGGACGCCGCGCCGGCGGAACGGGATACTCGGCCGGGGACAGGCGTGCACGCGCCGGGGCGGAGAGAACGGGGTGGGTCGGATGGGAACGGTGCGTCGGACGCCTGGTCGGGTCGCGCTCATCCTGATCGTGCTCGCCGGGACGGTCGGCTTGCTCAGCCCGTACGCCACGGGGGCGCCGACCGCGGCCCGCCTGCACCTCAACCGCGACAGCGGCCCGACCGTCCAGCACGACGTCACGCCCCTGCTGCGCACGATCAAGCCGGCCGACCCGCGGCTGCTGCCAGGCGACGAGCCGCCGATCCGCATGCAGTTCCTTCCACAGCACCCGCGGTCGGCGACGGGCGACGCCGCGGTCCAGCGAGGCGCGCCGGCCGCCGCGATCCCGACGCCGGTGACAGGGTTCAACGGCGTCGGCAACGGCTTCACCGGCCCGCAAGGGACGTTCACCGTCAACTCGGCGCCGCCGGACACGAACTCCGCCGTCGGGCCCGACCGCATCGTCGAGATCGTCAACACCGGGTTCGCGGTGTTCGACAAGTCGGGCACCGCGGTCTACGGACCGGTGCCGAGCAAGACCCTCTGGACGGGCTTCGGCGGCCTGTGCGAGACCCACAACGACGGTGATGCGGTCGTGCGCTACGACCAGCTCGCCGACCGGTGGATCTTCACGCAGTTCGCGCTGGCCAGTCCCACGTTCCTCGAGTGCTTCGCGGTCTCGCAGACGTCGGACCCGACCGGCGCGTACTACCGGTACGCGTTCTCGTTCTCGAGCTTCCCTGACTACCCGAAGATCAGCGTGTGGCCCGACGCGTACTACGCGTCCTACAACCTGTTCAACGGCGCCGGGAACACGTTCCTCGGGGCCGAGGTGTGCGCGCTCGACCGATCGAAGATGCTGCTCGGCCTCACGGCGACGCAACAGTGCTACACGACCAGCACGGCCTACGGCGGGCTGTTGCCGTCGGACCTCGACGGCACGACTCCGCCGCCCGCTGGCGCGCCCAACGTCATCCTCGCGCTCGGCACGACGAGCACCACGTTGGCGTACTGGAAGATGCACCCGGACTTCGCGACGCCGGCCAACGCGACCTTCACCGGGCCATCGACGTTGACCGTCGCGGCGTACACATCCGCCTGCAACGGCGGGACCTGCATCCCGCAGGCGGGCACCACCAACAGGCTCGACTCCCTCGCCGACCGGCTGATGTTCCGGCTGGCGTACCGCAACTTCGGGACGTACCAGTCGCTGGTGGCGAGTCACGCGGTGACCGTCGGGACCTCGGTCGGCGTGCGCTGGTACGAGCTGCGGCTCACCGGCGGCAACCCGACGGTGTTCCAGCAGAGCACCTATGCGCCAGATGCCAGCTACCGATGGATGAGCAGCGCGGCCATGGACCAGAGCGGCAACCTCGGCATCGGCTTCTCGCTGTCGAGCGGCGCGCTGAAGCCGTCCGTCCACTACAGCGGGCGCCTGGTCACCGACCCGGTGAACACGATGACGCAAGGTGAGGGAACCTTCATCGACGGCGGCGGGTCACAGACCGGCGGCCTCACTCGGTGGGGCGACTACTCGAGCATGACCGTCGACCCGGTCGACGGCTGCACGTTCTGGTTCTCGAGCGAGTACCTCACCGCCAACGGCTCGTTCAACTGGTCGACACGCCTCGGCTCGTTCAAGTTCCCGACGTGCGGCGCCCCGGCCACCAACGACTTCTCGATGTCGGCCAACCCGGCGAGCGTCACCGTCACCGCCGGCAACCCCGGGTCCTCGACGATCTCCACCACGCTCGTCGCGGGGTCGGCCGAGACCGTCAACCTGACCGCGTCGGGCGCACCCGCCGGTGTGACGGCGTCGCTCAGCCCGACCAGCGTGACCGCCGGCGGAACGTCGACGCTCAGCCTCACCACGACCAGCGCCGCCGCCGCTGGGACGTACCCGATCACCGTCACTGGCACCGCCGCTTCGGCGACGCACACCACGACGGTCAACCTCACCGTCAATCCCGTTCCGCCGGCGAACGACTTCTCGATGTCGGCTACCCCGGCTTCGGGCACGGTGGTGTCCGGGAACTCCGCCACCTCGACCATCGGCACCGCGCTCACCGCGGGCGCGGCCCAGACCGTGACGCTCTCGGCGAGCGGTCTGCCGGCGGGCGCCACCGCGTCGTTCAACCCGACGTCGGTGTCGTCGGGCGGTTCGTCGACGATGACGATCACGACGTCGGGCGCGGTCGCGTCGACGTCGACCGTGACGATCACCGGCACCGGCCCGTCGGCCACGCACACGACGACCTACACCCTCACCATCACGACGCCGCCTGGCTCGTCGATCACCAACGGCGACTTCGAGGCCGGGACGCTCGGCGGCTGGACGCTCAAGGGCGCCGAATCGGTGACGACCAGCGGACCGCATTCCGGCACCTACGCCGACCAGGGCGGAACCACCGCGCCGACCAACGGTGACTCCTCGATCATCCAGACGTTCACCGCGCCGGCCGGCGCCAGCAGGTTGACGTTCTGGTACAAGATGACCTGCCCCGACTTGGTGCGGTACGACTGGGTCACGGCCACGTTGCGCGATACCGGCGGGGGGTCGACGAAGACCGTGCTGCCGAAGAAGTGCGTGACCAACAGCAGCTGGGTCCAGGTCACGGCGAACGTCACCGCGGGCCGCAGCTACACGTTGACGCTGACCAGCCACGACGACAACTACGCCAGCGACCCGAGCTACACCAAGTTCGACGACGTCGTCGTCTCGTAGTTCCGGCCTTCGCTCATCCTGCTGCGAGGGTTGCGCACGCTGACCGTGCGGAACCCTCGCCTGAGCGTGCACAACCCTCCGCTCGCACCACCGATTCCGGAATGCCCGGCAGGCGACCGGTAGTCTCGTCCGTGTTTCGCACGTCCCCGTCAACGGCCCCCGGGCCCCCGGCCCCCGTAGCTCAGCGGATAGAGCGTCGGTTTCCTAAACCGTGCGTCGGAGGTTCGACTCCTCCCGGGGGCACCGATCCAGTCGGCTTCCGAACCTTTGCCTGAGCCGGTGGCTGCTCGCCTGGGCTTGGGATCTTGAAGACGGGGCGGATGTCGTCTCGGGCGCTGGCTTGGATGTCGTGCACCAGGGTGGCGAGAAGATCCTTCTGCGCGGCGGTGTTGCCGGTTGCGATGGTGTTGCGGATGCGGCGCCGCAGCGCGTCGAGGTCTGCCGGGGTTGGCCCGGTCTGGGTCATGTCGAGTTCGGCGTTGAGATCGGCCCGGCGCTCCCGCAGTCCGGCTGCCTTCTCGGCTAGCATCTGCACCCGCTGCGAGCAGGTGCTCTCGGGCATGGTGCCGGCTTCGAACGCCAGGAGGTAGCGCTCGATCGCGTCTTCGGCCTTGGTGAGGTCGGCGTCGATGACCGTCAGTTCGTCGCGCAGGCATTGTTGGCGTTCGACGGCACGCTCACGCCCTCCGGCGAGTGCGCGTTCGAGGATGTCGGGGGTGGAGTAGGTGTCGAGGAGCCGGTCGAGCATGATCCGGTCGAGTTCCTCAGCGGGTAGCCGGTCGGCGGCGCATTCGGAGGCGCCGTAGCGGTGCCGGGTGAAGCAGGTGTAGTAGCGGTAGCGGTACTTGTTGCCGTTGGCGGCGCCGCCGACGAAGCGGGCACCGCAGCGCGTACACGTGATGAGTCCGGCGAGCAGGTAGTCGGAGCCGTTGGTGGCACGTCGGGAGTAGTTCTCGCCGCGGGCGATCAGAATCTGTTGGGCGGCGTCGAACGTCTTCAGGTCAACGAGCGGCTCGTGCGGTGCCGGGTGGAAGCACTCGCGGAAGAAGACCTCACCGACATAGGCCCGGTTGCGGAGCACAGTCAGGACCGCGGCGGGATTCCATGGTCGCCCGGTGCGGGTGCGATGTTCCCGTTCGGTAAGCCAGTTGCCGATGGCTCTCGCGCCCAGGTGCTGTTTGGTGTAGAGGTCGAAGATGATCGAGATGAGTGGCGCTTCGTCGGGGTTGACTTGAAGGTAGCCGGTTGTCGTGTCGACGGTGTAGCCGTAGGGACGGGAGCCACCGCACCATTCGCCGCGTGCAGCTTTGCGTTCCATTCCAGAGATGACGCGATCGATGATGGTGGCGCGTTCGAACTCGGCGAACACGCCGAGCATCTGCACCATCATCCGACCCGCGGCGGTCGTGGTGTCGAACGGTTCCGTCGCGCTGCGGAACGCCACCCCAGCGGCGTCGAGTTGTTCGAGCAACGTGGCGAGGCCGCGAACCGAGCGGGCGAACCGATCGACTCGGTAGACAAGCAGCAAGTCGTAACGGTGCGCTTTGGCTTCGGTGAGAGCACGCTGCAAACCTGGCCGGTCGGTGCTCGCACCACTCGCCTGATCGGTGAAGGTTCGGACCAGCTGCCAGTCAGGCTGACTGGAGACGTAGGCGCGCAGCCGCTGTTCTTGAGCGTCCAACGAGTACGGCTGGTGGTCCTCATCGGTGCTGATGCGGCGGTAGATCGCGACGCGCACGACGCCTCCCTCCTCGACAGGTTCGCCCCGGGCGGGAGAACCTGCTTGGAGGAGGGCTCGACGGGGCCGGGAAGTCAAGGCGTTCGCTCAGTCCGCGCTGTCCTGCTCCTCGTTTTCCGGCCGGAGTTGGCCTGCCTCGTCGAAGAGGGGCGCAAGGAGCTCGGCGAAGGCTGCCATCGCACGCTTCTCGTCTTCAGCCGAGAGCGGCACGAACGTCGGGGGGTGTACCCGCACCTGCGCGCGTGTGGCGTAGGCCCGTCGCCGCTCACGCCGGTGTGGAGTCGTGCCAGAGGGATCGGTCATGGCAACGGTCGACGAGTAAGGCTGCCTCGGCCATCCAGCCGCCCCTCGAGTCGGGCGACGCGTTCACGCAGCTCGCCAACGCCGACTTCGATCCGGCCGATGCCGGCTTCGGTTCGCTGCACGGCCTGGTCGAGACCCTCCACGGTGGTGGCGAGGCTGATGGTGGTGGCTTGTTCGGTTTGTCGTCGGGCGACGCGGGCGTTCGTGTAGGCGAGCAGCGCCGCGAGTGTGGGCGCCGCGCTACCAACTGCAGCGGCGAGGATGGCGTCGCTCATGTCGACCGCCGGAAGACGAGCAGGTCTTCGTGCGCGACGACCGCGCGTGGCAGCCCTCGTGCGCGAGCTCGACGGACTTGGTCGAGGGCGAAGAACGAGACACGCGGGACGATGGTGTCCTCGCGGAGTCCGCAGAGCAGGACGACGTTGCGTTCGTAGAGCGTCAGCCCGCTGTCTTCGCCGAGGCGGGCGAGCATGCCGGGCAGGTCGACGAGTTGTCCTGCTTTCCAGTACGGGCGGACGGTCATCGCGACCACGCCGCCGGGCTTGAGCAGCCGGCTTGCTCCGGTGAGGATCTCTCGGGTGGCGTGCAGGAGCGGGTCGAGTCCGACGTGAGCGAGGTTGGCGGGGTCGCGGGAGTAGCGAAAGTGTTTCTTGTGCACG
>JAODBK010000022.1 GCA_025463925.1 Acidimicrobiales bacterium | reverse complement strand
CATCGAGGTGCGCGACCGCACCTGCACCCACCCGAGTGGCTGTGACGTGGCCGCCGAGGACTGTCAGATCGACCACATCGTGCCGTGGAGCCGGGGCGGGCTCACCACCCAGGCCAACGGCCGCTGCTTGTGCGCGGCGCACAACCGGCGGCGCAACGCCGAAGAGCGGGCGCCGCCCTGACCGCGGCCGCCCGTGACGCAGCGGTGCCGATCTGGGTGAAGGTTGTCACGCTCGGTCCGGCACGGAAAGTAGGCGGCACAATGCGCTCCGTTGTCCGTTGTTCTTCCTCGTATCCCTCGTACCTCCCCAGGCGATAGCAGAGCGATGGACGACCACGATGATCTGATCCGACGCCTGCACGCTCTCGGAACGGTTCCCCTCTCGCGCCGGACGGCGGAGCGGGCCCTCGAGAAGGCGACCGCATCGCCCCGGCCGCGACGACATGGCCTCCGCATGAAGGTGGCAGCAGCAACCGCCGGCTGCGTCATCTTTGGAAGCGCCGGACTCGCCGCGGCCGGGACGCTTCCCGCGACGGTCCAGGACGCGGCCCACACTGCGCTCGGCACCGTCGGCGTCAACGTCCCCGAGGGCCACGGGCGGTTCAACGACCCGACCATCTGCCCGGGTGGTCCGTACAAGAACCACGGCCAGTACGTGAAGGCGCACCCGAACGACCCCAAGGCGGCGCAATCGCCCTGCGGCAAGCCACTGCAGTCCGTCGACACCGACGGCCCGGACTCGAGCACCCCCACCACGGACAAGTCGAAGACCACGCCCGACCACGACAAGACGTCATCGACCAAGGGAAACCCGTCGGACACCGCGCCGGGCCACTCCGACACGACCAAGGTCCATGGTCCGCCGAGCTCCGACAACGCGCCGGAGACGCACGGCCCGAACACCACCCACGACACCGGCCCGGACACCACCCACCCGACAGGTCCACCTTCGAGCACCATCCCCAAATGACACTGGTGCTGGAGGCGCCACCATTGCCGGACAGCGATGACGAAGACCCAGCGCGCCAAGCGGGGGGTGCCCACGATCTCGACGAGACGTTCCGCGCGCTGGCGCCGCCGGTGCTCGGCTACTTGCGGTCGAGCGGTGTCCCCGACCCCGACGACCTCCTCGGTGAGGTCTTCCTCGTCGTGGCGACGCGGCTCGCCAGCTTTCGCGGCGACGCCGGCGCGCGCCGCCGATGGGTGTTCACCATCGCCCACCACAAGGTGGTCGACGAGCACCGCCGCATCCACCGGCGGCGCCGGCTCCGCGCCGAGTCGGCAGTGGACACGCCGCCGCCGGCCGAGCCGTTCGACCCGGCGCTCGTCGCGGCGCTGGCCGCATTGACTCCCGAACAGCGCGAGGTCGTGTCGTTGCGCTTCGTGGCCGACCTGTCGCTCGAGACCGTCGCGTCCATCACCGGCCGTTCGGTCGGCGCGACCAAAGCCCTGCAGCACCGTGCCCTCGAGGCGCTCTCTCGCCACCTCGGCACCGAACCGAGGTCGTGATGATGGGAACCAATGACCTCCTGCGCGAGGAGGACGTGGCCGACGGCGACGAGCTGCTCGTCGCCGTTCGCCACGGGCTCCAGCTCCTGCAGGACGCTCGGCTCCTCCGGACGCTGAGCAGGAACGAGTTCACCGAGCACGACGAGCTCCTCGGACTCGAGGAACACCTGCTTCGCCGTCGCCTCTGAGGTCGACCGCCGGGCCCGAGGCCATGGATCGTCACCGTCACAAAAGTGGTGCCTTGCCCAACCGCGACCGCCGTGCGCCTACTTGATGCGGACGGCGGGCCCGACGAAGGCGGCCGGTGGCAACGTGCGAGAAGTCGGACTGACGGTGTCCGGGACGGACGCGGGGCGCCAACGCGAGTCTGCGAATCTCCTCGGCTCCACCCGGCTCCGGCTGGACGAGCTGCAGCAGGTGCGGCTCCGGCGCAGCCTCACCGCCGACGAGCTGTTCGAATACGACGCCCTCTGCCGCCTCGAGGCCCACTTGCTGGCGTCACGACGAGCGCCGGCCGACGAGGGTCACCGGATCACCGGCACCTGAGGACGGTCAGCGGTTCTGGCGGAGCGCGGCGCCGAGCCCGCCCGGGCAGTACGCGTGGGCGACGGCGCGCAACGCGCCCGGCAGGTGACGTCTCGCCGGCGCCGCGAGCCAACGGGTCTCCCACTGGGGCGCAAACTTGTTCTTGAAGTGCCGGAGCGACGCCGCCGGGTAGACGCGCTCGGCCAGCGGCCCGTGCGAGATCGGCACCGACGAGAGACTGGCATGGCGGACGCCGGCGGCCGCGAAGTCGAGGAGCGACGACGCGATGAGGAAGTCCATCGTCGGGTTCGGCGCATCGGGTCGCCGGCGCATCACGTCGACGACCCGCCCGTTGTCGTCGTCGAAGGTGTGCCAGGTGACGAAGCCGAGCACCTGTCCGGCGTCGTCTACGACGACGCGGCAGACGACGCCGGCGGGCGGCGGCCCCGACAGGTGGCCCAGCGTGAAGCCCATCTCGCCGCCGCGCTTCGTCGCCAACCAGGCGCGGGACACCTCGGCGACCCCGTCGGCGAGCGACGGCTCCCATGCCACGACGCGAAGGCCGTACCGCTTGGCGGTGGCAACGCTGTGGCGGATGTCGGCTCGCCGTTTGCCCTCGAGTGAGAACCCGTCGAGCGCGAGGGTCGCCTCCTCGGCCACCGGCAGCACTGTGAAGCCGCGGGCCCGGTAGGGATCAGCTTCGGTGGTCGCGACGAACACCGGCCGCAACTGCCGCGACGCCACCGCATCGAGGTAGCCGTCGAGCGCATCGTCCAGATCGCCAGGCGGCGCCACCGGATCGCCCACCGTCACCGCCCATCGCCCGCGGCGGGCGTAGCCGGCGACCGCGTCGAGGCCACACCACGCGACCTCCATCCCCTCGGCGGTCACGAACGGAGCGGTCGACGCCCGACCCCAGCGGGCGACGACGCGCTCGGCGTCGAGTTCGAGGACGTCGGTGAGGGCGCGCTGGTCGACGGCGATCATCACCCCGATGATGCGAGTCGGATCGTGCGGCGATGATGTGAGACTCCTGAGAGCGTTCACATGTTGCCGCTCACATCTGATTCACATCACCGTCCGCGTACCTTGGCGTCGGTGCGCGTGCTCGTGGTCGACGACGAGATCCGGATGGCCGGCCTCGTGCGTCGCGGGCTCGAGGAGGAGGGGTACGCGGTCGACGTGGCCCACGACGGCCCCGAGGCGGTCTGGCTCGGGACCGAGAACACCTACGACGCCATCGTGCTCGACGTGATGCTTCCGGGGTTCGACGGCTTCGAGGTCTGCCAGCGGCTTCGCCAAGCCAACCGGTGGGCCCCGGTGATCCTGCTCACCGCCCGCGGCGAGGTGGACGATCGGGTCCGCGGCCTCGACGCCGGCGCCGACGACTACCTGGTCAAGCCGTTCAGCTTCGCCGAGCTGGGCGCCCGGCTCCGGGCGGTCACGCGGCGGGGTCAGGCGGCGCGCCCGGCGGTGCTGGCCGTCGGCGACCTCAAGCTCAACCCGGCGACCCGGCGCGCCTGGCGCGGGGACGACGAGCTGTCACTGTCGCCGAAGGAGTTCGCGCTGCTCGAGCTCTTCCTGCGGCACCCCGGCGAGGTCCTCACTCGCACCCGGCTGCTCGAGCACGTGTGGGACTTCGCCTATGACGGCCTGTCCAACGTGGTCGACCAGTACGTCGGCTACCTGCGCCGGAAGATCGACCGACCGTTCGGGCGCAACGACCTCGAGACCGTGCGCGGCGCCGGCTACCGGCTGCGCGTCACTGCGAGCTGATCGATGCCCATCCGCGTGCGGCTCACGTTGCTGTTCGCCGGCGGCACCGCCCTGGTGCTCGTCCTCGCCAGCGTGCTGTTCGTCCACTTCATGGACCGCGAGTTGCGGGGCTCGATCGACTCCGACCTGCGGGCC
Source organism: Acidimicrobiales bacterium (assembly GCA_025463925.1). Lineage (GTDB taxonomy): Bacteria > Actinomycetota > Acidimicrobiia > Acidimicrobiales > AC-14 > RYN-50. Next base: position 16,563 of record JAODBK010000022.1, on the reverse strand, counting down.
CGGTCCGACACCATCAGCCAGCTGTTCAGCAAGGCCCCCGGTCCGGTCACCCTGCCGAACCAACCCAACGGAGTGGCGCAGGTCTTCGACGCCGCCGGTCGTCTGGTCGCGAGCCGGGGTGCCGGTCGCGCCCCGCTGCTGACGCCGGCCGACCTGCGAGCCGCGACCCGGCGACCGTTGTCAGTCAGTCGCACGCTGAACGAGGAGCTGCCGACGCCGGCCGGTGACCACACCCGGCTGCTCGCGGTTCCGATCAGCCGGGCCGACGGCACGTGGGTGCTCGTCGTCGGCTCGTCACTCGAGCCGGCGGACACCGCGGTCGATCGGCTGCGGTTCGCGATCGCGATCGGTGGTCCCGCCACCGTGGTCATCGCGGTCCTGGCAGCGTGGTTCCTCGCGTCGGCCGCGCTCCGACCGGTGGAGCGCATGCGCCATCAGGTCGCGCTCATGTCGCCGAGCGAGCCCCAGCCGGCGTTGAGCGTGCCGTCGACACGCGACGAGGTTGCGGCGCTGGCGACGACGATGAACGACCTCCTCAGTCGCGTCGGAGTCGCCATCGCGCGCGAGCGCGCCTTCGTCGCCGACGCCGCCCACGAGTTGCGGACGCCGCTCGCCATCCTGCGGGCCGAGCTGGAGCTGGCCGGCCGCCCAGGTCGGTCACACGAGCAGTTGACCCAAGCCATCGGCGCCGCCGCCGAGGAGAGCGACCGGCTGAGCCGGCTCGCCGAGGACCTGCTGTTCCTCGCCCGCAGCGACGATGCCGGGCAGCAGCTGCGACGCCAGCCCACCGACATCCGGCCGCTGCTGGCCGCGGCCGCGGCCGCTCGTGACGTCGATCCCGGCGAGCGGCCGCCCATCACCGTGGCCGCCGATCCGGCATTGGTCGCCGACGTCGACCCCGATCGCCTCCGGCAGGCGGTCGACAACCTGATCGACAACGCCATTCGCCATTCGCCGCCGAATGGCGCCATCACGGTGGCCGGTTGCCGCGACAACGGCGCACTGGTCGTCGCGGTGACGGACGACGGGCCCGGGTTCCCACCCGAGTTCCTGCCCCACGCCTTCGAACGGTTCCGGCGAGCCGACACCGCGCGCGCGCGGGTCGACGGCGGTGCCGGGCTCGGCCTGGCGATCGTCCGCTCGATCGCCGAGGCCCACCTCGGCACCGCGTCGGCAACCAATCGGCCGTCGGGCGGTGCGGTGGTCGAGGTTCGGTTGCCGGTCGACCAGGGCCACTAGGGAATCGCGCTCGTCGCGAGCAGGAACCGGAGGCACCCCGGCAGGTGGGCCCGCCAGAACGGCCATCCGTGGTTGCCGGGAAGCACCGCCAACGTGTTCGGCTGACCGACGCGCGTCATGGCCGCGGCGTATAGCCGGTTGTCCTCGACGTCGGGATCGCGATTGCCGACGATGAGCAACGTCGGCGGGCCGTCCTTCATCACGTGGGCGATCGGTGACGCGGCGATGCGGACGGCCGCCGGCTCGCCCGTGAACGCGGGATCGCGCGCTTCGAAGTAGCCGCTCATCGCGCACACCCGGTCGTATGCGCCGGGCGTCCGCATGGCGAGATACGCGGCGCCGAATCCACCAGACGACAGGCCGGTCACGGACCAGTGACCATCGGTCCGGAACGTCGCGTCGGCCCATTGCCGCAGATCGTCCGACAGCGCGGCACCGAGTCGCTGGCGGCTGGTGTCGGCGAAGTCGCCCTCGCGGACCGCGGGGCCGTGCCCGTCGGGAGACACCGCGATGAACCGCGGCAGATCGGGCATGGCGTCGACGCGCGATGGCAGGCCGATTCCCGTCAACGGGTCCTCGGGCCCGCCCGGCGAACCGTGCAGGAGCTCGACGGCGGGGTACCGGTCGAGCGTCGAGTCGTACCCGGCCGGGAGATAGACGAGGACCCGGCGGCGGTCGTGGGTCGACGGGCTCGGGTAGGTCGTGACGACGAGGCGTCCCGGCGACTGGTGGATGGTCGACAGTCGCGCGCCCGTCGGCGACCGCGCTCCCGCGGCGGCGTTGGGCGCATGGGGCGCGGCCGGCGCGGCGATGGTGTCGAAGCCGAGGACGACGCCGAGCGCGCCCGCGACCGCAATCGACGCCGCTGCCATCAGCGGCCGCCTGATGCCGCGGGAGCACGCGGGCCACCGCATCGTCGACGTCCCCGACACGCGCGCGATGCCGTAGCCGAGCGGGAACGCGACGAGGTGCTCCCAATCGGCCAGCTGGTGGTGGAGCAGGAGGCCGCCGAGGACGAACGCCATGGCCGCGATGCGAAGCCGGCGGTCGCCGAGGACGCAGACCAGCGCACCGCCGCCGCCCGCGGTGATCGCCGACGCGCCGTAGTCGAGCGTCTCCAACGTGCGTGACGCGTAGGCGATCCCGAGCGCCGAGCCGATACCGAGCACGGCAGTGACGACGAGCGGGCCGGCCAACGCCGAGGAGATCGCGACCGCGGCGGCGCGGGCCCAACCGGCGGCCGCCTCGTACAGCCCGAGCATGATCGCCAGCGACAGGACGATCGAGACCGCCATGAAGGTGTCGCGGGTCAGCAGTTGGCTCGTCGGCACGGTTGTCCAACGACCGGAGATGACGGCTCGACCGCTGAAGCCTCGGGCGTAGGCCACCCGGAGCGGGAGGCCGTGCGTCATCACGCCGAGCCGGAACGCGACCGCGGCGACGGCGCCGATCAGCGCGGCGGTCACGATCGGCGGGTGGCGGAAGCGGGCCATCGGTCGGAACGTACACACGCGGGCCCATCGAACGGCCGCGGCCGCCCCGCCGCCTCCCGCCGCGTCGAGGAGCGCGTTGCTCCGGGCCACCGACCGCTCCGCCCCGCTTCGGTCTGGTCAGCGTGGGGCGCTGATGGGACGATGGTGTCGTGGCGGAGCAGGGCCTCTTCTTCGGCGACCGTGCCTGGTTCTCCGACACGCGGACACCGGCCCGTCGGATGGCCGTCACCTCCCATCCGGACGAGGGCGTCATCGTGGTGTCGTTCTGGCAGGGCGACGCCTGCACGAGCACCTTCCGGCTGCCGCTCGCCGACGGTGCCCGGCTGATCTCGGCCGTGGCCGGTGGCATGGCTGCCGGTCTGCCCGCCGGCGTCGAGCCGCCGTCGCCGCCGCCGGGGCCGTCCGGCTGGCGCCAATGGATCCGCGCCGCCCGAGCCCGCCTGGCGCGCCGGAAGCCGCCGCCGCTCCGCGTCGTCCGCTGAACGCGAGCAAACCGGTCACGCGAGCGCGGCGCCGCTGAAGTCGATGTCGTAGGGCCCTGCCGGCGCCGCCGGCAGCGCGACGGTCTGGCCGTCGACCACCACGGTCACGGTGTCGGCGGCGCCGACCCGCATGTGGGTCCGACCGGTGAGATCGAGTTGGCGCGGCTGGTTCGGCTGCAACGTGGTCTCGAGCAGGACCTGGCCGGTGTCCGACTGGGTCACGCGCAGCCAGCACAGGCCGCGGGCGTCGACCGTGAGGTGATAGCGGACACCCGTCCCGATCGATGCGTGGGTGCCGTCCATCGCGACCGCCGATCGCCGGGGCCTCTCGGTGGTCGGCACGGTTTCGACGACCGTCGTGACCGCGGGCGCCGCGGGTGCCGCGACCACCGCTCCGTGCCCGGCGCGACCCTCCACCGAGTGTGCCCCGGCCAGCGCGACGGCCCCGATGGCGACGACACCCACCAGCGCCGCGCCTCGCCGGTGCCACACCGACTGCCTCGCCGGTCGCGCTCGACGTGGAACAGTGCCCACGATGGCGTCGGCTTCGACGGCGGCCGCCTCCACGTCCACCGCATCGTTCGGCGGCTGCGGCCCGAGGACGACAATGGTGTCGGGTGACCCGGCGTTGCGCTGGGCGCGAGCGCGGCGCGCCGCGATCGCGGCCGGCGACATCGACCGCGCACGAGGCCGATGCCGCGCCGTCACCGCATCAGCCGGCACTGGTCGGACCCCGTGGCCACCGAGGATGCGCACGCTCCGTGCCAGATCCGTGTCGCGCTCGGCCTCGGATCCCGGGACCGGCGTCGCACCGGCGCGGCGCACGACCTCCTCGAGCACCCGCATCGCGTCGCTGCGCTTCACCGGCATCGACCGGCGGCGATCGACCACCCAGTAGATCGCCGCCGGCGCGCCGACGACGAGCAGCAGCACCAGCGACACCATGGCATCGGTGACTGCCCGCCGGCCGGTGGCGGCAACCGCGGTTTCCAGCCGCGCGCCCACCGCCGCGACCCGCCGTCCTCAACCGGCGGCCCGCACCGACCGCAGCCTCGCCGACTGCTCGCGTGGCATCGGCCGCCGTTCGCGCCGCACCCACCGCGCCCCGGCCAGCGCGTCGACAGCGCCGAACAGCGTCCGTGGCCGCGCTCGCGCCGACCACACGAGTGCGGCGGAGACGCGCATCGCGTCCATCGGCGGTGACCGCAGCCACGCGCACCACAGCTCGTTGCGAAGCCGACGCCGTCGTCGAGCGTCGGGCTCGCGCTGGTTCGACGGACGGTGGTGCACCACGGCCTCCGGGACGTACGCCATCTCCCAGCCGGCGACCATGAGGTCGATGCCGACCAGCTCCTCCTCGGCGTCGATCAGGAGCCGCCGTTCGAACCCGCCCACCGCGAGAAAGGGAGCGCGACGCACGACGGACGCGCCGGCGACGAACCCGAGGACGAGCCGGGCACCCGGCGCCTCCGGCACCTCCGCCATCGGGCTCGTGGCCATCGTGCGCGACACCGGGTCTTCGCGGCCCTCGTCGCCGACCAGGATGCGGGCAGTGACGACGGCCAACGCCGGTCGGGTGTCGAACAACGCGACCGCGCGGGCGAGTGAGCCGTCGGCCCACCACATGTCGTCGTCGCAGAACGCCACGTACTCCGTCGACACCGCCTCGGCGCCGAGGTTCCGTCCCGCGCAGCCCAGGTTCTCCGCGGCGCGGATCACGCGCACCTCGGGATACGCGGCCGCGACCGCGCCCGCGGTCCCGTCCTGCGACGCGTTGTCGACGACGACGACGGCCGGCCGTTCCGGCATCGCGGTGAGACGGCCGAGCGTCTGCATGAGCTCGTCGCGTCGGTTGTAGGTCGCGACGACCACCGAGAGGTCGCTCGACATTCCGCGCGGTTTGCCCTCGCGGCATCGCTCGACACACGAATCGAGTTCCTCGATGAGAATTGTCTTTCGCGTGTTCGCGCTTCTTCGATGGGGTAGCCGCGCAGGCCGAGGGAGGTTGGAGGCGACGTGTCGGCGGTCCTCGGCATCAATGCGGTCTTCCATGACCCGGCGGCCGCGCTCGTGGTCGACGGCGCGATCGTCGGGGCCGCCGAAGAGGAGCGCTTCAGCCGTCGCAAGCACGGCAAGCGACCCGTTCCGTTCGCGACGTGGGAGCTCCCGGAGATGGCGGCGCGCTGGTGCCTCGAGCGCGCCAATCTCGCACCCGAAGACCTCGACGCGGTCGCGTACTCGTACGACCCGGCGGTGCTGCCCGATCCGACGGCGGGCCGCGGCGACGTCACCGTCGACGAGTGGGAGCCGCTGCGGACCCTGTTCGCGCGCCGCGCGCCGGCGTTCCTCCGCGCGGCACTGCCGGGGCTCGACCCGGCCATCGTCCACTTCATCCCGCACCACGTGGCCCACGCGGCGTCGGCGCACCTGGCCGCGCCGTTCGACGACTCGAGCGTGCTCGTCGTGGACGGGCGGGGTGAGACCGCGTCCCATCTCGCCGGTCGGTCCCGCGGCGGCGAGCTCCAGGTCTTGGCCGCGCAGCAACTGCCCCACTCCCTCGGCCTCCTCTATGAAGAGGTGACCGACCACCTCGGGTTCCTCCGCTCGTCGGACGAGTACAAGGTGATGGCCATGGCTTCCCATGGGGAGCCCGTGTTCCTGCCCGAGCTGCGGCAGCTCGTGGATGCGACCGGCGACGGCGGCTTCACCGTCGATCGGATCGAGTGGGGCTCGTTCGTGAAGCGGCGGCGGGCCGGCGACGATTGGACCGCCGACCACGCCAACCTCGCGGCATCGGTGCAGACCCGCCTCGAGGAGGTGCTGCTCGCCCTCGCCCGCTGGATCCACGCCCGCACGGGCGACACCACGCTGACCATGGCCGGTGGCGTGGCCCTCAACTGCGTGGCGAACGCGCGGCTCGCCGCCGAGGGTCCGTTCGACACCATCTGGGTGCAGCCGGCGGCCGGCGACGCGGGCACCGCGCTCGGGAGCGCGCTGCACCTCGCCCACCGCCTGGGCGACGACGTCGCGCCGATGCCGGGTGCCGATCTCGGGCGCGAGTGGACCGACGACGAGCTGGCCGCGTGGCTGGCGACCGCCGCCGTCCCGTGCGAGCGACCGGCCGACATCGCCGACACGGTCGCCGGCGCGCTGGCCGACAACGCCATCGTCGCCTGGTTCCAGGGCCGGAGCGAGTACGGGCCGCGCGCCCTCGGGCACCGCAGCCTCTTCGCCGATCCTCGCCGGTCCGAAAACCTCGAGCGGGTCAACGACGTCAAGGGCCGCGAGCAGTTCCGGCCGGTGGCGCCGATGGTGCCGCTGGATCGGGCGGCTGACATCTTCGACGGGCCGCTGCCGAGCCCGTACATGCTGTTCGTGCACCGCGTCCGCCCGGAGTGGGCCGAGCGCATCCCGGCAGTGGTGCACGTCGACGGCACCGCGCGCATCCAGACGGTCGACGCGGGCGCCGAGCCGCTCGTCCATCGCATGCTCTGCGCCTTCGAGCGCCGGACGGGGGTGCCCGTCGTGGTCAACACCAGCCTCAACACTGCCGGGCGGCCGATGGTCGACGACCCGCGCGACGCGCTCGAGTGCTTCGCCTCGTCGCCGATCGACGTGCTCGCGCTCGGGCCCTTCCTCATCCGGCGCTCTCACCTCGCGGCGGCGCGCTGATGCTGCGCCCGCCCACGACCCGCGTCGCGGTCGTCGTCCCCACGATCGGCCGGCCGAGCCTCGACGAGCTGCTGCGCCGGCTCGCCACGTCCACCGGGCCGCTTCCGCAACAGGTGCTGCTGGTCGACGATCGCCGCGAGCGGACGCGGCCGCTGGTGCCCACGACACCTGCTTCGCTCGCCGGTCGCGTGCAGGTCGTGCCGGGTGGCGGCCGCGGCCCAGCGCACGCCCGCAACGTCGGTTGGCGGCGGGCGACCACCGAATGGGTCGCGTTCCTCGACGACGACGTCGCGCCGACCGGGCACTGGCTCGCGGACCTGGCCATCGATCTTCGCGGCCTCCCGTACGACGTCGCGGGGTGCCAGGGGCACATCGAGGTGCTCTCGCCGACCGGACGAGCGCGTACCGACTGGGAACGCGATGTCGCCGGTCTCGAATCCGCGCAGTGGGCCACGGCGGACATGGCCTACCGGCGCCGCGTGCTGCGATCGGTCGGCGGATTCGACGAGCGGTTTCCGCGCGCGTACCGCGAGGACGCCGACCTCGGGTTGCGCGTCACGGCTGCCGGCTGGCGCATCGTCCGCGGGAGTCGCGTCATTCGCCACCCGGTCCGCCCGGCACCGTGGTGGATCAGCGTCCGCCGCCAGGCCGGCAACGCCGACGACCCGCTCATGGCCATGCGGCACGGGCCCGACTGGCGTCAGTCGGCGGGCGCACCCCATGGTCGCTTCCGCCGCCACCTCGTTCCCACGACCGGCTTGGCGGCGGCGGTCGGCAGTGCGGCGGCCGGGCGTCGCCGCGTCGCACACATCGCGCTGGCGGTGTGGATCGGCGGCACCGCCGAGTTCGCGTGGCGCCGCATCCGCCCCGGGCCGCGCACGCCGGCCGAGCTCGCCACGATGGTCGCGACGAGCGTCGCCATCCCGCCGGTCGCGGTGTACCAGCGCGTCCGCGGCATGGTCGCGGCCCGCCGGCGACCGCCGGCGCGGGAATGCGGCGCACCGGGGCGCGCCGCGGACGCCGTGCTCTTCGACCGCGACGGCACCCTCATCGTCGACGTCCCGTACAACGGCGACCCCGGCCGGGTGACGCCCGTCGCGGGCGCGCGACGGGCGCTCGATCGGCTCCGGGCCGCCGGTGTCGCGCTCGGGGTCGTGACGAATCAGAGCGGCGTCGGGCGCGGCCGCCTGGGCCTCGGCGCGGTCGACGCCGTCAACCGGCGCATCGACGAACTGCTCGGGCCGTTCGACGTGTGGGCGGTGTGCCCGCACCGACCCGCCGACGGCTGCGGCTGCCGGAAGCCGGCGTCCGGTCTCGTCGACGAGGCGGCCCGGGCCCTCGGCACCGATGCCATCCGTTGCGTCGTCATCGGCGACATCGGCGGCGACGTGGACGCCGCGCTGGCCGCCGGTGCTCGCGCCATCCTCGTACCCAACGCCGCGACCTCGCCGGCGGAGATTGCGACCGCGCCGGAGGTCGCGTCCGACCTCGACGACGCAGTGTCGATGGTGCTCGCCGCAAGAGTCGGGCCATGAGGCGGCACGTCCTCGTCGTGCGGCTCGACAACGCCGGCGACGTGCTGCTCGCCGGGCCCACCGTGCGCGCCGTGTCCGCCAGCGGCGCGTTCATCACGATGCTGTGCGGGCCCAACGGCGCCGAGGCCGGGGCACTCCTTCCGGGCGTCGACGACATCGTGGTCCACCAGGCGCCGTGGGTCGACGCCGACCCGCGCCCCATCGACTCGCTCCGCATCATCGCGCTGGTCGACGACCTCGCCCGGCGCGCCATCGACGAAGCGTTGGTGCTCACGTCCTTCCATCAGAGTCCCCTGCCGATGGCGTTGCTCCTGCGGATGGCCGGCGTGCCGACGATCGCCGCGATCTGCGACGACTATCCGGGCTCGCTGCTCGACGTCCGCCACCATGTCGGCGAGTGCCACGAGGTCGAACGCGGGCTCTCGCTGGCGGCCACCCTCGGCCACGTCCTCCCGGAGTCGGACGGCGGGCGGCTCGCGATACGCGACTGCGTGCCGTGCGACCGGTCCGAGCCGCCGGTCGACGTGGTCGTGCATCCCGGTGCGTCGGTGCCGGCGCGCACGTGGCCACCGTCGCGCTGGGCCCAGCTCGTCGCCCGGCTCACCGCGTCGGGTCGTTCGGTGGCGGTGACCGGCAGCGAGCGCGAGCGCGACCTCACCGCCGCGGTGGCCGCGCCGGGCGGGCCGCACGCCACGGACCTCGGCGGCCGGCACGATCTCGCCGGGTTGGCCGGCTGCTTGGCCGGTGCCGCCGTCGTCGTCACCGGCAACACCGGCCCGGCCCACCTGGCGGCCGCCGTCGGCACGCCGGTGGTGTCGCTCTTCCCGCCGACGGTCCCCGCCCGCCGGTGGCGGCCGTGGCGCGTGGCGCACGAGCTGCTCGGCTGGCAGGACATCGGCTGCGGCGGGTGCCGGGCGCGCGTCTGCCCCGTCCCGGGTCAGCCGTGCTTGGCCGTCGTCTCCGTCGCCGACGTGGTCGACGCGGTCGCCCGCGTGGCATGGGCGGGCGCGAAGGCGGCGGCGTGAACATATTCGTGTGGCACGTGCACGGCTCGTGGATGACCGCGTTCGTCCAAGGCGTCCACGAGTACCTCGTCCCCGTCCTGCCGTCGCGGGGCCCCGACGGGCGGGGTCGCGCCCGCACGTGGGACTGGCCCGGAAACGTCGTCGAGATCGGCCCGGACGAGGCGGCGCGACGGGACGTCGACGTGGTGATCCTGCAGCGGCCCGCGGAGCTCGATCAGCTCGGCGCGGAATGGCTCCGGCGGCAGCCGGGTGAGGACATTCCCGCGGTCTACGTCGAGCACGACGCGCCGCAGGGCGCGGTCAACGCCATGCGCCATCCCGCAGCCGGCCGGCGTGGCGTGACCATCGCGCACGTGACGCATTTCAACGCGCTGTTCTGGGACACCGGCCGGACGCCGACGCGCGTCATCGAGCACGGCGTCCCCGATCCAGGCGCCCGCTGGACCGGCGACCTGCCGCGCGCGGTGACGGTGATCAACGACCCGGTCCGCCGGGGGCGCATCACCGGAACCGACACCATCCCGGCCTTTCGCGAGGTCGTCCCCGTCGACCTGTTCGGCATGCGTTCCGAGTCGATTGGTGGAGTCGACGTTCCGCAATCGCTGTTGCACGAGGAGATGGCGCACCGCCGGCTCTACTTGCACCCCGTCCGGTGGACGTCGCTCGGGTTGTCGCTGCTGGAGGCGATGCACCTGGCGATGCCGGTGGTGGCGTTCGCGACGACCGAGGTGGCGGAAGCCGTCCCCGAGGCTGCCGGCGTGGTGTCCAACCGGATGGACGTGTTGACCGCCGGCATCCGTCGGCTCGTCAACGACCCCGACGAGGCGGCGGCGATGGGGCGGGCGGCGCGCCAGGCGGCGTCGGCCCGGTTCGGGTTGCGCCGATTCCTCGACGACTGGGACCAGTTGCTGGCGGAGGTGACCACATGAGGATCGCGATGGTGTCCGAGCACGCCAGCCCCCTGGCGGCGCTCGGCGGCGTGGACGCCGGCGGCCAGAACGTCCACGTGGCTGCCTTGAGCGAGCACTTGGCGCGGACCGGCGCGCGCGTCGTCGTGCACACCCGGCGCGAGGACGACGCGCTCCCCCGCCGGGTGCCGATGGCGCGCGGTGTGGTCGTCGAGCACGTCGATGCCGGCCCGCCGTCGACGCTGCCGAAGGACCAGCTCCTCCCGTTCATGGGGGAGTTCGCCGACCAGCTCCTGGCGACTTGGCGACGCGATCCGCCCGACGTCGTCCACGCCCACTTCTGGATGTCGGGGCTGGCCGCCTTGCGGGCCGCCCGACCATTGCGCATCCCGGTGGTGCAGACGTTCCACGCGCTCGGTGTCGTCAAGCGGCGCCATCAAGGTGACCGCGACACCAGCCCGCGGCTGCGGATGCCGCTCGAGGCGATGATCGCGCGGAAGGCCGACCTCATCGTCGCGACGTGCAGCGACGAGGTGTTCGAGTTGTTGCGGCTCGGTGCCGACGCGGCGCGGATCAGCGTCGTGCCCTGTGGTGTCGACCTCGATCTCTTCCGGCCCGACGGCCCCGCGGCGCCCCGAGCGGCCGGCCGCCACCGCCTCCTCTACGTCGGCCGGCTCGTCGAGCGCAAGGGCATCGGCAACATCATCACTGCGCTCGCCGGGCTCCCCGACACCGAGCTGCTGGTCGCCGGCGGGCCTGACCGCGCGCATCTCATCGACGATCCCGAGGCCTCGCGCCTCGCCGCGCTGGCCGAACGGCTCGGTCTACGCGACCGCGTCCACCTGCTGGGTCGGGTGGAGCGGGCCGCGCTCCCCGCGCTCATGCGGTCGGCCGATGCCGTGGTCGCGGTTCCCTGGTACGAGCCGTTCGGGATCGTCCCGCTCGAGGCGATGGCGTGCGGCGTGGTCGTGGTCGCGTCGGCCGTCGGCGGCCTGGTGGACACCGTGGTCGACGGCGTCACCGGTGTGCAGGTGCCGGCCCGGTCGCCGGCGCGCCTGGCGGCCGCGCTCCGCCGTCTGCTGGCCGAACCGGAACGCCGGTCGCAGCTCGGGCTCGCCGGAGCGGCCCGCGCTCGCCGTCGCTACGGGTGGGGTCGGGTCGCGGCATCGACGCTCGACCTCTACCGACCGCTCACCCGCTCGCTGTTCGCGACGCGTCCGTGGGTGGCCCGATGAGCGACGCCGCGATCCGACGGGGGCGGGATCACCTGGCGGCGCTCGCGGGTCCGCTGGCCGCACTCGACGACGAGCTCGCGCGGATCGACGGCTGGGGCCGCCATCTGGCGCGCGTGCTCGTGCGCGGCGGCCGGCTCCTCGCCGTCGGCAACGGCGGGAGCGCGGCGCAGGCGCAGCACCTCACCGGCGAGCTGGTCGGCCGCTACCGCGACGACCGGGCGCCGCTGGCGGCAATCGCGATGCACGCCGAGACCTCGACGCTCACCGCGATCCTGAACGACTACGGGATCCAGGAGGCGTTCGCCCGCCAGGTCCACGCCCACGGTCGGGAGGGTGACGTGCTGGCGTGCCTCAGCACGTCCGGGCGCAGCCCGAACGTCCTCGCCGCGGCGGCGACCGGCCGCCGGCGCGGCCTCACCGTCTGGGCGCTCACCGGTTCACGGCCCAATCCACTGGCGTTCCTGTGCGACGACGCGCTGTCGGTCGATGCCGCGTCGGCCGCGACTGCGCAAGAGGTGCACCAGGTCGCGATCCACCTCTTGTGCGCCGCGGTCGACGCCGAGCTCGGCGAGTCGGGCGTCGGCGCGCTGTCGGAGGCGTCGTCATGAGCGGCCCGGTGGTCGTCGTCGGTGACACCTTCCTCGACCGCGACGTGCAGGGCGTCGTGGATCGCGTCTGCCCGGACGCGCCCGTTCCGGTCGTCGAGGAGATGACGGCCCGCGCCCGCCCAGGTGGCGCCGGGCTGGCCGCGCTGATCGCGGCGCACCGCGGTGCCGAGGTCGTGCTCGTCACCGCGCTGGCCGATGACGACCCGGGCCGGGAGCTCACCCAACTGCTGGTGACCGCCGGAGTGGACATCGTCGACGCCGGCCTCGACGGGCCCACCCCCGAGAAGATCCGCGTGCGCAGCGCCGGCCAGTCGCTGCTGCGCCTCGACCGCGGCTGCCGGCCGTCGTCGACCGGACCGATCGCCCGTCGCGGCGTCGCCGCCATCCGCGGGGCTGGGGCCGTGCTGGCCGCCGACTACGGCCGCGGCCTGCTCGGGCGGGCCGACGTGCAGGCCGTGCTGACGACGGTCGCGGCCCGCCGGCCGTTGGTGTGGGACCCGCATCCGCAAGGCGCGCGACCGGTACCCGGCGCGAGGTTGGCCACTCCCAACGAGCCCGAGGCGGCGAGCCTGTCGGGCGGCGCGCCGGGCACCGGCTTGCGCGCGGTGACCCGCATGGCCGGCGCGCTGCGCGAGGGCTGGGGTGCCCATGCGGTCGCGATCACGTTGGGCGCGCGGGGCGCGTTGCTCACCGAGGGCCACGGTGCGCCGTTGATCGTCCCGGCGCCGTCGGTGGCCGCCGGCGACTGCTGCGGGGCGGGTGACTGCTTCGCCGTCACGGCTGCCGAGCTGCTCGCGTCCGGCGCGCTTCCATCGGAAGCCGTCTCGGCCGCGGTCGCCACCGCGGCGGCGTTCGTGGCGTCGGGTGGCACGACCGCGCCGGCATCGAAGGCGCGGCCCGTCGCGGGCCCGCCGATCGGCGCGTTGGCGGCCGAGGAGCTGGCGGCCTCCGTGCGGCGCGTCGGCGGCACCGTCGTCGCCGCCGGCGGGTGCTTCGACCTCATCCATGCCGGTCACGTCACGCTGCTCCAGGCGGCGCGGCGACTCGGCGACTGCCTCATCGTCTGCCTCAACTCCGACGACTCGGTGCGGGCGCTCAAGGGCGCCGACCGACCGGTCGTCCCGGTCGCCGACCGCGTCGCAGTGCTGCTGGCGCTGGGTTGCGTCGACGCCGTCGCGGTCTTCGACGAGACCACCCCGGCGGCGGTGATCGGGCGCCTGCAACCGCACGTCTTCGCCAAGGGCGGCGACTACGCCGGCACGCAGCTGCCGGAAGCCGACGCCGTCGCCGAATGGGGCGGGCAGGTGGTGGTCGTGCCGTACCTCGAGGGCCGGTCATCGACCCACCTGCTCAGGGAGGTCGGTCGCCGTGCGAGGTGAGCTCGGAACGGTCGTCGTCACGGGGGGCGCGTCGGGGTTGGGCACCGCGGTGGCGCGGGCGGTGGTCGAAGCCGGCGGCGCGCCGGTCGTGCTCGACCTCCGGCCACCTCGGCTCGAGGTCGACTTTCGCATCGTCGACCTCGGCGACACGAGCGCGGCCGAGGACACCGTCCGCGACATTGCCGATCGCGCGCCGGGAATCGATGCCGTCGTGACCGCCGCGGGGATCGACGCGTGTGGCCCGTTCTCCGCGGTGTCGGCGGACGAGTGGGAACGGGTGATCGCCGTCAACCTGCTCGGCACTGCGGCGGTGATCCGCGCCGCCCTGCCGAGCCTCATCGAGCGGCGAGGGCGCGTCGTGACCGTCGCGTCGACACTCGGCCTGCGCGCCGTTGCCGACGCCACCGCGTACTGCGCGAGCAAGTTCGGCGTCGTCGGGCTCACCCGGGCGCTGGCCGCGGAGACCGCGGGACGCGTCGGCGTCACGCTGCTGGTGCCAGGTGGCATGCGGACCGCGTTCTTCGAGGGGCGACCCGATCAGTACAAGCCGCCGCCCGACGTGCGACTCAACCCACCGGAGCTCGTCGCTGATGCCGTCGTCTTCGCACTCAACCAGCCGGCTGGGACAGAGATCCGCGAGCTGGTCATGTGCCCGTCCGTCGAAGGTTCGTGGCCTTGAGCAACCAGTCGCCGACGGTACTGTCGCTGCGCTCGAGCGGGCTCGGTGACCTGCTGACCGCGGTCCCCGCGTTGCGGGCGTTGCGCGCTGCCTTCCGTGAGCATCATCACGTGCTCGTGACGGCGGACTGGCTCGCGCCGTTGGCCCACCACTCCGGTGCCGTCGACGAGGTGCTTCCCATCGAAGGATTGCGACCCTTGCCTTATGGCCCTGGCGAGGTCGACGTCGCGGTCAACCTCCACGGGCGCGGCCCGCAGAGTCATCGCCTCCTCCGGGCCACGCGCCCGCAGCGCCTCGTCGCGTTCGCCAACACCGCGGCCGGCGTCGCCGGGCCGCCGTGGCAGGAAGACGAGCACGAGGTCGCGCGATGGTGCCGGTTGCTTGGCGCGTGCGCCATCGCCGCCGATCCCGAACGACTCGACCTGCCGTTGCCAACCGGTCGTCGGGCGTCGCGCGCCGCCGGCGCCACGCTCGTCCATCCCGGCGCGGCCGCTCCCGCGCGGCGGTGGCCACCGGCCCGGTTCGCCGCGGTGGCGCGGTCCGAGCGGCGCGCCGGCCGCCCGGTCGTCATCACCGCCGGGCCGCGAGAGGGACCATTGGCCGGCGCGGTCGCGGCGCTGGCGGGCCTGTCCTCCGATGCGATCCTCTCGTTCGCTGACGTGCTCGGCCTGGCGTCCACCGTGGGCGTCGCGGCGCGCGTGGTCTGCGGTGACACGGGTGTCGCCCATCTCGCCACCGCGCTCGGCACGCCGTCGGTCATCCTCTTCGGCCCGGTGGCACCGGACCGTTGGGGTCCGCCGCCGGGCCCGCGGCACATCGCGCTCTGGCGGGGCGGGCGAGGCGATCCGCACGGCGACCTGGTGGACCCGGGTCTCCTGGCGATCACTGTCAGCGACGTGATCACCGCGCTCGATCATCTGGACCGATCGCAGCCTTGCGGTATCCGCGAGGCGCGGTCAGGGTAGGGCCGCGGTGCCGTCGACCTGATGCCACAGGGACGTCGGCTCGAGACGGTTGGGGTGGACTGTCGATGGCCGACGACGACGGCATGGACACTGCCGGGGGCCGCGCCGCGCTCGACGCCGCCAGCGAGGTCGACCGGCTCGTTCGCGAGCACCGCCTCGACGCCGCCGCCGACGTGGCCCGCACCGCCCTCGCGTCGGCCCACCTGCCACTCCGGCCGGCCGCCCGACTGCGCCTGACCTTGTCGTCCATCCTGCTGATGAGCGGTCATCCCGACCAGTCCATCGTGCAGGCCGATGTCGTCGCCGCCCAGGCGGGGCTCGACGAGCGGACGCACACCTCGGCACAACTGGCGCGCCTGCTGGCGCTGATGGCGCAGGGCGAGCTCGCGGCGGCGCGCGTTCCCGCGGCCACGCTGCTTGCCGAGACGCCACCGGCCGACCCGTACGAGTCGCTGGGCGGCGCGTTCACGACGATGGGCTCGATCGCGTGGACCGACGGGCGGGTCGCGGACTCGATCGCGTTCTTCCGCGCCGCGATCGCGCGGGCGGAGGGTGGGCAGCTCGCCGAACGGGCCATGCATCCCCGGCAGAGCGTCTCGATACCCCTGACGCTCCTCGGCCAGTTCGACGAGGCCGCGGCGTTCCTGGCCGAGGACGCGGAAGATGCCACGACGCCGGCAGCCAATGGGTGGCGCATCGGCACCCACGTCAGGCGGTCTCGGCTCCTCTTCGCCCGCGGTCAGATCGATGGCGCCATCGCCGAAGCGGTCACCGGCATCGAGCTCGCGGACGCCAGCGGCGCCCGGCTCTTCGTGCCGACCGCGCGATCCACGCTGGCATCGGCGGCGCTGCTCGCGGGCGACCTCATTGGTGCCGCCGCCGAGCTCGTCCGCGGCGAGGACGAACCACTCGCGGCGCGCGGTTCGCTCGTGCCGAGCATGTCGGCGTGGATCCAGGCCCGGATCGCCTACGAGCAGCACGGTCCGACGTTGGCCGTCAAGACCCTCAGCGAGGTGTTCGACAACCTGCCGGCCAACAAGCGCATCCTCCTGGAAGAACCGGGGATCGCGCCGTGGATGGTGCGAACGGCCTTGGCCGCGGACGACCGGAGGAGAGCGGCAACCGTGGTGGCCGCCACTGACCACCTTGCCGCCGACAATCCCGGGATGGCGCCCGTCGGTGCGATCGCCCGGCACGCCCGAGGCATCTTCGACGAGGACGTCGACGGGCTGACGGAAGGAGCCGCGCTCCACTCACAGCCGTGGCCTCGGGCGTCGGCCGCCGAGGACGCCGGCACCCTCACGGCCCACGCGGATCCGGCCGGCGCCCGGGCGTTGCTGGCG
>JAODBK010000010.1 GCA_025463925.1 Acidimicrobiales bacterium | reverse complement strand
CGCGCCAGACCCTCGCCGCCGGGGCCGCGCTGGTGACGTTCTCGGGCGACAAGCTGCTCGGCGGACCACAGGCAGGGATCATCGCCGGCCGGGCCGATCTGGTGGCGGCGTGCGCCGCTCACCCGCTCATGCGCGCGCTGCGCCCGGGCGCGCTCGTCCTGGCCGCGCTGCAGGGGACCGCGCTGGCGTACTTGCGCCGCGACGGGAATGCCGTCCCGTTCTGGCGCATGGTCTCCGTCCCGGTCGC
This sequence comes from Acidimicrobiales bacterium, assembly GCA_025463925.1. Classification (GTDB taxonomy): domain Bacteria; phylum Actinomycetota; class Acidimicrobiia; order Acidimicrobiales; family AC-14; genus RYN-50. The sequence continues at coordinate 10,646 of JAODBK010000010.1, read as the reverse complement.
GACGTTGCTGGCGCGGGCCGCCGCCATCGGCACCGGCGCGGTGATCGGCACCGATGCCGTGCCGGGCGCCGGCACCGCGCCCGGTGTCACGATCCCGTCGGCCGGTGTCGCGCTCGACGGCGATCACACCGCGGCACTGCGCGCCAACGACCCGCCGGTGATCGCACGAGTCGCCGATCACCGCACCATCTGCGACCTGCGCGCCGTCGATCCGGCCGACGACGCCGCGCTGGCCAAGGCCCTCACCGCGTGCACGTCGTAGCAACCGCCGGTCACGTCGACCACGGCAAGTCGACGCTCGTCCTCGCGCTCACCGGCATCGACCCCGATCGTTGGGCCGAGGAGAAGGCGCGGGGTCTGACGATCGACCTCGGCTTCGCATGGACGACGCTGCCGAGCGGCGCCGGCATCGCGTTCGTCGACGTCCCCGGCCACGTCCGCTTCCTCAAGAACATGCTCGCCGGCGTCGGCGCGGTCGACGCCTGCGTGTTCGTGGTCGCGGCCACCGAGGGGTGGAAGCCCCAGTCCGAGGAGCACCTGCGCATCCTCGAGCTGCTGGGCGTGGACCACGGCCTGGTGGCGCTGACGAAGGTCGGCCTGGTCGACGACGAGTGGCGCGAGCTCGCTCGGCTCGACGTGATCGACCGCGTGGACGGGACGTTCCTCGCCGGCGCGCCGATCGTCGAAGTCGACGCGCCCACCGGCTCGGGCGTCGACGAGTTGCGGGCCGCGCTCGACGAGCTGCTGGCGGCGACGCCGACCGCCGCCGACCGCGGCCGGCCGCGGCTCTGGGTCGATCGCGCCTTCGCGGCTCGCGGATCCGGCACCGTCGTCACCGGCACCCTCGCCGGTGGCGCGCTGGCGGTCGACGACGAGCTGGCGATCATCGGCCGCGACCACTCACGCCCGGTGCGGGTGCGGGCGTTGCAGAGCCACCAGGCCGCGGTCGACCACGTCGGCCCCGGCCGTCGTGTCGCCGTCAACATCACCGGCGCGAGCCACGGCGACGTGCAGCGCGGCGACGCCCTCGTGCGGGCCGACCAGTGGCGGCCGTCACGGGTCGTGGACGCGTCGCTCACTGTCCTCGACGCGCTGGACCACGTCGTCTCGCGCCGCGGCGCGTTCCACGCCTACATCGGATCGGGCGAGCACGCGGTGCGATTGCGGGTGCTCGGGGCGGGCGGCGCGGGCATCCAGCCGGGCACGACCGGGCTCGTTCGTCTGCACCTGCCGGCGGCCGTCCCGCTGTTGCCGGGCGACCGTTACGTGCTGCGCGAGAGCGGCCGGGGCGAGACCGTCGGGGGCGGCGAGGTGCTCGACGTGGCACCGGTGCTGCCGGCGTCGCGCGCCGAGCCGACGCGCGATCTCGACCGGGTCGTGGCCGAGCGCGGCTGGATCGCCGCCGCCGAGCTGGACGCGCTCACCGGCGAGTCACGGCCGCCGACCATCGGGCGATGGGTCGTCGCGCCGGACGCGCTGGCCACGACCGTCGATCGGCTCCGGGCCGCGGTGGAGTCGGCCGGGCCGCTCGGTCTCGACGTCGCGGTGCTGGACGAGCGCGAGCGGGCGGTGCTGCCGACGCTCGACGGCGTCGCCGTCGAGGGCGGCCGGGCGCGGCCGGCGGCCGCCGCCGACCCGCTGGCCGACCATCCGTTCGTGGCCGCGCTGGCGGCGGCGCCGTTCACCCCGCCCGAGCCCAACGGCGTCGACCGGGCCGAGCTGCGCGAGCTCGTGCGTCGCGGGCTCGTCGTCGAGCGCGACGGCGTGTGGTTCGCACCGGCGGCGCTCGACGACGCGGCGCGCGTCGTCGCGCGCCTTCTCGCGACGAACCCCGACGGCGTGACCGTCGCGCAGGTCCGCGACGCGCTCGGCACGACCCGCAAGCACGCGCTCCCGCTCCTGGCCCACCTCGACGCGACCGGCGTCACCCGCCGTCGGGGCGACGTCCGGATCGCCGGCCCCAAGCTCCCCCTGCTTTGACCCGGTTGGTGAGAAGCCGGCGGGGTCAGTCCTTCGGGGGTGCGACGTTGACGATCAGGGTGAAGCGGGCGGTGCAGACGGGGTCGCCGGTGACCGCGTCGGTCCAGTCGGTGTCGGTGACGTAGAACTCCATCGACCCACCGTTGGACCGCTCGCGCTCGTACACGTCGGCGACGCGCCCCTTGCCCTCGAGCACGTCGCCGACCTTCGGGAGCCGGTGGTACACGAACTCCTGCTCGCCGTGGAGGATCATCCGCCCCTTGCCGCGCAGCTTCTCGATCGGCAGGCCGGTGACGCTGCTCTCGCCGCGCGACCCGTGGAACGCCCACGAGAACGGGTACGTCGGCGGCGCCGGCGCGTCCTCGGTGGCGTACACCGGGTTGCCGTCCTTCACCGCGGCGGCGAAGACCTTCACCGGTCCCCGCTCGATGGCGACCCGCTGGGTCCCCAGCTCCTGGCCCTTGAGTTCGGTGAGCGCAGCCACTGCATCCTCCCGTTCGCTGACGCCGGCGTCAGGGAGGGCAGGCTAGCGTCGACCCCGATGGCCGACCATTTGGCGGCGGTGTCGCGCAAGCTCCGGGCCCGGGCCGACTCGATCATCGCCGGGATCTGGGCCGTTCCCGAGATGGCCGAGGGGTTCCCGAGCCTCGCGGCGCGCGTCGCGCCGGCGGGAGACCTCGCACCCGAGGCGGCGGCGGCGCTGCTCGCCCCGATCAACCCGGCGCGGGTCGAGGCCCAGGTCGCCACCGCGTGGGCCACCACGACCGCGGCGGCACTCGTGGCCCACCGCATGGTCCTGGCCGAGCGCGAGCTGGCGGCGGCCATCGGCCCGGCGCCCGGCGCCATCGACCGGGCGCTGGCGCTGCTGCGCCCGGTGGCCGACGCCGGCGTCGTCGAGGGTCATGCGCTGTTCGCCGGGCAGCGGTCGCTGCCGATCCCCGACGCGCCGGTGGGCGCGCTGTTCCGCGCCTGCGACATGGTCCGGGAGCACCGTGGCGCGTCGCACACCAACGCGTGGGTCGCCGCGGGTGTCGACGCAGTCGAGATCAACCTCATGTCCGAGCTGTGGCGCGGGATGCCGCCGCGCTCGGTCACCTGCGCGCAGATGGCCTGGTCGCACGACGACGCCGACGCCGCCGTCGTGCGCCTCGCCGACCGTGGGCTCATCACCCATGACGCGACCGCACTAACCGACGACGGTCGTGCGCTCCGCGATGCGATCGAGGTCGCCACCGACCGGCAGGAGGCGTCCATCGTCGACGCGTTGGGCGACGATGCCGACGAGTTGCTCGGGCTGCTCGAGCCGTGGGCCCGCGCGGTGATGGCGGCGATGGCGGGCCGGCTGCCGCCCGTCCGTTAGCCGCGGCGGCCGAGGCCGCCGAGGAGCCGGCGGGCCAGACCGGTCGGGGCACGCTCGTCCACCTCGTCGCTCTCGAGCTGCTGCGCCATGCGGGCGACGTCGAGGATGTTCGTCATCACCTCGCCGAACGCATCGGGGTCGGCCAGGAGCCACGAGTGCGCGCCCGACACCACCTCGCCCTCGCGACCGATCGCGGCGCACAACGCGTCGAAGGAGTCGCGCGGGATGATCTTGTCGTTGTCGCCCCACAGGACGACCACCGGCAGTTCACGGCGCTTGAGCTCCTCGAGCTCGGCGGTGAGGTCGGCGCGGCGGGCCATCCCGCCGACCCGCCACATCGCCAGCGGGTTGCGCAGCACGTTCGGCAGGAAGTCCTCGAGCACCACCGGGAGCACCCGGGTGAGCTGCCGGCCGGGGAGGACGTCCGCCGGGAAGTGGATGCCCCAGTCCCAGAGCGGCCGCTCGGCCATCGAGCGGACGACCGAGCCCTTCGACGACCACGCCGAGCCGCCGATCGAGTTGATGAGCACGAGGGTGCGCACGCGGGCCGGGTAGTCGTGGGCCAGCTTGATCGACACCCCGCCGCCGAACGAGTGGCCGACGACGATGGCCGGCTCGTCGAGCCCGACGACCCGGCAGAACTCGTCGACCCACGCGGCGTAGCCACCGAGCGACCGTTCGGATGCCGGCAGGTCGGAGGTGCCGCCGAAGCCGGGGAGCGCAGGGGCCCACACCCGGCAGCCGAGGTTGACCAGCCGCTTCAGCGAGCGCTTGTAGGCATGCTGCCCGAGGCCCCAGCCGTGGATGAAGAGGAGCGGGAGACCCTCGCCGGCCACGCCGTACAGCGCCGAGCGACCATCGACGGTCGCCCGCTTCCAAACCAGGTGATCAGCGTGCTCGTCGCTCGCCACAGCGAGCAGATTCTAACGGCGCGCGAGCAGTTTCCCTACCCGACGCGGCGGGCCAACAACTGCTTGCGCTCGAGCTCGTTGAGCCCACCCCAGATGCCGTGGGGCTCGCGGATCTCGAGGGCGTAGTCCAGGCACGGCCGGCGCACGGAGCAGCTCTCGCAGATCGCCTTGGCCCGGCGCTCGCGGGCGTCCTTCTCGTCCTTGCGTTCGAGGTGGGACGGGGGGAAGAAGACGGTGGCTTGCGGCCCCTTGCAGGCGGCCTTGTGCTGCCAGAGCTGTTCTTCGACCTTGACGGTGCTCACCGGCCCCCTTCTCCTCTGGGCGGACCCTACCCCTCCCCTCCACCCGTCGTAAAGGGTCAACAGGCGATCAATTTGGGCTAGTGACCAGCATCTTTGGCCCCGCCGACCTCGGGCTCGACCTCGAGGAGGAGACCGTCGATGGCGACGACCCGCACCGGTTGGCCGACCTGGATCGGGGTCGCCCGATTCGTCCGCGCCCGCCACAGCGCGCCCCGCACCCGGACCGTCCCGTCGGGGTCGACGGCGGCGGCCGCGGTGCCCATCTCCCCGATCATCGACTCCCGGCCGATCGTCGGCGTCGAGAAGCGGGCCCGCACCATCGCCGGCATGCCCGCGACCATGAACAGCGCCACGCCGATCACGACGAGCACGACCGGCACCCACCCGACATGGTGGCCACCGCCGTAGAACGCCAGCGACCCGGCCGCGAGCATCACCGTGCCGGCCACCGTCCAGAAGCGCGGCGCGCCCGCCTGCACGTCGATCGCCAAGCCGGCGATGCCCGCGATCACGAGCGCCAACCCGAGCGGGCGCGTCGGAAGGACGGCCAGGCCGTACGACGACAGCACCAGGCACCCGGCGCCCACCACGCCGGCGACACCGACGCCCGCGGTGAAGAACTCGAACACCACGAGGAGCAGGCCGACGACCAGCAGGAGCCACGCGACGGCCGGACTGGCGACGGTGTGCAGCAACCGGGCGACGAGGCCCGGCTTGGCGAACGCGACGACGACGCTGGGCTGGCGGCGCGGGCTGCCCGATCGCTGCACGACCTCGGCGGTGTGCAGCATTCGCCCGCCGACCTGGTGGCCGTCGAGGGCGACGATGAAGTCGCCGAGCGTCGGGGCCTCGATCACCGGCACGTCGAGCTCGGTCGTCCGCTTGCCGCCGATGCGCGCGCCGGGCGTCGCGCCCACGATTTGCGCGGCGAGCGCGACCCGCCCCGCACCGCCGTTCGCCCGGGCGCCCGACTGGCCGACCCACACGCCCACCGGCACCGGTGAGCTGCGGATGGCGTCGACGAGCCGGTCGACCGACACCACCGCGCCCGGCGAGTTCAGCTGGATGACGACGGCCTCGGCCTGGTGGCGCGCCGCCGACTTCAGCGACGAGACGACGAAGTCGACCTCGACCGGGTCGATCAAGCCGCTGACCTGGAGGACGTCGAGCCTCGCCCGTTGGGTCACCGGCGCCGCGGTTGCGACCCGCCCCGTCACGGAAGCCAGACCACCGAGCACCAGCAGGGCCGCTACTAGTCTGCGGATGACCACTCCTCGAAAGGGAACCTTGGATCCACGCGGGTTTGCCACCGCCGCGCGCCTCGCCATCGTGGCCGGGAAGGGCGGGGTCGGCAAAACGACGGTCACCGCCACACTCGCCCGCATGGCGGCGCGGGCGGGGCTGTCGACGTTGATCATCGAGGTCGAGGGGAAGAGCGGGCTGCCGAGCCTCTTCGGCGCCGAGGACCTCGACTACAACGAGGTCGTCATGTCCCCCGGCGACCCGGCGACCGGCCGCGGTGCGATCCGGGCCCGCACCCTGACGCCCGACGACGCGCTGCTCGAGTACCTGCAGGACCACGGAATGAAACGCATCTCGAAGCGGCTCGCCGCGAGCGGCGCGCTCGACGTCGTCGCCACCGCGGCACCCGGCATCAAGGACATCTTGATCCTCGGCAAGGTGAAGCAGCTCGAGCGCAGCGGCGCCGCCGACCTCATCATCCTCGACGCGCCCGCGGCCGGCCACGCCATCACGTTCCTCATGAGTGCGCGCGGGCTGCTCGACGCGGTCCGCGTGGGGCCGGTGCGGTCGCAGGCCGAGGAGGTCATCGAGCTGTTGACCGACCCGGCGCGCTGCCAGGTGATCCTCGTGACCCTGCCGGAGGAGACGCCGGTCAACGAGGTCACCGAGACGGCGTACGCACTCGAGGACCGCGTGGGCATCAAGCTCGGCCCGGTCGTCGTCAACGGCCTCTACCCGGTGATCGACGACCTCGACGCCGATCCCGAGACGCTCGCCGCCGACGCCGGCACGACATTGCGCGACGGCGAGGCCGAGGCGTTGCGGGCCGCGGCGAAGTTCCGGTCGACGCGGCAACAGCTGCAGCAGGAACAGGTCTCGCGGCTCGCCGACGCGCTGCCGTTGCCGCAACTCCGTCTCCCGTTCCTGTTCGACGTCGACCTCGGGCCCGACCAGGTCGAGACCCTGGCCGGCGCGCTCGCCGACGAAGTCGGTCGTCTGCCGGCAGCGGCGTCGTGACCTCGTCGGTCAGGCAGATGGTCGGCGAACGCGGCATCGTCATCTGCTGCGGATCCGGCGGTGTCGGCAAGACGACGACCGCGGCAGTGCTGGCGCTCGAGGGCGCACGGGCCGGACGCCGGGCGTGCGTCGTCACCATCGATCCGGCCAAGCGGCTCGCCGACGCGCTCGGTCTCGATCGGCTGTCGAACACGCCGTCGCAGATCGACGGCGACTGGCCGGGTGAGCTGTGGGCGCTCATGCTCGACACCAAGTCGACATTCGACAGTCTCGTGGCGAAGCACGCCGGCGACGAGGAGCAAGCGGCCGGCATCCTCGCCAACCGCTTCTATCGCAACATCTCCGGCGCGCTGTCCGGCACGCAGGAGTACATGGCGATGGAGAAGCTCTTCGAGCTGCACGACTCGGGCAAGTTCGATCTGATCGTCGTCGACACCCCGCCCACCCGCAACGCGCTCGACTTCCTCGACGCGCCGCGCCGGTTGACGCGTTTCCTCGACAACCGAGTGTTTCGCATCCTGATGATGCCGACGCGCGCATACCTCAAGGCGGTGAGCGTCGCGACGCAGGCGTTCCTGCGCACGATCTCGAAAGTGGTCGGCACCGAGGTGGTGCAGGACGCGGTCGCGTTCTTCCAGGCGTTCGAGGGCATGGAGGAGGGCTTCCGGAACCGCGCCCAGAAAGTGCTCGAGCTCCTCGCGTCACCGGAGACGGCGTTCGTGTTGGTGGCGTCGCCGCGACGCGATGCAATCACCGAGGCGATGTTCTTCGCCGACCGCCTGAAGGAGTCGCACATCCCGGTGGCGACGCTCGTCGTCAACCGGATGCACCCGCGTTTCGGCGCCGGCAGTGCCGAGGCCGACCGGGCGCGGTCCCACACGCTGGCCGGCGCGCCGCTCGGCGCGTGGTACGCCAACCTCGCCGACTTCCGATCGCTGGCCGACGGCGAGGAGGCCCACGTCGCCGCGCTCGTCGAGCGGATCACGCCGGCCCCAGTGGTGCGGGTGCCATTCCTCCCGAACGACGTGCACGATCTCGACGGGCTCGCCGAGGTCGCGACTTACGTCGTCGCCGGCTGAGCGAGCGCGCGCGCCGCTTCCTCGACGGTCTCGGCGACCGTCACGATGCGGTCGAACCCCGTCGTGTGCAGGAGGCGCACGAGCGTCGGCCGGTTGCACGCGACCGCGACGTCACCTCCGCCTTCGCGCGCGCGTCGGATGCCGCCGATGAGCGCACCGAGACCGGCTGAGTCGACGAAGGGCACCTCGGACATGTCGATGAGGAGCTTGGGGCGGGTCGACAGCTCGCCCAGCGCCTCACGGAACTGGCCCACGGTGTACGCGTCGAGCTCACCGACGGGACGGCAGATGGTGAAACCGTCGCCCTCGTCGAGCTTGATGTCCAGCAAGAGAGTCCTCCAAGTCGCCCCGCCGGGATGCGGGGCACGGCCGAGGTGCAACCCGGATGCTACCCATGCCGAAGGCCGACTACCCTCCGCGGTGTGACCGACGTGCTCATCGTGAGCGACTCCGCTCACCTCCGTGAGGAGGTCGCCTCCGCGCTGCCCGACGGCAGCACTGTGCGTGAGCTGACCGACGGCGAAGCGGTGCGCGGGGCCGTCGCCGAGCAGCCCCCCGACCTCGTCGTGCTCGACCTCCAGATCGGCCGGATGGGTGGGATGGCGACGTGCCTCGACCTCCGCCTCGAGGCCGGCGCCGGCCGCCTCCCGAACGTCGCGGTGCTGATGCTCGTCGACCGCAGGGCCGACGTGCACCTGGCGCGCCGATCGTTCGCCGACGGCTGGGTCGTCAAGCCGCTGGACTCGATGCGCCTCGCAAAGGCGGTGCGGACCATCCTGGACGGCGGCACGTTCGAGGACGAGTCGCTGCGGCCGGTCACCGTCACGCTGCCGGCGCCGGCCTGACAGCCGCCGCGGACCGTCGACTACCATCGTCCGCTACCGGGAAGTAGCGCAGCTTGGTTAGCGCGCAGCGTTCGGGACGCTGAGGTCGCGGGTTCAAATCCCGCCTTCCCGACCAGCCGCCGCCGTGTTCGTCAGGGCCGACGGTGACGGCGCCAATCCTCGATCGTCATGGCGTAACGGTGGTGGTCGCGCCAACGGCCGGAGATCTTGAGGTACCGCGGCGAGAAGCCCTCGTTGCGGAAGCCGCAGCGCTCGGCGAGACGGATGGACGGCTCGTTGCCCGGTTGGATGTTGGCCTCGACGCGGTGCAGCGCGAGCGTGACGAACGCGTGCTTGAGGGTCAGCATCACGCCTTCGGTCATGTGGCCCTGGCCGATGGTGGGCACGAAGCCGAAGTATCCGAGGTACGCGCTCTGCAAGCTGCCGCGCGCGATCTGACTCAACGTGGCGCCACCCACCAACCCGCCGCCGTCGAGCCGCGCGATCAGCAGCAACTCGAAGTCGGGCCGACGTGAGCGCCGCACCCACTCGATGTACGTCTCGGCATCCGCAGGTGGCTCGGCGAAGCGCCGGTACATCTTCCGGCTCATGCCGGCGAGCCTGACGAACTCGTCGCGATCAGCAGCGCCTGGACGCCGCAGCACGACGCGCTCGCCGCGGTGCAAGACGCTGGGCACCCGCCGACGATAACGGCCCACCGCGCCGTCGCGCCCGGGCGTACCGCGGCGTCAGGTGGTGAAGCGGCCCCGCTTGGACCTCGGTGGCTCGGTGGGCCGGGCGGCCGGGAGCACCACCACCTGGACCTGACTCGGCTCCGCGGGCGCCGGACCGGGCGGCTCATCGACGTCGGGCTCCGCGGCCACCGCGACCGGCGGGGCGGCGGCGATGCCGACCGATGGATCGCGCCGCGACGTCCGGTCGTCGATCACCGCGGCCGCGATCATGGCGCCCGCCGTCGCCTGGGCCTCGGCCAGCAACCGGTCGGCGTCGGCCTTGGCCGCGTCGACGATCGCGGCGGCGTCACGATCGGCCTGCGTTCGCCGGACGTCGGCGTACGCGTCGGCCGCGACGCGTACGCGCGCCGACGCTTCGCGGATCGAGTCGGACTCGGCGCGGGCCGCGGCCAGCGCGGCCTCGGCGTCCTCGAGCAGACGATCGGCTTCCGCCCGGCGCGACTGGAGATAGTCCTCGGTGGCAACGAGCGTCCGCTCGGTCGCGCGCTGGGCATCGGCCTTGAGCCGCTCGGCGGCGTCCCGAACTTGGGCGACCTCTGCGTCGACGTCCTTCAGCTGCCGCACCTCCTCGCGCACCTGAGCCAGCATGGCATCCACTGCCTCGGTACGCACTGGCATGGCGCCGGTCGACGGCCCACGACATCGCCGGCGATTTCCGAGTTCCCGCCTGTGGTCACGATTGGTGGCGGCTCCTCTCCTCAAGGTGCCCACTGGCGTGGCCGATTACTCCCGACATGGGTAGACGGCGGCGGATTTTCGGTTCACGGCGGGCACTCGCCGTGGTCGTTGCCGGGTGCGTCTCGGCCTCGGCGGTCGGACTGACGCTGGCGTCGACCGGCGCGACGGCCGGCACCGTGCCGCTCCCGCAGATCAGCCGCATCGCCGGCATCGACCGCTACGACACCGCGGTCCAGGCGTCGCAGGCAACCTTCTCGCCCGGCGCCGACGTGGCGTACCTCGCGACCGGCGTGACCTTCCCCGACGCGCTGGCCGCCAGTGCCGCGAGCGGCGGACACGGACCCGTCCTGCTCAGCCCTCCCAACGCCTTGCCGGAGACCGTGGCGTCCGAGCTGGCCCGCCTCCACCCGGCCCGGTTGGTCGTGGTCGGTGGCCCGGCGTCGGTCGGCGACGCCGTGCTGGCCGCGGCCGCGGCGGCATCCGGCGCGCCGGCGAGCC
>JAODBK010000101.1 GCA_025463925.1 Acidimicrobiales bacterium | reverse complement strand
CGGTCGTGTCTCGTCGACGTCTCGCTTCCTCCCACCGGATCCGCAAGTAGCCGGCCGGATCGTTGGGCGGGTAGACGGCGACGCCGTGGTCGAACTCAAGGACCTCTCGATCGTCGCCGCCCTCGGCCTTCCTCATCTTCTGTGCCATGCGCGTTGGCGGTGGAGAAAACGCAAAGGGCCCCCGTGGGGGAATCTTGGGGGAAACCCTCTGATCCCCAGGGGGAAGCGACCGCTAAGGTGCTGGTCACGCTCCTCCCGCGCCGGTAGCTCAACGGATAGAGCATCTGACTACGGATCAGAAGGTTGGGGGTTCGAATCCCTCCGAGCGCGCTCACTGCTGACCGGCGGCTTCCCTGTGAATACCGTCGTGTTGGCCGCCGACACCGCGCGGACGAGGCCCGGGGTTGTCCCCGGGCCTCGGGCTGAATAGTTGTTGCGTTCAGGCCGCGAGTCGGAAGGGCGGGTACTGGTCGGTGAGCGGGCCGACATAGGCCTGGACGCGGAGGCCGTACCGGTAGGCGCCGACGAGGAACCGCTGGCTGCGCGCGGGGTACGTCCCGGTCACGACGACCGCGGCGCCGCTCCACAGCATCGTGACGACGCTGGCGAGCGCGAGCGCCAGGCACACGACGTAGTGCGGGATGGCGAGCACCCACTTGTAGAGCGGCTTCCAGCGATTGAGGTGCTCGGGGTAGGCGATGGTGAGCCCGGTGTCCTTGTGGTGTCCGTCGTCGGCGGCGGCGGGCATGAACTCGAACGGCGGGTACTCGTCGGTGAGGAAGGCGGCGTAGCTCAGCGCTCGCCACTCGTAGCGGTACGTCATGGTGATGGCGTCGAACAGCGGGCGTGGGTTGCGGCCGGTGAACACGACTGCCACCGCGCTGATCAGGCTGAGGATTCCCCGCAGCGTGCTGAGGGCGTTGACGACGACGAGATGCGGGACGGCGAGGATCCACTGGACGACCGGTCGCCACCGGGCGATCTCCCGGTCGCCTTCGAGGTTGACGGTTGCGGCGTAGAGGGCGGCGGTAGCCATGGTTGCTTGCTCCTTGTATGGATGACGTGGTGTGGGTGGCGGTGGTTCGAACGAGGCGCCGCTCTGGACTAGACGAACGCGGGCTCGAGCTCGGATTGGATGTCGGCTGAACGGTCGGGCGTCGAGATGGCGGGCGACGAATTGAAGCCCTTGACGACGAGCCAGACGCCGAGGGAGAACTCCCAGACGGCGATGGGGAGCGTGCCGATCCCCGCCAGCACGGTGATCGGATGGTCGATGCGGAACAACCCGACGATGACCGAGGTGATGAGGATGGGGGCTCCGACGAGGCCGAGCGTCGGAAGGATGCGGGGCACGAGTCGGGACCGGTACAGCAAGGTGCCGAGCAACAGTGCGTTGAGGGCCGGCATGAGGGTCTGTCCGAGCAGCATCGTCCACTTGTAGACGGCGGCAAGGGCGGTAGCGGTGGTGACGAGCGCGGCGGCGTTCGCTCCAGAGGCACCGGCCATGTCGTGGCGCAGGGCGACGATCGACAGGATGCTGAGGACGCCGACGAAGATCATGGCGCCTTCGATCAGGCGGGTCGTCACGAACCCCAGCGCGACCGCCTCGTTCTGCCGCTTCACGACCGGGAACAGGGTGACGGCCGTGCCGATGCCGGCCAAGGCGACGACGAGTTCGAGGAAGGCGCCCCAGAGCAGACCGGCGTTGCTGCCGGCGTGGAGGACGAACTGATGGTTGTTCAGCGGCCCGTGGTAGAGCGCGAGCGTCGGGATCGACACGAAGGTGACGAGATAGAAGATGCCGGCGATCAGTGCGGTCTTCCTCATCGGGTCCATGGGGACCTTGGAGCGGGTGGTGGTTTTCATGTCAGTTCCCTTCCGGGGTTTCGGGCGCGGGTGGCGCAACGGTTGGATCAGCTGGCGCGTCGGTCGGGAGCTGGATGAGCGACACGAGTGGGATGCCGACGTCGCGGAGCTTGTGGAGCAAGCCGTGCAATGCCGCCTGGTCGACCACGGGCCCGGAGATGACGGTGGTGCCGTCCTCTTCGGTGGTGAGGCTCAGTCCGTCGAACCAGGCCGCCCACCGGGGCCCGAGATGTCCCTTGACGCGGATTTCGTAGTGCGGGACGTCGGTGTGATCAGCGGCCGGCCGGGCACTGGTTGAGTCGATGCTGTGGTCGTGGCTGGTCACGACCCGACAGTGCGCCCGGATGTGGTGACTTGTGATCACCACATGTGGTGATTGTGGGTGGTGATTCGCCGGCGACCGCTCTTCGCCCGAGGCGGCTGGGTCTCACAAGCCGAGTTCGCCGGCGCGACGCACGGCATCGCGCCGGCTGGTGGCGCCGAGCTTGGCGTAGATGTTCTTGGTGTGGGTCCGCAGGGTGTTCAACGACACCAGCAGTTCGCGGGCGATGTCGGGTCCGCTGAGGTCGCTTCGCAGCAGGCGAAGGACGTCGAGTTCGCGGCTGCTCAGCTCGTCGACGAGGGCGGTCGACGCGCGCGTCGGTCCGGACGGGTTGGCGGCCGCAAGAATTCGCCGCAGGTGCTGATTGCCGTGCGGGAGCGTGCGGAGCAGCGGCACGATCAACGGTTCGGTGTCGACGAGGACGCGCACGTAGCCCTCGGGCTCGGCGCGGTCGACTGCCCGCGCGAGCGTTGACGTCGCGGCCGGCAGGTCGCCGCGGGCGTGATGGGCGTGGGCAAGAAGCACGAGGATCTCGATGACGCTGCCGGCGCGGTCGCCTTCCTCCGCAGCAGCGAGCAGTCTGTCCAAGAGCGCGGTCGCCTCGCCGAGCGCAGTCGCGTCGCCGCGATCCTTGGCGTGGGCGAGCAGCGTGCGGGCGAGGGTGATGTGCTCGAACTCGTGGATGTACGTGAGCTCGTCGTCACCGCTGAGACGGTGGTCGGCGGCCCAGCGGAGGGCGGCGTCGACGTCGCCGCCGGCCAGGCGGACCCGCGCCTTGAGCGCCGGGATGGGCCGGACGGCGGGCGAGTAGTCGGTGTTGTAGGCGCGTTCGGCGTCATCGAGCAGATCGAGCGCCGTTGCGAGATCTCCCTCTGCTTGGCGGATGCGAGCGAGAGCGACCAGTCGGCGATGGGCCTTCTGCGGTGACCCGGCTTGTCCCCCGAGCTGGTCGCTCAGGTCGAGATGGGCGATCGCGGCTCCGAGCTCATTTCGCTCGATGAGCACCTCGCCGAGACCGACGTGCATGTCGGCCGTGCCCCGCAACGCGCCGTAGGGCGCCGCGTGCTTCAGCCCTGTCTCGAACGTCCGCACCGCGTCGCTGAGACGTCCTTGCGCGGTTTGGATGTCGCCGAGGGCGAGGGAGCAACCGAGGACGTCGGGGACGAAGTCGGCGTCGACGAAGCACGCAACTGCTTCCGCGTACCGGCGGCGGGCCGCATCGAGATTCCCGGTGCTCCAGTACGCGAGGCCGGTGAGGGCGGAGGCTGCGCCTCGACCGAAGTGATCCGCGGGTCCGCTCAGGTCCAGGACTCGCTCGGCGTGGGCGATCGTGGCGGTGACATCGCCGGCCAGGAGGGCAAGGCCGGCGCGGTACATCGCCACCTGCGGACGAAGCCGGGCGAACTCGTCGCGATCGACCACGATGGGCGCCCCCGATGCCCCCGCGTGCTGCGACGGCTCGATCCAACGCTCGACGCTCCGCAGAAGCAGCTCGACACCTGCGGTCTCGCCCGCCCCCATCAAGGCGCCGACCCTCGCGATCGTCAGCACCGGTCGCGGCGGGAACATGTCGTCGGGGAGCGCGTCGAGCCACGTCCGCATCGTGGCCTCCTGCCGGGTCCGGCGGATCCACGGGACGGCGAGCTCGATGAGCTCGGCGGCGCGGTGGACGTCCTCGGCGGCGAACGCGTGCCCGATCGCTTCCGCTCGATCACCGTTCTCGGCGTACCAGTCACTCGCTCGCCGATGCAGGCCACCGACCGAATCGGGGGCTTCGTCGAGGAGTCGGGCCCGGAGCACGTCGGCGAAGAGCTGGTGGTACCGGTACCACGTCCTGCGGTCATCGAGCGGAACGAGGAAGAGGTTCGATCGTTCAAGCAACTCGAGGGTCGCCTTGCTGTCCGCCTGACCGGTCACCGCTCGACACAGCGGCCCGGTGAGGCGGCTGAGGATCGAGGTCTCCAGCAGGAACGAGCGAATGTCGTCGGTCTGCCGTTGAAGGACCTCGTCGGCGAGGTAGTCGACGATGAACCGATCGTCGCCGGCGAAGCCGGCGATGAAGCCGGACACATCCGAGCGGTCCCGCATCGACAGCGCCGCGAGCTGGAGCGCGGCGATCCAACCCTCAGTGCGCGCATCGAGCACTGCGATGTCGCTGGGCGTGATGTCGAGACCCATCGTCTGATTCAGGTAGGTCGCCGTCTCGTCGGCCGTGAAGCGGAGGTCGGCGGCGCGGATCTCCAGCAAGTCGCCGCGCGCTCGCATTCGGCCGAGGGCGAACGGTGGGTCGGCTCGGCTCCCCAGGACCAGGTGAACATGCGGGGGAAGGTGGTCGAGGAAGAACGCGACCGCTTCGTGAAGATCGTGCGACTCGATGACGTGGTAGTCGTCGAGGACCAGGACCACCTCGATGGAGAGGCGGCTGAGGTCGTGGAGCAAGGCGGTCACGACGGTGTCGATCGGGGACTGCGCTGACCGCAACAGCGGCAACGCGGTTGCGCCTGCCTCGGGAACCGCCGTGCGCAGCGCGGCGATGACGTAGGACCAGAAGACAGCTGGGTCGTTGTCGCCGGCGTCGAGGGAGAGCCAGGCGGTCGCGACCTCATCGTGTGACGCAGAAGCTGTCCACTCCGCCAACAGCGTCGTCTTCCCGAACCCGGCGGGAGCTGACACCAGGGTGAGCGGCGGGGCGTCCGCCTGCTGCAGACGCGCAGCCACGCGTGGGCGCGGGACGACACTGCGGCGGCGTGGCGCGTGCAGCTTCGTCTCGAGCAGGGGTGCGTCCGGCAACGGCTCTCCCGGAGTGCTCATCGGCTGCCGTTCTTGCGCGGCGGCGCAGCCCGGAGGTGAACGCGCGGGTCACCGGTCCGAGGCGCGTCGAGCGTGATGTCACGGTGCTGACGCATGGCGCGCAGGCGCGGCCCAACACCAGCAAGCGCGACCCCGAGACCGTCATTCACGTACACAGTTTGTCCCGTGCGGCGATGAGTTCCGGCCCGGCGACCCGTCTCACTGGTATGGAAACCGAGCGCGTGACCGCGTCCACGACGATCGAGGCCGCCCCGGAGGCGGTGTTCGCGGTGCTGGCCGACCCGTCGGCCCACGCCGACATCGACGGCACTGGCTGGGTGCGCGAGTCCCTGGACAGCGATCGCATCACCGCCGCCGGCCAGGTGTTCCGGATGGCGATGTACCACCCGAACCACCCGGACAAGGACTACAAGATGGCCAACCTGGTTGAGGTGTTCGACGAACCGCGGGCCATCGCCTGGAAGCCCGGGACCGAGTCGTCCGAGACCGGGGAGCTCAGCTTCGGCGGCTGGATCTGGCGCTACGACCTCGAGGCGACCGGCCCGTCCCGGACGACGGTGAGGCTGACGTACGACTGGTCGGCGGTCCCGCCCCAGGTGCGCGAGTACCTCCAGTTCCCGCCGTTCGGGCAGGACCACCTCGACAACTCGCTGCAGCACCTGTCCGACCTCGTCGCGTAGCGGTGGGCCTGCCCTGACAAGCGATGCCCCTGCACTGTCGTTCCTCCCTCCGTGGTAGCGAAGGCGGGAGCCACTGCCTGAGATCCCAGCGAAAGGACCCGACGATGCCAGAACTGCTCGTCGACTTCATCACGACGCTCGATGGCTACGGGGCAGCCGACGGCTGGCCGGGCTGGTGGGGGCTCGAAGGACCCGAGTACCTCGCGTGGTTGGGCGAGCAGCCCGAGGCGGGCTACACGGTCCTGATGGGCGCAACCACGTACCGCGTCATGTCGGGATACGCCGCCGAGGGCGAGCCTGGCACCGATGCCCTTGCGGGCATGTCGAAGGTCGTCTTCTCGACCACGTTGCGCGAGCCCCTTTCTTGGGCGAACACGCAACTCGTGGCTCACGACCCCGTCGAGGCGGTGCGCGAGATGAAGGACACGGGCCCCAGGTCGATGCGCACCATCGGCAGCCTCACCCTGTGCCGCTCACTTCTGAATGCCGGTCTCGTGGACCGCTTCCGCGTGGTCGTCTTTCCCGTCATCACCGGAAGCAGCGGCCAAGACCGGATCTACGACGGCTATCCCGATGTTGCGCTCGACATGATCAGCAGCCGCACATTCGACAGTCGCATCCAACTGCTCGAGTATGTTCCGACGGTTCTCGCTGGGCCGGCGGGAACGACGGCGTGAGTTGTAGCCGGCACGATGGAGGAGCACGACGCGGAGGTCCTACCGCTCTCGGGAGCCACTGCGCGTCACCGGTGAGGTCATCGATTGGGAGGGGCACGCACCCGAGGTGCTCCAAGCGATGCAGGACAACCTCGAACGCCTCAGGGAGCAAGGCATCGAAGCGATCGACGACTGAGGAGCGAACTCGGCGGCATCGACGAAGCCGCGCGAACCAAGTCCTTACGACGGAGCTTGACCGGCGTTGACCACCGGGTCAGCCACCGTCTGGAATGTCGGCCAACCGATCTCGGTCCGCCATCGCGAGCTGTCCGTCGTGTCGCGTGGGCCGAGGCGGTAGATCTCCCGGACCGGTCCCGCGACTTCGAGCGCCTGCTGCTTGACGTAGGTTCCGAGCGCCCCGTAGGTGACGTCGATGTCGTCGTGCGGGCCGGCGTGGGTTGTCGTGGTCAGCTCGGCGGCGGGGATCACGAACGGCTCGACCTCGCCTGAGCGCGGGGGTCGGGCGACGGGGATGTAGACGACCATCGTGCCTCGCTCGTCGCTGAACAGCTCGTTGTCGTAGAGGCCGCCGGGCGGGCCGGTGGGGGCTTCGCCGGCGACGGCGAGGACGGAGTCCAGTTCCTGCATGGCCTCTGCGTACCACCGCAGTATGTGGGTGCGATCGACGACCCCGCGGACGGCGGCGACGGTGGTGGCTTCGGTCCGCCAGCGCTGGACTCGCAGCGCCGCCGGTTGGGGGTCGAGCAGGCGGCGTAGCGCGACCACCGCCGCCTTGGTCTGGTCGAGCTGGTTCTCGAGGCGTTGGAGATGTTGGGCGATGACCGCAGCCCGGGCGTCGGGATCGGTGACGGCGAGCAGCTCGCCGACCTCGCGCAGCGGCATGTCCAGCTCCCGGAACCGGTGGATGACCTGGGCGGTCGGCACCTGGTCGAGGATGTAGTAGCGGTATCCGGTCTGGCGGTCCACACGCGCTGGTTGGAGCAGGCCGGCCTCGTGGTAGCGGCGCAGGGTCTTGATGCTTAGGTGGGTGATCCGGGAGAACTCACCGATCGTCAATCCGGTGTCCATGCCCCTCAGTCTGGACCCTCCCCGAAGGGGAGAGTCCAGGCCCCCGGAGCTGCTCTTGACTCTCCCCCAGCGGGAGGCCCGATGGTGACCGACATGGACAGTTGCCGATCACAGGACCCACTTGCCTCGCTGCCCGCGGTGGTCACCGAGTACCTGCGGCTCGCCGGCTCGGCGAGGACGGTTGACGCCGATGACGTGCTGGCCTGCTTCACCGATGACGCCGAGGTGGCCGACTTCGAAGACGTCCGCATCGGAGCCGAAGCCATCAGCCAGTGGTGGCACGGACCCGCGACGGCCTACGAGTACACCGTCGAGGTGCTCGGCGGGCATGCCCTCGGCGCCGACCGGTTCGTGGCGTTCACCCGCCTCGTCGGTGACTTCCCGGGTGGCACCGCGGAGCTGGCCGACCGGTTCACCCTGCGCGACGGGCTGATCGCCAAGCTCGAGATCGCCGCCACCGACCCCACCGGTGATCGCTGATGCCCTCCACTGATCCGAATGCCGCCGGCCGTGCGGCGCGCGTCGCCGCGCGGGTGCGAGCCATCCCGCCGGGGTTCGTGCGCACCTTCGCCGACATCGACCCCTCCGCGCCCCGGGCGGTCGGCCGGATCCTCGCCCACATGCACGACGTGCCGTGGCATCGAGTCGTACGGGCCGACGGCAGCGCGCCGCTGGGCGCCCAGCAACTCGAGCGGCTCCGCCGCGAAGGAGTCCCCCTGCGCGGCGACCGGGTCGATCTCGACCGAGCCAGGCTGACCCAGTGAGCGGGGTGCTCGGCAAGTTCGGGGCGTGGCTCAACCCGCGCTACGACGACGACACCCGAGTCCGGTTCGTCGTCGAGACCGAGGCCATGGGCTACACCACCGCGTGGCTCGGGTTCGGCTCGGCCGCCCTCGGAGACCTCCGCCTTGTCGAGCGCGCCCTCGACGCCACCGCGTCGATCATGGTGGCCACCGCCATCGTCAACATGTGGACCAACGACGCGGACGTGGTCGCCGACGCCTACCACCGAATCGCGGCGCGCCACCCAGGGCGCTTCCTCCTCGGAGTTGGCATCGGTCATCCCGAATCCATCGCCACCTACCGGCAGCCCTACGACACGATGGTGGCCTACCTCGACGCCCTCGACGCCGCGTGCCCTGGTGCTCCATGGCCCCGTTCGCGACGTCGCCGCCGGCTTGTGCGCTCACCTCGACGCCGGAGCCGACCACATCGCCATCCAGGTCCTGGGGCCCGACGTCGAAGATCCGACGCCGGTCTACCGCCAGTTGGCCGAAGCGCTCCGGTGATCGGGGACCGTCGATGCTCGCCGTCGCCGTCGACCAGCGGTTCAGCCGCCGGCGTCGCCCTGGTACTCGTTGTTCGTCATGTGGTCGCCCCACTCGGCGTCGCCTTCGCTGACGGCGAGGTGGGTCATGAAGTGGTCGGGCGCAGCGCCGTGCCAGTGCCATTCGCGTCCGGGTGTGAACACGGTGTCACCGGCGTGGATGGTGACGATGGGCCCGCCGCGTGACTGGACGCGTCCTGCGCCCTCGGTGACGTGGATCGTTTGGCCGATCGAGTGCGAGTGCCATGCGGTGCGGGCGCCGGGCGTGAAGTGCACGTGGGCAACGTTCAACGGCGACCCGCCGTGGCCTTGGGCGACGGGGTCGATGTACACGTCTCCCGTGAACCAGTCCGCGGGGCCTTTCATCGTGGGCCTGCGCGATTGGTGTTCCATCATCTCCTCACTGGGTCGTTCGCGACGCGGGCCCGGCCGGGCGGAAAGAGCAGATGAGCACGCCGGTCGGTGCCTGGGTCACCGACACGAGCTCCAGCCGCCGAGCCTGCCCGTCCGACGGGAAGATCGACTTGCCGCCGCCCAGCAGGATCGGCTCGAACATGAGGCAGTACTCGTCGACGAGATCGTGCTCGACGAGCTGGCGAGCCAGCGTGGCACTGCCCCAGACCTGCAGGCCCCCGTCGCCCCCGGTCGCTCGCAGCGAGCGGATCGCCTCGATGGCGTCGCCGTCGCCGCCCGCGAGGAGGGTGGTGTTGCTCCACCTCGACGATGCCTCGTCCGCCGAGAGCGTCCGCGACACGACGTACTTGGGGATGGCGTTCATCTGGTCGGCGTACGGGTCACCCGCCCGTTCCGGCCAGGCCGCGGCCATGCCGTCCCACGTCCGCCTCCCGAACAGCAAGGCGTCCGTGCGGGCCATGACCTCACCGATGGCCGCGCCCATCGATTCCGGGTCGAAGAACGGCATCGACCAGCCGCCGTGCTGGAACCCGCCGTCGGTGTCCTCGTCCTTGCCGCCGGGGGCCTGCACGACACCGTCGAGGCTGATGAAGGTGCTCAGGATGACTCGCATGGTGGTTCGACGATGCCGCGACGTCGAACTCATCGCAAGCCGTCGAGGACACGCGCACCCGTCAGTCGCCTCGCGTTCATCGGTACAGGCGACGATTGCCGTCCGGCGGTACCTCGATGAGCCCGGCGTCAGCCAATCAGGGGATAGTTACCGGGTCGCCTTCCACAGATCGGACGGAACATGGACGTGACCGAAGCGCTCGACCAGACCTTCACCCACGCGCACGGCGTCATCGCCGGCGTGACCGCCGGCCAGTACGGCGACAAGACTCCTTGCGACGAGTGGACCGTGCGCGACCTGCTCGAGCACATGGTCGGCGTCGTCGCAGGTATGGGAGCCGCGGCCGCCGGTCAGCCGCGGACGCCATTCGAGCTGGCCGCCGACCCCGGCGCGCAGTTCGAGGAAGTCGCCACTGCGACGCTCGACGCATGGCGAGTCCCCGGCGTGCTCGACCGCGTCATCGATGGCGGAGCCGGCCCCATGCCCGCTCGCGTGTTGGCCGGCATCAACCTGCTCGACACCGCGACCCACACGTGGGACCTCGCGGTCGCCACCGGCCAGCCGGCCGAGCTGCCCGACGACGTTGCGGCCGCCGCGACGGAGGCCGGCCACATGATCGTGTCGCCGGAGCTGCGGTCCGGCCGCTTCGGACCCGAGCAGTCGGCTTCCGACGTCGCCACGACGACACAACGCCTCGTTGCCTTCCTCGGCCGTACCCCGTAAGAGCCGGGCGACGTTGTGATGAAGGCGGCATCTGGTGACAAGCTGCGGGCGATGCAGATCGGGGTCGTGTTCCCGCAAACCGAGATCGGTGCCGACGCCGGCGCGGTCCGGGCCTACGCCGAGCGGGTCGAGCAGCTGAACTTCGCGCACGTGCTCGCCTACGACCACGTCGTCGGCGCCGATCCCGCCGTCCACACCGGCTGGCAAGGGCCGTACGACGTGCACACCACCTTCCACGAGCCGATGGTGTTGTTCGGCTACCTCGCGGCGATCACGTCGCTCGAGCTCGTCACCGGCATCATCATCCTCCCGCAACGGCAGACCGTTCTCGCCGCCAAGCAGGCCGCCGAAGTGGATCTCCTCACCGCCGGCAGGTTCCGCTTCGGTGTCGGGCTCGGTTGGAATGCCGTCGAGTACGAAGCACTCGGCAAAGACTTCACCAATCGCGGGCGGCGACTCGACGAGCAAGTCGTCCTGCTCCGCCGCCTCTGGACCGAGCCGACCGTCACCTTCGAGGGCACCTACGAGCGGGTCACCGGCGCCGGCCTCGCGCCGATGCCGATCCAACGCCCCATCCCGATCTGGTTCGGCGCGGCGTCACCGGCGGCGTACCGGCGCGCCGGACGGCTGGCCGACGGGTGGTTCCCGCAGGTGCCGCCGGGCCCGAAGCTCGACGAGGCGCGGGCCGAAGTCGAGCGGGCGGCGCGCGACGCCGGCCGCGACCCCGCCACCATCGGCATGGAGGGGCGCGTCACCTGGGGCGAAGGCGGTGTCGAGAAGTTGATCGAGCAGCTCGGCCGCTGGCGCGACGCCGGCGCCACGCACGTCGCGATCAACACCATGGGTGCCGGCCTGCGATCGGTCGACGATCACCTGCGCGTGCTGGCCGAGGGCGCGGCCGCGCTCCAGCTCTGAGCGTCAGCCGTCGTCCTCGGTGCCGCCGCTGCGGCCGTGCTTCCAGTAGCCGCGCACCGTCGCCTGCGGCCGCGGCAGCCCCCGGTCCTCGAACAGCTGGCGACGGATGCGCTGGACGGCCGCGGCCTCGCCGGCGGCCCAGACACGCGTGCCGGCGACCAGCGTCGCCTCGCTGACCGCTCGCACCAGCGCGTCGCCGGGCGGCGCGCCCGGCGGCCGGTCGTGCCACTCGATGGTTGCCCGTGGATGATCGGGCAGGGCGAAGCGGGCATCGGGATGGGCGACCTCCACCAGCACGTGCACCTGCGTCTCGGCCGGCAGGGTCTCGAGGAGCTGGCTCATGGCGGGGACCGCGGTCTCGTCGCCGGCCAGCAGGAACGCCGGCGCGTCGCGGTCGACCGCGTAGCCGCGGCCGGGACCCGAGACCGCGGCGACATCGCCGGCCTCGGCCGAGGCGGCCCATTCCGACGCCACCCCGCCGTCGTGGATCACGACATCCAGGTCGAGCTCGAGCGCGGTGGCGTCGACGCGGCGCGGGGTGAACGCGCGAAGCGCCGGTCGGCGCCCGTCCGGCAGCAGGAACTCGTTGCCGTTCCAGCGCGGGACCACCAACTCGCGCGAGCCGGGGGAAGGGATCAGCAGGCGCACGCTCGCCGCGGGCTCGTCAACGGTGAAGCCGGCGAGGTCGGGGCCGGCCAGCGTGACCCTGACCATCCGGCGACTCACCGGCTCGACGCCGCGCACGGTGACGTGGCGGAACCGCGGCGGCTCACGCCGGGCACGCACCGTCATCGATAAGCCGAGGCCTGGATCCCGTAGAGCTCGGCGTACTGGCCACCCCGCGCGACCAGGTCGTCGTGCGTCCCCACCTCGACCAGCCGGGCGCCATCGAGCACGACGATGAGATCGGCCATCCGCACCGTGCTGAACCGGTGCGACACCAGGATGGTGATGCGGCCGTCGCCGGTGTCGTGGCGGGCGCCCGCGGCGTACCGCTCGAACAGCGCGTGCTCGGTCTCGGCGTCGAGCGCCGCGGTCGGCTCGTCGAGCACGAGGAGCAGCGGCCCGTCGCGCATGAAGCCGCGCGCCAACGCGAGCTTCTGCCACTGGCCGAACGACACCTCGACGCCGTCGGGCCACGTCGGGCCCAACTGGGTCTCCAGGCCGGAGCCGAGCCGCCGGACGACGTCGGCCGCGCCGGCCCGATCGACCGCCGTCACGACGGCCGGTTCGTCGTCGAGGCGCGCGATGTCGCCGACGCCGACCGAGTGCCGGGCGCGGAACTCGAACCGGAAGAAGTCCTGGAAGGCACCGGCCAGCCGCGCCCGCCACTCGGCCGCCGGCATGCGGTGGAGCGGCCGGCCGTCGATGCAGATGGCGCCGCTCGTCGGCTCGTACAGCTTGGCGAGGAGCTTGACGAGTGTCGTCTTGCCGGCGCCGTTCTCGCCGACGATGGCCACCACCGCGCCGGCGGGCAACGCCAGCGTCACGTCGTCGAGCACCAGTCGGTCGGTGCCGGGGTACGCGAACGAGACGTGGTCGAAGGTGATGCCGTCTTCCAGCCGATCCGGCACCGGCAGGTCTTCGTCGGCCGTCAGCGCGGCGGCGTAATCCTCGAGCCACGCCAGGCGGCGCGACCCGTCGAGCCAGATGCCTCGCAAGAAGCCGATCTCGCCGACGGTCGCGCCGACGTACTGCGAGAGTCGCGCCCCGGCGGCGAGCACCAGGAGCACGTCGCCGGCCGGCGCGTGGAGGCCGCTCGACACGAAGACGATGGCGCCGACGTACGCGCCACCGAACACCGCCCACGCCAAGGTGTGCCACACCGCGCTGGCCCATCGCGTGGTCGACACGCCGCCGTACCACCGCTCCCACGCGGCCCGGCGGTCGGTGAGCAAGCGGTCGCCGATGCCGGTGACCCGCACCTCCTTGCCGGGCGGCGCGGTGGTCGCGGTGGTGAACAGGTGGCGCGACAGGCGCTTGGCGGGCGCGCCGAGCTCCTCGGCCTTGCGCTCGACGCCGGGTCGCCATGACGAGGTCGACACCGTCGGCAGGGCGAACACGACGAGCAGCACCAGCACCGGATGGATCGACGCCAACAGCACGACGGTGACGGCGAGCCGCAGGATCCAGCCGGCGGTCGAGAACACCGACATGTACATGTGGTCGAGCACGAAGATCTGGTCGCGCAGGACGGACAGGCGGTCGAGGTACTCCGGGCGCTCCTGATGGGCGATCGTCGACACCGACGCCTGCAGCTTGGCGACGTGCGACTCGAGGGCGATCGTGACCCTGTCGCGGAACCGGCGCTGCAGCCGGGTCGAGACCGTCGAGAGGAACCACGTTGCCGTCGCTGACGCGGCGAGGCCAACTGCTGCGAGCCGCACCCGGCCATGGTTGCCGTGCAGCACGCCGTCGCCGAGCACCTTGAGCCAGACGGCCATGAGGGCGTCCGGCAGCGCGGCCAGCAGTGCCAACACGAACGCCACGACCATGAGGGCCGGCTCGTGCTGGTACCCGAGCTTGCACAAGCGCCACATGGAGCGCAGCGCCGGCGGCAGCTCCTCATCGGTGGCCGCGGCGTCACGCGAGGACATCGAACACCAGGTCCTCCTCGCCCTCGTCGGCGCCGCCGGTCGCGAACCGCCGAGCCTGAAGGTCGAACATCGTGAAGTAGCGGCCCCGCCGGGCCATCAGCTCGTCGTGGCTGCCGAGCTCGACGACCTTGCCACCTTCGAGGACGCAGATGCGATCGGCGTGACGGACCGTCGAGAAGCGGTGCGAGATGAGGATGGTCGTGCAGTCGCGCGTCGTGGCGAGGATGCGATCGAAGATCTCGGCCTCCCCGCGGACGTCCAGTTGCGCGGTGGGCTCGTCGAGCAGCACCACGCCGGCGCCGAGGTGCACTGCGCACATGGCCCGGGCCAGCGCCACCCGCTGCCACTGACCGCCGGAGAGATCGGTGCCGCCCTCGTACCCGCGCGCGAGGACGGTGTCGAGATCGGCGAGATCGGATGCGCCGGCGTCGTGGAGCGCCGCGAGCACGGCGTCGTCCGGCGCGCCGCCCGGCGCGACGTTCTCGCGCAACGTCAGCTCGAACCGCACGAAGTCCTGGAACACCGCGGTGAGTCGCGAACGCCAGGATGCGATGTCGAAGTCGCGGATGTCGGTGCCGTCGACCTCGATGGCTCCCGACTGCGGGTCGTAGAGGCGGCAGAGGAGCTTGGCGAGCGTGGTCTTGCCGGCGCCGTTCTGGCCGACGATCGCCAGCGACGAACCCGCCGGAATGGCGAGATCGAATCCCTCGAGCACCGGGACGCCCTCCGGATAGGCGAAGGTGACGTCACGGAACCGGATCTCGCGGGCCGGCACGCCGGTGGCCGAACGGGTGCCCGGCGTCAACGCGCCGGCCGGCGCCATCGCCGGCTCGAGGCGGAGTACGGCCGCGACCGGCGCGGCGGCGCCGTCGAAGGCCCAGTTCAACCCGCCGAACGCGATCATCGACGTGCCCACCGCCGCCTGCACGTAGATGACCGCGGCGCCGAGATCGATGCTGCCGCGGATGACGGCGTTGGCGACCGACCACAGCACGAGCAGGTTGGCCGCGGTGACGATGAGGACGCTCGACAGGACCGATCGCTCGCGCATCCTCGTGGCTTCGTACTGGAGCCGGTGCAGGGTGGTCCGCCGGTCGATGAAGCGGTCGATGGTCCAGCCGGCCAAGCCGAACAGCCGCAGCTCCTTGGCGGCCGGCGGGTCCACGGCCATGCGATAGGCGTAGTCCGAGTCGCGCTGGGCCGCCCGGACCTCTTCGGTGTTCCGGTCGCGCCAGACGGCGCTCTCGCGCAAGAGCCAGTGCGTCGCCAACCAGCCGCCGGCGAGCACGGGTGGCGCCCACCAGCCGTACGCGAAGAGCACGATCGCGGAGGCCAGACCGCCGACCATCTGCACGAGGCCGTCGGCGATGAACCCCATGGAGATGTACAGCGGCGGCCCGGTCATGCCGGTGTCGAACTCGCGCGCCACCGTGAGGTCGTTGGTGAGCGTCGGGTCCTCGAGATGGCCCATGCCCGGCGGCGTCACGCAGGCATGGGTGAGCTTGTCGTACAGCCACGCCGCGGTCCGGTCACCGAGGTTGGCGCTGATCGCGGTGTGGATCGGGTTCAGCACCTGGAGCAGGACGAACACCACGCCGACGAACGACAGCGGCCCGCCCAAGGGATGACCGTGTTGCACCGCGCCGATCAGCACACCCGTGGCGATGGCCAGCGCGGCCGGCAAGAGGCCGCGCAGCACCAACACGATCCACCACCCGATGGCAAGCGAGCGATCGGCCTTCGGCAGGACCGAGAGGAACTGCCATTCCTGTCGTTGCCGGAGCCGGGCGATCACCGACGCCAACCTTATGGGGATGTCAGGACGCGGCGACCAACTTGAACGGCGCGCCGGTGGAGTCGGCGGCGGAAGCCAGGCGCCCGTACGGCGTGTCCTCGGCGGGCAGGACGATCGAACCGCCCAGCTCGACGGTCCTCGCCAGCGTGGCGTCGGTGTCGGTCACGCGGAAGTACACCGACCAGTGCGCCGGCACGCCTTCGGGGAGGAACCCGGTGGCGTCCATGATGCCGGCCAGTTGACCGTCGCCCTCGCCGAGCGTCGTGTAGCGGAACTCGGGGAGGTCGCTGGCGACGTGGGTGTCCCACTCGAACACGTCCCGGTAGAACGCGACCGACGCGTCGTAGTCACGGGTGTGCAGCTCGAACCAACCGGGCGTGCCGGGCTCGTCGAAGACGCCGAACCCCTTGTGGAGGCCGGGTTGCCAGGCACCGATGGCGGCGCCGCCGGCGTCGGTGACGACGGCCATCGTCCCGAGCTCCATCACCTCCATCGCCGGGACCACCACGTGCCCGCCGTGATCGGCGGCGGCGTCGACCGTCGCCTTGGCATCGTCGGTCGCCAGGTAGACCGACCAGAGGTCGGGCATGCCGGACTGGCCGTCGTTGCGCATGCACCCGGCGACCATGATCCCGTCCTTCGAGAAGTTGATGTACCCGCCGTACTCCTCGCCGGCGGCCTCGGAGGTCCAGCCGAACAGGTCGGCGTAGAACGATTGGCTCTTCTCCGGATCGGTGCTGAACAGCTCGACCCAACAGGGGGCACCGACAGGGGCTGCGTCACGCTTGGGCACAGGAGGCTCCTTCTCCGAACTCACGAACGATGTCACCAGGTTCGACGGGGTGGCGCCCGCGGACTCATCGGCGCGTGTCAATCGGGGAGGAGCGGCACCGACGGCCCATCCTCGCGCCCGAGCAGCACGGCCCGCGTCACCGCGGCCGAGCCGAACCGCTCGCGGACGTCGTCGAGCGCGGCGTCGAGGGCCCCGCCGCAGTGCCCGTCGAACGGCAGTGCGAGCTGGATCGCGCCACTGTCGTCGAGGTTCCCGACGGAGATGCCGACGAGGGTCAAGCCTTGACGCTCGATCATCGGCATCGCCGTCGTGAGCAACACCCGTGCCGTGGCGAGGATGGTCTCGGTGTGCGCGGTGGGCCGGGGAAGCGTGTGGGACCGCGTGGCTCGGGAGAAGTCGTCGAATCGCAGTCGCAGCACGACGGTGCGGCCCACCCGGTCGGCGACGCGCATCCGGCCGGTGACGCGGTCGACCAGCCCGACCAACGCGGCGTCCACGGCGTCGGGGGTCTTGCGCGCCCACCCGAGCGCGCGCTGGGACCCGATCGAGCGCCGCCGCCGCCCCACCTGCACGGGACGGGGGTCGCGGTTGTGCGCCAGCGCGTGCAGGTGCCGGCCGGATGCCCGACCGAGCATCGACACCAGCGACGCTTCGGCGAGCTGGGCCACCTCGCCGACCGTCGTGATGCCGCGGCCCCGCAGCTTGGCGGACGTCACCGCGCCGACGCCCCAGAGCCGCTCGACCCGGAGCGGATGGAGGAACGCCAGCTCGCGGTCTGGCGGCACCACGAGGAGGCCGTCCGGCTTGGCCACTCCGCTCGCCACCTTGGCCAGGAACTTGGTCCGGGCGACACCGACGGTGATCGGCAGACCGACGCGCTCGAGGACCTCGCGACGCAGCCGCACGGCGATCTCGAGCGGCGTGCCGGACACTCGCCGGAGGCCGCCGACATCGAGGAACGCCTCGTCGATCGACACCCCTTCGACCAGTGGCGTCGTCTGGTCGAACACGTCGAACACCGCCCGGCTGGCCTCCGAGTACGCCGACATCCGCGGGCTGACGACGACTGCCCACGGGCACAGCTGGCGCGCCTGGCGGCCGCCCATCGCGGTGCGCACGCCGAATGCCTTGGCCTCGTAGCTCGCGGCGAGGACGACGCCCGCCCCGACGATCACGGGGCGGCCGCGGAGGCGGGGGTCGTCGCGCTGCTCGACCGACGCGTAGAAGGCGTCGAGGTCGGCGTGCAGGATCGTCGCGTCGCCCGACACGAACACATGTTCGCATGCCGGAGCGGGCGGCCGCGGACGGGGGTCGCTGAGTTCCGCCGCCCCACGCCGTCATATCCGGGTGGTGGCGACGAACGACGCGTCGGAGGTGGTCGTGGTGGCGGTCACCGGCGTGCCCCCCGACCTCGCGCTGGTCGACCTGTTGGCCCGACTGCAGCTCGCCGCCCGGAGGCTGGGCGGTTCGGTGGTCCTGCGTGATCCCGGCGATGGCCTGCGCGAGCTGGTCGTGCTGGCTGGCTTGGCCGAGGTGCTACCGCTCGAGGCGGGCCGGCAGGCCGAAGGCGGGGAAGAGCTCCGGGTAGAGGAAGTGGTGCAGCCCGGAGATTCGATCGCCTGAGACCTCGACCACGTGCACGTTGAACGGCTCCCACGTGCCGGGACCGCTGACCTTGTAGCTCGCGAAGGCCGCGCACCCGTTGGCCGCGGTGGCCACCAGCCGGGCGCCCTGGCATCCGATGCCCTGGCCGACGTACCAGCGGCCGATCTCGACGGGTCCGCGGAGCCACAATGGATAGGGCGGCATCGTGAACGACGCGTCCTCGTGGAGGAGCGACACGAGCGACGTGATGTCGTAGCGCTCGAAGGCATCGACGTACCGGGCGAGCAGCTCCTGCTGGTCGGCATCCACCGTGACCGGCCGGTCGGCGTCGAGGTTGACGGTGTCGAGGGTGGCGCGGGCGCGCTGCAGCGCGCTGTTGACCGAGGCGACGCTGGTGTCGAGCAGCTCGGCGACCTCGGCGGCCTGCCAGCGGAGCACCTCGCGCAGGATCAGCACGGCGCGCTGGCGGGGCGGCAGGTGTTGCAAGGCGGCCACGAAGGCCAGCCGGATCGTGTCGCGGGACGCCGCGATCTCGGCCGGGTCACCGTCCACGGGCAAGACCCTCGAGTCCGGCACCGGCATCACCCAGGTGTTCTCCGGCAGCCCGGCGGGCAGCGCGGTGTCCGCCGGCGACGACGGCCCGAGGTCCATCGGGTGGGCCCGGCGCTGAGGACCGCGCAGCATGTCCAGGCACACGTTGGTGGCGATGCGATAGAGCCACGACCGCAACGCCGACCGACCCTCGAAACGGTCGACGGCCTTCCATGCCCGCACCATCGTGTCCTGCACCGCGTCCTCGGCCTCGAAGCCCGAGCCCAGCATGCGGTAGCAGTACGCCGTCAGCTCGCGGCGATACGGCTCGAGGTCGAGGTCGCTCGTCGTGGCATCAGGGCGGGTCGACACGCCCTGATGGTAGAGGCGTCCCGGACCGTTCGGTGCGTCCGAACGCGAGACGGTGAGACCGGCGAGATCGCTCGCGATGCCGGCGAGCACCCGGTCGATCATGGGCTGGCGGAGTGAACGCTTCGTTCTCGCGTACGCCCGCCCTGGCACGTCGCCCAGCCGGCGCGCCTCCGCGATGGCCGCGTCGACACACGACGCCTCGATCGTGTCGAGGTAGCCCGCCGCGAGGGCGCCCGCGGGATCGAAGATCTCGGCCTGGATGGTCGCCCGGGTGAGGAAGCGCTTCGACAATCGCGCCAACGCCAGCTCGTTCGCGAACTCTGGCAGGGCCAGGCCGATCGCGACCTCGTTCAGCCCGATCTTCGCCGGCCCGTCGGTGCCGATCCGCGTGTCGCACGCCAGCGCGATGAGCGCCCCACCGGCGAGGGCATGGCCGGTGACCGCGACGACGGTGGGCTGCGGGTGCACATAGAGGCGCATGAGCAGCTCGGCACCGGCGGTCACCAGCGCGCGCATGCCCTCGGGCGGCCCGGTCATGACCGCGAGGTCGAAGCCGGCGGAGAGCGCGCGGTCGTTGCCGCGCAGACACACCGCCTTGGCTTCGGTCTTCGCGGTGTCGAGGGCGGCGTGGAGCGCCTCGAGCACAACGTGGGTGATCGCGTTCATCTTGCCGTCGTCCAAAGTGACGACCAGGACGCCGTCGTCGATCGCGGTGCTCACCGTCATGTCTGCCTCCTGCCCACGGGAATTGTTCACCGGCCGCCGTCAGCGAGCATCGGGTCCTCGGCGATCTCGCAACCGTAGGACAATGCCACCGTGACACGAGTGCTCGTCGTCGACGACGAGGCGCCGATCCTGCGGGCGCTGGCGGCCAACCTCCGCGCGCGCGACTACGAGTACGACGTGGCCGCAACCGCGGAAGAGGCGCTCGAGGTCGCGGCCCGCAACCCACCTGACGTGGTGATCCTCGACCTCGGGCTTCCCGGCATGAGCGGCCTGGACGTCATTCGCGGCCTTCGCGGCTGGACGGACGTGCCGATCATCGTGCTCTCGGCCCGCGACGGCCAAGCCGACAAGGTGGCGGCCCTCGACGTGGGTGCCGACGACTACGTGACCAAGCCGTTCGGGATGGACGAGCTCCTCGCCCGTCTGCGCGCCGCGGTCCGGCGGGGCAGCCCGACGCCGGCCGAGCCGATCGTCGAGACGCCGGACTTCGTCGTCGACCTCACCACCAAGCGGGTCGTCGGGCGCGACGGCGAGATCCGCCTGACGCCGACCGAGTGGCACCTCGTCGAAGTCCTCGTGCGCAACGCCGGCCGCCTGGTGTCGAGCCGGCAGCTCCTCAAGGAGGTGTGGGGCCCGGCGTACGGGCAGGAGACGAACTACCTCCGAGTGCACTTCGCCCACATCCGGCGGAAGCTCGAGCCCGATTCGACCCGCCCGCGCTACTTCATCACCGAGCCCGGCATGGGCTACCGGTTCGAGCCCGGGCCGTAACGCGTTCTTAGCGGGTGCACCCCGCTTCTTAGCGACGGCGTAGCGCCGGGCCGCGGTTGAGTTCTTACAGGATGACCACCCTCGCGCCCCCCACCACCGACGCTCCCGCCGGACCTGCCGTCACTCCGGCAGTCGTCCTCCCGCCGGACAACTTCGGGTACCGCCTGAAGTGCCGGCTGCTCGGCCAGCCCTTGCCCACCGCGGACCTCGAGCACGAACGGCTCGGGCGACCGACCGCGCTGGCGGTGTTCGCGTCCGACAACCTGTCGTCGTCGGCCTACGCGACGGAGGAGATCCTCCGGGTGCTGGTGCCGGCAGTGGGGCTGGCGGCGTTCTCGCTCGTGGTGCCGATCACCGTCGCCATGCTGATCGTGCTGGCGTTCCTGATCCTCAGCTACCGCGAGACGATCAAGGCGTACCCGACCGCCGGCGGCGCCTACATGGTCACCCGCGACAACTTCGGCCTGCTCCCCGCGCAGGTCGCGGGTGTCGCCTTGCTGACGGACTACGTGCTCACGGTGTCGGTGTCGGTCGCCGCCGGCACCGCGGCGCTGGTGTCGGCCTTCGGCGGTCTCTCGCCGTACACGGTGCCGATCTCGGTCGGGTTCATCGTGCTGATCGCGTTCGGCAATCTTCGCGGCGTGAAGGAGTCGGGACGCATCTTCGCGGCGCCGACCTACTTCTTCATCGTCAACATGGTCGCCCTGCTCGGCGTCGGCTTGTCGCGCATGGCATTCGGCCAGCTCCCGCACGCCAACCACGCGCGCGCCGGCATCATGCCGCTCGGGCACTCGGCGAGCAGTGGGCTGCTGATGGGCGCGTCGCTCTATGTCGTGATGCACGCGTTCGCGTCCGGCGGGGCCGCGGTCACCGGCGTCGAGGCCATCTCGAACGGTGTCCCGGCCTTTCGGAAGCCCGAGTGGAAGAACGCCCGGAGCACCCTCGTCGTCATGGGGACGCTGCTCGGCGTCATGTTCCTGGGGCTCTCCGTCCTCGGTGCCCACCTCAAGACGGTGCCGTTCGAGGGCGGCACGCCGACGGTCATCTCGCAGATCGGCGATCTCATCTACGGGCCGAGCGCCCTCGGTCGGGTGCTCTTCTACGGGCTCCAAGCCGGCACCATGCTCATCCTCGTCCTCGCCGCCAACACCAGCTTCGCCGACTTCCCGCGCCTCGCCAGCTTCCACGCCGGCGACAAGTTCATGCCGCGCCAGCTGACCAAGCGCGGCCACCGGCTGGTGTTCTCCAACGGGATCGTGTTCCTGTCGATCTCGGCGATCGCGCTCGTGATCGTGACCGGCGCCAAGGTCGACCGGCTCATCCCGCTGTACGCCATCGGGGTCTTCACCAGCTTCACGCTGTCCCAGGCCGGCATGGCGCGCCACCACCTGCGACAGAAGGAGCCCGGCTGGCGCAAGGGGATCGTGATCAACGGCACCGGCGCGGTGCTGTCGCTGCTCGTCGACATCGTCATCGCCATCACCAAGTTCACCCATGGCGCGTGGGTGATC
The DNA here is from genome assembly GCA_025463925.1 of Acidimicrobiales bacterium. Classification (GTDB taxonomy): domain Bacteria; phylum Actinomycetota; class Acidimicrobiia; order Acidimicrobiales; family AC-14; genus RYN-50. The sequence goes on along the minus strand of JAODBK010000101.1, from coordinate 37,943 downwards.
GTCGTGCTCGTGCCGGTGATGGTCGTGTTCCTCGTCCGGCTCGCCCGGCAGTACGAGATCGAGGACGACCAGCTCGAGCACGACGTCCCGGCTGCGGTGGCGGCGCCGATCCTGCGCCGCCACGTGGTGCTGGTGTTCGTGGACCGGCTCGACCTCGCCGCGGCTCGCGCCATCCAGTACGCCCGCACCCTGATGCCCGACGAGCTGCGAGCGGTGCACTTCGTGATCGACCACCACGTGGGCGACGAGCTGGCCGCGGCCTGGATCGAGCACGGGATGTCCCACATCGCGCTCGACCTCGTGGACTGCCCGGACCGGCGCATCACGCGGGCCGCGGTCGAGACCGTCGCCGGCGACCTGGCCGACGGCACCACCGAGGTCAGCGTCCTCCTCCCCGAGCGCAAGTACCGCGGCGTCTGGCACCGGCTGTTGCACGACCAGACCGCCGACGCCATCGTCCGCGACGTGTCGCGGCTGCCGCACGCCAACGTGACGACCGTCCCGTTCCACTTCGCGAGCACGCGCACGCGCACGCGGTCGGGGTCGGGTTCGGGGTCGGGCAGCGTGGATGCCCCGGCGATGGCGGCCGTCAGCCGGCGGAACGGGAAGGTCTCCGCGACCGGTGAGCGCGACGCGCCGGCCTGGCGGCCGCCGGACGGCGTCGTCCCCATCGCTTCGCTCCGGTTGCGGCAGCCGGCCGTCGTCGAAGGCCGGATCCGCACCGTCCGCGTCCTCCCGCTCGCCGGCTCGGCGACGTTGGAGTGCGTCGTGGAGGACCCGACCGGCAGCGTGTCGGTCGTGTTCTTCGGCCGTCGCAAGATCGCCGGTGTCGACGTCGGCACGCGCATCCGGGCCACCGGCACCGTGACGGATCACCGTGGCCGGCGGGCCATCCTCAACCCGCTCTACGAGCTGGTCCCCTGACGGCCCGGTCTCACGCGTAGGTGCGGACCAGGCCGAGCACGGCGTCGGCGTCGGGCCCGTCGCCGCGCAACCCGGTGGCGGCCGGCCGGACGCGCTGGGTCGCCAGCAGGCACAGCTCGCCGGCGTCGCCGCGGATCGTCGTCACCGGGGCCTGCTCGGGAACGAACGACCAGTGCTCGCCGCTCGGCCCGCGCAGCTCGAAGGCGACGGGGCCGGCGAGGGCGCGACCGGCTCGCGCGAACGCGTAGGGCACGGTGCGCCACGCGAGCCGCGCGATGTGCTCGAGCCGGGCGGTGGGCGCGACGTCCTTCCCGAACACGGCCGCGACGTCACCGGTGTGGACCCACGTCTCGGCCAGCCGGGTGGTCACGAGCGTGCGGATCGAGAGGGGCCCGGCGACCCACGTGACCCGATCGTGCGGATCGGCGGCGGCGAGCGCGCCGACGAGGGTGTCGGCTCCGGACTGCCACCGGTCGCGGACGGCGTCGCCCGGCTGGCCGCGCTCACGCCCGACCATGGCGTCGGCGCCTTCGTCGACGGTGCCGGCCGGCCCGGCGCCGTCGGTCAGCCGGGCGAGCATCTCCTCGAACCGGCCGGTCGCGCTGCCGAGCGCCATCTCGTCCGTCTGCGCGAGGTGCAGGACGACGTCGGCGACCGACCAACCGTCGCATCGCGACGGCCGCGCCCAGTCGACATCATCGAGGCCAGCGAGCAGGTCGGCGAGCTCGGCGTGCTGCGCAGTGAGCGCAACCAGGATCGGGTCCACGGCGGCACGACCCTACGGCTCCCACCGGAAGCGCCGCCGGGCGACGAGCACGCCGGCGACGGCCCACGCCGCGAGCACGACCAGCGAGCCGATCGGGATGCCGTGGGCCGCCGGGTCGTAACTCGTCCGGAGGCCGTCGGCGAGCGCCTTGATCGGGAGGAGGCTCATGATGCGGTCGAGCCACGACGGCAGGTCGAGTCGCGACGAGAACACTCCGGAGACCATCGCGAGCGGGAGGTACGTGCCGTTGGTGATCGCGCCGGCGGAGTCGGCCGTCGGGATCGCGGTGCTGATCGCCAGACCGAGCGCCGCGAAGCAGACGATGCCGAGCGCCAACGTCCCGAGCAGTGACGCGACGCCCGCGGCGCGGGGGACTGCGCCGAATGCCACCGAGCCGATCGCGATCGTCGTCACTGAGATGAGCAATGCCGTCGCCAACACGCTCAGCAACTGGCTTCCGAGATAGAGGCTCGGGTTGAGCGGCGTGGCGCGGATGCGCTTGAGCACCCCGCTCGCCCGTGCCGCTGCCATTGTCGCGGCCAGGTTGGCGTACGCGGTGACGACGATGGCGAAGGCGAGGATGCCCGGTACGAACAGCGTGAGCCCGTGGATGTCCGGCCGCCCCGGCACCTTCTCGTTCATCGAGATGGCGCCGTAGATCAACAGCACGCCGATCGGCATGCTGAATGTGAAGAACGCCGACTCCGGGTTCCGCCAGAAGGCGCGCTGCTCGAGCCGGACCTGGCGGAGGAGCAGCTGCCGAGCGCTCACGACGTGATCCCTTCCGCGCTGCCGACGAGTTGGAGGTACACCTCTTCGAGCGACGGCTGGACCAGCTCCATGCGCGGCGGCAGGCCAGACTGCTCGGCGAGCTCACTCGGGGTGCCGGTGGCGCGGATGCGACCGCCGTCGAGGATGGCGACGCGGTCGGCCAGACGCTCGGCCTCGTCGAGGTAGTGCGTGGTCAAGACGATCGTCTTGCCGAGGTCGCGCAGGTTCTCGATGGCAGACCAGCACCGGCGGCGCGCCTCCGGGTCGAACCCGGTCGTCGGTTCGTCGAGGAAGATGAGGTCCGGGTCGCCGGCCAGTGCGAGCGCGAAGTCGAGGCGGCGCCGTTGGCCGCCGGACAGCTTCCGGACCAACGTGTCGACCTCGGCCTGCAGTTCGACCACGGCCAGCAACTCGGCCATCGGGCGCGGCCGGCGGTAGTAGCCGCGCCAGGCGTCGAGCAGCTCACCGACGCGCAGGTGCAACGGGAAGCCGCACTCCTGGAGCACGACGCCGGTGCGCTGCCGCATCTCGTGCGGATGCTCCGACGGGTCGAACCCGAGCACGCGGACAGTGCCGCGGCTCGCCGGCCGGTAGCCCTCGAGGATCTCGACGGTCGTCGTCTTGCCGGCACCGTTCGGCCCCAGCAGGGCGAAGACCTCACCTCGCTCGACGGCCAGGTCGACACCCCGCAGCACCCGGCGGTCGCCGTAGTCCTTGTGCAGTCCCGTCACCTCGATGGCCGGACCCGCTCCCCCAGAGACGCCCATGTATCGAAGATACGCTCATGTATCTGAGAGTCAAGGGTGCATACTGGCCGCATGGCGGTGGAGAGGTGGACCCCCGAGCGGCGACGGCAGCACACCCGGGACCTTCTGCTCGACGCCGCTCAGGACGTCTTCGCCCGCCGCGGCTTCGAGGGGGCCTCGCTCGAGGACATCGCCGAGGTGGCCGGCTTCACGCGCGGCGCGATCTACAAGCACTTCGCCAACAAGGCCGAGCTGTTCCTCGCGGTGAACGAGCGCTTCAACGAGCGGGCGCTGATCGCGTTCGCCGACATGCTCGAGCACGACCTGGCCGGCGACGAGAACGCCGCCCTCGCCAGGAAATGGCGCGAGGTCCTGGCCCCCGAACGCGACCTGCTGGCCCTCGGGATGGAGTTCAACCTCTACGTGCTGCGACACCCCGAGATGCGCGCCCAGGTCGCCGAGCACCGCAGGCGGCTGCCCGGGATGATTGCGGCGTTCATGGAGCAGCGCGCCGCGACGACCGGGATCACGTTGCGCCTGCCGGCGATCACCATCGCTCGCGTCATCCTGGCGGCGTCCGACGGGCTGGCGTTCTCGGCGGAGTTCGACGACGACGACCTGTACGAGCCGTTCCTCGAGTTGCTCAACGCCGCCCTGCCGGCCGACTAGTTCGGCGGCGGCAACTTGGCGATGATGTCGCCGAGGCCGACCGTGCCCGGCTGAACGACTCGGGCGTTGAGGCCGCGCAAGCGGAGCTTCCGGTTCTCGGGTGTGTTGACGAAGCGCGCCGCGTCCATGCCGAACCGCTCAGCGAACTTGGCGCACCCGGTGTGCGGTGCTTCCGACACCTCGATCGTCGCCGCGCCGATGGTGAGTCGGGTGCCGGCCGGCAGGTTGTCCTCCGACAGGTCGAGGTCGACGTAGAGCTGGTCACCGGCGAGCGGCCAGCGGTCGCGATCGCCGGCGATCAAGGCGATGGCGCGGGCGTTCATCACGGTGAGCTGCCGGACCGGGTCCGCCATGGATCGGGTGCCCCACCCGTCGCCGACGAGCCCGTCGAGCATGCTCAGCTCGCCGGCACCGACGACCGTCCGCTCGTCGACCGCCGGGCGGCACACGATGCACTCGAGGATGCCCCGGTCGGCGGGCGCGGCCCGCACGTGGTCGAGTCCGTCTTGCAGCTCGTCGGGCGTGCGGTGGGTCACGCGCCAATCGTGGCCCATCTCGTGGGCTCCGGGCGAGCCCTTTCGCCGGCGCGCCTGATGGGTCAAGCGTTCTTCGGCAGCTCCGAGAACGGCATGGTCTTGTCGTTGTTCGGCTCCTTGGGCAGCCCGAGCACCCGCTCGCCGATGATGTTGCGCTGGATCTGGTCGGTGCCGCCGTAGATCGAGGGCGCCTGCGCGAACAGCGCGGTCTCCGTGAGCGCCGCCAACTCCGGCTTGCCGGTGGCCTCGTTCAGCACCTCGCGGTCCTTCGATTCGTACGCGTGCAGCATCCCGAACGGGCCGACGATGCGCAGGCCGAGATCGCGCGTCAGTCGCATCATGTCGCTCATCGACAGCTTGGAGATGTTGGCCATGCCCGGGATGTCTCGCCCGGCGGCGCGTTCCGCCTTCACCCGCAGGTTGCTCATGCGGCCGATCTCGCCGAGCGTGTAGAGCCGGGCCAGGTCCTGGCGCACCGTCGGATCGGCGATGGCGCCGTTGTCGCGCGCCAGCTTGATGAGCAGCTGCGTGCCGCCGGTCATCGCCGACGTCACGACACCCTCGGCTGAACCGCGGGTGCCGCGCCCACCGACGAAGTCGCCGGCTCGCGCACCCAGATGGCCGGCCACGGTGCCGGGGGTCGCGCCGCCGCCGGCCCCACCACCGCCGGCGCCGAGGCCCGCCCGCTCGTACATCAGCGTGGTGTTGGCGACGGCCCAGCCGTTGTTCTTGTCACCGATGATCGCGTCGCGCCCGACTCGCGCGTCGGACATGAAGACCTCGGTGAACATGGCCCGGCCGGTGAGCTCGCGCAGCGGCCGCACGTCGACCCCCGGTTGGTGCATGTCGAGGGCGAACCATGTGATGCCTTGGTGCTTGGGCGCGTTCGGGTTGGTGCGGGCCAGCAACATGCCGAGGTCGGCGTGATTGCCGCCGGAGGTCCACACCTTCTGCCCGTTGACGACGAACTCGTCGCCGTCCTCCACGGCGCGCGTCGTCAACCCGGCGAGGTCGGAGCCGGCGCCCGGCTCGCTGAAGAGCTGGCACCACGCCGCCTGGCCGGTGACGGCATCGCGGACGTAGCGGTCGATCTGCTCCTGGGTTCCGTGCGTCGCGATCGTCGGCGCGGCCAGCAGGACGCCGAGGCCCGCCGGTGGCCCGAGGGCGCCGAACCGGGCGATCTCCTGCACCACCCGGACGGCGTCGCCGCGCGACAACCCGCGGCCGTAGGCGTGCTCCGGGAGGCCGGGCGCGGCCCAGCCGGCCAGGCCGAGGCGCTCCCACCACTCGGCGACGGTGAGGTCCGGGTCCCAGTTCTCCTCGAGCCAGTGACGGAGCTCGTCGATGACGTCGGTGCCGAGAGTGACGGCTTGGGTCGTTGCCATGGGCCGAACGGTACCCCCACCCGCCGTTTCCGATCCCCTCGACCGGCGGTGTCGGCGAGCCCGGAACCGCTTGCGCGGCGGCCGCCGACTGACCGTACGATGCCCGATGCGAATCGTCCTGCTGGGTGCCCCGGGATCCGGAAAGGGCACGCAGGGCGAGGCCTTGGCCCGCCACTTCGGGGTCCCGCACGTGTCGAGCGGCGAGCTCTTCCGCGACCACATCGCCCGGGGGACGGACCTGGGCCGGCTGGTCGCCGGCTACGTCCGGCGCGGCGACCTCGTGCCGGACGACCTCGTCGTGTCGATCGTCGGTGACGCCGTGATGCGGGCCGCCAAGGACGGCGGGTACGTGCTCGACGGATTTCCGCGCACGCTTCCGCAGGCCGAGCGGGCCTTCGAGCTGGCCCGCCCGGCCGGTCTGACCGCCGACGCCGCGGTGTATCTCGCCGTTCCCGACGACGTCGCGCGGGAGCGGCTGCTGGCTCGAGGTGGGGAAGGGCGGGTGGACGACGCCGACCGCGACGTCATCGAGCGGCGGCTTCAGGTGTTCCACGAGGAGACCGAGCCGCTGCTCGACTTCTACCGCGACCGTGGCATCCTCACCACGGTCGATGCGACGCCGCCGCCCGACGAGGTCACGAAGGCCATGCTCGCTGCGGTCTCGGGCCGCGCTTAGTCGGTCGACAGCTCCAGGCGCGCCACGTTGCCGCCGCCGGCCCGGTCGTGCATCGACGCCCGCCCACCGTGAGCCGCCGCGATCTGGCTGACGATCGACAGCCCGAGCCCGGAGCCGGGCTTCGTCCGATCCGACGGCACTCGGTAGAACCGGTCGAACACCCGCTCACGGTCGCCGGGCTCGATGCCCGGACCGCGGTCGGCGATGTCGACCGTCGTCCCGCGGACGGTGATCTCGACCTCGGCGTCGCTGAACTTCAGCGCGTTGTCGACGAGGTTGGCGATGGCGCGGTCGATCATCGTCCGGCGGCCGTCCATGGTCGCGGCGCCCGACGCGTCGACCGTCACCTCGCGTCCGGTGCGCCGCCGGAAGCGGGCCGCGACGTCCTCGGCGACCTCGGCCAGGTCGACGACGGTCACCGGCTCGTCGACCCGGGCGTCGCCGGCCAGGTCGACCAGCTCGGAGACCAGCGCGGTCAGCTCGGTGAGCTCGAGGTGGGCCTCGGCCAGGAGCGCCGCCTGCTCGTCGGCCGGGAGCGTGCCGGCGCGCTCGAGGAACTCGATGTTGGTGCGCAGCGCGGTGAGCGGCGTCCGCAGCTCGTGGCTGGCGTCGGCGACGAGGCGTTGCTGTTGCTCGCGCGACGTCGCCAGCGCCGACAGCATCGTGTTGAAGCTCGTGGCCAGCCGACCGACCTCGTCCTTGCGCACGACCGGGATGGGCGTGCTCAGGTCCTGGGTGGCGGCGACGCGCTCGGCGGTGTCGGTGAGTTGCTCGACCGGTGTCGTCGTGCGGCGGGCCAGCGCCCAGCCGACCAGCGCGGCGAAGACGATGCCCGACAGCGCGATGAGGATGAGCCGGTCGCGCAGCACGGTGAGCACGTTGTCCGTCTCGACGAGGCTTCGGGCGATCTGGACGGCGCCGCCGTTGGCCTGGTGCGCGGTGATCATGCGGTAGTGCGTGCCGCCGACGTACACGTTCCGAATACGCGACGCGCCGTCACCCGCCGCCAGCGCGCGATCCGAGCCGTCGACGGGAAGCGCCGGCCGACCGGTGGAGGACGCGACCGATCCGTCGGCGGCCAGGATCTGCGTCACCGCGTCGAACTCGACCGCCGGGCCGCGGCCGCCCGACAGCTGCGGTGGTTGGCTTCCGTCGAGCGACCCGCCGCGGCCGTCGCCCCCGCCGCCGCTCGGCCCGCTCGGGCTGGACTTGGTGAAGCGCTCGGCCCGCAGGTGGAGGAACTGGTCGGTGGCCGTCCGGAGCTGGCGGCTGGTGCTGTAGTGCGACGCGTACGCGGCACCGATCACGGCCACGGCGACGATGGCGGCCACGCCGAGCGTCAGGCGCGTGCGCAGGCTCACGACGGCCGGGCCGTGTACCCCACGCCGCGGATGGTGTGGATCAGGCGCGACTCGCCGGCCTCCTCCGTCTTGCGGCGGAGGTAGCTGATGTAGACGTCGAGCGACTTCGACGAGGTCTCGAAGTCGTAGCCCCAGATCCGCTCGTAGATCTGGTCGCGCGTGAGCACGATGCCGGCGTTGTGCAACAGCAGCTCGAGCAGGTCGAACTCCGTTTTCGTCAGCTCCAGCGGTCGCTGGCCGCGGTGTGCTTGGCGGCGCAGCGGATCGAGCACGAGATCGCCGACGGTGAGCGTGTCCTGGTCGCCCGTGATGCTCGTGCGGCGCAGCAGCGCGCGAAGGCGGGCGAGCAACTCGTCGAGCGCGTACGGCTTGACGAGGTAGTCGTCGGCGCCGGCATCGAGACCGGCGACGCGGTCGGTGACCTCGTGCCGGGCCGTCAGCATCAGCACCGGCGTGTGATCGCCGAGACGCCGCAGGGTGCGGCAGACCTCGAGCCCGTCCATGTTCGGCATCATCACGTCGAGCACGATGACGTCGGGGGCGGCATCGTCGACGGCGAGCAAGGCTTCGACGCCGTCCACCGCCAGCCGGACGTCATAGCCCTCGAAGGTCAGCACGCGCGCCAGTCCCTCGCGGAGGCGCTGGTCGTCCTCGGCGACGAGAACACGGCCCGAGGGCTTGGCGGCCTGGCTCATTGACGACGTTGTACCGCGCCTGGGTAAGAGCGGGGTGAGAGGAACTTCTTCGGTGCCTCTAACGCTTCGCCAACCCCGCTCTCAGGCGCCGGGCGGATGCTGTCGGGCATGAGCGATGACACTGCCGATCGCCCGAGGCGCCGTCGCCGGCATGCCGCCAAGCGGGCCCGCCACGCGACCCTTGCCGCCAGCCTCGGCGGGTTCGCGGTCCTCACCGCCGGCCTGGCCGGCGGCGCGGCCACGACGGGTACGACGACTGTCGCCGCGGGCGCGTCCGCGGCGGCGACATCGGCCACGGTCGCCACGACGCCCACGACCCAGCCGTCGACGCAGCCGTCGACGAGCAAGACGTCCCAGATGGCGGCGACTCCGGCGGCCAGCTCGAGTGGCGCCGCGGTCACCACCAGCAGGGCGAGCTGACTCATGGGCACGTTCGCCTGGTACGTCGCCCGCGCCGCCGGGCTGGTCGCGTGGGGTCTGCTCAGCGCGTCGGTGGTGTGGGGGCTCGCGCTGTCGACGCGCGCCCTCGGCCGCAAGCCGCGGCCGGCGTGGCTGCTCGATCTCCACCGGTACCTCGGTGGCCTGGCCACCATCTTCACCGGCGTGCACATCGCGGCGATCGTGGCCGACTCCTACGTCCACTTCGACGTGGCGTCGGTGCTGGTGCCGGGCGCCAGCAGCTGGCGCCCGGGCGCGGTGGCGTGGGGCGTGGTCGGCCTCTACCTCCTGCTGGCGGTGGAGCTGACGTCACTCGCCCGGTCGCGGCTGCCGCGCAAGGTGTGGCGCATGACCCACGTGGCCAGCTTCCCGCTGTTCGTCGTCGCGACCGTCCATCTGTTGACCGCGGGTGCCGACGCCGGCGCGCTCGCGACCGACGCCGTCGTCACCGCGGTCGTCGCGACCGTCGCCGGTCTCACGACCTTCCGTGTGACCGGCCTGAACCGGAAGCCGGATCGGTCACGCCGGCTCGACGTCGACGCGCAGGCGCGACAGCCGCAGCGTCTGGATCAGCCACACCCCGTCGACGCGGATGTAGGTCTCGTGGTAGTGCCCGTACCCGTGCATCGTCCTCAGCGCGAACGTCCCCTCCGGCCAACGCAGCATGTCCTCCATGGGCCAGATGCCCGTCGCAGCCGTGTCTGACGTGATCGTGATCTCGGGGTTGTGGCCGTGGTGCACCGTCTCGGCCGGCTCGATCCCGCACGTACGGACGTATTCGGCGATGGCCGCGGCCCCGCGAGTGACGCCGGATCCCTCGCCGGTCATGTCCATCTCGGCGCCGGGCGCGAACACCGCCGCCAGAGCGGCCCAGTCCTTGGTGTCGATGGCGCGGAAGTAGCGCGCCTTCAGCTGGCGAATGGCCTCGATCGCTTCGAGCCGGTCGATGGTGTCCATGGCACAGGATCACCTACCGTCGCGGGCCAGGTAAAGGAGGACGGCGTGACGAAGGCGCTGGTGCTCGGCGGTGGCGGCGTCGCGGGAATCGCGTGGGAGCTCGGCGTGGTCGCCGGGTTGCGCGACGGTGGTGTCGACGTGACCGCGCCGGACTTCGCGGTCGGCACGTCCGCCGGTTCGGTGGTCGGCGCCCAGGTGCTCGGCGCGCAGTTGCTCGCCGGCGCGGATGTCGACGAGCTCTACGAGCGCCAGCTCGGACCGGCGGCGACATCGGGTGAGCCGGTGATCGCGTTCGACCTCGACGTCTTGATGCCGATCTTCCGCGAGATGGCCGCGGACCCGGACGACACGCGCCGGCGGGCGCGCATCGGCGCGCTGGCGGTCGCCGCGGAGACGCCGCCGGAGTCCGCGCGGCGGGCGATCATCGCCGGCCAGCTGCCGTCGCACGACTGGCCGGGCATCCCGCTCGTCGTCACCGCGGTCGACGTCGCGTCGGGCGAGTTCGTGACGTTCGACCGCGACTCCGGTGTCGGGCTCGTCGACGCGGTCGCGGCGAGCTGCGCAGTTCCCGGCATCTGGCCGCCGGTCACCATCGGCGACCGGCGCTACATGGACGGCGGTGTCCGGACGGTGACCAACGCCGACCTCGCCGCCGCCCACGACCGCGTGCTGGTGCTCGTGCCAATCAAGGGCTTCGGCCAGTACGAGGCGGAGATCGCGGCGATGGAAGCAAGCGGCCGAGTCGTGGTGAGCGTCGTCGCCGACGACGCGTCGGCGGCCGCGATCGGGCCGAACCCGCTCGACCCGGCCACCCGCAAGCCGTCGGCCGAAGCCGGCCGCCGCCAGGGCCTCGCCGCCGCGGCCGACGTGGCGGCCCGCTGGGAGGTCAGTCCTTCAGCTCGACGATGACCTCGAGGTAGGGCGTGGTGCCGACGTTCTTCGCGGTCTCGATCCCGCCGGGCGTCACGTAGATCGCCGCGCCGGGGATCGGCTCGGCCTCGAGGTAGTCCTTGTACGGGCCGGCGGTGTCGGGCTCGGGCAGGGCGGCGATCTTGTCGCCCTGCACCTGGATCAGGATGTGGGCGAGCTCGTGGGCGTGGGTCGCGCTCGACTCCCCGGGCGCCAGCCGCAACTGCCAGATGCGCACTCGGTCGTTCTCGAAGACCACCTCGGTGCCGACGCCGCCCAACACTCGCTGTTCAGACATGGTGCCTCCTCGACGCGGCAATCTACGTCGATGACGCTCGGTGCTGACGACCTGGTCCTGTGCTCCGGCACGTTCGCGTTCGGCACCAGCTTCGCCGACCGGGTGCACGCGGCATCGGCCGCCGGCTTCGACGGGCTCTCGCTGTGGGTGCAGGACTACCGCGGCGGCCGGGCCGACGGCCTTTCGGATGCCGACATGCGGGCGATGCTCGACGACCATGGCCTCGCGGTCGCCGAGATCGATGCTGCGTGGTGGTGGTTGCCCGGTGGGCCCGACACGGTGCCGGGCGAGCTGGCCGGTGCGTTCGCGTACGGCGAGGCCGACGTGTTCGCGATCGCCGACGCCACCGGCGCGCGCTCGCTCAACGCGGTCGACGTGTTCGGCGGGGAGTGGAGCGTCGACCAGGCCGCCGACCACTTCGCCGGCCTGTGCGACCGGGCGGCCGAGCACGGGTTGCTGGTGCACATCGAATTCCTCCCGTGGTCGCGCATCCCCGACCTGGCGACCGCGTGGGCCATCGCCAACGCCGCCGATCGGCCCAACGGGGGCGTGCTCGTCGACTCGTGGCACTGGACGCGCAGCGAATCCGACCCTGACCTCTTGCGAACCCTGCCGGCCGGCAAGGTGCTCGGCATCCAGCTCAACGACGGTCCGGCGGCGGCCGAGCCCGACCTCATCGACGCAACCATGCACCACCGCGTGCTGCCGGGCGCCGGCGAGTTCGATCTCCCCGGCTTGATCGACGCGTTGCGCGCCACGGGAACGCAAGCGCCGTGGGGCGTCGAGGTGTTCTCCGACGATCTCCACACGCGGGCCGCAACCGATGTCGCCGCGCTCGCCGCCGACGCGCTGCGGAAGGTCGTTGCCGGCTAGCCCGATTGGGCCCGCGCCAGGCGCTGCTGGAGCGCCAGCGGCGCGAGGCGGTGGAACCACCAGCCGGCATGGGCCTCGAATCCCACCGGCACGACCGCCCGGTCGCGCTCCACCGCCTTCACGATGGCGGCGGCGACGCGTTCGGGCTTGTGGCCCCGCCGGAACATGCGCTCGACCTGGGCCCGCTCCTTCGGATCGGCGCGCCGGCCGCGGTAGCGCGTGTTGGCGGCAATCGGCGTGTTGATCACGCCCGGGCAGATCGCGGACACGCCGACGCCGCTTGTTCCCCAATCGGCGCGGAGGGACTGTGAGAGCGCGAGCACGGCGGCCTTGGTCGCGACGTACGCCGGCTCCGACGCGTGGGGCGTGTAGCCCAACCCGGACGAGACATTGACGACGTGACCGCGCCCGCGCGCGAGCATCGCCGGCGCGAACGCGTAGAGGCAGTGGACGACGCCGTCGAGGTTCACCGACCGGATCCACCGCCAGTCCTCGATCGACGTCGCCAGCATGCGGCCGGTGAGGCCGACGCCGGCGTTGTTGACCAGCACGTCCACCGCGCCGTGCTCGGCGTCGACGGTCGCGGCCAGCGCGGTCACCGCGTCGTAGTCGGTGACGTCGCCGTGCCGCGCCTCGGCCTGGACGCCGAGCTCGGCGCACGCCGCCGCGGTCTTCTCGGCGGCCGCGCCGTCGACGTCGACCGCGATGATCCGGGCCCCGGCGTCCGCGAAGGCGAGGGCAGTCGCCCGGCCGATGCCCGAACCGGCGCCCGTCACGAGGACCAACGCGCCGGGCAGCGTGACCCGCCCCATCAGGCGGCGGTCCGGTGCGGGATTCCGGCGCGTTCGGGGGCCGGCGCCGGGGACGTCGTCGCCTCCAACCGCCGGAGGCCCCAGCCCAGGGTGGTGAGCCACGTGCCGGCGACTCCCAGCAACAGCGCGTACGCCACCCGCTGCAAGGCAGGCGAGCCACCGACCGCCTCGCGTTGGAGCACGGTCTTGTCGCGCACGAACGGCCGCGTCGCCTCGGCGCCGGTGGTGACGCCGGCCGCGGGGATGGCGGCGTCGGCCGGGAGGTAGAGCGGCGCCACCTCGAGGTTGCGACCGTCGTGGAGGCGGATGATCGTCTTCCAGCTCCCGAACATCGGCACCGGGTCGGTGGTCGCCCACGTGTCGGGTCCGGTGCGGTGGAACGGCGCCAGCACCAGGCCGCCGTCGCCGTTCTTGCGGCCCTGCCACGACATGGCGACGAACCAGTTGGCGCCGACCGCGTGCTGCGGATGATCGAGCTGCACACCGACCTTCGCCCAACGACCATCGGCTCGGGCCACGTCGGTCGTGGTGATCCGGGCGGTCCCGGCGGCGGCGTGAACCGGGAGCGCCCATCCGATGGCCGCCACGGCCGCGATCCACGCCAACGCGGCCCACGCGCGCGGCGTGGGTTGACCGAGCCGGCGATCGGCGACGAGCGCCCGCCCGATCATCCCGCCGATGACGCCGCCGGCGAGCGCGCCGACGAGCCCGAGCACCGCCCCCTCGGGCCACATCGCCCGACCCCAGGGGAACGGCATCGCGAACTGGCTCCACAACCATTCGGCGGCCAGGCCGGCGGTGCCGATGGCGAGTCCACTGCGCAGGCCGAAGTCGAGCTGCCGCCTCGTCGACCACCGCATCGCCACGAGCTCCACCGCGATCGCCTCGACGACGTACAAAGGGAAGTGCATGAAGGTCCGGCCGAGCACCGGCGCGATGACCACGGCCAGCCCGACGCGCATCGCGAGGAAGAAGGCGGTGGCCGCCAGCGCGGCGCCGCGCCCGGCACGGATGCGCACCGCGACCAGGCCGATGCCCGTCGCCAGCATGATCAGCAGCGGGTGGTACACCTGGCGGAACTGCGGCACGCCGAAGTCGAACTCGACCTGCAGCGTCGACAGCCCCATGAGGAACGCGCCGCCGAGGGTGACGTCGAGCAGCCATGCGTGCGCCACGGGCATCCGCCGGCCGCGCGACGCCGCGACGCGGCGACCCTCGACCGACAGCGCCCACATCGCCAACGTCGCCAGCGACGCGCCGCCGATCATCTGGATGTGGGTCGGGCCCCACGCGGTGACGTCCTGGCCGAAGATGCGGTGCCACACGTCGTCGAGCGGGAAGCCGGCGAGCGCGACGACACCGCAGATGGCGAGCAGCACCCCACCGACCGGCGCGTGCCAGTGCGCGCCGAAGCGCACAGAAGCACCGGTCGGCTGGTCGTCACCGAGGATGATCGCGACGACGCCGGCCAGCGCGATGCCGGCCAGGCCGATGATGATGAACCAGTGCGCCGGGTTGGCGAACGGCCCTGGGTCGCGGCCCCGATCGATGTGCCACGAGACATCCCAGTAGTAGCCGAACGCGGCACAGAGCAGACTCGACCCGCCGATCGCGGCGGGAATCGCCGCCCAACCGGGGAGGCCCACGCGATCCTCGACCGCGGCGCTGAAGCGACCCAACGCGCCGAACACGCCCCTCCGGTGTCCGAAGCCGAGCGCGGCGACGAGCAGCACCGCGAGCACCGCGACGATCGACGCCGGCACCAGATCGCCGAGGGGCGCTCCGCGCGCGGGGGCGACGGCGTGTGCGAGCACCTGCGGGATCATGCGATCACCTGGCGCGCCGCCCATCGACGGACGTGGGGGAGATCGTCGTCGAGCCAGAAGGCATCGTCTTCGGTGACCACGAGCAGCTCCTCGAACTTGGCGCCGACCGGGCCCGACCCGTAGTGCGGCTCGACTGCCCAGAGCCCGGGCGTCGCCGGGTGATCCGACCGGCGCCCGCCACCCCACAGGGGCGACCAACCGCGCCGGCGCCCGACCACGGCGCTGCGGATGAGCGCGAGCAGCGCCCGCACGCCAAACCCGGTGACGGTGCGGTTGACCGGGTGGCGCGGCAGCGGCTCGACGCGGTGGGCGATGACACCGAACGGATACTCCCGATGCCGGTTGTCGTACCCCGAGCGCGTCGCGAGCTCGTCGCACGCGACGTAGATGTCGCGCAATGGTGTGCCGGACTTGACGAGGTCGAGGATCAGACGGCGATGGCCGGCCAGGTGATCGTGGAGCCGGTCGAACTCGGCGTTGGTGCCGAGCACGCCGGCGTATCCGATGTCGGACGTCGCCCGTCCGATGACCGGCGCCACGTCGAGGATGAACGGCATGCCGTCCTCGAGCCGCCGGTTGGTCGGGAAGAACTGCAGCGGCAGCCGGAAGTTCCGGAAGGCGGTCCGGTCGCCGAACCACGCGAACGGCAGGTGGAACCAGTCTTCGACGCCATTGGCGTCGAGCCACGCCCGCATGCGGCGGGTCGTCTCTCGCTCGGTCACGCCGGGCTCGAGACCGGCGGCGACCTCTTCGGCGCACCGGTAGGCGAGCTGTTGCACCGCCCGGTGCTCGGCCAGCAGCGCATCCGACAGCCGGACATCGTTCACATCTGCCATCGTTCCAGTCTTCAATGGTAAGGTCAAGCCATCATGTCAGTGCCTGATGTCACGGTCGGCGACGAGGTCACGGTCGGGGACGAGGTCGGTGGCTGAGTACCGGATCGACGAGCTGGCGCAGCAGGCGGAGACTGCGGTCCGCAACGTGCGGGCGTACCAGGACCGCGGATTGCTGCCGCCGCCGCGCCGCGTCGGGCGCGTCGGGCTCTACGACGACTCGCACCTGGCCCGGCTCCGGCTCATCAACCAGATGTTGGAGCGCGGCTACTCGCTGGCGAACATCGCCGAGCTCGTCAACGGATGGGAGCAGGGGCAGAACCTCGGTGAGCTGCTCGGGCTCGAGGTCGCGCTCACCGGACCGTGGAGCGACGAGGTTCCGACATTCATCTCGGCGGCCGAGCTGGCCCAAGTGTTCGGTGCGCAGGACGCGCGCGCGCTGGACACCGCGATCAAGCTCGGGATCATCGAGCCCGACGGCGAGCGCTTCCGCGTCAACAGCCCGCGGTGGTTCCAGGCCGGCGCCGAGCTCGTGGCCGCCGGCATCCCGCTCGACGCGGTACTGGCCAACGCCCGCGCGTTGCAGCGCGACATGGACCGCGTGGCGGCGCGCTTCGTGGAGCTCGTCACGACGCACGTGTTCGAGCCGATCGGTGATCGCCTGCCGAAGGACGAGGTGCCACGACTTGCGGAGGTCGTCCGGCGGCTGCGGCCGCTGGCCCAGATGGCAGTGGACAGCGAGTTGGCGCGGGCGATGGAGCGACAGGTCCGCGAGCAGTTGGGCGATCGGCTGGGCCGGCTCCTCGAGCACCTGAAGGCCCAGGCCTCGTAAGTCGCGTACGGCGGACCTATGCGAGCAACAGCAGCGTCGCGACGATCACCGCCATCGAGACCGCCGACCAGACCACCAAGGTCGTGAGCCACGCCGGGCTCGGCGAGCCCGGTGCCTCGGTCGGCGCTCGCGCGAGGAGCTCGGCCGCCAGCGCGGTCTGGCCCGCGGGCGTCGGCCGGGCGCGGGTGTTGCGGCGGACCTGGCGAGGCGCCGGGCGGTGGCAGCCGGCGCACGGGTCGAACCCGACGTTCGTGTAGCCACACCAGCAATGCCACTGCCGCAAGGTCTCGACCGCCGACCACGTCACCCGAGTCCCATCGGCACGCGCGGGCCATTGCTTGAATGAGCCGATCGGGCCATGCCGCGGGTAGTCCCTCCCACCGTTGCGCTGTCGGGACCGGCTACGGTCCGCCGCCGTGCGAAGGATCCTGGCGTTCGTGGTGACGGTGGCGATCGCGATGGTGGCCGTCACCGCCTGCGGGAAGAGCGAGGGCGCGGGCAGCAAGACGTGCCCGTCGCCGCCGGTGTCGATTGCCGCGCCCTCCGGCGGGCTGGCCGGCTTCCCGAAGCCCACCGGTGTGGTGTACACGACGTCCTCGAACGCCGGCCCGTCCACGATCGCCGAGGGCTATGCCGACGCCGACCTGACGACGGTGTACAACTCGTACGCCTCGGCGCTGGGTACGGCGCCGTACGGCGTGACGAAGAAGGAGCACGACGCCCACGACGCCGAGGTCACGTTCACGGGAAGCGGCTCCACTGGGCAGGTGCGCCTGGGTGAGGCGTGCAAGGGCCGCACCTCGGTCAAGATCACGATCCGTCCGGGCACCTAGGGCTCGCGCCGCCGCCGGGCTCGCGGCGGCATTCGGTGCGCTCGCGATCGGCGCCGCCGGCGGGGCTGCGGCGCTGCCGCAGCACACGATCCCGCTGCCGACCGAGGCCGATCGGTTGGTCATCGCCGGCAACCCGACGTCCTTGCTCGGACCCGACCGGCCAGGCGAGGTGGCCAACCGGGTCCCCGGCCCGGTCGACGACGTCGAGGATGTCCGCGTCGGCGTCGGCCCCGACGGCGCTCCCACGTCGGTGGTCGTCGATCAACAACTGACCCTGAGCGGTGTCGGCGACTTCAGCTTCAAGGAGCCGGGCCCCGCGATCGACGTGGTCGCGCCGGCCGGCGCCGGCAGCCGTCCGGGGCTACGCCGTGGATCGGTGATCTGGGAGGGCTTCAGCCCGGGCGGCAAGACGCTGGCGGCGAGCGTCACCCTCGATCCGGCAACCGAACGATCCAAGCTGCCGGTCGGCATCACCGTGACGCGGTCGGCGGCTGCGACCGAGGTCCGCATCACCAACCAGACGGGGCTGCCGGTGACGGTGTCCGACGGCGAACCCGACCGCTCGGCGCTCGACGTTGCGGCATCGCGCGCGCTGGCCGCGCTGGCCGCCGGCCGAGCACCGATCGGAGGCGCGGGCGGGGTGCCGGCGGAATTGCCGACCATCGCCGCCGACAGCCCGGTGACGGGTGTGGCGCGCGACGAGCTGGCACCGGTGCGGGTGCGCGGCACCGTGAGCGTCGGCGGTGGCGCGCCCGTCACCGTGGACGCGGTGCTGCCGTCGGCGCGCCTGCCCGACGGGATGCTGCGCGTGCCGGTCGCGGGCACCGCGGCCGTGCACGTCGACCTCAGCGTCGCCTTCGTGCTGCCCGACCGCGATCGCCTCGCCGATGCTGCCGCCCCGCCCCGCGCCCGGCTGGCCGCGTTGCAGGACGTCATCTGGCAGGGCCTGCGGGCCGGCGCGGTCGCGGCGTACCTCGGCAACCCGCGTCCGGGCACGTCCTCGAGCACCTTCCACTTCATCTCGGCGGCGGCGCCGGGGGCGACGCGCACCGCTCCCCGGCCGCTGAAGGCCAAGCCGGCGGCGATCGCCCTCGCGCTCGCGGCCGCGCTGGCTGTCGCGCTCGCGGGCGCCGCGGTCTGGTCGAGGAGCTAGCGGGTCTGGCGAACCGTCGGGAGGGTGGCCGACAGCGCGTCGTCCTTCACCGGGACGATCACCATGTCCCTGATCGCGGCGAACGCCACGTCGTCGTCGACGACTCCTTCATGGTTGCGCTCGTTGAAGGCTCGCTCGTCACCGTTGGCTCCTTGCACCTCCACTTGGCCCATCGCCACGATGAGACCGGGCCCGCGCCTGCCGGCTTTGGCCAGTGCCGCGACCAACACCCGCACGAAGTCGAAGGCGTACATGGCGCGGTCGGCCGGCTGGATCACGTCGCGGCCGCCCGACGTCACACCGACGAGGTCGGGCCCGAACTGCTTCTCGTACGCCGATTGGAACTGCTCGAACGGCCCCGGCCCCTTCTCCGAGGTGAGCCGCCCGTACGCGAACGTGAGGCCTTCCACCCAGGCGCGGTGATCGGACAACTGCTGGCGGACGAGCGGGTCCTCGCCGCTGGTCGCGGCGTAGATCGGCACGGCCCAGCCGGTCGATCGCGCGGCGCGAACGACGCGGGCCAGGGCGATCGGGCCGGCCCACACCACGAGCGCGGTCGCGCCACTCGACCGGGCCGCGAGCAGCTGGGCCGCGGGATCGCCGTTCGCCGGGACGCCGTAGGTGCCGGCGACCGACGACCGGTTGCGCGCGAACGCGGCGCGCAACGCGGCGTCACCGTTCGTGCCGTAGGTCGAGTCGTCGTGGATCAACGCCAACCGCAGACCTTTGGGCACGAGGTACTCGGCCAGACGGAACGACACGCCCCGGTCGGTCGGCGTGATGCGGAAGACGTTCGGCCGGGCGCTCAGGTCCACCAGTGACGCACCGCCCTGGTAGACGATCCCGATCGGCACGCCGGCGGCGTTGGCCGCCGGCCACGAGGCATCGGCGCCGGTGCCCTCGTCGACGACACCGACCGCGCCGAGCTCGACTGCCTTGCGAACATTGGCGATGGCGACGGTCGGTGAGTTGCCGCTGTCCATCCGCTCCACCCGCAGCCGCCACCCGGACCGGTTGAGCTCGGCGACCGCAAGCTCGACGCCTCGGGCGATCGGCACGGCCACCGAAGGGGTCGACGCGAACGGCGCATTGACGACGATGAGTCGGCTGGCCGCCGCTGTACTCTTGCTCCCCGTCGAGCAGGCCGCCACGAGCGCGCCGGACAGCAGGACCGCGATGAACGCCCGTCGCATGGTGGAGACGCGATCCTACGAGTCGTCGGGGTCGCCGACGTACGCGACCAGGACCGCGGGTTCGCGCATCACGTCGTCCGGGCGCCCGCGCGCGATGACCTGCCCGGCGTCGAGCACCGTGACCTCGTCGGCCAGCGCCGCCACCAGCCGGAGATTGTGCTCGACCACGACGATCGTCATCCCGGCGTCGCGAAGTCGGACGAGCACATCGACCAGGCGCGCTTCCTCCGGCTCGCGGAGGCCGGCCGACGGCTCGTCGAGGAGTACGACGCGCGAGCCCCCGGCCAACGCCATCGCGACCTGCAGCAGGCGACGCGCCAGCCCGTCCAGCTGGGCAACGTCGCTCGCCGCGTCCTGCGCGAGGCCGACCAACGCGAGTACTCGCGCCGCGTCGGCTTCGATGCGCCGTCGCTCGGCACGGGCGCGCGGTGTCGCCAGCAGCGAACGCAGCCACCCATCGATGCGGGTCGCCTCGGTGGCCGCGACGACGTGGGTCATCACGGACAGGCCCGGCGCGAGGGCCGGCCGTTGCAGGCTCCGCGCCAACCCGGCGCGCCGCCGCCCCGTGGGGCCGGTGCGGGTCACGTCGCGGTCGGCCAGCCGCACCGTGCCGCGGGCCGGCGACACGACACCCGCGAGCACGCGCAGCAGTGTGGTCTTGCCCGACCCGTTCGGCCCGATGACGGCATGGCAGGAACCCGACGCGACATGGATGTCCACCCCGGTCAGCGCGTCGACACCACCGAAGGAGACTGCCAAGTCGTGACCGTCGAGCCGGAGGCCGCCGATCGGCGGAACGGTCGCGTCTGACCTCACCGAGTCGGGCGCTCCGCCGGACCGTCGCCGCCGGGTCCACCACGTCGCCGCCGGTGTGCCGGCGGCCAGCAGGACGACCAGCAGGGTCGCGCCCGCGGCCAGCGGCTCGAGCCGGCTCGCCGACCCGCCGAAGGCGCGGGCGAGCGCGTGACCGACGCGATCCACGACGACGAGCGCGGCCAGGCCGACCGCGGGGCCGGCGGCAGAGGCGGCCCCACCCATCAGCCCGAGCCCCAGCGCCAGCAACTGGGCGCCCAGCACCACGACGATGAAGAGCTTCACCGACAACAGCGGCCCGTAACGCGTGGGATCGGCAACGCCGTCGAGCTGCACCAAGAGCGACCCCGCGGCACCGCCGACCACCGCCGAGGCCACCAACGCGCCGGCCCGCAATCGCTCGACCGGGATGCCGGCGCCGCGCGCGGCCGCGGAGTCATCGCGCGCGACGGTCATCGCGGCGCGGTAGCGCCGGCCGAGCGCCAGCAGGGCCAGCGCGCCGACCACGACGGCGAGCAACGCAATCTCGTAGCGCGCCGGCGGCCCGACCGTCACCCGGATGCCGAGGGCCCGCGACTCGAGGACCGGATCCGGGACGACGAGGCCAGCGGCGCCACCGGTGAGACCGGGGAAGGCGTTGACAGCCAGCGCGAACGTCCACGACGCCAGCAACGTGGCCAGCGCGACGAAGGCGGGGCGGAACCGGGCCACGCCGACGGCGACGATCACGCCGGCGGTGCCG
The DNA here is from genome assembly GCA_025463925.1 of Acidimicrobiales bacterium. Lineage (GTDB taxonomy): Bacteria > Actinomycetota > Acidimicrobiia > Acidimicrobiales > AC-14 > RYN-50. The sequence goes on along the minus strand of JAODBK010000101.1, from coordinate 16,902 downwards.
GCGACCACAGTGCCGGCGGCGCTCGCGACGAGCGGGTTCCACCCGTCGTGGACCCGGAGCATCGCGGTGCCGTACGCGCCCAGCCCGACGAACGCGCCCTGCCCGAGCGACGGCAGACCGCCGACGCCGACCGCGGCCCAGAGGCCCAACGCCGCCAGGAACAGCGCCAGCGCGGTGGCGACGTCGGTGCGGGTCTGCCCATCGCGCATCACGACGGGAAGGAGGGCGGCCACGCCGACGACGATCGTTGCCGTCGCCGGCCGGGACCGGTTCACTCGACCGGCTCGGCCGCGCCACCGCCGGCCCCGACCGCCAGCGCCAGCAGGACGACGAGCAACGGCGCGACGTCGCGCCACTCCGGTCCGAGGCCGAGGCTCGGCAGCCCCGGGACGTGCAGCGACGCGACCGCGCCCTCCAGCACGCCGAGCGCGATGCCGGCGGCGAGGACCCGGCCAGGCCGGCCGAGCCGGGCGAGGACCGCAGCCGCAATGCCCTTGAGGCCGAGGACGACCGCGGCGTCGGGCGTGACGGCCGTGCCGGAGAACGCCACGATGCCGGCGATGGCGGCCAGCGCGCCCGCGATCGCGAATGCCGCGGCGACGAGTCGGTCGACCGGGAGTCCGGTCAGTCGCGCCGCGACCGGGTCGTCGCCGATCGCGGTCATCGCGACCCCCGTCGGCGTGCGGGCGAGGAACCAGGTTGCGACGGCGGCCACGGCGAGGCTCGTGGTCAGGATCGCCAGGGTGCGCCACTCGAGCGTTGCGCCACCCCCGATGTTGATCGGCCGGGTGCCGCCGAGTCGGAACAGATCCGGCACGACCGACGCCGAGCGCGGGAACGCGCCCGCGAGGCCGCCCTCGATCACGAAGCCCACCGCGACGAGCGCGCCGAGCCAACCGAGGGTCGCGCCCCGTCGGTAGAACGGCCGGACGATCGCGACGGAAAGGAACGCGCCCACAGCCGCGCTGGCGACGACCACACCGGCCGCGGCCGCGAGCAAGGCGGGCCACGCGACGTTCGTCTGCGTCACCGGGCTGGTGCCCGCCACGAGGAAGAGCGAGAGGAACACCGCGCCGGCAACCAGGTCGCCGTGGGCCAACTGCAGTACGCCGGTGAGCCGGTGCACCAGGGCGAAGCCGATCGCGACCAGGCCGTATGTCGCGCCCGCGGCGACGCCGGTGACGACGACCTGCAGCACCAGCCCGGCGGTCATCGCGCCGGGACACTACTGCCGTCACCGCAGCGGCCTCACCTAACGTTGCCCGGATGGCCACGCGTCGCCGCATCCTCGCTGCCGTCACGGCGCTGGCCGTCGTCGGCGGGCTGGTGTCGGCGTGCGGCTCCTCGTCCAAGCCGCAGGCCACGTCGCCGTCGACGGCCTCGGGTCTCACGACGTCGACGCTGTTCCCGGCCGGTTCGCAGGGCGGCCTCAGCAGTGCATCGTTCGGCGGCGGGTTCGGGCTCGGCCCGCCGACTTCGGTGGGCTGCCAGCAATCACCGCCGTCGATCGGCCCCGCGCCCGCATGGCTGCCCTCCGACCTGCCGCTGCCGACGGGCACGGTCTTCGTCAACCAACTCGCCGACGTGGGCGCCTACCACCGGGCCCTCTTCGTGACCGTCGGCACGACCGACTTCGTCCGCTACGCCCTCGCGCAATGGCCGCCGAAGGGCTGGACACTCGGCCGCGGCGACGCCGAACGGGGCGAGGCCGAGGACAGCTTCGCCAAGACGGGATACGGCGGCGCCTTCCGCGTCCGCGCGGCGTACTGCGACGTCGGTCGCAGCGAGCTGCTCATCGTGTTCGGGTCGACCAGCGCGGTGGCGACGACCGCGCCCCCGACGTCGGCGGGTTAGCCCCCGACCGACGTGCGGATCTGCGCCAGCGTGCTGTCGGCGACCGCGCCGGTGCCGCCCAGCACGTAGAAGGCGCCGATCTCTGGGTTGCCCCGCAGCCAGAACTCCGAGTCGGGTTGCAGCGGGCTCGGCGTCGTCAGGATCATGATGCGGCCGAGCGCCCCGCCGGCGAGTGCGTCGGAGAGGTTGGCGTCGGCACCCGACGCGATGAACACCGCGTCCTTCGGGATGTTGGCGAAGAAGTAGTCCGACACCTTCAGCGCCGTCGTGTACCGGGTGTTGCCGGCGACGCGCGTCGGCGACGGCAGTTGGGCCATCGTCGCGTCCGATACCGACGAGACGCCGCCCACGACTGCGGTCTTCGTGGTGCTCAGCTCCGTGAGGGCCTGCTTGGTGGGTGCTGGCACCGCGCCCAACGTCACCAGCAGCACCGGCTGACCCACCGCGCCGGCGGGCCCGCCGGCCGTGAGCGCGTCCACGAGGTGGCCGGGCTCACCGGACGCGATGACGACGTTCGGCCGCGTGCCGCCCATCGCCGCGGCCACGACGCGCGCGGTGTCGTAACGGTCGGTGCCGGCGAGCTGCGTGATGCCCGACGCCGGGACCCCGTGGGCCTGCAGGTCGCTCTTCACGCCGGGTCCGAGCGCGCCGGCGCCGCCGACGAGGATGGCCTTGGACGGCTTGCGCCGGTCGATCTCGGTGATGATCGGTGCCGGCAAACCCGTCGCGGTCGCGAGCAACAGCGGCGCCGCCTTGGCGTGGGCCAGCGGCCCGGCAACGAGGCCGTCCACCAGATGGGCGGTCTCACCGCTGGCGATGACGACGGTGTCGCCGCTGGGCACGCCGAGGTCGCCGATGGCCGCGCTCGTCGCGTAGCGGTCGGCGCCGGCAACGCGGACCACCGGCTTGCGGACCCAACCACCGGGCAGGTTGAGCCGGCTGCGGAACGACGCGCCGGAGATCGTGGCCGTCGCCGAGTTGGACGCGGTGCCCACCGCGCTGCGCACCGAGCCACCCGCGCTGCGGTCGCTGATGTCGTACGAGGTCACGTCGGGCAGGTTGAACGCGAACGCCATCTCGCCCTGGCTCTTGGTGCGCGTCCACGACGCCATCGGATTCTTCACGCGTGGATCGAGGCTCCAATGGTCGTCCACGCTGCGGAGGTACGGCAGCGGCGTCGCGCCGGGACCGAAGCCGTCCTCGTTGTTCTCGGTGCGGCCGCCCGACGACGAGAAGTAGTTCGCCGAGATGAGCGCGCCGGCGGAGAGGATCGCCTGGCCCGTGCCGTTGTTGTCGTCCGACGTCGCTGCCACCGCCTGCACCCAGTTCTGGCCGTAGGTCGGCTCGGCCTCCTTGCTCCACCCGGCGAACACCTGGTCGCGAGTGTCGTCGGTGACGTGGCAGCGGCAGTCGGGCCGCACCCCGGCGGCGTACTTGCGGAGGGCATACGTGCGGGCCGCGTCGACCTGCGCCTGCAGCGTCGCCGCCGGCCACGACGACGGCACTTCGGCGATGCCCTTGAGGTAGTCCTGGTGGAGCCGCACCTGGTTGACCACCTGCAACTGCCCGCCCACGACCGCGACGTCGAGGCTGCCATACAGATAGCGGTGGGCGCGCGGGTCGTCGTCGAACGGCTGGCCCGGTCCGGGCACGTTGAGCAACGTGAACGCCCAGCCCACGGTGACGAGGTCGCCGGTGCCGACCGCGGCATTGTTCGACGTGACCGCGACCTTGGTGCCGCTCACCGCCAGGTTGAACACCTGGAACGCCTGACCGGTGGTGTGGACGCCGTCGACGGCGACGTCGACGCCGCCCGCGCCAGGGATCGCGGGCTCGCCGCGGAACTGCGCGGTGTTCGACGCGAACAGGTTCACCCGCAGCGGCACGTTGTCGTTGGCCGGCGAGATCGTCGTGCCGGTGTAGTAGTGCTGCAGGATCTGCGTCGCGTTGTTGCCGTCGAGGGCCATGCCGTATGCGCCGTACTGGCTCATGCCGACGCCGTGGCCGAAGCCCGAGCCGGTGATGAGGAAGGTGGACGGCCCGGCGGCCTGCGCGACAGCCGACGGCAGCAGGAGCGCGAGGACGGGCGCGAGCAGCAACGACATCCCCAAGCGGCGCATGTGGTCAGCCTGGCAGATGCGGTCAGTCGAATTGGCGCACCTCGGCGCGCCACCGGCCGGGCGCGACCTCGACGAAGGGGTACGGCAACACGGTTCCCGACCGGCGGTCGTAGAACCGGTGCGGGTGGTCGGCCGGTGTCCGGCACAGGACGTGCACGCTCACGCCGTCGCCCGGGCCGGCGCTCCGGACGCGGTGCCATCCGTCCTCGGGCGGCAGCAGGTAGGTGATGTCACCGGCGGCCCACCGGTGGCGGCTGGCCTCGACGGGCGGGCCACCGGGATCGCCCTCCCGGTACCGCGTCTCCTCGTCCGACCCGTCGAGGTAGCCGATCACGCCCCAGCACCCGTGGTGATGGATGCCGCTCGACGTGCCCTCGGGGAAGACGACGGCCAGCACGTGGAAGCGACCGGCGGCGTCTTGATGGAGGAGGTTGCCGACCGCGGCGCCGTCGAGCGGCTGGCGGGCCGCCGCCGGGATCGGGTCGGCGTCGGCGAGCAGTGCGGCCAGCGCCGGCCGCATCGCCTCGGCCCGCGCCCGGTCGTCGGCGAGCGACGGGTCGCCGAGGGCAGCCTCGACCGCGGCGACCAACCGCTCCAGGGCCGGCGTCATCGCGAGGAAAGTAGCGTCACTGCCTGATGGCGGACGACCGCGTGGCGCTGGCTCATCTGCCGACACCGCTCGAGCCGATGGACCGCCTCGCGGCCGAGATCGGGCTTCCGCCGGGGACGCTGTGGGTGAAGCGCGACGACTGCACCGGCTTGGCCGGCGGCGGCAACAAGGTGCGCAAGCTGGAGTACCTGTGTGCCGAGGCGATCGCCGGAGGTTGCGACACCCTGGTCACCGGCGGCGGCCGGCAGAGCAACCACGTGCGCATCACCGCGGCCGCGGCCAACCGGCTCGGGCTGGCCTGCACGGTCGTCCTCGCCGGCGGTCGGCCGTCTCACCCGACCGGCAACGTCGTGCTCGATTACCTCCTCGGCGCCGACATCGTGTGGGCCGAGGACGACGGCTACTACGCGACCGAAGCCGCGATCGAGGCCGCGCGCGATCGCTTGCGCGTCGAGGGGCGCCGGCCGTACGCCATGCCGATCGGCGGTGCGTCGGTGACCGGTGCCCTCGGGTACGTGCGCGCCGCGGACGAGCTGGCTGCCCAACTGCCGGATGTCGCGGTGGTCGTGACCGCCGACGGCTCCGGCGGGACGCACGCCGGATTGGTCGCGGGGCTGGGCGACCACCGCCGGGTGCTCGGCGTCGACGTCGGCACCCGGCCGGACCTCGGCGAGCGGGTTCCGGAGAAGGCGACCGAGGTGGCCGAGCGCGCCGGACGGCCGTCCCCGACCGGCGACCTCCGCCTCGACCGTGACCGGTTCGGCGCCGGCTACGGCGCGCCGACCGACGCGTGCCGCGAGGCGCTCGACCTCGCCGCCCGGTGCGAAGGCCTCGTGCTCGACCCGGTGTACACCGGCAAGGCCATGGCCGGGCTCCTCGCCGCGGTGCGCGATGGTCGCATCACGCCCGGCGAGCAGGTCGTCTTCCTCCACACCGGCGGGCTGCCGGCGCTGTTCGCCCACGCCTATGCCGCGTGGATCGCGGCGGGGGTCGGGCGTGTCGACCAGCGGCAGGGTGGGTAGGTCGCGGTCCCGTACCGGCGGACGCAGAGGTTCGAGCATGCGTGAGATGGAGCGGATCGAGGAGGGCCTCGTCGATCTGGCGCGGGGGACGAGGGTCGACATCCTCAATCCGTTCGTGCCGTCGTGGAGCAGTGGGTTCGTGATCGAGGACGTGGTCCCGTACGGCGTGGTGGTCCGCCGTGAGGTCGATGAGCACGTCCTGCCGCGCGTGTTCGCCCCCGAGGAGGTCCGCCCGGCGAACCCCGCGCGGACGACCTGGTTCTAGTTGCCCGAGAGCGCCCGGAGGTCCGCCAGTACGGCGTCCGGATGACCGCCGACATCGGTCACCTCGTACGAGCGCCGGACGACGCCGTCGGGGTCGATGAGGAACGTGAGGCGCTTCGGCACCATCGGCCACTGCTCGTCCGGCCCCTTGGCGGCACCGAACGCCTCGCCGATCGCCTTGTCCGGATCGGACAGGAGGCGATACGGGAAGCCCTCGGCGTCGGCGAACGCCTTGTTCTCCTCGGGCGTGTCGAACGAGATGCCGAGGATCTCGGCGTTCAGGGCTTCGAACTCTGGGGTTCGGTCACGGAACCCCCGGCCTTCGATCGTTCAGCCGGGCGTCGAGGCTTTCGGGTACCACCAGAGCACGACCCATCGGCCGCGGAGGTCGTGTGCGCGGACGCGACCGCCTTCATGGTCGGCAAGGTCGAAGTCCGGCGCGATGTCACCCTCGGTGAGCATGAACCGACCGTACTCCTCATGGCGAGGTCGGTCCTGCCGATGGGGGGACTGCCATGGTGGAGATGGATGAGCTGGCCCGGTCCCTTGCTGCCGAGAGGCGGGTCCTCGAGCTGCTGCTGTTCAAGCTGGTCGAGGCGCAGCACTTGCTGGCCGAGGGGGACGACCGCTTCTACGCGTTGGCGTCGGCCGAGCTCGAGCGCGTGCTCCAACTCGCGCGCGACGCCGAGCTGAAACGGGCGCTGGTGATCGGGCCGGACCGGACGCTCACCGATCTCGCCGTGACTGCACCGTCACCGTTCGGCACGATCCTCGACGATCACCGGGACAGCATGCGCGCCCTGCTCGCCGAGATCGAAGCCGTAAGCCGAGCGAGCTGCGAGCTCTCCCGGACCGACACCGGCGCGTCGCAGGCGTTGACCGGCAACACCTGCGACCTCTCGTTGGCGTCGCTCGCCGAGTTCCTCGCGTAGCGGGGCGAGTTACGCGAACTGCGAGAGGAGCTCGGTGGGGCGGGCGTCGTCGGCGCCGGACACCCGGCCGAGGCGGTCCTTCCACGTCGAACGGGCGGAGATCCCCGCGGCGTAGCTGACCTTGCGGCGGGCGACGCGGCCCTTGACGGGCTCGTCTTCCTCCTGGGCTGGCGCGTACTGCGCCGAGATGCCGGCCTTCAACCGTTCCAGCGCCTCGGACCGCAGTTGCGACACGCGGGACTCGGTGACGTTGAGGAAGCGAGCCAGCTCCTGGCTCGTGCGGCCTTCGAGGAAGTAGCCGATGATCACCATGCGGTGCCGCTCGGGCAGGGTCTCGACGGCATCGCGAAGGTACGCGTGCAGCTCACGGTTCTCGAGCGCCATCGACGGCTCGGGTGAGCTCGGGTCGACGAGCACGTCCACGAGGGTGAGGTCGTCGCCGGCGTCCTGTGACACGTACTCGTCGAGGGCCAGCACGACCGAGCGGTGCACGCGATCGTGCAGCGCGCCCAGCTGGGTCGAGGTGATGCCCATGGCCGCCGCGGTCTCGGCGGCGGTCGGCGCCCGCCCGAGCTCGTTGGCCAGCCGCTGGCGGGTGGTGTCCGCCGAGCGGGCTGCGGTCCGCAACGACCGGGGGGCCCAGTCGGCGGCCCGGACGGCGTCGAGGATGGCGCCGCGGATGCGTTGGGCGGCGAAGCGCTCGAACGGCACGCCGCGGTCGGCGTCGAATCGGTGAGCGGCCTCGATCAGGCCGAGCGCACCGGCCCGGGCCAGCTCCTCGCGGTCGACGTGGCGGGGGAAGTGGACCGCGACCTGGAACACGACGTGCTGCACGAGTGGCAGGTGTTGCTCGATCGTCGCCATCCGCTCCTGCGTCGCACTGCTCGCCGGCTTTGCCGTCATTCGGACCCTCCAGTCCCACTGCAACCGGAAGGTGCTTCGGTGCGCGACGAATCGCCCTTGATGACCAAATTGTCTGACGTTGGCGCTCCATGGCCCGAACGGGCCATGCGTCCGTCTTCCACCGGGCCATGACAATCCATGACCCTGGGCGGCGATTCGGGAAGTCCGTCCACCTTTCTGTCGGCTGCGATGGGCTCGCCTTGAGCGCCGGGAGCCGTTTTCTCTGGCGCCGCGCCGGGGACAGTCCCGGCATGAGACGACGGATCATGGAGACAGGGCGGGACCGCCGGGCTCTCGTGGCCGAGGCCGGGTACGGGCGGCTCTCCCTGTCGAGCGTCCTCGCCGGCGCCCTCGTGGGCGCCGGCACCTTCGGGATCCTGGCGGTGAGCGCCGTCGCGATCGCCCATCGGGCCGGGTGGCACGGCCAGCTGGCGGACACGCCGCCCGGCCGGCTGGCGCTCGCCGGCGGGGTGGTGATGGCCGCACTGCTCTTCGTCTCGTTCCTGTACGGCGGGTACGTCGCCGGCCGGATGAGCCGTCGGGCCGGCCTGACGCACGGCATCGCCACCTTCGTCCTGGCGGTGGCCGGCACCGTGGCCGCGGTCGCCATCCTCGTGTCCATCCACGGCATCGACGCCGTGGCCCGGATGATGCACCGGGCCGACCTGCCCGTCACTCGCAACGACTGGCGGTCGAACACCGGCCTGACGATCGCGGTGGCGTCGGCCGTCGCGATGTTCGTCGGGTCAGTGGCCGGCGCCATCCGGGGCGATCACTGGCACGGGCGGCTCGTCACCCGGGCGTCGGACGCCGAGGGGCCGGCCACCGGGGAAATCGAGGACCGCGTGGCCCCGTACACCGCGGCCAACGGACCGGCGGTGCGCGAGGGTCGGGATGCCAACGGCGACCGCGAGCTCAGCTTGGAGGAGGAACGGGAGCTGGCGCGGGAGAAGCGGTAGGCGTCATCGCGAACTGCGTCTCGTACAGCTCGGCGTAGAGCCCGCCGGAGCTCACCAGCTCGTCGTGGGTTCCGCGCTCGACGATGCGGCCCTCGTCGAGCACGACGATCTCGTCGGCGGCCTTGATCGTCGACAGTCGGTGGGCGATGACGATCGACGTCCGCCCGGCCAGCGCCTCGGCCAGCGCGTCCTGCACCAGCGCCTCCGTCTCCGAGTCGAGGTGCGCGGTCGCCTCGTCGAGGATGATGATCGCCGGGTCCTTGAGCAGCACGCGGGCGATGGCCAGCCGCTGCTTCTCGCCCCCCGACAGGCGGTAGCCGCGCTCACCGACGAGCGTGCGGTAGCCCTCGGGCAGCGCCGCGATGACCTCGTGGATCTGGGCTCGCCGGCATGCTTCGATCAACTCGGCGTCCGTGGCATCGGGCTTGGCGTAGCGCAGGTTGGCGGCGACGGTGTCGTGGAACATGTGCGCGTCCTGGGTCACGACGCCGATGGCGGCGGTCAGCGACGCGCTCGTCAGGTCGCGGACATCATGGCCGTCGACGCTGACCACGCCGGTGGTGACGTCGTACAAGCGCGGGATGATCGACGCCAACGTCGTCTTGCCCGCGCCCGAGGGGCCGACGAGTGCCAGCATGTGACCCGGCAGGACCGAGAGCGACACGCCGCGCAGGATCCACTCGGACGGCTCGTCGGTGAGCGGCGTCGTCCCGTCGCCCTCGAGCGAGGCGATCGACACCGTCGACGGCGCCGGGTAGCAGAACCAGACGTTGTCGACCTCGACGCGGCCGGCGGGGGCGATCAGGTCGACCGCGCCCGGCCGCTCGGTGATCGCGGCGGACGTGTCGAGCACCTCGAACACCCGATCGAACGACACGAAGGCCGTCATCAGATCGACGCGGGCATTGGTCAGCGCGGTCGCCGGGCCGTAGATGCGGCCGACGTACAGCGCCATTGCGGTCAGGGTGCCGATCTTGAGCGAGCCGCTGATCACCTGGCGGGCGCCGAGCCAGTAGATCAGACCGGTCCCGATCGAGCCGACGAGCGCCAATGCCACGGCGAAGGTGCGCCCGAGCATGGCGCTGCGGATGCCGATGTCGCGCACCCGGCCGGCCTTGCCGGAGAACTCCGCGGCCTCGGCGTCGGGCCGGCCGAAGAGCTTCACCAGCATGGCGCCGGCGACGTTGAACCGCTCGGTCATCGTGGTGTTCATCTCGGCGTTGAGCTGGAACGACTCGCGGGTGATCTTCTGCAAGCGCTTGCCGACCCGCTTGGCCGGCACGATGAAGAGCGGCAGGACGATGACGGACAGCACCGTCAGCCGCCAGTCGAGCACGCTCATCGCGATCAACGTGATGGTGAGGTCGACGATGTTGCCGGCGACACTGCTCAGGGTCCCCGTGACCGCCTGTTGCGCGCCGACCACGTCGTTGTTCATGCGGCTGATGAGCGCGCCCGTCTGGGTGCGGGTGAAGAACGCGATCGGCATCCGTTGCACGTGGTCGTAGAGCGCCGACCGCAGGTCGAAGATCAGGCCCTCGCCGATGCGGGCCGACCACCATCGCTGACCGACCGACAACGCCGCGCCGGTCAGTGCCAGCACGATCACCGCCCCGCCGAGCAGGTTGACGGCGTGCTTGTCCTTGTGCGGGATGGCGCGATCGATGATGCGCGCGAACAGAAGCGGCGGAAGCGCGCTGGCGACTGACCCGAGCACGATGGCGGCGAGGAGGCCGGCCAGCATGAAGCGGTACGGCCGGGCGAACGTCCAAACCCGCCGAAGGACGCGGCGGTCCACCGATTTGCCCTCGATGTGCTGGGGGTCATGTCCCAGCGCCATATGCCACATCGGTCGACCCATGTCCCTCCTGAGACACCACGAGGTTGCCGGGCATTCCCAACTGAAGGTATTTTCAGTTCTGACGCCGATCTCAGGCGGCGATCCTTGGAGGGCCCGTGGACACGTTGAAGACCCATGTCACCGACGAGGAGGCCCGGCTCAGCGCCGACGACGTCGTCCGCCGGTGGCAGCAGCTGGACGGGCCGGGCCGCGAGGCGTTCCTCAACGGGGTCCGGTTCACCGAGATGCGCGGCGGCGCGCTGCTGGCCTATCTCGCCGAGAGCGTCGCCTTCGACAAGGACGCCCGGAAGAACATCATGCGGCAGGCTCGCGACGAGGCGAAGCACGGCTACTACTTCAGCCAGATCATCGAGCACCTCGGCTTCGAGGAGCACCCGGTGGTCGACGACCCGCTCGGTCTCGGTTCCCGCAACCCCAACGAGCTGCGGGACGTCGACGAGGAGACCCGCATCCTCTTCTTCATGCTGAACACCGAGGCGATCGAGCTCCGGGCGTCGGTCATCTTCGACGGGCTCAACCGCATCTTCGCCGACGACCCGTTCGTCGGCCGGTACCTCAACGAGATCCGCTACGACGAGATGTTCCACCTCGGTTGGATCGGCTCGCGGCTGGACGTGCTGGCCGAGACGCGCCCCGAGGTCGACGGGTGGCGAGAGGCGTCGCGCGACGCGTTGGCGGGCGCGCTGGCGGCATACGAGAAGCAGGTCGATGCCGCCGCCCGCGAGCGTGCGTCGTCGTCGTCGTCGTGACCGCGACGGTCTCGCGCGGCGAGCGGCGCAAGGCCGAGACCCGCCGCCGGCTGCTGGGGGCGGCGGCCCAGGTGTTCGGTGAGGTCGGCGTCGACGGCGCAACGATCGCCGCCATCACCGAGCAGGCCGACGTCGGCCTCGGCACCTTCTATCTCCACTTCGACGACAAGGACGAGGTCGCGGCGGCCGTCGCCGACGATCTGGTCGCCCGCATCGCGGCCGCGACGGACGACGCCGGTGCCGGCATCCATGCGGCGACGCGCGCGGTGTGCGCGGTCGCGGCCGACGAGGCCGCCCTCCTGCACGCGCTGTACCGCTGGCACGGGAGCGCGAGATCGGGCGGCCTGCGCGCCGCGTTCGTTGAACGCATCGCGCGAGGGATGAAGCGCGGCATCAAGACCGGCCTCATGCGCAAGGAGGACCCGACGCTCGCGGCCCACGCGGTGCTCGGCCTCTACGCCGAGACAATCCTGTACTGGGCCTCGTCGGGCCGCGACGACTGGGACACCCTGGCCGCCTTCCTCGAACGCACCACCGCGGCGGCCTTCTCGGCCTGACCGCGAACCGCTAGCGCGGCGGGATGTAGGTGGGTGGCACGAGCTCGTCCGGCGGCGGACCGGGCTGGAGGGTCTCGGCGTCGTGCAGCAGCTGGCTGGGGAGCACGTCCTGGTTGCCGGTGATGTTCCAGCGGACCCAGCCGCCGGCCGGGAGCGGTTCGGCCCAGACGAGGTTGATGACGGTGGGCGCGGTCCGGGCGACGGTGCCGAAGTGGCCGTGGACGGAGATCGGCTCCATCCCCCCTCGGCCGCTCGCCGGGCGAGGGTTGTACGGCCGCGTCGGCCATTGAGGCGCGGGAAGGCCGAAGTCGCCGCTGATCTGGATCGCACCTCGCGCGACGAAGCTGCCGGGGGCGCGGAGGTCGAGCTGCACCGGTACGTACGCCATGGTGAAGGTCCACTGGCCGGACGGCGGGTTGTCGTGGATCAGGGCATCGGCCAGCCCCGCCGGAGTGTTGCCGGAAACCGAGCAGAACGGCCGAGTCCCAGGCGGCGTCGCCGCCAGGTGGCCGAGAAGGCCCTGGGTCGCGGCCAGCAACGCAGGACAGGGCACCACCGCCAGCAAGCCGTTGTTGCTGTCGTCGTTGAACGAAGGACCTGAGAAGGGATCTTGGAAGGTCGCGTGCGCCAACCCGCCGGGCCAGTCGCCGGCGGGGTCAGGCGGGGCCACGTCGTCGGTGAACGGACCCGAGACGGCGGCCACCGTCGGCCCGCCCGGCGCGCTGGTCGTCGGCGCGACTCCGGCGATGCCCCGGACCTTGCGCGTCGTGACGTCGGAGCGGGCGCGCCACGCGACGACGCTCGCGACGACCAGCGTGAGGACCACCGCCATCCCGACGAACCGCGAGTGACGCGGTCGTCGAGGTGAGTCCGGCTCGAGGTCGGTGATGGCTGGCTCGGTGTCGATCATTGTGCTCGCCCTCTTTCAGCAGTAGCCCGTGGCGGCCAAGGCGGTGGTGTTCGGTGCATAGACCTGGCAGCCGGTGTGATTGACGGGGTTGTAATTGGGGTTCTGCAACTGCCAGCCCTGGAGATCCGAGTACGCCGCGTCCGCGCCCGGCGGATACGTGCTGGGGTCGCCGTAGTAGTGGACCTTCGTGCTGGGTGCGCACGGTCCGTAGGGGGCCGGGCCGAAGCACGGCTCGCTCATGTCGAGCGCCATCTTGTGAACGGGCCAACCGTTCTCGGCCCCGGTGTTGGTCGCGCTCTCCGAGCCCTCGCTGCTCCCGCCGAACATGAAGGTCTGCTGCGCCTGGCCGAGCAAGAGGCCGTCGACCCACACGCCGAACCGATAGCCAGTTGTGGCGCCGAACCAGTGCCGCTGGATCTGGAAGGTGTGGTACTCGTTGACGCTCACCGCCCCGAACGGCGACTGGTAGTAGCCGGGAAGCTCGTCACCCGTGCAGCCGTTCGGCGCCAACACGATCGTGCAGCCGTCGACGTAGATGCGCTTGTAGACGCCGCCGTTGGATGCGATGCCGGTGCAGTTCGGCGGGTTGCCGATTCCCGTGCTGTGCATGCATCCGGCGGTGATGCCGACGCCGACGAATTCCCCGGAGTTGGCGGCCGTGCTGTTCACCGCGGCGAAGATCTGGATGGGCCGGGTGTTGTGACCGACGACGCGCTCGTTGGCATTCGGGGTGACACCGGCGCGCATGAGGCCGGTGGAGATGTTGATCAACGGCACGTTCATGTTGCCGGGGATGACCATGCCGGCGTAGACGCCGTCGACGTTGTTGTACCAAGTCCTCCCGGTGGAGTCGGCGACGAGCGCGTCGGCGCCGGTGTTGTCGCCGTACGGTGCGCCGGGCTGCGCTCCTGTCCCGGGTGTCGCCTCGTTCGAGACGCCACCGCTCGACGAGTAGCCGACGCTGTTGTGCGACCACACGACGAAGTAGACCGGATCGCCCGGTGTGAGATTCCCCCAGTCGTACTGGGTGCAGGTGCCGCACACCGAGGTCTCGGACGAGTACGCGCCGTTGACGTACAGCCGGATGCGATAGGCGTCGATGTTGGCGCCACCATTGTCAGACGGCGGCGTCCACGTGACGACCGCATCGTTGGCTCCGGGGGTCGCGGTGACGTTCGCCGGGACGCCGGGCAGCCGCGCCGGTGTGACGGCGTTCGACGGTGACGACGACGGGCTGTTGCCGTACGCGTTGGTGGCGTACACCGTGAAGGTGTAGGTCACGCCGTTGGTCAGGCCGGTCATGGCCGCGCTCGTGCACGTGCCGCACGCGGTCGTGCTCTGACCGCCCGACGCGGTGACGGTGTACGACGTGATCACGCTGCCGCCGTTGCCGGATGGCGGTGTCCACGTCACGGTCGCTTGGGCGTTGCCGGCGGTCGCGGTGACGTTGGTCGGCGCGACCGGCGGTGGTCCCACCGGCGTCACCGCGTTCGACGGTGCCGATGGTGGCCCGTTCCCGGCGGCGTTGGATGCGTACACCGTGAACGTGTAGGTCGTGCCGTTGGTGAGGTTGAGCACCGTCGCGCTCGTCTGCGAGCCCGACACCGTCATGGTCTGGCCACCGGGCGACGCGGTGACGGTGTAGGAGGACACCGGAAGGCCGGCTCCGGTCGGCGCTGTCCAACTCACCGTCGCCTGCGCGTTGCCGCCCGACGCGGTGACGTTGGTCGGCTGGCCGGGCGACACGCCTCCGACCGGCCCTTGGATCGCGGCGCCGGGGTTCGACTGTTGCGACTGGTTGCCGGCGGCGTCCCACGCCGTCGCCCACAAGGTGTAGGTGCCCGGCACCGTCATGTTGGGGTAGTTGAAGCTGCAGCATGGGATCGGGCCCCATGCGGTGGAGAAGCCGGTCGGGTCCTTGTACCAAGCCCAGTAGTAGGACACGGCGACGTTGTCGGCCGAGGGCTGCCAGCTGGCCGAGATCGTGTTCGGCGTCTGGCCCGTGACCCGGAACGCCAGTGGTGGCGTCGGCGCCACGGTGTCGCTTCCGGCGACGACGGTCGCAACCGGGTTGGACGGCACCGAACTGTTTCCTGCGGCGTCGAAGGACTCGACGTAGAGCTCGTAGGGACCTGGTGCGCTCACGTTGATATTGGCGCTGCACGTCGGCGTCGAACAGAAGACGGGGCCGGCAGCCCACCATTCGTGATTGGGGTTGACCCATACCAGGCCGAAGTGGTGAGGCTGCACAGACGCCGTTCCGGTGCCGAGTGGCTGGGTCCAGTTGTACGTGATGACACCAGGCGACTGACCCGGCGTCGTCTGCACCGGCGGCGGTGGCGGTGGCGTCCCCGGGAAGTACACGACCTCGACATTCGAGGGTGCCGACATGTTGTTGGCACTGTCGATGGCCGCGACGAAGAATTCGTAGGGGCCGTCCAACGTCATCTGGTAATCCGCACGGTTGACCTTGAACGTGCAGGGCGTTGTCGAGCAGGCGATGGAAAAGGTGATTGTCAGCAACTTGTTTGGGCTGACGGAGTAGATGTTGTATCGCCAGACCTGCGGCAGCGGTGACAGATTGAGCGAGGGCAGCCAGTTGATGTCGACTGACCCAGGCGAATAGCTCGGTGCCAGTTGGACCGGCGGAAGCGGCCCAGCCCCCGCGTAGGAGGCGACGGTCACGGCGTTCGCCGTTTCCGGATTCGATGGCGGCGAGGAGTTCCCCACGGCGTCGTTTGCGAACACGACGAAGGTGTGGGTGCCGCTGGCAACGCCGGTGAAGGTGTAGCCACACGGCGCCATCGGGCAGAAGGCATCGGTCGATGTGGACTGTGTCGCCCCCGGAGCCAACATGGCGATCGTGTAGTGATCCGGCTGACCCGACGGCGTGAGCGACGTCGGCGGCTTCCAGTTCACCGTGATCGACTCCGGCCCACTGGTCGGCGGCAGTTGCGTCGGAGCGACCAGCGGCGCCGTCCGGACTGGAGCCGGGAGCGGGTCGGCCGACGCCGGCGCCGCTTGCAACGCGCCCATCGCCAGCCCGCTCGCCAGCACGGTCATCACCACGGCCAGTCGCGCGCCGATCCTCGTCGGCCCGCGTCGTCTGTTCGTCAACCCCACCCCTCCGGTCGTCTCCAGCTGCTCGGTCAGCGGCGTCGAACGTCGCACGACCGACTGGATCCGTCCTCCCCCCAACGGGTGAGTTCAGGAAAAAAAGATGACTATAAGTAGCACCCCTCGGGACGCCGAAATCGCCGGGTTCTGCCTCTCCCGACCGGCCTCACGGGTCGGGGAGGCAGAAACCGTGCCTGGCGGAGGGAGTGGGATTTGAACCCACGGTGCCCTTGCGGACACAACGGTTTTCGAGACCGTCCGATTCGGCCACTCTCGCATCCCTCCGGGAGCGAGCCTACCGGCCGCGTCGCGCGCCGAAGAATGCCGCGAGCATGGCCGCGATCTCGCCGGCCATGACACCGGACCGCACGTTGACCTCGTGGTTGAGGCGCGGGTCGGCGCACAGGTTGTAGAGCGACCCGCACGCGCCGGCTTTCGGGTCGAACGCGCCGAACACCAGCCGGGAAGCCCGGGACGCGACCAGTGCGCCGGCGCACATCGGGCACGGCTCGAGCGTCACCACGACCGTCATGCCGGTGAGCCGCCAGCTCCGGATCGATGCCGCCGCGTCCCGCATCGCGAGCAGCTCGGCGTGCGCGGTGGGGTCGTCGGCCAGCTCGCGCTCGTTGTGCCGGGCGGCGACGACGACGCCGTCGCGGTCGAGCACGACCGCGCCGACCGGGATGTCGTCGTGTCCGGGCGCCAGCGCGGCCTCCTCCAGCGCCAGCGCCATCGCGTCCTCGTCGGTCACCGACGGTGAGCGTAACGGGCAGGACCCCGCCGGTTGCCCGTCGAATCTCGATCCCCAACGACTTGGATCGGGCGGCGCTGGGGCCGTCCGGTCGAGCGCACATCCCCCGACACGGGGAGGGTCACCGGGGTGCTGCGGCGACGAGGCAAGCGGGCGCTCCTCGGTGTCGTCGTCGCGCTGTTCGTCGCCGCGTGTGGCGGCGCACCGCCGACGGCCCGGTCGGGCGGTCGCCCGATGTCGCGCCCGACGCCGTCGACCGACGCAGCCCTCGCCCGCCTCGACCCGCCGCCCGG
>JAODBK010000096.1 GCA_025463925.1 Acidimicrobiales bacterium | reverse complement strand
CGCTCGGGCGTCGCGCCAGCGGGCGTCGCCGGCGTCGCCGCGGACGACGGTCGTGCCTTCGGCGCGATGGCCGCGCGAGCGGGCCCAGGCCGCGAGATGGACACTCAGCTGGGGGTCGTCGCCCCGGACCTCGACGCGGCTCCCCGGCGCCAGCCCCGCCAGCGCCCGCTCGACGAGGAGGTGGGCGCCGCGGTCGAAGCCGAGCCCCTCAAGGTCGATAGCCGGCAACGGTGATCGCCCCTCGCGCGTCGTAGAAGCCGGCGTTGTCGACCGCTCGCTCCAGCGGGCGGTAGCCGTCGACGCGACCCGGCAGCCAGCGGGTGAGCCCTTCCAGGTCGAGCAGTGGGCGGACCGCGGGATCGCCGTAGTCCATCCCGAGGAGCAGCTCGGTGAAGGTGTCGACCAGGTCGGGCGGCGCGGCGGCGCCGACGGTCATGTTGCAGTGGTCGTAAGCGGTTGTTTGCGTCAGCACGCGCGTGGAGCCCGCCGGCAAGGTGCCGTCCTTCGAGAACAGGAGATGGTTGCCGTCGATCATGCACGCGGCATGGACCTCACCGGCGATGAGCGCGCGGGCGGCCTCGCGCTCGCCGCCGATGTGGTCGCCGTGCAGGCCGACACCAACCTCGAACCGCCGGACCGCCAGGTCGGTCAGGGGGTCCAACCCGGCGGCCCGCAGGTGGTCGAGTGGGAGCAACGTGCCTTGCGGCGAGTCGACGGCACCGGTGCCGACGATCTGGCCCCGCAGGTCCTCGACCGCGTGGAAGGGCGAGAAGCTGCCGACGACGATGACGGAGGTGAGGTCGCAGTCGGTGTCGCGCATGGCGACCGCCCCGACGGGCGCGCCGGCGGCCTCGCCGAGCCGCCGGGCCCGCACCCACGCCAACGGTGAGTTCCACGCGACGTCGATCCGGCCGGCGAGCAAGTCGTCGACCTGGCGCTCGTAGTTCGAGTACAGGACAAAGTCGAACGGCAGTCCCTCCCCGGCGAACCACCGCCGGAACCCCTCCCAGATCGTGACCACCTTGGCGTCGTACGCCACCGCGCCCATGAGCAAGGTGTCGCCGGGCATCAGCCCACCGGCCCGAGCAACGGGAGGCCGCTGATGGCGCGGCCGACGAAGTCGAGCAACGCGTCGGTGGTGGGTGCCATCACCCGCGCCGCGCGTGCGTCGCGGAAGCGCCGCTCGATCCCGACCTCCTTGCGGAATGCCGCGCCGCCGCACAACTTCATCGCGAGGTCGGTCACGTCGATCGCCGCCTCCGCGCCCACCGCTTTCGACTCGAGCACGCGCAGCGTCGCGTCCTCCCGGCCGGCGCCGAGCGCGCCGAGGGTGTCGGCGAGGAACGCCCGCACGGTGTCGGTCCGCACCCGCATCGCGGCATAGTCGGCCCGGACCAGCGGCTGCGCGATCAGGGCCTCGCCGAGGTGCTCGAGCGTGGTGGCGGTCAGGTGCGCGCCGGTGTCGGCGGTCACCGCCTCCATCAGGCCGAGGCTGAACGCGGTGCTGAGCACGAGGAACCAGGGGAGGGCCGTCGCCAGCGCGATGTCGAGGCCGGCGCCGTCCTCACCGAGTCGGTGGTCGGCCGGGATGGTGACGCCTTTCGCCGTCACCGGCGTGGAGCCGTTGCCCCGAAGGCCGAGCCCGTCGAACCCGCTTGGTTGGGTGAGTCCCGGGCTGTCCGACGGCACCAGCCACAGCGTCATCGGTCCGTCGGCGGCCACCGGCCGACTGCTCCACACGTAGCTGTCGGCTTCGCCGGCGGCCGTCACCCAGCTCTTCGACGCATCGAGCGTCACGTTCCCGGCGTTGGCGACGGCCGTCCCGAGCGGCGCCCAGAAGTGGCTCCGCGAGCCCGATTCGGAGAAGGCGAGCGTGCTGAGGTGGCGGCCGCTCCCGATCGCCCGGCGGGCGTCGTCGGGTCCGTGGGCCTCGATGACCGCGACCGCGGCGTAGTGCATCAGCACCACCATCGCGGTCGACCCGCACGCCGCGGCGAGCCGTTCGACGACCAGCGCGGCCTCGCCGAGGCCGAGCCCGGCGCCGCCGACATCGGTCGCGCTGGCGAGCCCGAGGATGCCGGCCCGGCCGAGGGCGTCGATGCCCTCGCGGGGGAACGCGCCGTCGCGGTCGACGGCGAGCGCGTTCGGCGCCACGACGTCGTCGATGACGCGCCCGAGCGCGTCGAGGGGGTTCGTCACTGCGGTCTCCTTCGAGCTAGGACCGCAGCGAGATCGCGCCGCTGCGGTCGTGATCGCCCGACCGGGCGAGATGGTCGTCGACTCAGCGGTGCAGCAGCACGCGTCACCCCCTCTCGGTGTGCGCGACGGACGTTAGTGGACATGGTTCACTGTGCGTCCGATGACGCCGGGGCGTGGGGTGCGGTGGCTGGCCGGCGTCGCCCTGCTGGCCGCAACGCTCGCCGGCGCCGGCCCGCGATCGCATCCGGCCGCGGCCGCGGCCGATGCCGTCGGCCCGCCGAAGATCGCGTGGGTGCAGGGTGACTCGGTGATGCTCGGCGCCGGCCCGCCGACCGAGGCGGTGCTCCGGTCGCACGGGTGGGACGCCCGCGTCAACGCCTTCGGCGGGCTGCAGCTTCGCGTCGCGCTCGACATCTTCCGCCAGCACCGGGCCGAGATGGGCTCGGCGGTCGTGATCGAACTGGGCAACAACCTGGCCGACAGCATCGACGTGTTCGGGCAGCAGATCGACGAGGCCATGCGGCTGCTCGCCGGCACCCACGTCATCTGGTTGACGACGTCGGTGTTCGAGAACCGGCAGCTCGCGGTGAACCAGCAGATCTGGGATTCGGCCCGCAGGTGGGCCGACGCCGAGGTCCTCGACTGGAACGCGATCGTGCAGGCCCATCCCACCTCGACGTACGCCGACCATCTGCACCTCACGCCGGAAGGCCGGTCGCGCATGGCCGACGCCATCGACGCCACCCTCGGCGCCTGGTACGAGCGGGTGAGCCGGCCGCCGGTGCACGGGATCGCGCTGCGGCCGGACGGGCGGTCGGGGTGGTCGATCGACGGCGCCGGCGCGCTCCACCCCTTCGGTGGCGCGCCCGACGCCGGCACCGGCGCGACGTGGCCGGGCCACGACGTGGCCCGACGGGTCGCATTGCGATCCGACGGGGCCTCGGGTTGGGTGCTCGACGAGTCGGGTGGGCTCCATCCGTTCGGCGGCGCGCCGTTGGTCAGCGGTCGCGGGTACTGGCCGGGATGGGACATCGCTCGCGACCTCGTCGTCGCCGGCAACGGCGGGTCGGGTTGGGTGCTCGACGGGTATGGCGCGCTCCATCCGTTCGGCGGCGCCCCCGACGTCTCGATCACCGGGTACTGGCCGGGATGGGACATCGCCCGCGCGGTGGTGGCGCGCGACGCGGCGTCGGGCTGGGTCCTCGACGGCTTCGGCGGCCTCCATCCCTATGGCGGCGCGCCCGACGTCGCGGTGTCGTGGTACTTCAGCGGCGCCGACCTGGCGCGCGACGCGGTCGTGGGGCTCGACGGCAGGTCCGGGTACGTGCTCGACCTCTTCGGTGGGCTGCACCCGTTCGGCGGCGCGCCGGCCGCGGCGCGGATGCCGACGGGCGCGTGGTCGGCGATCGCGTTGGCGCCCGACGGCCGGTCCGTCGTCGGCGCCGCGGTGAACGGCATCGTGGCGAGCGCCGCCCTGGCAGCGACGCGGGGTGCGACCGCGACGGCCAGCGTCGACGCGTTCGGCGGTCTGCACCCGTCGGACGGCTCCGTGGGCCCGGTCGGGCAGGGCGGGCCGCGCGGGATCGCGACCCGGGCCGACGGCGCCGGCGTGGTGGTGGACGGCGACGGGCGGCTGCACTCGTTCGCCGGGATGCCCGCGGTCGCGCTGCCGGTGACGTGGCCCGGTTGGGACATCGCCCGCGCCATCGCGCTGCGGCCGGACGGCGCGTCCGGCTGGGTGCTCGACGGCTACGGCGGCCTCCAACCCTTCGGCGGCGCGCCGGCGACGACGCCGTCGGCGTACTGGTCGGGCTGGGACGTGGCCCGGGCGCTGGCGGTCACGCCCGATGGCGCCGGCGGCTACGTCCTCGACGCGTTCGGCGGCCTGCACGAGTTCGGCACCGCGCCGCCCGTCAAGCCGACCGCGTACTGGCCGGGCTGGGACATCGCCCGCGCCATCGCGCTGCGGCCGGACGGCCGGAGCGGTTGGGTGCTCGACGGCTGGGGCGGTCTCCACCCCTTCGGCGGCGCCCCGTCGGTGCACCCGAGCGCGTCGTGGCCCGGCCACGACGTCGCGGTCGCGGCAATCGCCGACACCACCGGCCTGTCCGGCACCGTGGTCGACGCCTGGGGCGCGGCCCACCCCTTCGGCCCCTGACCTGTGCCTCCCGTCACCGGCCGCGGCGGCGGGTGACGGGAGCCAAGACGAAGTCGGCGACGACGCGCGCCAGCTCCTCGCCCTTGTCCTCCTGGAGGAAGTGACCGGCGCCTTCGATGGTGGTGTGCGGCTGGCCCTTGGTCCCGGGCACGAGCTCCTTCAGCACGCGGTCGGCACCGCCGGTGATCGGATCGCGGTCGCTGAACGCGCAGAGGAACGGGCGGTCGAACCGCTCGAGCACCTGCCAGGCCGCCCGGTTGGCGGCGGCCGCGGGATCATCGGGGCTGGTCGGGACGAGCAACGGGAACTGCCGAGCGCCTTCCTTGTAGGTCTCGTCGGGGAACGGCGCGTCGTACGCCGCGATGGCCTCGGCCGACAGGTCGCCGACGCAGCCGCCCTTCACGATGCCGCCGACGTGGAACACGGGTGTCTCCTGCGAGTACTTCTGCCACGCGAGGAAGGCGTCGCCCGGGTTGCGGTCGCCGGTCGGCAGGAAGGTGTTGGCGGCAACGACGCGCGCGAACCGGTCGGGGTGCTCGCCGACGAGGCGCAGCCCGATGAGGCCGCCCCAGTCCTGGCCGAGAAGGGTGGCGTCGCGCAGGTCGAGCGCGTCGAAGAGCAGGGCGCGCATCCACTCCACATGGCGGGCGTAGGTGTAGTCGGTGCGCTTGGCCGGCTTGTCGCTGCGGCCGAACCCGACGAGGTCGGGGGCGATGGCGCGAAGGCCGGCCGCGGTGAGGACCGGGATCATCTTGCGGTAGAGGTACGACCACGACGGCTCGCCGTGCATCAGGAGCACGATCGGCCCGTCGGCCGGGCCCTCGTCGACCCAGTGCACGCGCAGCGAGCCGCCTTCGCCGTCCGGCACGTCGGCGTAGTGGGGCTCGAACGGATAGCCCGGCAGGTCGGTGAAGCGGTCGTCGGGCGTGCGGAGGGCGTCCATGCCCGGCAGTCTTGTCGCGGTGGGCCGCAAGATCCTGTTCGTCACGACCGACCAGCAGCGCTACGACGCCCTCGGCTGCAACGGCGGCACCATCGCCCGAACGCCGGTGGTCGACCGGCTGGCCGCCGAGGGTGTGCGCTACTCCCGGGGCCATTGCCAAGCGGTGGTGTGCATGCCGTCTCGGTCGACGATGCTCACCGGCCAGTACCCGCGCACCCACGGTGTCTGGATGAACGGCGTGCCGCTGCCGGTCGATGCGCCGTCGGTGGCGTCGTGGTTGCGCGACCGCGCCGGCTACCGGACCGCGCTGTTCGGCAAGCCCCACTTCGAGCCGTTCCTCGACGCCGAGCTGGTGTTCACCGAGAACCAGCTCGGCGCCACCGGCACTTTCGGGCCGCACCGCGGCTTCGAGCACATGGAGACCGCGACCCACGCCGCCATCGGCTTCACCCATTACGCGATGTGGATGATGCGCGACCACGCCGACGACGTCGCCGGGTTCTTCCCCGTGATCGATCGCCACCGAGACGTGAACGGCGACACCGGCGGCGACACCGGCGCGGTCCAGGTCCGCGTGAACCCGGTGCCGCGCGACCGGTACCACACCGACTGGCTCGCCGACCGCGCCATCGCGTGGCTCGACACCCTCGACCCCGGCGACGACTGGTTCTGCTGGCTGAGCTTCCCCGACCCGCACCACCCGTGGGATCCGCCGGCGTCCGAGCGGTCGCGGGTGAACTGGCGCGACCTCGACCTCCCGCCGGGCTACCCGATCGACGTCGACGAGCGGGTCGCGATCCTCGACGCGAAGCCGGCGCAATGGCGCGGGTACTACGAGGGCGACGTCACCAACTACGAGGCACCGCCGCGGTTCGTGCCGGCGGCGATGACACCCGACCAGGTGCGCGAGATCAACGCGCTGGCGCACGTCGAGAACGAGTTGATCGACGAAGCGCTCGGCCGGGTGCTTCAGCGCGTCGACGAGCGCGGGTGGGCCGACGACACCGACGTGATCTTCACCACCGACCACGGCGAGCTGCAGGGCGACTTCGGCCTGCTCTTCAAGGGCCCGTACCACGTCGACGCGTTGATGCGAGTGCCGTTCGTCTGGCGGCCGGCGCCGTCGGCAGGGATCGAGCCCGCAGTGATCGACCGGCCGGTGGGGCACATCGACCTGGCGCCGACGTTCTGCCGGATCGCGGGTGTCGACGAGCCGGACTGGATCGAGGGCGAGGCGCTGCCGGCGGACGCGGCGTCGGCCGCTGGTCGCGAGCGGGTGCTGACCGAATGGGACAGCGAGTTCCGCGGCGCGTCGGTCCACCTGCGCACCATCGCCCGTGACGGCTGGGTGTGCACCGCGTGTGAACCCGGGACGCGGCACGACGGCACCGAGGGCGAGCTGTACGACCTCGCCGAGGACCCGATGCAGCGGGTGAACCGTTGGGGCGATCCTGCCTGCCGTCCCCTGCGCGACGACCTGGTCGCCGACCTGTACGACCACCTGCCGCCGGCGCCCGCCGAGCGGCGGCCGGTGGTCGCGGACGTGTAGGGGTCCCGACTCGGGACCACCAGCAGCATCGCGGCAGGTAGCTTCGACGGAATGCTGTCCGACGACGACATCGAACGGGTGCTCGTCGTGACCGCGCACCCCGACGACGTCGACTTCGGCGCCGCGGGATCGGTCGCGACCTGGACCGACCGCGGGATCGATGTCAGCTACTGCATCGTCACCGACGGCGATGCCGGTGGCTTCGACCCGGACGTGCCCCGCTCGGAGATCCCCGCCATCCGGCGGGCCGAGCAGACGGCCGCGGCCAAGATCGTCGGCGTCACCGACCTCCACTTCCTCGGCCACCCCGACGGTCGGCTGGTCGCCAGCCTCGAGCTGCGCCGGGACATCGCCCGTGTCATCCGCGCGGTGCGGCCCCAACGGCTGGTGTGTCAGTCGCCCGACCGGAACTATCAACGGATCTACGCGAGCCACCCGGATCACCTGGCCGCGGGCGAGGCCGCGCTCTGCGCCGTCTATCCCGATGCCCGCAACCCGTTCGTCTTCACCGAGCTCATGGGCGAAGGCCTGGAACCGTGGGCGGTGGCCGAGGTGTGGGTGATGGCCGGCACCCAGCGCGACGCGTTCGTCGATGTCACCGACGCCTTCGACCGGAAGATCGCCGCGCTGCGGGCCCACGAGAGTCAGATGACCGACGCCGACGCGATGACCGAGATGGTGCGCTCGTGGTTGGGCGCCACTGCGATGGACGCCGGCCTGCCGGCCGGCCGGTTGGCCGAGGGCTTCATGGTCGTGTCCACCGCGTGAGCATCGCCCTGGTGGGATCCGGCGAGTTCCTCGCGGGGATGGTGGCCGTCGACCGCGGCTTGCTCGCCGGGCGGCCGCGCCGCGCCGCGTTCCTGCCGACCGCCGCGGGCGAGGAGGGCGACGCGGTCGTGGACTCCTGGATCGACCTGGGGCGGCAGCACTTCCGGCGGCTCGGCGTCGAGCCGATCCCGGTGCGGGTCGTCGACCGCGCCGACGCCGACGACGCCGAGCTGGCCAACCTGATCGGCGGCGCCGGCCTCGTCTATCTCTCGGGCGGCAACCCCGGGTACCTCGCCGAGACGCTGCGCGACACCAAGGTGTGGGCCGCCATCGTCGAGGCGTGGTCGGGCGGCGCCGCGGTCGCCGGGTGCTCGGCCGGCGCGGGCGCGCTGACCGCGGTCGCGCCCGACGTCCGGGTGCCGGGCCGGGGGAGCGGGCTCGGGCTGGGCCTGGTGCCGCACCTCGCGGTGATCCCGCATTTCGACCGGTACGAGTCGTGGCAGCCCGGCATCGCCGAGCGCTTTCTCCGCGACGCGCCGGACGACGTCACCGTGGTCGGCATCGACGAGGACACCGCGCTGGTGGGCGGGCCCGATCACTGGGAGGTGCAGGGTCGCTCCACGGTGACCGTGCTCGGCCCGGCGGGACGGCGGCACGTGCACCCCGTCGGCGACCGGCTGGACCTCCCGTGAAGCGGCCGTTGCCGTGGATCGCCGAGGTGCCGGCGGCATGACGGGCGGGCAGCTCTTCGACGCCACCCGCAAGGTGAGCCTCGTCCGGCTCGCGGGCGAGATCGCGCGCGCCGTCGCGACGATCGGGCCCATCGAGACCGAGGGCGAGGTCCACCGGCCGCAGTCGCGGCCCGGCGGCAGCACGTACTTCCTGCTGAAGGACCGGGCCGCGCAGCTGAGCGTGTGGGCACCGGCCGATGTCGTGCGCCGTGGACGCGTCCGCGACGGTGAACGCGTCGCGGTGATCGGGCGCGTCGTGTTCGACAACAACTGGGGCCGGCTGCAGCTCACCGCCGAGTCGGTGCTGCCGGTCGGCGCGGGCGCGGTCGCGGCCATGATCGCCGAGGCTCGCCAACGGCTCGCCGCCGACGGGCTCCTCGCCCGCCCGCGGAAGCCGATCCCCCGCCTTCCGGCCGCGATCGGCGTGGTGTGCGGCGCCGACGCCGCGGTCCGCGCCGACATCGAGTCGGTGGTGGCGGCGCGCTTCCCGGGCTACCCGGTGGTGTTCGCCGAGGTCACCGTGAGCGGGCCCAACGCGTCCGACAACGTGGTCGCGGCGATGGCCGAGCTCGATGCCCGCCCCGACGTGGACGTCATCGTGCTGGCGCGTGGCGGTGGTGACGCGACGCAGCTCCTCCCGTTCAGCGACGAGGCGCTGTGTCGCGCGGTCTGCCGGTCCGGCACCGCGGTCGTGTCGGCCATCGGCCACGACGGCGACCGGCCGCTGTGCGACGAGGTCGCCGATCTGCGCTGTGGCACGCCGTCGATCGCGGCCCACACCGTCGTGCCGGACCGGGCGGCCCTGTTGGCCGAGCTGGATCGGTTGGCCGAGCGCGCCGCCGCAGCCGCCGACGCGCGCCTCGCCGGCGCGACGCGCCGGTTGGCGGTGATCGACCGTCACCGCGCCGTCACGGACGGGTTCGCAGTGGCGACGGCGCGGCTCGATCGGGCAACGGCCCGGATCGCGCTCGTGCACCCCCGCCGTCGGGCCGCCGACGCCGCGGCCCACCTCGCCGGGCAGCGGGCCCGGCTCGAGGCGCTGAGCCCGCGCCGCGTGCTCGAGCGGGGCTACGCCGTCGTCCGCCGGTCGGACGGGTCGGTGGTCCGGGTCGCGTCGGACGTGACCCATGGTGACCACCTCGGCGTCGAGGTGTCCGTCGGTCGCATCGCGGTCACCGTCGACGGCGCCGACACCGTCGAGACCGCCGACACCGTCGGCCGCGGCGAGGAGGGCGGCGGTGGCCGATGACTTCGGCGCGCTGACGTACGAGCAGCTCGTCGAGCGGCTCGAGCGACTGACGGACCAGATGGCCGCGGGCGACATCGGCATCGAGGAGGCGGCGGCGCTGTACGAGCAGGCGGGCCGGCTGCACGCCGCCGCGACCGAGCGGCTGGCCGCGATCGAGAAGCGCATCCAGGCGCTCGAGCCCGAGGCGCCGGCATGAGCGTGGTGGTGCGCGCCGAAGGCGTGACCAAGCGGTGGGGCACCACCGTCGCACTCGACGAGGCCACGTTCGAGATCGGGCCGGGGATCACCGGCATGCTCGGGCCGAACGGCGCCGGCAAGACGACGATGCTCGGGCTGGTGCTCGGGCTGTACCGGCCGGATGGCGGAGCGATCACCGTCCTCGACCGGGATCCGTGGACCGCCGGCCCCGAGGTGCGGGCCCGCATCGGCTGGGCACCGGAACACGAGGCGCTGCCGCCGGACGTCCCGGCGTTCGACGCGGTACGCCACCTCGCCGAGGTGCACGGCCTCCCCAACACCGAGGCGGCCGGCCGGGCGAGCGACGCCCTCTGGGTCGTCGGGCTCGGCGAGGAGCGCTTCCGCGCGGTGGGCACCATGTCCACCGGCCAACGGCAACGGGTGAAGCTGGCCCAGGCCATCGCCCACGATCCGGCGTTGGTGCTGCTCGACGAACCGACCAACGGCCTCGACCCCGTGCAACGCGAGGAGATGCTGGGGCTGATCCGCCACGTCGGCCACGACTTCGGGCTCAACGTGGTGCTGTCGTCGCACCTGCTCGAGGAGGTCGAGCGCACCTGCGACTCGGTGGTGATCCTCGATGAGGGGCGGACCGTCGCCGAAGGCGGCATCGCCGAGCTGCGGGCTGCCGGCAGCACTCGCGCCGAGTTGATCGTCGAGGTCGACGGCGGCGACGACGCGGTGGCCGCAGTGGTGGCCCAACTCGACGGACTCACGGTCGACGTCGACGGCCGCCGCCTGGTCGTGGAACTCACCAGCGACGACACCTACGACCTCGTCCGCGACGCGATCGCCGAATCCGGCGTCGCGTTGCGGCGGTTGCAGCGCCGGACACGATCGCTGGAAGACGTCTACCTCGCGGCGCGCGCATGACGGAGGCGCGGATCCACGACGCCGGGTACCGGCGCTACGACGGGGTGCGGCTCGGTCCCGCGCAGGCGGTGCGCAGCCTCACCAAGCACACCGCGCAACGCGTCATGGGACTGCGGCGCCCGGCGCGCTACAAGACGCTGCCGTTCCTCGTCGTGCTGATCGCGTACCTGCCGGCTGCGGTGTTCGTCGGCCTGGCCGCGTTCCTGCCGCACCAGCTGCGTGGGCAGCTGCCGAAGTTGTCCGACTACTACGGCTTCGTGACGGCGGCGATCGTGCTGTTCGTCGCTTTCGTGGCGCCGGAGTCGCTCTGCCCCGACCGCCGGTACCGCACGCTGTCGCTCTACCTCGCGTCACCGCTCGACCGGACGACGTACTTGCGGGCCAAGGCGCAGGCGATCGCGGGAATCCTCGCCCTGGTGACTCTCGGCCCGCCGCTCTTGATGCTGGTGGGACTCTCGTTGCAGAACGCCGGGCCCAAGCACCCGAGCGACCTCGCCATCGTCGTCCTGCGCATCGCCGCGTCCGGCTTGATGCTGTCGATCTTCTACACCGCGATCTCGATGGCGATCGCAAGTTTGACCGACCGGCGCGCGTTCGCCGCGGCCTTCACGCTCATCATCGTGGCCGGCACGGTGAGCGTCGCCGGCACGCTCGTCTACGCGCTGGGCGCGAGCAAGGGCCTCGTCGTCCTCAACCTCAACCGGGTGCCGTTCGAGATGTCGCAGCGGATCTTCGGCACCCACGACGCCGACCTGGCATCCGTGCCGAACGCCGTCATCGTGCTCGGGATGATCGGGTGGTTCGCCATCGGGTGTGGCGTGACGTGGTGGCGGTACCGGCGCTTGCAGGTGAACAGGTGAACCGCGAGCGCGGCCCGGGCCGATGACCATCGTCGTCGACAAGGTGACCAAGACGTTCCGCGACGTGGTGGCCCTTTCCGAGGTCAGCTTCACGGTGGCACCGGGCGTGACCGCGCTCCTCGGCCCGAACGGCGCCGGCAAGTCGACCATGCTGCGCATCCTTGCCGGGCTCACCCCGCCGTCCCACGGCACGGTCGAGATCCTCGGGCGCGATCCCCGCGGCGACCCGGGGTTGTTCCGCTCCATCGGGTTGGTGCCCCAGCAGGAGGCGTTGTTCGAACCGCTGACCGGACTCGAGTTCGTGCGCGTCGCCGCCGACCTGCACCGGCTCGCCGACCCCGGCGGAGCCGCCCGCCGCGCCATCGAGCTCGTCGAGCTCGATCCGGACGACCGCCGCCCGTTGCGCGCCTATTCGAAGGGCATGCGCCAGCGCGTCAAGGTCGCGCACGCCGTGGTGCACGAGCCGGAGGTGCTGATGCTCGACGAGCCGCTCGAAGGCCTCGACCCGCGGCAGCGCATCCGGATGATCGACCTCTTCCGCGATCTCGGCACCGCGGGCCGCACGGTGGTGGTGTCGAGCCACGTGCTCGACGAGGTCGAGAAGTTCGGCTCTCGCGTGCTCGTCATCGCACAAGGCCGGCTGGCCGCCGAAGGTGACTTCCATGCCATCCGCGAGCTCATGGACGATCGGCCCCACCGGCTGCGCCTCGGCACCGACCGGCCCCGCGAGCTCGCCGCCGGGCTCCTCGCCGGGGGCGTCGTGGTCGGCGCGTGGATCTCCGGTGCGGAGGCGGTCACCGTGGACACCGTCGACGTCGGTGCCTTCCGCCGGGCGCTCGCAGGCGTCGCGCGCGACCGGTCGGCGCGCCTGCGCGAGGTGGTGCCGCTCGACGACGATCTCGACAGCGTCTTCCGGTACCTGGTGGCGCGACGGTGATCTCGACCGTCTACCGCCTGTCGTTGCGACTGCTCGTCACCCGCGGCCGCCTCGTCGCCCTGGTCGCGGTCGGGGCCGTCGCCGTCCTCCTCGGCGTGGTCGTGCGGGCCGGCGGTGCCGAGGTCGACAAGAGCAAGGCGGTCTACGACGTGATCGACGGGTACTGCCTCGGCGTGCTGGCGCCGGTGGTTGCGTTGGTGTTCGCGTCCGCCGCGCTCGGCGACCCGGCCGAGGACGGGACGCTCGTCTATCTCTGGCTCAAGCCGGTCGCCCGCTGGCGCGTCGTCGTGGGTGCGCTGGTCGCCAGCCTCTCGGTCGCGCTCCCGCTGGTGGTCGTCCCCTCCGTCGTCGCCGCGGCGGTGAGCGGCGTCGGCCACGGTGTCGTCGGTGCCGCGGTGGCGGCCAGCGCGCTGTCGGTCGTCGCCTACACCACCATCTTCCTCGGGCTCGGACTCAAGGTGAAGCGGGCGCTCGTGTGGGGCCTGGCGTACGTCCTCATCTGGGAGGGCGCCGTCGCTCGGACCGGCCGGGGCGCGGCCCGGCTCGCAGTCCACGTGTACGCCCGCTCGGTGCTCGTCGACCTCTCCCACCGCCCGAAGCCCAAGCTCGTCATCGCGCCGTTCACGTCGGTGTTCGTCCCGCTCGTCGTCGCCGCGGTCGCGGTCGTCGTCGCCACCCGACTCCTCGCGCGGGCCGAAGTCGCGTGACCTGATGCCGTACGCTGCCGTGATGTTCGACCTCGGCGGTTTCATCGACGATTGCCGCCACGCGATGGCGGAACCCGACAGGGTCGCAGCGGTCCGCGACGTGCTCGACCGGGTCGCGGCCGAACCCGGTGCCGTCGCCGCAGCCCTCGGGGCACCGACCCGCGGCGGCATCGACCGCCTCCATCACGCGCCGGACCTCACCGTCCTCAACGTGGTGTGGACGCCGGGAATGACGATGGCGCCCCACGATCACAAGATGGTGGCGGGCCTCGTCGTCTACGGCGGCCGCGAGGACAACGCCTTCTTCCGGCTGGGCGAGGATCGCATCCACGCCGCCGGCGGCCGCACCCTCGAGGAAGGCGACGTGCTGCTCCTCGGCGACGAGATCGTGCATTCGGTCACGAGCCACCCCGACCGCTACACCGGCGCGATCCACGTCTACCTGGGCGACTTCTTCAACCGCGATCGAGCGGTCTGGCGCGTCGATGACGGACGGCCCGAGCTGGACCCGCCGGCGGTCGACGAGGTCTTCGCGCTGGCCGAGCAGGCCTGGCGCGCCGTCGCCCGCTGACGAGGCGCTCGCGGTCGCATTCGGCCGCCCGGGCCGCCATCGGTTACCGTGTGCGGAGACAGTACGCGTTGCCCAGGACCCCGGCGGCGCCTCGACATCCGGACGAGGCAGCTCCGTGGCGAAACGGCGGACGGCTGGCGGTGGACCAGTCGGCGCGGGGCTCCTCGTCGCGGTGTCGGACCCTTCCCGTTCTTTGAACCTCTGACCACCGCATGGGTGGCCAGAGGTTCAACGAACGTTGAAGCGGCGGCGGGCACCCACCAACGCGGCCGCCAGCACCAGCAGCCCGATCGCCACGGTGGCCGAGCGTCCTCCGGTCGCCGGTGTCGCGCCGGCGGTGGCCACCCCGCCGAACTGGCGCGAGGGCGCCGGCAGGGGCGGCGCCGCCGCGCCGAACGAGTAGCTCCACACCCCACGGCCATGGGTGGCCACGACGAGGTGCGATCCGTCCGGGCTGGTGTTGACGTCGAGGGCCGACGCGTTCGGCAGGCCGCCGCCCAGCCGGGAGAACGACCCGCCGGTCTTCGACGCGAGGTACACGCCGGTGTCGGTGCCGACGATGACGTGCGCGCCGCGCAGCACCACCGAGTTGGCCGGCGTGTCGGGCAGGTTGGCCGAGATGTCGGTGAAGTGGTCGCCGGCGTCGTGCGACACGAACAGATGGCCGACGCCGACGTTCGGTGCGCTCGCCGGTGGTGGGTACCACTTGCGGGCGTACCCCGCGAGGGTCACGTAGATGGTCTTGGCGTCGTACGGATCGACAGCGACGTCGCTGACGTAGCGGTTGGGCAATCCGAGCGCGGCCGCCTTGTGCCAGCACGTCGTCTCGCCGGGCGTGGGCGTGCAGCCGTCACGCACGTTGGTCGCGATCCCGTTGTGGAACTTCGTCAGGTCGCCCTTGGCCTGGGTGATGACGTCGCACACGCCGCAGAAGCCGACGTACACGGCGTGACCGTAGAGGCCGACGGCCGACTGCGAGTTGAAGGTGCACGTCGACAGTGGTGATTCGGTGGGCGTGCCGCAGTCCTGGGACGACTCGGGCGTGTAACCGAGGTCGAAGGACTGCTTCCAGTCGCCGTTGTCCACGTTGCCGACACGCGTCGCCACGCCCTTGGTGGTCTCGAGGATCTCCTTGCCGCCGACCTCGAGATGGTTCTTGTCGACGGGGTCCATCTCGAACGGCGTCGAGAACAGTGCGCCGTCCAGTGTGGGCGCGATGCTCGTCCACGTCCTCCCGCCGTCGACGGTGACCGACATGGCGCCGTACGTGTACTCCTCGTACGCGTGGCTGGCGTTGTCGGGGTCGACCGCGACGTCGAAGCCGTCACCGCCGAACACCTCGCTGCCCTTGCCCGCGGGCGTGATCTTGGCGGTGCCGTTGTCCTGGAAGCCGGCGTACACGGTGCCGTCGCCGCTCATGACCGCGAAGTACGGCTGCGTCGATCCGAGGGTGTCGTTGATGCTCGTCCAGCCGCTGTTGGCATAGCCGGCCGCACCGGAATCCTGCCGGTACGCGCCGCCGTCACTGCCGACGTAGAGGCGGCTGGCGCTCCCGCTGGCGGCGAAGGCGAACGCGTGCTGGTCGGGATGAGTGGTCGGCGTGTTGTACACCGCCGGCAGCGCGCTGCACGGGGGCGCGGCGTCGAGGAGCAGGCAGGTGTTCCAGTACCGGCCGACGGTCGTCCACTTGGCGAGGCCGGGCCCGTTGGCGTTGGTGACCGCCTGGTAGATCTCCTCCATGCCGACGAGGACGACCTCCGGGTTGACCGGGTCCACGCCGACCCACTGGTTGTACCAAGTCTGGATGCCGGGCGCGTAGTTCAGCGCCGCTTCCAGCGCGAGCCCGCTGCCCGGCGCCGCGAGGAAGTCGTGCGACTTGCCCTTGAGTGTCCACGTCGCGCCGTCGTCACCCGAACGGTAGACACCGTTGAGCACGGTGTCGCTCACGGGCAACGGCAACCCCACGAACGTCTCACCGCGGAACGTGCCGGCGTCCTCGATGATCGCCCAGAGGATGTTGTGGTCTTCCTTCGCCCCCGCGGCGTAGGCCAGCGAGACCCGGCCGATCGGGTCGCTGCTCGAACTGCCGTTGCCGAACGTCGGGCCGCTGAGCGCGGTCCACGTGCCGGGTGCGCCGGACTGGGCCGAGCGGTAGAGGCCGTTGCCGGGAGACTGCGGCTGGCCGTCGGCGCCGAGTGCCTTCCCGGCGCGCCACCCGATCACGGCCGTCACCTCGGCCGGCGTGCCGGGCTTCACGCGGACATCCGACACGAAGTTGGCGAAGGTGCCGGTCGCCGGCGCGGTGTGCGCGGCGTTGCTGGGGAGCGCGACGTCCTGGTACGAGCCGCCACCATCGGCCGAGCGGAAGAGGCCCTTGTTGGTCGCGACGAACACGTTGCCGCCGGCGACCTCGATGTGGAACACCGTCGCGGCGCCGGTGATGTTCTGCGGAACGCGGACCCACGTGGCGCCGTCGTCGGCGGACCGGTAGACGCCGGTGCCGTAATAACCGTCGAAGTTCGAGTTGGCCTCGCCGGTGCCCACGTAGACGACGTGCGGGTTCGCCGGGTCCACCGCAACCGCCCCGATCGCGAGCGACGGGAGGCCGTCGCCCTTGGGCACCCACGTCGTGCCGGCATCGGCGGTGCGCCACACGCCACCGCCGGCGGTCCCGATCCACACGACGTCGCGGTTCGTCGGGTCGACGGCCAGCGACGTGGTGCGGCCGGCGATGACGTCGAAGCCCTCGGCCTTCAGGGTGTAGTCGGCGTCGTTGGCGAGGTAGGGCTTGGGCCCGACCTCCGACCACGGGTTGGCGAGTGCCGGGCCCGCGGCGGCCGGCACGGCCATGGCCTCGCGGTAGGCGGCCAGCCGGGCGGCGACGCCGGCCTCACCGGCGAGGCTGTGCTGCGCCGCGAACTGCGCGTCGCGGGCGGCGATGTCGCGCGGGCGCTCGGGGTGCCGGAACACGCCGGTCGATCGCGCCGGCGCGGCCGAGGGACTGCCCGGCGCGGTGGACGCGACGAGCGCCACGGCCATGCCGGCAACGGCGGCCGCCGGCAGGACGCGGCCGGGAACGAGCAGGCTGCGGCCCCAGCTCCGCATGCGCACCTCCGAGTCGATGGTGCCGGCATCCTACGGCGCGGTGCGCGAGCCTCCCGCCAGGTGACGCCATTCGAGGTCGGCGGGGGAGCGACGGCACCGCGCCCGCGATGGACACCGCCCACGCGCCGGCCGCGGCCGCGAGCGCCAGCGCGTCCGGCATCGGCCGGCCCTCGGCCAGCGCGACCGCGAGCGCGCCGCAGAACGCGTCGCCCGCGCCGGTCGAGTCGACGATGCGCGCCGCCACCACCGGCGCGACGTCGTGGGCGGTGCCGCCGCGGTCCGCCCACACCGCGCCCCGCGCCCCGAGGGTCACGACGACGTCGGCGTCGGTCGCCGCGGCCGGAAGCCCGAGCGCGGCCGCTTCCGTCTCGTTGGCCACGATCACGCCGAAGCCGTCGATCAATGCCCGCGCGGGCGCGACGTTGAGGATGCCGAGCACGCCGGCGCGGCGCGCGATGGCAACGGCGCGGGCGAGGCCGTCGATGGGAACCTCGAGCGACGCCAGCAGGACGTCGGCCGCCTCGATCACCGCGGCTGCCCGTTCGACCTCGCCGGCGGTCAGGGTGGCGTTGGCGCCGGGGACGACCACGATCACGTTGTCGCCACCGTCGTCGACGGTGATGTGCGCGGTGCCGGTGGGAGTCGGGCCGACCACCACCGATCGGGTGTCGATGCCCTCATTGCCGAGCACGGCCCGCAACCGGCGGCCGTGCTCGTCGTCACCGATGGCCGCGATCAGCGCGACATCTGCCCCGAGCCGGGCCGCGGTGACGGCCTGGTTCACGCCCTTGCCGCCTTCGCCGACCATCAGCGCGCGACCGAGCACCGTCTCACCGCGAGCGGCCAGCTCGGGGGCCCGCACGAGGTAGTCGATGTTGGCGCTCCCCACCACGACCACCCGTGGCGTCGTCACCTGGCGGCCAACCAGCGGCGGATGCCCGTGTGGAAGCGGTCGGCATCGAGGACGACCCGTGGCATCCGCCTAGTCTCTCCCCTCATGACGATGACCGCCGAAGCGCTCGTCGAGCAGCGGCTCGAAGCGCTGCTCGCCGACCACGAGCCGACGCGCGACGGGCTCGGATCCTTCCTCGGCGCGCAGTACGACGCCGGCCTGGCATGGGTCCACTTCCCGGAGGGGTTCGGCGGCCTCGGCGTGAGCCCCAACCTCCAGCGGGCGGTCGACGAGCGGGTGCGAGCCGCCGGCGCACCGCCGATGGGCGGGCTCAACCCGATCGGCCTCGGCATGGCCGCGCCGACGATCGTCACCCACGGCAGCGACGACCAGAAGCGCCGGTACCTGCGGCCGCTCTTCACCGCGGATGAGATCTGGTGCCAGCTGTTCAGCGAGCCGGGCGCCGGATCCGACGTGGCGAGCCTCGCCACGCGCGCCGTGCGCGACGGCGACGAGTGGGTCGTCAACGGGCAGAAGGTCTGGACCACGCTGGCCCACACGGCGCGGCGGGCGCTGCTCGTGGCGCGCACCGATCCGGACCAACCCAAGCACAGAGGCCTCACGTACTTCGTCGTCGACATGCACGCGCCCGGCGTCGAGGTCCGCCCGCTCCGCCAGATCACGGGCGAGGCCGAGTTCAACGAGGTGTACCTCACCGACGTCCGCATCCCGGACGCCGACCGGCTCGGCGACGTCGGTGACGGGTGGCGCGTCTCGCTGACGACGTTGATGAACGAGCGGGTGTCGATCGGCGGGGGGAGCGGCAGCCGCAACACCGGTCCGATCGGTGAGGCGCTGCGGCTGTGGCGCGACGCGCCCGGTCACGTGCGCGACGACCCGGCCCGTCGCGACCACGTGATGCGGCTGTGGGTGGAGGCGGAGGTCAACCGGCTCACCAACCTGCGGGCCTCGGCGGCGCGCCGCCTCGGCACACCGGGACCCGAGGGCTCGGTCGCCAAGTTGGCGTTCGCCGAGCTCAACCAGCGGGTGTTCGAGCTGTGCGTCGAGATCGCCGGGCCGGCCGGGATGCTGTACGGGAGCTACGAGATGGTCCGGCCCACCGAGGCGGCGCTGTCCGGGCGCGACACGCAGAAGATGTTCCTCCGGGCGCGCGGCAACTCCATCGAAGGGGGTACGTCGGAGATCATGCGCAACATCCTCGGCGAACGGGTGCTCGGCCTCCCCGGCGAGCCCCGTGTCGACAAGGACCTCCCCTGGACGGACGTCCCGAGATCGTGAGCGACGTCACTGGTGGGGGAGACGATTGGGTTGTCGAGCCGGCACACCCGCAGTTGCAGGGCAGTCCCAAGGTCGATCGCATCAACGACCCCAAGCTCGCGGACCGGCTGACGTGGAACACCTTCCGCACGCTCTCCGAGTGGGACACCGACGCGTGGATCCCGGCGATGCTCGAGATCGCGTGCGGCGTCCCGAACCCGCTGTCGGGCAAGGAGTGGGGCGACGCCCGCGTCGAGATGTGGGGCAGCGGGCTCGACCTCGTCGACACCGCCGACGTGCTGCTCGACGGGCCCGAGGCCGTCGTGGTCGTGGAGGCGTCGTACCGCGACGACCTCCCGCCCGACCACGCGATCGCCGGCCTGCGGCAGGCGTTCGCCGTCGCCGACCAGCATCACCATCGCCAGGCCGGGTACGTCATGGTCAGCCCCGACCGGCCGCGCTCGCTGCGTGACCAGGTGACGCAGCAGCAGCTCGAGTCCGAGTTCGGTGGGCGTCCCGGTCTCGACGTGGGCGCGCTGTCGCGGGCGATCGGCTGGATCAGCTGGCGCGACCTGGGCCGGCTCGCCCTGGATCTGGCCGAGGAGGCGGACGACCTCCGCGACGAGCTTGTGCACCGGCTGGTGACCGAGCTGCAGGTGCTGTTCCCCGGCATCGAGATCTGACCCGCGATGACGCCCATCGTCATCGCCCACCGTGGCGCGTCGCTGGCCAAGCCCGAGAACACCGTCGAGGCGTTCGTCGAGGCCAAGCGGATGGGTGCCGACATGGTCGGAGCTCGACGTCCGGCGCACCGCCGACGACGCCCTCGTCGTCCACCACGACGCCGAGATCGCCGGGCTCGGGCCGATCGTGCGCCTCGCCGCCCGGGCGCTGCCGGCGAACGTGGCGTCGCTGGCCGACGCCCTCGACGCGTGCGACGGGATGGAGGTCAACATCGAGGTCAAGAACCTCCCGCACGAGCCGGACTGGGATCCCGAGGACCGATTGGCCGCCGCGGTCGCGTCGTTCGTCGGCGAGCGCGGATGGCGCGACCGGGTGGTGGTGTCGTCGTTCAACCTCCCCAGCATCGATGCGGTCCGGGCCGCCGATCCCGGTTGCGGACGGCGTGGCTGACGCTTCCGGAATGGGACCAGGCGCGGTCGGCGGCCATGGCCCTCGCCCGGGGCCACCGCGGCCTGCACCCGCACCATCTGGCCGTGACCGCGGATCTCGTCGCCGCCCTGCACCGGGATGGGATGTTCTGCAACACCTGGACCGTCGACGAGCCGGACCGCATCCTGGCCATGGCGCACGCCGGGGTCGACGGCATTTGCACCAATGCGCCCGATGTCGCGAAGCAAACACTGGCCGACGACCTTTCGCCCTGAGAACATCTCCCCACGGAGTCGGCGACGGTGCCGATCGGGTCGAAGGCGGAGACACTGCAAGGACGGTCGGAGGTCGTGCTGCGGACGGCATTCGCAGCCGCGCCGGTCGGCCTGACGGTCGTCGACCGCTCCGGGCGCATCATCCGGATGAATGCCGCGCTGGCGACCATGCTCGGCCGCAACGCCGACGAGCTCGAGGGCACGTCGGCGTTCGACCTGCAGCTCGCCGAGGACGCCGAGACCGGACGGGCGATGGCGAAGGACCTCCTCGCCGGCCGGATCGACGGCTACCGGCGCGAGGCGCGCTTCCGGCGGCCCGATGGATCGATCGGCACCGCGATCATGGGCGTGACGCTGCTCGACACC
Source organism: Acidimicrobiales bacterium (assembly GCA_025463925.1). Taxonomy (GTDB): domain Bacteria; phylum Actinomycetota; class Acidimicrobiia; order Acidimicrobiales; family AC-14; genus RYN-50. The sequence goes on along the minus strand of JAODBK010000096.1, from coordinate 3,826 downwards.
GAAGACGGCCCGCGCATCCTCACCCAGGTCGTCGACATCAGCGATCTCAAGCGGGCCGAGGACGAGCTCGTGCGCAGCGAGGCCCGCTTCCGCGCCATGGTGCAGAACGCGTCGGACATCTTCACGGTGATCGACGCCGACGGCACCATCCGCTGGTCGAGCCCGGCGTCGTTCCGCATCCTCGGGCTTCCCGAAGGCTTCGGCATCGGCACGAGCGTGTTCGACCTCATGCATCCCGATGACGTCGAGCGGATGGTGTGGGAGTTCGCCGACCACATCGGCCGCGGCGGGTACGGCGCGCCGGTCCGCTTCCGCCTGCGCCACGGGGACGGCTCGTGGCGCCACATGGAGGCGCTCGGCAACAACCTGCTCGACGACCCGGCGGTCCAGGGCATTATCGTGAACACGCGCGACATCACCGACCGCGTCCTCGCCGAGGAGGCGGTGCGCGACGCCGAGCAGAAGTTCCGCACCGCGTTCGACCACGCGCCGATCGGCATGACGATGGTGGACACCGAGGGCCGGTTCCTCGACGTGAACCGAGCCTTCTGCGACATGGTCGGCCGGACGCGCTACCAGCTGATCGGCATGTCGGCCAGCCAGTTCACCCATTACGAGGACCGCGGCCTCAGCCAGCAGGCCGACGAGCTGCTCATGTCCGGCTCGGTCCTGCATCACGAGATCGAGGAGCGCTACGTCCACGCCGACGGGCACACCGTGTGGGTGATGCGCAGCGTCGCCGTCGTGCGGGGCCAGGACGACCAGCCGTTGTACTCGATCAGCCAGGTGCAAGATGTCACCGAGCGCCGCTTGGCGCGCGAGGAATTGGCCCACCAGGCGCTTCACGACCCGCTGACCGGTCTGCCCAACCGCGCCCTCTTCCTCGACCGGCTCCGCGTCGCGCTGGCCCGCGCCGGTCGCCGCCCCTCGTCGGTCGGCGTGCTCTTCCTCGACCTCGACCGGTTCAAGGTGATCAACGACAGCCTCGGTCACGACGCCGGCGACCAGCTGCTGGTGACGATGGCGGCGCGCCTCCAATCGACCTTGCGCCCCATGGACACTGCGGCCCGTTTCGGCGGCGACGAGTTCGTGATCCTCTGCGAGGATCTCGTCGCCGAGGCCGAGGCCTTCAGCATTGCGGAGCGCATCTGCGCCGCGGTCGCCGAGCCGGTGTTCAGCGGCGACGCCGAGGTCCACGTCACGACGAGCATCGGCATCGCTCTTACCGCGGATCCCGACATTCGCCCGGAAGACCTGGTGCGCGACGCCGACGCCGCCATGTACCGCGCCAAGGAGCGGGGCAAGAACCGCTACGAGGTGTTCGACGCGCACATGCGCGACCGCGCCGTTGCCCGGCTCGCGGTCGAGACCGCGTTGCGCCGCGCCATCGAGCGCGACGAGTTCGTCGTGTACTACCAACCGGCGGTGGCGCTCGACAGCGGCCGCATCGTGGGCGCCGAGGCGCTCGTGCGGTGGCAGCACCCCGAGCGCGGCCTCGTCGGCCCGGACGACTTCATCGGGCTGGCCGAGGAGACCGGATTGATCGTGCCGATCGGCGAGTGGGTGCTGCGGCAGGCCTGCACCGATGCCGCCGCCTGGCGCCCGGGCCAGGTGTGGGTGAACCTGGCGAGCCGCCAGCTCTCGCAGCCCGACTTCGTCGACACGGTGGCGCGCGTGCTCGCCGACACCGGCATGCCGCCGCCGGGCCTGCACCTCGAGATCACCGAGCGGGTGCTGATGGAGGACGCCAACGCCACGATCGCCGTCCTGAAGAAGCTCAAAGGCCTCGGCGTACGGGTCGGTGTCGACGACTTCGGCACGGGTTACTCCTCGTTGGCGCGCCTCAAGCAGTTCCCGATCGACTCGGTGAAGATCGACCGCAGCTTCGTCAACGGGCTCGGGCACGACGCCGAGGACTCGGCGATCGTGACCGCGGTGATCTCGATGGCCCACGCCCTCGGTCTCGTCGCGATGGCCGAGGGTGTCGAGACGGACGAGCAGTTGGCCGAGCTCCGCGCGCTCGGCTGCGAGCTCGGGCAGGGCTACCTCTTCGGGCGCCCGGTGCCGATCGACGAGGCGATCGCAGCCATGACCGCGCTCGACTCGGCCGCCTCGTAGTCTCACCGCCCATGTCCCGACGCGAGCGGCTGGCCGAAGCCGATGCTGCCATCAGCAAGGCCGACCCGGTGATGAAGGCCTTGGTCCGCAGCTACGGGCCGTGCCAGATCCCGCTGCGCAAGCTCCCCGGCGGGCACTTCGGCGCGCTGGCCCGATCGATCGTCTACCAGCAGCTCGCCGGCCGGGCGGCGTCCGCCATCCACTCGCGCTTCGCGGCGCTGTTCGACGATGCCACACCGACGCCCGAGGCGGTCGTGAAGATGCCGGACGCGTTGTTGCGATCCGCGGGGCTGTCGGGGTCGAAGGCGGCTTCGATCCGCGACCTGGCCGAGCGGGTCGTCGACGGGCGGCTGCGGCTGGACGACATCGGCCGACGGAAGGACGAGGAGGTCATCGAGCGGCTGATCGCGGTGCGCGGCATCGGCCGCTGGACGGCCGAGATGTTCCTCATGTTCACCCTCGGCCGCTTCGACGTGTGGCCGATCGACGACTACGGCGTGCGGGTGGGCTTCGCGCGGGCGCACGGCATGAAGGAGCTGCCGAAGCCCAAGGAGCTCGGCGCCCTCGGCGACATCTACCGGCCGTGGCGAACCGTCGCCGCGTGGTACTGCTGGCGGGCCGTCGAGGACAAGGGACTGGTCGCCACCTGATGCTGGTGTGGATGGACCTCGAGATGACCGGCCTCGACCCGGCCCGCCACACGATCGTCGAGATCGCGACCCTCGTCACCGACGACGAGCTCGAAGTCGTCGCCGAGGGGCCCGACCTCGTCGTGCACCAACCGGCGGAGGTGCTCGCCGCCATGGACCCGTTCGTCGTCGAGATGCACACCAAGTCGGGCCTGGTGGGCGCCATCGAGTCGTCGACCGTGTCGTTGGCCGACGCCGGCGCGTTGACGCTGGGGTTCATCAAGGAGCACGTCCCCGAGCCGCGCTCCGTCCCGCTCGCCGGCAACTCGATCGGCACCGATCGCCGGTTCCTCGCGATCTACCTGCCGGAGATCGAGGAGTACCTGCACTACCGGTCCGTCGACGTCTCGACGGTCAAGGAGCTCGCCCGGCGGTGGTATCCGGACGTGCTCGCCGCCGCGCCCGAGAAGAACGGCGGCCATCGGGCCATGGACGACGTGCGCGACAGCGTCGCCGAGCTCCGCTACTACCGGTCGACGATCTTCAAGACCTGACGTGGGCTGGCCGTTCCTCGACTGGCCCCATCCGATCGCGTTCGCCCACCGGGGTGGCGCCGGCGACTGGCCGGAGAACAGCATGCTGGCGTTCGAGCACGCGGTCGGGCTCGGGTACCGCTACGTCGAGACCGACGTGCACGTCACGTCGGACGGCGTGCTCGTCGCGTTCCACGACGACGGACTCGACCGGGTGACCGACCGAGCCGGCGTCATCGCCGAGCTCCCGTGGGCCGAGGTGTCGGCGGCGCGGATCGACGGCCGCGAACCGATCGTGCTGCTCGAGGACCTGCTCGGCGCGTGGCCCGACCTGCGGGTGAACATCGACCCGAAGCACGACCGTTCGGTCGGGCCGCTGGTCGACGTGATCGAGCGGACCGCGGCCCACGACCGGGTGTGCGTCGGCGCGTTCTCCGACCGGCGGCTGGCCCGGCTGCGCAAGCTCACCGCCGGCCGGGTGTGCACCGCGATGGGGCCGGCCGACGTGGCCCGGCTGCGGCTGGCGTCCACCGGCGTGCCGACCGG
>JAODBK010000085.1 GCA_025463925.1 Acidimicrobiales bacterium | reverse complement strand
TCCGTCGCCAGCGAGCACTCCCGGGCCAGGCGGGCCGCGGCCGCCTTGGAGCCGTCGTCGGCCCAGATCTTGCGGGCGTCCCAGGCGGCCAGCAGCCGGGCCCGGGCCGCGGCGAAGCGCGACTCCTCGCGCTGCAGGCCGATCACCGTCTCGTGCAGCTCGGCGTCGGAGAGCGCGTCGGGGTCGACTGCCGCTGCCAGTGCCTCCACGCCCGCACCTCCCCACGCAATCGAACCGACCGAAGGGGAGGTGCCAGCACCCTATCGAACAGGTGTTCGACCTGTCAAGTCCCGCGGCACCGGCCGAACGTGAGGCACCGCCTTGCCTGCGCAGCCTCAACGCTCGCCACACTGGGATCTAACCTCTGAGCCGATGGCGCGCGCCCGGATCCTGGTCGTGGACGATGACCTTGCGGTCAGCCGGCTCCTCGAGCGCGTCCTGAGCGAGGAGGGCTACGACGTCGAGTCGGTCGGCGACGGGGAATCGGCGTTGGCCGCCATCGCCGGCAAGCCTCCCGACGTGGTGCTGCTCGACATCATGCTCGGCACCGTCGACGGCTTCGACGTGCTGGCCGAGCTGCGGCGGTCGAGTGACGTCCCGGTGATCATGCTGACGGCTCGCGGCCAGGAGTCCGACCGGATCCTCGGCCTGCGCGTCGGCGCCGACGACTATCTGGTCAAGCCCTTCTCGAACGGCGAGCTGGTGGCGCGGATCCAGTCGCTGCTGCGGCGGGCACGGGTCTCGGCCCGTCAAGAGGTGCCCCCCCACCTCGAGTTCGAGGGCCTGGGCATCGACCTCAGCTCTCGCGAGGTGTCGATCGACGGCGAGCTGGTCGCGATGACGGCCAAGGAGTTCGATCTGCTCGCGTTCCTCGCGGCCTCGCCGCGCCAGGTGTTCAGCCGGGAGCAACTGCTGAACCAGGTCTGGGCCTCCTCGGCCGCATGGCAGGACGCCGCCACCGTCACCGAGCACATCCGCCGTGTGCGCCGCAAGATCGAGAGCGACCCCGACGCGCCGCGGTGGCTTCGCACCGTGCGCGGCGTCGGCTACCGGTTCGAGCCCGAACACGCCGCAGTGCCACCCATCGAACCGGCCTGACCCTTTTCGCCCGGATCGGGCACCGGAGTTGGGCAACGGTTGACCTTCGGTTGCTGGACTGCTGAGTTCCGGCCGGCACGGTAGGGACGTGGCCGAGATCCCGCCACCACCGAGCCGAGGGACTGCGCGATGAATCGATCGACCCGCCGACGCATGGGAACCGTTGCATTGCTGTTCGGGATGCTCGTGCTGACCGTCGGCTTCGTCACCGGCCCGGCACAGGCATCGGCGGCGAGAGGCGACGCCGGGCCGAGCAAGAAGGACCCGACCGGCGACAACGGCACGGTGAAGATCCACGACGTGGGTGACCCGCAGGCGCATCCCGACAACGATCCCCACGTCACGTGCCCGTTCGAGATCGACTTCTACAACTTCGACGCCAACCAGCACCTGAACGCGTCGATCACCGCGCAGCCGCCGTCCGGCAGTGGCGAGGTCGTGTGGACCGGCGACATCACCGCCGACCCGGGCACGACGGACGCCGACAACCCCGGCGCCGGCAAGGACTTCGACGGCGACATCGCCGTGTCGACGCTGGACCTGTCGGGCCTCACCGAACACCCCATCCAGGGATTCCACCTCGAGCTGACCATCACCGGTGACGCCGGCGACGGGATCACCAAGCACAAGGTGTTCTGGGTGAAGGGCTGCGGAACGCAGGGCTCGACGACCACCGAGGGTTCGACGACAACCACCGAGGGTTCGACGACCACCACCGAGGGTTCGACCACGACGACCGAGGGTTCGACCACGACGACCGAGGGTTCGACGACCACCACCAGGCACGATCCCGGAACACCGGTCACCAGTGCGCTGGTGCTCGGCAACGACCTCCAGGCGACCTCCACGACGGCGACCGTTCTCGGTGAGGTGCTCAACCGCACCGCGGCGCCGGTGGCCGCCGCCCAGCTGCCCCGCACCGGCAGCTCGATCGTCCAGTGGGGAGTGCCGCTCGGCATCGCGCTCGTCCTGCTCGGACTCGTGCTGCTCTCGTACGAGAACCTCCTCGCCGCGGCGAAGTCCTAGCTCCACCGGCGGATCATGTGTCAGCAGAGACGAGCGAGCCGAAGGCGGCGCGCGTGTCCGGCAGGGTCCACGTTGACCTCACGTCCGACGAGGTGACCTGCGGGCAGTGCGGCGCCTCGGTGGAGGAGGTCATCCTCGTGCGACGGCCGGCCGAGACCCTCACCATCGTGGTGCCGTGCGGCCACTCGGTGCTGGGTCGTGAGACGTCGGCGACGCGCCTCGTGCGGCGGGCGACGAGGGGCTGGCGCGGCGAGGTCGAAGGAGCGAGCTAGCGAGCAGCGAGCTGGTCGGACTCAGGCGGAGCGGGCGCGACGCGGACGGCGCTTGGCCGCCGTGATCAGCGGGACCGCGGCCAGTTCGGTCGTCGGCTCATCGGCCCCGGCGACGTCGGCGAGCAGGTTGGTGAGCACCTGCGACTCGCTCTTGCCCGTCAGCTCGGCGAGCCGGAAGAGGAGCGACTCGGCGATCGCGAGCGCCTGAGCGATGGTCTCGTCCGGGTGGTCGCACGCGGCGCCGTCGACCAAGAGGCGCGCCCCGACGGGGTCGCCGCCCAGGCGCACCTCGATCAGTTCGGTGAGGATCCGGATCGCGTGCCCGCGACCCTCGTCGCGGCCCAGTTCGGTCCATGCCGGCATCTGCCAAGCGTCCCACCTCGGGCGCCGCGCGGGAAGGCCCAAAACGGACCGGCGACCGAGATGAGCCGTCGGGCCTACCGCTCGATGGTGAGGGCCCGATGGGTTCCGGTGATCTCCAGCACCTTCCACACCCGCTCGCCCGGCCGGGCGAGCACCAATTGGCACTGTCGGGCCCGGAGCTCGCCGTCGGCCGCGATGAGGGTGCCGAGAGCGGACGAGTCCATGAACGTCACCGCGCTCAGGTCGACCACGATCGAGCCGGGCGCGACCAACGACGCATCCTCGATCACCGATCGCAACCGGGGCGCCGAGTAGATGTCGAGCTCACCCCGGACCCGGATCGTCGGGCCGGCGGTGACATCGAGACTGATCTCGATGTCGAGATTCGAGTCCGCCATCGTTCGCTGCCTCCTCATCAGGCCCCCCTGACAACGGCGCCCTGCTTGACCGCGCCGCGTGATTCGGCGCGTTGGGCCTTGCTTCCTGCCCGCGGTAGACAAGTCGTGTGCGCGCCTTTCGGCTTGTCGAGTGGGGCCGGCCTCCAGAGCTGGTCGATACCCGTGTTCCGACCCCGGCTCCCGGCCAGATCCTGGTCAGGGTGGCCGGCAACGGCCTCTGCCATTCCGACTTCGACATCATGCGGATGCCGGCCGAGATCGGGTCGTTGCTCGGCTGGGAGGTGCCGTTCACCATCGGCCACGAATCCGCCGGCTGGGTCGAAGCGGTCGGCGAAGGCGTCACCAAGGTGACGCCGGGCGACGCGGTCGCGTTGCTGTCGCCCCAGTCGTGCGGCGCCTGCGAGTACTGCGTCCGGGGCCACGACAGCGCCTGCCCCAACGGGTCCGCCGGCCGCGGCTACGGGCTCGACGGCGGCCTGGCCGAATACATCCTGGCCGGGGCCGAGCGCGAGGTGATCCGCCTCGGCGGGGTCGATCCGGTCGTGGCCGGCCCGCTCACCGACGCCGGCGCGACGGCGTACCACGCGGTCAGCCGGGCGCGCCCGAAGCTGGTGCCCGGATCCACCGCGGTCGTGATCGGTGCGGGTGGCCTCGGCGCGTTCGCCATCCAGTTCCTGCGGGTGTTGAGCCCGGCGACCGTCGTCGCGGTCGACAGCAACCCGGTGCGTCTCGAGTTCGCGCGCGAGCTCGGCGCGCACGTCACCTTCGACGGGGTCGACGCCGAGACGACGGCGCGCCTGCTCGAGCTCACCAACGGCGACGGCGCGCACGCGGTCATTGACTTCGTCGGGATCGACGCCACGATCGGGGCCGGGTTGGCCGCGGTGCGACGCACCGGCGCGTTCGTGCTCGTCGGCGCGGCCGGTGGGACGTTCCGCGCGCCGTGGTACGGCGGCCTCCCGCGCGAAGCCGACATCATCCACTTCCAGGGATCGACGATCGCGCACCTCCAAGAGGTGGTCGCGCTGGCGGAAGCGGGGCTGATCCGCAGTGAGGTCGACCGCTTCTCGCTCGACACCGTCGAGGAGGCCTACCGCGCGCTCGACGAAGGACGCTTGCGGGGCCGGGCCGTCGTCGTGCCGTGATCGCCGCCTGATCCGGAAATGATGAAGCCCCGGGTCCGAAGACCCGGGGCCTCAGTCACCACACGCTCCGCCGTCACGCCTACCCGAGACGAGGCGCGACGAAACCGCTCGAGCGGCCGTTCCGTGTAGCCCGGGCGGGACTCGGGTAATGCGCCCGGCAATGGCTCTGGTTCATCGCGTCCTGTATCCCGATGCAATCGCGTCGCTCGACGAGTACCTGGCGCGCATCGGTGGTGAGGGCCTGGAAGAAGCCCACCGCCGGTCATCCGAGGCGATCATCGACGAGATCGCGGCGTCGGGCCTGCGCGGGCGCGGCGGCGCGGGGTTCCCGACCGGCACCAAGTGGCGGACGGTGCTCGACTACCGCTCGCCGCAACTTCCCACCACCGTCGTGGTCAACGGTGCCGAGGGCGAGCCGGGGACGTTCAAGGACCGCGCCATCCTGCGGGCCGATCCGTACCGCGTGGTGGAGGGTGCCCTCATCGCGGCGCGCGCGGTCGGCGCCGAGGAGATCGTCTTCGCGCTGAAGCGGTCCTTCGAGACGGAGGTGGCGCGGCTGCGCACCGCGATCGCCGAGTTCTTCGCCGCCGGGCTGCTGCGCGGGGTCGCGGCCAGCGTCTTCGAAGGGCCGGGCGAGTATCTCTACGGCGAGGAGACGGCGCTGCTGGAGGTGCTCGACGGGCGGTTCCCGTTCCCGCGAGTCGCGCCGCCGTACCGGCGAGGCGTCATCGAGGTCGTCGAGCACGAGGACGACGTCGTCGCCAAGAGCGGATTGCCGGCGCACGTCGACATGGCGGCGCGCGAGGGGGAGTCACCGGCACCCCCCACACTGGTCGACAACATCGAGACGATCGCCAACGTGGCGCGCATCCTGGCGCGCGGCGCCGCGTGGTTCCGCACCGAGGGGACGCCCGATTCACCCGGCACGATCGTGTGCACGGTCAGCGGCGACACCCGCCATGCCGGCGTCGGCGAGGTGCCGATGGGCACGCCCCTGCGCGAGATCATCGAGCTGGTCGGCGGCGGCCCGCGACCGGGTCGCACGATCAAGGCAGTGCTGCCGGGCGTGGCCCAGGCCTTCATCCCGGCCGCCATGCTGGACACGCCGGCGAGCTACGAGTCGATGGCGAAGATCGGCAGCGGTCTCGGGTCGGCCGGGTTCATCGTCTTCGACGACACCGCCGACCTGGCCGCGGTGACGGCCGGCGTGTCGCGCTTCCTCGCCGTCGAGTCGTGCGGCCAGTGCGTGCCGTGCAAGGCCGACGGGCTCGAGCTGGCCGATGCGCTGGCGCGGGTGTGCGGCGACCAGGCCGCCGACCACGACGTCCAGGAGATCCGCAAGCGGGCCGGCACCGTGGCCGATCGGGCCCGGTGCTATCTCGCGACGCAGCACCAGAACGTGGTGACCAGCTTGCTGCAGCACTTTCCCGAGGAGCTCGAGGTGCACGTGCGCCGCAGTGTCGACCCCGCCGAGCCGGTGCTGATCACCGAGACGCGCGACATCGACGCGGGCCGAGCGGTCATCGATCTGGGGTACCGCGACAAGCAGCCCGACTGGACCCACGAAGCCGCATGGTCGGGCAAGTGGCCGGTCGAGCTGCTGGGCGAGCACCGCGCGCCGCAGGCCCTCGACGATCAGTAGCGCCGGTCGTGTCACCCGTAGACTTTCCGGCGTGACCAGCGCCGATGCCGCCGTGCTGACGGTGGCACCGGATCGGGTGCTCACGGTCCCGAACGTGATCTCGGTGATCCGGCTGCTGTGCGTCCCGCTGTTCCTCTGGCTGCTCTTCCACGAGCCGGTCCACCGGGCGGCGGCGGCCTACCTGCTCGGCACGCTCGGAGCCACCGACTTCGTCGACGGTTACATCGCCCGGCACTTCAACCAGGTGTCGACGGTCGGCAAGGTGCTCGACCCGTTGGCCGACCGCCTGTTGCTCGGGGTGGGGGTCATCGCCATCCTGATCGACGGTGCGGTGCCGGCATGGATCGCCTGGCTGACCATCGTCCGTGAGGTCGGCGTGTCGCTCGGTGTCATCGTGCTGGCCGCGCTCGGGGCGAAACGCATCGATGTGCAATGGGCCGGCAAGGCGGGGACGCTGGCCATGATGTTCGCCTTCCCGATGTTCCTCGGTGGCCACGCGCCCGACCTGGTGTTCTTCGGCCTGCACTGGGCGCACCCGTGCCGGATCCTCGCCTGGTGCTTCGTGATCCCGGGCCTGGTGCTGTCGTGGTACGCCGCGCTCACGTACATCCCGCGTGGGCGCGAGGCGCTGCGCGAAGGACGGGTAGGTTCGACAGCATGAGGTCGGCGGCGTGAAGGCGGTGATCATGGCGGGCGGCGAGGGCACGCGCCTGCGGCCGCTGACGTCGAACGCGCCGAAGCCGATGATGCCGCTGGCCAACCGGCCGATGATGGAGCACATCGTGCGGCTCCTGAAGGAGCACGGCTTCGACGACATCGTCGTCACGCTGGCCTTCCTGCCACAAGCGATCCGCACCTACTTCGGGGACGGCTCCGAGTTCGGCGTCCGCATGGTGTACGCCACCGAGGAGACGCCGCTCGGCACCGCGGGATCGGTCCGCAACGCCATGGACGAGCTGACCGAGCGCTTCCTCGTGATCTCCGGCGACGTCCTCACCGACGTCGACCTCTCCGAGCTGGTGGCGCGCCACGACGAGCGCAAGGCCCTGGCCACCATCGGCCTCAAGGCGATGGAGAACCCGCTCGAGTTCGGCATCGTCATCACCCGGCCCGATGGGTCGGTCGAACGGTTCCTCGAGAAGCCGACGTGGGGCCAGGTGTTCAGCGACACCATCAACACCGGCATCTACGTGCTCGACCCGGAGATCTTCGACTGGATCGACGAAGGCGCGTCGGTGGACTTCTCGTCCGACGTGTTCCCCAAGCTCCTGGAGGAGGGCAAGCCGCTGTTCGGCCACACCCTCGAGGGCTACTGGGAGGACGTCGGCACGCTCGACGCCTACATCGGCGCCCACCGCGACGTCCTCGACGGCAAGGTCGACGTCGAGATCAAGGGGTTCCGCGCCGGCGAGGGGATCTGGCTGGGCGAGGGCGCGGAGATCGACCCGGGCGCGCGCATCGAGGGCCCGTGCATCGTCGGCGACTACTGCCGCGTCGAGGCCGGCGCCCAGCTGCGCGAGTACACCGTGCTCGGCTCCAACGTGATGGTGCGGGGCGACGCCTTCCTCGAGCGCGCCGTGGTGCACGACAACGCGTACATCTCCGAGAGCGTGCGGCTGCGCGGCTGCGTCATCGGGCGGTCCACCGACCTGCGGCGCGGCGCCCGGTGCGAGGAGGGCGTGATCCTCGGCGACGACTGCTTCGTGGGCGAGCACGCGGTCATCAACCCCGGCGTGAAGGTGTACCCGTTCAAGACGGTGGAGCCCGGCGCCATCGTCAACTCGTCGATCGTGTGGGAGTCGCGCGGGGCGCGGGCCCTGTTCGGCCGGCTCGGCGTCGCCGGGCTGGCCAACGTCGACGTCACCCCGGAGCTCGCGGTGCGGGTCGCGATGGCGTACGCCACGATGCTGAAGAAGGGCTCGACCGTCACGATCTCGCGTGACTCCAGCCGGGCGGCGCGCGCCCTGAAGCGGGCGGTGATGTCCGGCCTCAACGCCGCCGGGATCAACGTCGACGACCTCGAGGTCGCGCCGGTGCCGGTGACGCGCTTCCAGACGGTCACCGAGCACAGCCAGGGCGGCATCACCGTGCGCCTCGTGCCGGGTGACCCGCAGTCGGTCGTGATCCGGTTCTTCGACGCCGGCGGCATCGACATCCCCGAGACGTCGCAGCGCAAGGTCGAGCGGTACTTCCACCGCCAGGACTTCCGGCGGGCGTTCGCCGCCGACATCGGCGACATCAGGTTCCCGCCGCGCGCGTTGGAGTACTACACCGCGGCACTGATGCAGTCGGTGGACGCCGAGGCGATCCGGGCCTTCGGCTTCCAGTGTGTGCTCGACCACGGGTACGGGTCGACCAGCTTCGTGATGCCGAACGTGCTGTCGAAGCTCGGCGCCGACGTGCTGTCGGTCAACCCGTACGCGCAGACGGCGGGCGCAGCATCGTTCGACGCCCAGGTGCACGCCGACCGGGTGGCCGAGCTGGTCACGACCGCGAAGGCGCACCTCGGCGCGGTGATCGACCCCGACGGCGAGCACATCACGCTGATCGACGACGAGGGCCACGTCCTCAATCACGACGAGGCGCTGCTCGCGCTGCTCTCACTGGTGACGTCGGTCCACGAGGGTTGCCGGGTCGCGTTGCCGGTGGCGGTGAGCCGGGCGGCCGAGCAGATCGCCGACGAAGCCGGCGCGTCGATCGTGTGGACCAAGCTGTCGACGCCCCATCTCATGGAGGTCGCGGCGTCCGGCGGGATCCAGTTCGCCGCCTCGCAGGAGGGCGGCTACATGTTCCCGTCGTTCATGCCGGCGTACGACGCCACCGCGACGTTCGTGAACCTGCTCGAGCTGCTGGCCCGCACCGGCGTCCGGCTCTCGAAGGTGGTGGCCGGGCTGCCGCGGGTGTGCGTGGCCCACGAGACGGTGGTCACGCCGTGGGAGCAGAAGGGCACGGTCATGCGCACCCTCGTCGAGACCGAGGCCGACAAGCAGCTGGTGCTGGTCGACGGGGTGAAGGTGCTGACGGCCAACGGGTGGGCCCTGGTCGTCCCCGACCCGGAGGAACCGGTGACGCACATCTGGGCCGAAGGCGGCAGCGACGCCGAGGCCCGCGCCCTGGCCCAGGACTACGCCCGCCGCGTCCGCCACCTCCTTCGCTGACCCCGCGCCTGCCTCCCCGTTCTTTGAACCACCGACCACCGCACAGGTGGGCGCTGGTTCAAAGAACGGTTGGGGGGAGCGTCAGATCGCGGCCTTCGCGTGCAGGAGGGCTCGGCGAATCGTCGTGGCGACATGCTCCGGCCGGTTGACGATGTCGTCCCAGGTGAATCTGAGGACGGTCCAGCCGGCCATGACGAGATCGTTCTGGCGTCTGAGGTCGGCGATGAACGCGTCGCGGGTGCCGTGTGTCTCGAAGCCATCGATCTCGATGGCGATCCTGGCGGCGGGGTAGGCGAGGTCGATGAGATAGGCCCGCCCGTGAACGCGCACCCGCACCTGAGCCTCGGGCACCGGAAGCTCGTGCCGACGGATGAGGTCGACGGCGACGACTTCCAGGCCGCTCCCCGCGGGCCCGCCCGCCGGACGACTGTCGAGAGCGGCGCGAAGGACACCGCTGCCGCGACACCCACGGCCGCCTGCCTCGGCGAGCCGCCATCGGAGCAGCGGTTCGGTGACGAGGCGCTTCCGGAGCCCATGCTCGAGCGCCGTGGCGACGAGCAGTCGGTTGGTCACCGCGCCCAGGTCCATCAGGGTCCGGGCCACGGATGTCGCCGGGAGGGGCCCACACCGACTCAGGTCAGGCGAGAACCACCGCTGGGTCCGATGGATGATGGCGCCCCGGGTACGGGGCTTGTTGGCGTACGGAACGGTGACCTCGATCACCGAGCTGGTGCATCCGTCGAGGCCCCACAGGCGCGCCGCTGATCGGCCCGAGGCAACGGTGTTCGGCCCGGCCGCAAGCACGGCCGCCAGCAGGTCCCGCCGCCACGACCTGGGAACGCCGGATGGTCCATAGACACCCATCTGCGCCGCGGACCATCGCCCCGTCGCGAGGAGCCGGTCGATCTGGCGCTCGGTCATGCCGAGCATCAGTGCCTGCGACCGCTCGATCAGTGCCAGCTGTGCTCGCATGCGTGCCGCGACGGCGGCTTCGTCGATTCCCATGACATGCCATCAAACCAGGAGGGTGTGACACTCGATTCTTTGAACCACCGACCACCGCACAGGTGGGTAGACGTTCAAAGAACGGGGGTGGCGTGCTTTCATTGGCGGCTGTGAGTTTCGCGTGGCGCCGGCAGGCAGCGTTCGCCGTGGTGCTGGCGGTGCTGGGATTCGGGCTGGTGACGGCGGCGTCCAGCACGCGGGCACAGAAGCGGCGCGACCAACCGCGCCAGTCGCGGCTGGTGCAGCTGATCCTCGACCGGCGCCGGCAGCTGGCCGACCTCGACGCCGCGGTCCGCAAGCTGCGCGACGAGGCGGCGGCGGCGCAGGCGGACGCGAGCAAGGTCGACGCCGCGACCCGCGACCGGTCGGCGCAGCTGGCCGTGCTCGGGCGGATCGCCGGGACGACCGCGCTCCAGGGCCCGGGCGTCGTCGTGCGGCTGTCCGACTCGACGCGCAAGCCGACGACGAAGGACGAGGCCGGCGCGTTCCGGATCCACGACGTGGACATCCAGCTGGTCGTCAACGAGCTGTTCAAGGCGGGCGCCGAGGCGATCTCGATCAACGACGACCGCCTCGTCGCCACGTCGCCGATCCGCGCCGCGGGGGACACGATCGTGGTGAACTTCCGTCCCCTGAACCCCCCGTACGTCGTCACCGCCATCGGCGCGCACCGGGCCGACTTCGACGGCAGCGCGATCGCGCGCCGGTTCGAGCGCTGGCGTGACCTGTTCGGGCTCGGCTACTCGGTCAAGACGCAGTCGAAGGTGACGGTGCCGGCGTTCGCCGGCCGGGTCGCGGTCGACCGGGCGCTGCCGGTCGATGCCGGCACCGGCACCACCACGACCGCACCCGCGGGCCCGGGCGGCTGAGTGGTCGCGCTCCTCAGCCTGCTCGCCGGCGCCATCGTCGCGCTCCTGTGGGGGCCGACGATCCCGCAGACGCTGACGCCCTACGTCGCGATGGCGGTGGTTGCCGCCATCGACTCGGCGTTCGGCGGGGCCCGCTCGTATCTCGAGCGCACGTTCAACGACCGCATCTTCGTGCTCGCCTTCGTCTCCAACGCGCTCGTCGCGGCCTTCCTCGTCTGGGTCGGCGACCAGCTCGGCGTCGACCTCACCGTCGCGGTGGTCGTCGTGTTCGGCATCCGCATCTTCCAGAACCTCGCCGCGATCCGCCGCCGGGTCTTCGGCGGCTGACGATGGCCACCCGATCGCAGGTCGCCGGCCGGGTCGTCGTCGCCCTCGTCGCCGCGGTCGTGGGCTTCCTCCTCGTCGGCCAGGCGCGCGGCCAGCAGCGTTTCAGCCAGCGCCTCCAGGCCGAGAGCGAGGGCGACCTGACCCGCATCCTCGCCTCGCTCAACGCCACCGCCGACCAGCAGAACGACGAGATCGCGACGCTGAAGCTCCAGCTCCAGGCCCTGAAGGACTCGTCCCAGCGGGACACCGCGGCCGAGCGGGCGGCGCGCCAGCAGCTCGCCGACCTCCAGGTCCTCGCCGGCACGGTGGCCGTGCACGGGCCGGGCGTCGTCGTCACCGTCGGCGATCCCGAGCGGTCGCTGGCCTACGACGCGCTCATCGACGTCGTCGAGGAGTTGCGCGACGCCGGCGCCGAGGCGATCGCCATCAACCACCAGCGGGTCGCGGCGGCCACCGCGTTCGCCGAGTCGGGGGGCGCCATCACGATCGATGGGTCGACCCTCCAGGCCCCCTACGTCGTCACCGCGATCGGCCAGGCCTCGACGCTGGAGAGCGGGCTGCAGATCCCGGGGGGCGCGGTCGACGCGCTGTCGGCGGCCAAAGGCGTGAAGGTCGACGTGACGCGCCAGGCCGACCTCGCCTTGCCGGCGCTGGCCAAGCCCCCGTCGTTCAAGGTGGCCCGTCCGGTAGCGTCCGGCGGATGAACGTCCCCGACGACCGCCGTTACACGAACGATCACGAGTGGGCCCGGGCCGACGACGCGGGGCGGGTCCGCGTCGGGATCACCGACTACGCGCAGGACGCGTTGGGCGACGTGGTGTTCGTGCAGCTGCCCGAGGTCGGCGCGACCGTGGCCGCCGGCGGCTCGTTGGGCGAGGTGGAGTCGACCAAGTCGGTGTCCGACATCTACGCCCCGATCTCCGGTGTGGTGGCCGAGATCAACGCCGAGCTGGTGGACGCGCCGCAACGCCTGAACGACGATCCCTACGGAGACGGCTGGATCTGCGTGATCGAGGCGGCCGACGCCGCGGCCCTCGACGGCCTGCTCGACGCCGCCGCCTACAGCGCGCTCATCGCGGACTGACGGGCGGCAGGCGGTAGCCTCGGACCCGTGTTCTGCAACCAGTGCGGGCACCGGAACCCGGCCGGATCGAACTTCTGCTCCTCCTGCGGGGCGATCCTGGCGACGGGCGACGACACGACCATCACGTTCATGACGGTCGAGGCGTCGTCGGACGCGGCCGAGGAGGACCTCACCGTCCACCTCGAGGAGCTCACGGGTGACGCCGGGCTCCTGGTCGTCAAGCGGGGCCCGAATGCCGGGTCGAAGTTCGCGTTGGACAGCGACGTCACCAGCGCCGGCCGCCATCCGGACAGCGACATCTTCCTCGACGACATCACCGTCTCGCGGCGCCACGCCGAGGTGGTGCGCGCCGACAGCGGCTACCGCGTGCGCGACGTCGGCTCGCTGAACGGCACCTACGTCAACCGCGAGCGCATCGAGGAAGCCCCACTGGTCAACGGCGACGAGGTGCAGATCGGCAAGTTCAAGTTGGTCTTCTTCACCGCCGGCGACACCGACGACGTGGCGCCGTGAGCCTTCCCCGATGAACGGCAGCGCCGGAGATCGCCCGTTCCTGTCGATCGGTGAGGTGCTGTCGCTGCTCAAGGACGAGTTCCCCGACGTGACGATCTCGAAGATCCGCTTCCTCGAGAGCCAGGGCCTTCTCGATCCCGAGCGGACGCCGTCGGGCTATCGCAAGTTCTACGAGGACGACGTCGACCGCCTGCGCTGGATCCTCCGCCAGCAGCGGGAGCACTTCCTGCCGCTGAAGGTGATCAAGGGCCGCCTGGCCGCCGAGCCGGCCCAGCCGGTGACGGCGCCGCCCGCCGCCGCGCCCCACAA
>JAODBK010000024.1 GCA_025463925.1 Acidimicrobiales bacterium | reverse complement strand
GCGCGGTTCGTGGACTCGTTGCTGCCGAGCGACACGGTGACGCCGTTGCAGGGGGTGAGTATGGGCGTGGACCGGTTGATCATCTTTGGTGTCGCTGTGGCGGCCACGGTGGTGCTCGCGATCGTCTATCGCTTCACTCGGTTTGGGTTGGCGACGGCTGCGGTTGCCGAGAGCCAGCGCACTGCTGCCGTGTATGGCGTGTCGCCGGACTGGGTGGCGAGCGTCAATTGGATGGCGGCGGGGGTGCTCGCGGCGTTGGGATGCATCTTGATCGCGCCGATCGCGGGGCTGGAGGTCGCTTCGCTCACGCTGTTGGTGATCCCTGCCTTCGCAGCGGCGTTGCTGGGGGCGTTTCGTTCGTTCGGTTTGACGATGCTCGGTGCCATCGTCATCGGCGTGTCGGAGTCCGAGCTGACCAGGTTCGTGCAGACGCCTGGCGTCGCGCACGCCGTCCCGCTGCTGGTGATCGTCGCCGTGCTGGTGTTGCGCCGACCCGAGCTGGCGGGCCGCGTCGCTCGACGGGGTCGTCCACCTCATCTGGGCAGCGGTCGAGTCCGCCTGGTGCCGACGGCACTCGCGCTCGTGGTCGGCGTCGTCGTTCTGGCCGGTGTTCCGGCGAGGTGGGCTGATCCGGCGGCGACATCGATTGCGATGGGCGTCGTGCTGGCGTCACTGGTGGTCGTGGCCGGCTACACCGGGCAGCTGTCTTTGGCCCAGTTCACCCTGGCCGGCATCGCCGCGTGGGTGGCGTCGCGTTCGATCGTCAACTACGGCCTCCCCATGGAGGCGGCCATCGGGTTCGGTGTGATCATCACGGTCGTGGTCGGGGTCGGCATCGGCATGACGGCGTTGCGCAGCCGCGGCGTCAGCCTCGCCATCGCCACCTTGGCCCTCGCCCTGGTGTTGCAGGACACGATCCTCAACAACTCGGCGCGCACCGGTGGGCTGAACGGCACCAACATCGGGCGGTTCTCGATCTTGGGCATCGACCTCACCGGGTTCGATCACCCCCAGCGCTACGCGATCGCCTGCCTGGTCGTGCTGGTCGGCACCATGCTGGCTCTGGCGAACCTGCGACGGGGCCGGGCCGGGCTTCAGCTGATCGCGGTGCGCACCAATGAGCGCGCCGCGGCTGCCCTCGGTGTCAACGTCGCCGCGGTGAAGCTGTACGCGTTCGCGCTCAGCTCGGCCATCGCCGCGGTCGCGGGCATCCTCATCGGCTTCCGCAACCCGAGCGTGACGTTCGGCCAGTTCAACGTCCTCCAGTCGATCTACGCCGTGTCGCTCGCGGTCACCGGTGGCATCGGCTTCGTCATCGGGGCACCCATCGCCGCCGTCGCCGCCACCGGCGGCATCGTCACCGCGGTCGTCAACGGAAACGCCAGCGGCGTCGGCCAGCTCGACGCGCTCGCCGCCCTGTTCGCCCTGCTCGCGGTCGTCGTGGTCGTGCGCGAGCCCGACGGCATCGCTCGGCGCCTCTCCGCGCGCCTTGGCGCCCGCCTTCGTCCAGTCAACCCAAGCCCGTCCGAGCAGGAGTCCTTGCCGCCCGCCTCGGCGATGGCGCCCGTGCGCCCGGCCCGGCTCACCGTGAACGACCTCGCCGTCACCTTCGGAGGCGTCCGGGCGCTCGACGGCCTGTGCCTCGAGGTCGGCTCAGGCGACATCGTCGGCCTGATCGGCCCCAACGGGGCCGGCAAGACGACCGCGATCGATGCCATCACCGGCTTCACGCCCACCACCGGCGGCTCGATCGCACTCGACGGCCACGCCATCGGCACCTGGTCGCCACGCCGGCGCGCCCACGCCGGGCTCGCCCGCACATTCCAATCGCTCGAGCTCTTCGACAGCCTCACGGTCCGCGACAACCTGCGCATCGCCGCCGACGCCCGGGCGTGGTGGCGGTTCGTCACCGACCTCGTCCGCCCCGGCCGCCCGACGCTCGACGCCGACACCATGGCCCTGGTCCACGCCTTCGGCCTCACTGCCGACCTCGACCGGGCCGTCGAGGAGCTCGCCCTCGGCCGGCGCCGCCTCGTCGCCCTGGCACGAGCCCTCGCCAGCCGGCCGTCCATCGTCCTGCTCGACGAACCCGCCGCCGGACTCGACCAGCACGAACGGGCCGAACTCGCCGACGTCATCCGCATGGTCGCAACCGAGTGGGGCTGCGGGGTGCTCATCGTCGAGCACGACATCAACCTGATCTTCTCGCTGTGCCAACACGTCGAGGTCCTCGACTTCGGCCGCCCAATCGCCAGCGGAACCGCGGCGACCGTCCGCGACACACCCGCCGTGATCACCGCCTACCTCGGCGTCGATCAACCGGCGACGCCGGACACACGCGCCCGCGGCCAACAAGCCGACGGTGCCGCCATCATCACCGCCCGCGGTGTGTCAGTCGGACACCGAGACGTACCCGCACTACGCGGACTCGACATCGACATCCACCCCGGCCGCGTCACCGCGCTCCTCGGGCCGAACGGCGCAGGAAAGACCACCACCATCCTCACCATCGCTGGTCACCAGGCAGTACTCCAAGGTGAGCTCGCGTGGCGAGGCGATCCCCATCGCCGAGCCATCCACCAACGCGTCGGCGACGGCGCAGCCATCGTCCTCGACGACCGATCGATCCTGACCGGCCTCACCGTCACACAAAACCTTCGCCTCGCCAAAGTCGATCCCGACCGGGTCATCGAAATCTTCCCAGAGCTCCAGACTCTCCTCACCCGCCGCGCCGGGCTGCTCTCAGGCGGCGAACAACAGATGGTGTCGCTCGGCCGAGCCCTCGCCTCAGACCCAGAGATCCTGCTCGTCGACGAGCTCAGCCTCGGTCTCGCCCCACTCGTCGTCGCCCGCCTCTTCGCCGCCATCCGCAACGCCGCCGACCACGGCGTCGCCGTGCTCCTCGTCGAACAACAAGCGACCGCCGTCCTGCGCTTCGCCGACGACGTCATCGTCGTCGGCCACGGC
>JAODBK010000100.1 GCA_025463925.1 Acidimicrobiales bacterium | reverse complement strand
CGCTGGTGGCGGCGCTGAGCCCGATCCGAAGCGATGGGGTTCGCATCGCGGTCGACGACGCCGGCGCCGGCTATGCCGGTTTCCAACACATCCTCAAGCTCGAGCCCGACATCATCAAGCTCGATCTCGATCTGACCCGCGGCATCCACTCGGACCCGGCGCGGCGGGCCCTGGCGGGAGCGCTCGTCAACTTCGCCGACGAGATCTCGGCCACGATCGTGGCCGAGGGAATCGAGACCGCGGACGACCTTTCCGCACTGCGCGCGCTCGGCGTCCCGTGGGGGCAGGGCTACCACCTCGCTCGCCCACAGGCGTTGCCGCTCGATCCCAACCTCGAACCCCATTGAGGTGAACGCGTAGACGGCGTGTGGTTTGCCCGCGATGATAGAGCTGTGCACGTGCCTTGGGGAAACGCGTGAAGGCGATCCAATTCGACATGGCCGACCCCTTGTTTCCCGCGTCACTGGTCGACATCGACGAACCCCAACTTCCCTTTGGCGACTGGGCGCGCGTTGCCGTCACGGCCGGCGGGATATGCGGAAGCGACCTTCACCTGTTCAAACCAATCGCCAAGCACTCGATGATTCTTTCCGATGTTGCGACCTTCCCGTTCCTGCTAGGACACGAAATCGCCGGCCGTGTCATCCAGTCGGGACCGGACTGCGCCATTCCCGTCGGAACCCGAGTCGCGGTCAATCCCTGCATCGCGTGCAAGCCGCGTCATATCGATCCGCCTTGCCGTAACTGTCAACGCGGCTGGACGTCATGTTGCCTGAACCTTGACAGCAAGATCCTGACAAGCGGACGTTCACTCGGCTACACCCAAGGCCTCGGTGGCGGATGGTCCGAGCAGGTCGTCGCTCACACGACGATGCTCTTTCCAATCCCGGATGCGATCCCCGACCGCGCGGCAAGCCTTCACGAACCACTGTCGATCGCGTCACATGGTCTCATCCGAGCTCAGGTCGAGAACGGCGACCCCGTCCTGGTCGTCGGCGCCGGCATCATCGGGCTCGCCACGCTTGCCGCCGTAAAGGGCTTGTACCCGGGAAGCGACGTCACCGTGCTCGCCCGTCACGACTATCAGGCAGAAGCAGCTGCTCGGTGTGGCGCTGACTACGTGGTGCATGGAGACGAGTCCGGACGCCACTTCGATGAACTGGCCAAGATCGTCGGCGGCCGAGTTGTTGGTCGCAAGTCCGACCTCATGCTCATGTCTGGGTTCCCGTTCGTCGTGGAGGCCGTCGGAACAGCAGACGCGGTGACGGACGCCCTGAGAGCCGCAGCCCATCGCGGCAGCGTCCTATTGCTCGGCGCGCCCGGTATCAGCGAGGTCGACCTCACTCCTGTCTGGTACAAGGAGCTCACGTTGTTGGGATCCGTTGACCACGCGGTCGATGCCGTTGCCGGCGCGGTGGGTGACATCGAACGGCATTCGATTGAGCGAGCACTCGACATCCTTTCATCAGGGTTGCTTCCAGCCGACGTTGTTGTGACGCACGAGTTTCCAATCGACGCGTATCGTGACGCCGTCGCCGCCGCGCTTGACAAGGCAGGCACGAAAGCAATCAAGGTCGTCTTCCGGCCGCAGTCGACCTGACTCGCGCCGCGGAACTCAATGCGGAACTGATTCGACGGTCGGGCCGGACGCTAACGTGTGCCGACCATCGCCGAGCGACGGCGGTTCGTGAACAGGGCTGGGTCGATGCGCTGGTCGGTTGAAGGCAAGAAGGCGCCGGTCACGGGCGCATCATCGGGAATCGGCGCGGCTGTCGCACGTCAGCTCGCCCGCGCGGGGTGCACCGTCGGGATCTGTGCGCGCCGCGACCCCATCTCCGGCAGCGGACAGGTCAGGCAATGAGCCATTCCTTCGACTTGCTCACGGCGGAGGAGATCGCAACCGCGTGCGCAGTCGCGAAAGCCGGCTACCTCGACCATGTGAGCGACCATCCCGCGGGCCTCGAGCCCAAGCTCCGCTACCCCGTTGTGCAGCTCCTCGAGCCGGATCGGCGCGCGCCGCCGGACGCCGGTGGCAACGGCGCGCGCCTGCTCGAAGTTGTCGTCCTCGAGCGCCGCACGGGGCTCGTGAACGAGGTGATCGTCGACGTCGGTTCGCCACGCGTCATCGATTGGCGCACGGTCCCTGGCGTCCAGCCCCCGCTGTTGATTGATGAATCCGGCAAGGCGATCGGCGCCATGAAGGCCGATCCCCGCTTCGTGGCCGCGGTCGCGGCGCGTGGCATCACGGACATGGACCTCGTACAGGTCGACCCATGGCCGGCCGGCAATTTCGGCCTGCCGTACGACGACGGGCGCCGCATCGTGCGCTGCATCCCGTATCAGGTCGAGGATCCGACCGACAACGGCTATGCGCACCCCCTCGAAGGCATCGTCGGAATCGTGGACTGCTCGAGCTACGAGGTGATCGACGTGATCGACAGTGGCGTCGTCGCGGTGCCGCCGAACAGCGGCCGCTACGGCGCCGCCGACGTTGGGCCCATCCGCGACGGGCTCCGACCGCTGGAGATCACGCAGCCCGAGGGGCCGAGCTTCGTCGTCGACGGCAACGCGGTGGAATGGCTCGGGTGGACGCTACGGTTCAGCTTCAATCCCA
This sequence comes from Acidimicrobiales bacterium, assembly GCA_025463925.1. Lineage (GTDB taxonomy): Bacteria > Actinomycetota > Acidimicrobiia > Acidimicrobiales > AC-14 > RYN-50. The sequence goes on along the minus strand of JAODBK010000100.1, from coordinate 160,723 downwards.
TCGAAGGACTGGTCCTGCATCAGATCGCCTACCTCGGGCGCCCGATACTGGATCGAGCGTCGATCGCGGAGATGGTCGTGCCGTACGGCGCCGGGGCCGCCACGCACTGGTGGAAGAATGCCTTCGACGTCGGCGAGTGGGGGCTCGGGCGGCTCACGCAATCGCTCGAACGGGGGTGCGACTGCCTTGGTGAGATCCGCTACGCGGACGTGGTCCTTCCTGACGAGCATGGCGGGTCGCGCGTCGTGACGAACGCGGTGTGCATGCACGAAGAGGATTTCGGAATCCTCTGGAAGCACGTCAACCTCTGGGTCAATGACAACCAGGTCCGTCGAAACCGTCGGTTCGTGATCTCGTTCGTCTCGACGGTCGGCAACTACGACTACGGGTTCTTCTGGTACTTCTACCTCGACGGCACCATTCAGCTCGAGGTCAAGCTCACCGGCATCCTCCAGACCGGCGCCTGCGACCAGCGAGCAACCGAGGCGCCCGACAACGGGAGCTTGCTCGCACCCGGCCTGTGGGCGCCGTACCACCAACACCTGTTCTGCGCCCGCCTCGATGTCACGGTCGACGGTCCCGACAATTCCGTCGAGGAGATAGACGTCGTGGGCGATGTTGGTCAGGAGTTCGGCAACGCGATCGTCACCAGGGCGACGTTGCTCGAGACCGAGCGCCAGGCGCAGCGCCTTGCCAACGCGGAGATCTCTCGTCGTTGGCGCATACTCAATTCGCACGCGAAGAATGCGCTCGGCCAGCCCACGAGCTACATGCTTGTAACGGCTTCGCCGGTCACGCTGCTCGCGCAGCCGGGCTCCGCCATAGCCAAGCGCGCCGCCTTCGCCACCATGAACCTCTGGGTCACGCCGTACCACCCCGACGAGCGTCGCCCCGCTGGGAGCCACCCCAACCAGCACCCTGGCGGCGCGGGCCTGCCAGAGTGGACCGCGCACGACCGTCCGATCGTGGACCGGCCCATCACGCTGTGGCACACCTTCGGCGTGAGCCACGTGCCGCGGCCTGAGGACTGGCCGGTCATGCCCGTCGAGTACGCGGGGTTCCACCTCCGGCCGGCCGGATTCTTCGACCGCAACCCGGCGCTTGACCTTCCCGCACACATGGGCGACTGCTGCGAGCTCTAGGCCCACACTGGGTTGAGGATGTCGATCTGTGCCGCGGCCGCACTGCTCCTACGGCCGTGCAGGGTGACATGACGAACATCCGAGTCTCAATCCGCACGATCGATGTCCGAATCGTTGGAAGCGAGCAGTCGCTGGCGCAATGCGAACTTCTGGATCTTGCCGGTTGCGGTCTTCGGAATTGGTCCGAAGATGATTCGCTTCGGCGCCTTGAAATGGGCGATCCGGCCTCGCACATGTTCGATCAGCTCGGCCTCGGTAACCGTGGCGCCACCGCGGGGAACCACGAAAGCGACCGGTACCTCGCCCCAGCGTTCGTCGGCCGCACCGACCACCGCGCACTCGAGCACCGCCGCGTGCGTCGCGAGCGCCTGTTCCACTTCAATGGAAGAGATGTTCTCGCCGCCCGACACGATGACGTCCTTGAGGCGGTCGCGCAGCTCGATGTAGCCGTCGCGATGGATGACTGCCGAATCACCGGATCGAAACCATCCGTCGATGTTCGCCGCGTTGGTCGCGTCGGGATCCCGAAAGTAACCCATCATGACGTTGTTCCCGCGAAAGACGACCTCCCCGGTTGACGTGCCGTCAGCCGGCACGTCAACCCCACCGCCGTCGACGACCCGCATCTGTTGACTCAAGATGTTGCCGACACCCTGTCGCGCCTTGAGCTTCACTCGCTGTTCGAGCGGAAGATCATCCCACTCGGGGAGCCACTCGCAGATTGCCGCCGGTCCGTACGTCTCCGTCAGGCCGTAGAGATGCGTGACCTCAAACCCGAGTTCCTCGAGACGAGCGAGGAGTTGCGGAGCTGGTGGTGCACCGCCCGTTGCCACGCGAACGCGACGCGGCGCCGGACCCGCGTCGGACCCGGAACCGTACGCGAGGTCGATCAACACCGTCGGCGCCGCGTTCAAGTGCGTGACGCCGTCCTCACGTATCGCACGCCAGACTGCCTGTTCATTGACGTTGCGGAGACCAACCTGCACGCCGCCGGCCGCGGTCACCGCCCACGGGAAGCACCACCCGTTGCAATGGAACATCGGCAACGTCCAGAGGAACACAGTCCGAGGCGAGAGGCCGAGCTCGGCGACCATCGCCAAGGCTTGGAGGTAGGCGCCGCGATGCGAGTACATGACGCCCTTCGGGTGACCGGTCGTCCCGCTCGTGTAGTTCAACGCGAGCAACGCGAGTTCATCGTCGAGCCTGAACGAGGTCGTGGCGGCGGCGCCGATCATCGCTCCGTAGTCGTCATCCGTCCCGCCCGCGACAATGAGGCGCAGGCCAGCGACGCGCCGAGCCACCTCGCGCGCCAGATCCACGAGATCATGATCGGCGATCAACAGGCGCGACGCCGCGTGGTCGACGATGAACGCGAGCTCGCCGGGCGAGAGCCGCGTGTTCAGCGCGTTCAGCACCGCCCCCGCGAGCGGCACACCGAAGTGCGCTTCGAACATCGTCCTCGTATTCGGAGACAAGATCGAGACGCGATCTCCGGGTTGGATGCCGGCACCGGCCAGCGCTCCGGCCAGCCTGCGGCATCGCTCGTAAATGACCGCGTATGTCGCACGCCCACCATTCTCGACCCACGCGACCCGATCGCCGAAGGCCGCATCGGCTCGACGTAGGAATGAGACGGGGGTCAGTGGGTCAGGCCCGAATGGCGTGGGAATCATTCGTCCAAGCTTCAGCGTACTCACCCCGCAAGATCCGGCTGGTCGGCGCGCGGGCATTCCGCGCCCCACTCGACTTCGCTCGCGACGAGCACTGGTTGCACGCGGAAAGGTCGCGTCGCGCTCCATGCCATAAGTTCGACGACCGAGGTCCGGGACAACGGGGAGTGCGGAGTCACGAGCGATGGGCGTCCGAGCCAAGTCCGACCAGCCAGCGCAGCGCTTGGCCTGGTGAACGAGCCCGGCCGACAACAGACGATCGCGAGCGCCTCCGCTCGCTACGGCGCGATGACCATGTTCGCGCTCGGCTTCTGCAATGCGCTGCAGAACGGTGAGTTCAATGCGCTCAGCAACGCCTTGGACGGCATCAAGCACACGTTCGGCGTCAACGACTTCGCGATCGGCGCCGCGGCGTTCGTCGGCAGTGTCGGGGGTTCCTGGGGCGCCGTCCCAATCGCCGCCCTCTGCCATCGGTACAAGCGTGTGCACGTCCTCGGCGGGATGTTCGTCGCCTGGAGCATCTTCATGTTGCTCGCAGGATCAGTACCGATCGCCGTCGTCGGCATGACGGGATTCGCCATCTTCAGCTTCTTCCGGCTTCTGATCGGCTGGATGGAGGCCACCGATCCGGCTGCGTATCCCCTGATCGCCGACTACTACCCGCACCACGAGCGCGCATCCAGAATCGGCGTGTTCCAAGGGCTGGCCGGTATCGGGACCGTGCTCGGCATAGGGCTGTCGGGGCCGATCGTGGACAGCGTCGGCTGGCGAGGTGCGCTCTACATGTGGGTACCGATCGGCCTCGCCGGTGCGTGGTTGATCAGCGCACAGCCTGAGCCTCCCCGCGGCGGCCAGGACGCCGGATTCGAACCCGAACTGAAGGCCATGGAGGCCGAGGCCGACGAAACGGCGCTCCTTCCCGCGGGACACGGAGACCTCGAGCCCGATGTCGTCCGGACGCACGTCGAGATCGTCGAACAAATGGATGAGATCGTGTTCCCCGACCCTGCGACCGTGAGCCGCTGGGAAGTGATACGAGCCGTACTGCGACTCAGAACCTGGCTGCTCACTGCGATTGCGATGGGGATCGCGCAGATGATGCAGACCGCCCTCATGTTCTGGAGTCTCTCCTACATGAAGCGCACGTATCACTTGAGCGCCAGCCAGGCGAGCCTCAGGACGCTCGCGTTGGGCCCACCAGGAATGCTCGGTGTCTTTCTTGGCGGATACATCGCCGACAGGTACGTGCGGCGCGGCATGCTTCGAGCACGCGTCTGGGTCGCCGGCGCCGCGTACTCGGCGGCCGGCATTGCGTGCGCTCTTGCCTTCAGCACGACCGTCCAATTGTTGGCCCTCGCGTTCCTTGCGCTCGCGGCGTTCATGATCGCCGCGGCCTTGGGCCCCAGCTTTGCAATGCTCTACGACGTCACGCCCGCCCCACTGCGGGGCGAGGGCGCGGCGTTGAGCGACATCTTGATGTGGCCTTCGGCCCTCGGAACTGCGATCGTCGGTGGGCTGTCCGCCCTGACGGGAAGTCTTCGGATCGCGCTCGGGCTCGCCAGTCCACTTCTCGTCGTGGGCGGCGCGACGTTGCTCTTGCTCGGCAAATCGTCGCCACCGTCGTGGGCAGGACCCGGCTACCTCCGTGCCGTGGAGCAAGTCGTCGTCGATGCCAAGCGACGCCTCCACGACAGCTGACCCCGTCGGAGCCCGCCGGCTCAGCTCACTTGGTCAGGAGCAAGACACCGGCGAGTGGTCCGCCGCCGGACGCGGCAACTGCGACCTCGGCGCCAGCGACTTGCCGAGCGCCAGCGTCGCCGCGGAGCTGAACGACCGCTTCATGGAGTTGGAGATAGCCGTGAAGTCGCCCAGCGGAAAGCTGGCCGCCTGACGTATTGAGCGGAAGTTGGCCATCGAGCGCAATTCGATGACCTCCCTCGAGGAATGGTCCACTCTCGCCACGGCCGCAGAAACCAAGCGCTTCGAGCCACATGAGCGTCAAGAAGCTGAACCCGTCGTAGAGCTGCGCGACATCGACGTCGCTCGGTCGTAGGTCCGTTCTCGTCCACAAGTGCGCGGCGGCATCTCGCCCGGCCATCGTGACGAGGTCGCTCCATTGGTCCCACGATGGTCGCCCGCGCTGAGCGGTGCCGACGGCGTTGATCCGCACAGCCGGCTTCGGCAAGTCGGGCGCAACGTCGACATGGGAGACCACGAACGCGAGTGAACCATCGACCGGTACGTCACAATCGTAGAGACACAGTGGTGTACTGATCATCCGCGACGTGATGTAGTCGTCGATGGTAAGAGGTGTCCGGTACACGGCACTCGGGTTCAGCGCGGCGTTGCGACGTCCCGTGAGCGCAACCTGGGCGAGCTGCTCGCGGGTTGTGCCGAACTCGTGAAAGTGCCGCTGCGCATATTGCGCGACCCAGTTCGCCGCCGAATGGGCGCCGAAGGGGACAAGGTACTGAAGCCAGCCTTCAACCTGCGCCGAACCATCACCCCCGAGGCCCTTGCGTCCGCCATCACCCTGGCCGCTCGACTCAGTCACGGTCCGGTAGATGAGGACGTGCCGGGCGAGGCCGGCAGCCACTGCGAGACACGCGCTCACCACCGCTGCGACCTGCGCTGGTCCTTCGCTGGTCGCGGTGTGCCATGACAAATTCAAGCGCAGCGCGTCCTGTACAGCCGGTGTTCCTGGTCCCGTCGCCGCTTCGCTGCCCATTCCCAGCGATCCCGGATACGTCGCCAGCCCATCGATGTCGGCAACGGTGAGCCCGGCGTCGGAAATCGCCGCCAGGGAGGCCTCGAGCGTCAGGTCGAGCGGTGTCCTGTGAAGACGCCGGCCGATCTGGGACTCGCCGATCCCACTGACGATGACACGTCGCTCAAATGGTTGTTCCACCGATCACCCACCCCCCGCTCGCGACGCCGGCGTGAAGCGCAGCACCTTGGTCGCGCCGGCCGCGTGGAAGACGGGGGTCACCGGATCACCGATCCGCAAGGCATCGAGATCGGCGCCGACGATGTTCGTGAGCACGCGTGGGCCCTCGTCGAGCTCGACGTACGCGATCACATAGGGAACATGATCGGCCCACGCGCCCGCGGCGCGGTGGCTGATGGTGAAACTGTAAATCGTTCCTCCCCCGCTGACCTCGACCCAAGCGACATCGACGGAGTGGCATTCAGGGCACATCGCCCTCGGGTACCACACGAACGTCGCGCAGTCTCGACAACGAGGGATCACGAGCCGATCCGTCGCTGCGCCGTCCCAGAACGGCAACACATCGGCAGTCACGTCGGGCACCACCACGGGCAGATCGGTCATGGTCGGGTTCACGCCCCGAGCGCTTCGTCTTCGTCGCCCTCGCGCCAGAAGATCCGGGATGCGTTCTTCGCGGCAAACCAGGGCATGGCGGCGTCGCCGATCCCGCACGTGGGAAGCTCGCGCCGCACCCGTTCGAACGACAGGAGCGGGTAGTCCGATGCGAACATCATCTTTCTTCTGCCGCGTGTTGAGTTCGCGAACGCGACGAGGTCTGGCGGATAACGGCTCGGAGCGTACGCCGAGATCATGTGGTACAGGTTTGGCCACGTACGCAACAGTTGGACCAGCGTGCTCGTCCACGGCGCGCCGCCGTGGGCACTTACGACCACGAGCTCGGGGAAGAACGAACAGACTTTGTCGAGGTGCCGCGGGTCCTGCATGACACCGGCTCGAGGAACGAGCGGCAACCCGACCGTGATCGTCACTGGAATCTCGAGCTCGATGCACTTCGCGTACAGCGGAAAGTACGAACGATGACTCGGTCGCTTCCCGTCTCGATACGGAACGATCCGCAGAGCCCGGGCGCCGTCGTTGTGAACCATGCGTTCGAGATGGCGGACTGCCCGAATGCCTTGGTCGGCATCGACTCGGACACTCAACCCGAACCGATCCGGATGTCGTTGCACGGCGTCGAGCGTCCATCGGTAGCCCGCCTCTGGGTCGCCCATGGCCGATTCGGGCGGCGGTGCGAGCAATCCACGGGTGATGGCGTTGCGGTCCATGTCGGCCAACAGGTCATCCAGATCCTGCGCGTTGGCCTTGTTCGATCCGTAGAGGTCGTCGGTCAGGCTCCAGTTCAAACCGAGGTGCGGCGGGTTGGCATTGATGTAGGCGTCCACGAGCCACAGTCCCGTCGTATCGGCCACACGCCATCTCCTTCGCTCGTTGCCCGATGTTGTCGCCTTGACGGCTTCCGAGACGACTGTTAGGCATTTGCCCAAAACCATCCTAGGTGGCAGAGATGTACGACGTCTTGAGCGGGGTGAAGGTCGTTGAGCTTTCCTCGTGGCTTTTCGTTCCTTCGGCCGGTGCCGTCCTCGCAGACTGGGGGGCGGAGGTCGTCAAGATCGAGCACCCCCGAACGGGCGATCCGGTACGCGGCTTGGTGAACGCCGAGACCGCCGCGGCCATCGTCAACCCCAACATCGAGTTGCCGAACCGCGGCAAGCGGAGCATCGGGGTCGACATCGCGACAGAACGCGGACGGGCGGTCCTCGACCGACTGGTCGACTCTGCCGACGTGTTCCTCACCAACTTCCTGCCGGCCGCTCGGCAACACCTGTCGATCGACGTCGAGCACATCCGGGCTCGGAATCCGAACGTGGTCTACGCGCTCGGCACCGGGCAGGGGTCACTTGGCCCGGAGGCGGACCGTGGAGGCTTCGATCTCGCTTCGGCCTGGGCCCGGGCCGGGGCCGCCTTCCAAATGACGCCCGACGGCGGCGAGCCACCCAATCAGCCCGGCTCCTTCGGCGACCTCTCCGGCGGCCTGACCCTCGCCGGCGCGGTTGCCGCAGCCTTGTACCGGCGGCAGCGCGATGGCCACGCGCCAGTGGTCGAGGTCTCGCTGTACTCGATCGGGATGTGGTGGATGGCGCAGGCGATCAGCGCCGGCGCGGTGGGCGTCTCGCGCGAATTTCGCACGCGGCGCAATCCTTTCAACCCCTTGGTCAACTACTTCCCCACGAAGGATGGAAGATGGATCTGCCTGGTCTTCCTGCAGGCGGACCGGTGGTTTCCGGACCTGTGCGACCACATTGGTCGCCCAGACCTGCTCAACGACCCTCGCTTCGCGACCGCGGAGGCGAGAATCGAGCACGTCGACGCGTTCACGCGCTCGCTCGATGAGATATTCGTCTCCCGTCCCCTTACGGAATGGCGACACGCGCTCGCCCGGGCGAAGGGCGTGTGGGCACCTGTGTTGAGCCCGGCCGAGATCGCCAACGACCCACAGGCACTCGCGAACGGCTACCTGCCTGAAATCGACAAGGGTGACGGGCGCGTTTATCGGGGTGTCGCGTCGCCCGTTCGCTTCGACCAGCGCGCCATCGGCCGGCTCTGCGGCGCTCCCGAACACGGCCAGGACACCGAGGTCGTCCTCGAGGAACTTGGTTTCGATTGGGACGAGATCGTGGCGTTGAAGGAGTGCGGTGCGGTCCTGTAGCGGTACCGCGGTTGGACGTCCACTCGTAATGAAGTTGACCGGAAACGAGGTTGTCGAATGACGCTGGAAGACACGGCCGAGTGGCTGATCTCTGTCGACGATCATGTGCTCGAACCGAGCCACGTTTGGCAAGAGCGGGTTCCGACGAAGTATCGCGACGCGGCGCCGCGCCTGGTCCGTGACGACGAGGGTGAGGCGTGGGTCTACGAAGGCAAGCGGATGGTCACCCCGGGTCTCGGAGCGGTCGCCGGCAAGGCACGCGAGGAGTTCAGCTTCGAGCCGATCACCTACGACGAGATGCGCCCCGGCTGCTACGACTCGGTGGCGCGTCTCGAGGACATGAACCGCGCCGGTGTCATCGCGTCGCTGTGTTTCCCGTCCTTTCCCCGATTTTGCGGCCAGGTGTTCTACGAGGCCAAGGACCGAGAGCTCGCCCTGCTCTGCGTCCAGGCCTACAACGATTGGATGATCGACGAATGGTGCGGTCGGGCACCGGGCCGCTACATACCGCTCACACTTGTGCCGCTCTGGGACCCGACGCTGGCGGCCGCCGAGGTGCGACGCACCGCAGCGAAGGGCTCGCGCGCCATCACATTCTCTGAAAACCCGGCGCTCCTCGGCCTTCCGACGATCCACAACCGCGACGGTCACTGGGATCCGCTGATGAGGGCGTGCGAAGAAACAGAGAGCGTCATCTGCATTCACATCGGCTCATCGAGCCAGCGTTACACGATGTCCGACGAATCCCCGATGCTCGTGACGATGTCGTGGTCACCGCCGCTGATGATCGCTGGCGCGATGATCGAATGGATCTTCAGCCCAATCGTGCAGAAGTTCCCCGGCATCAAGGTGGCCCTCGCCGAAGGTGGGATCGGCTGGATGCCGTACTTCCTCGAGAAGTGCGCCCAGGTCGTCGACAAGCACCGATACTGGATCGCAAGCGGGGATGTGAAGCATGACTCGCTGCGCGGCCATGTGGAGGTGATCCATGAAGCCGCGGTCGACCTCGACGGCTTCTCGGTGAGCGAGACGTTCCGACGCCACATCTACGGATGCTTCATCGACGACGTGCACGGGATCCGGAACCTCGACGTCATCGGCGTCGACAACGTCATGATCGAAGCCGACTACCCGCACAGCGATTCGACTTGGCCGAATTGCATAGGGCATGCCCAGAAGCAACTCGCCGGACTTTCGGACGAGCACCGATACAAGATCATGCGGGGCAACGCCGAACGATTGTTTCGCTTCACACCGGCACCGATTCCGATGTAGCCCCTCGCCACAGCCGCCAGATGAGACCAGACATGGGATTAGGGACGGATCCGGAAGGGATTGATTCATGAGGGTAAGCGTGTTTCTCGGGTTCCAGGGTGGAGATTGGCTCCGCTCCGAAGGCTCCGATGGCGATGAGCGCGTGGTGGTGAGGGACGGCCAGGTCTACGCGGACAACATCTCGATCGCCGACCTGCTCGAGCCGCTGGGATTCGATGCACTGTTCCAGGTCGAACACCATGGGTCGCCCTATCACATGACGAGCAACCCGCTCGCGATCCTCTACTACATGGCGGGCCGCACCGAACGCCTCGAGATGGGCACATGTGTCGTCGTCCTGCCATGGAACAATCCGCTGCGCGTCGCCGAGGAAATCTCCGTTCTCGACAACATGCTCCAGGGACGACAGATCCATATCGGCGTTGGACGGGGAAGTTCGCCCTCTGAATACCAGTACCTCGGAATCGATCAGAGCGAGGCCAGCGAACGCTTCAAGGAGGGCGTCGACATCCTGCGCCTCGCTCTCCGCACCGAGGAGTTCTCCTACGAGGGAACGCATTACCACGTCAGCGATGTGACAACGCGGCCGCGGCCGTGGACGCCGAGCCTCGGTGAGCACATTTACGGCGCGCTGGTGAGCAAACCGAGCCTCGATGTCGTCGCCCGCATGGGCCTTGACCTGATGTGCACTGGTGGAACGTCGATCGAGACGATGACCGAGAACTGTGGGATCTTCAACGATGCCCGCGCTTCGATCGGGCTTTCGCCAACGCGACCAATCGTCGCGGTCCCTGCGTACTGCGCCGCGACCGAAGATGAAGCGTCCGAAGTGGCCGAGCGGGCATTCGGGAGCTACATCGAGGGGTCGCGCCGGCACTACGGCTTCGATCAGCCACAGCAGTTCGCCAACATCAAGGGTTACGAGCAGTACGGGCCCGGGGGCGGTGGCAATATGCGGGGCGGTGACTCGCCGCGGGACGATTATTTGCGCAGCGGCATCTTTGGAACTCCCGACCAGTGCATTCAGAAGATGCGCACCTATGCCGATGTCACCGGCACCGACCACATCTTGATGTTGCATGCAATTGCCGGAATGTCGGTGAGGGAGAGCGAGCAAAGCTTGCGGTTGTTCTCGAGGGAGGTCCTCCCGGTGGTGCGGCCCGAGCATTCCGAGGCCGCCGCGGCGAGACTCTGATGCGCTTCGGGCCCTCGTAGCGTGGCCATGATCTGCGACGGACGGGTCGTCGTTGTGACCGGCGCGGCGCGTGGGCTCGGACGAGGGTACGCAACGGCCTTCGCCCAGCACGGTGCGAAGGTCGTCGTCAATGACCTCGGAGGCACCGTCAACGGCACCGGAGCGTCGATCGATCCGGCGGCCGAACTCGTCGACGAGATTCGGTCGTCCGGTGGCGATGCTGTCGCCAATGGAGACGACATATCCGAATGGGAAGGCGCCCAACGCCTCATCACTGCGGCCCTCAACACGTTCGGCCGTCTGGACGTCCTGGTGAACAACGCCGGTGTCGTCCGGGACCGGATGCTTGTCAACATGACGATCGACGACTGGGACGCGGTGATCAGGGTCCACTTGCGGGGCACCTTTGCGCCTTCTCGTTTGGCCGCCACATATTGGCGGGAGCGGTCGAAAGCGGGTGAGGCAAACAATGCCCGGATCATCAACACCACTTCCGCCGCCGGCATCTATGGCAATCCGGGGCAGACGAACTACGGAGCGGCCAAGGCCGGCATCGCCGCCTTCACCATCATCGCGGCCATGGAGCTCGAGCGATACGGCGTCACCGTGAACTGTGTTGCGCCAGGTGCGTTCACCCGCATGACTGAGACCGTCAACGCCGAGCGCGCCGAAGTGCGGCCCGCGGAGTTCGATCCACGCGATCCCAACAACGTCGCGCCCCTCGTCGTGTGGTTGGGAAGTGAGGAATCGAAGGACATCACCGGGCGCATCTTCAACGTGAGAGGCGGGCGGATCAGCGTCGCCGAAGGCTGGCATGCCGGCCCGACGGTCGACAAGGGTGCCCGCTGGGAGCCCGCTGAGCTCGGGCGCGTCGTCCCGACTCTCGTCGCCCGAGCCGCGCCCAACGCAGATCTATCCGGCGGACTCAGTTCGTAGCCGCTCAACCGATGCGGCCGGCTCGAACAGGGGGACGAAGACCTCGCCGTGTTGTTCGAAGTTCACGCGAAGCCGCATGCCGATCTCGATGTCATCGACCGAACAGTTCACGATGTTGGTTGTCAACCGCAGTCCAGCCTGCTCGGGTAGCTCGACGATCCCGAGGACATAAGGAACGGGAACCTTTGGGTTCCACGCCTTGAAGTTGACCGTGTACGAGAACAATGTTGCGACACCCGACGTCGGCTCCCATCGCAGGTCGCGTTCATGGCACCGCGGACACAACGGCTTCGGAGGATGGATCCAGTACTGACAGGCCTGGCAGTGCGACAGCATGAGCTCGCCTCGGCTCCCACCCGTCCAGAACGCGCGGCTGAGTCCGTCGAGTGACGGGACGATCCTGGCCGGCTCCGGCACCGCTCCACCTCTGTTCGTGTCAAGTAGAAGCGCTCGGCGGCGCCAAGAAGCTCATCTTGTGAGAAGGACGCAGCCACATTTCGAAATGCCTCCCGCCGACGTGATGGCCACGCTCGCGCCAGGAACCTGTCGCGCGCCCGCGTCGCCACGGAGCTGAAGAACCGCCTCGTGGAACAGCCACAAGCCGTGGAGTCGTCCGGCCGACAGTTGCCCGCCGTAGGTGTTCAGCGGAAGCTCACCACCGAGCTGGATCCGGGCGCCGCCGTCCACGAAGGGCCCCGCCTCGCCTTCTGCGCAGAACCCCAATGCCTCCAGCCATGAGAGCGTGAGAATCGTGAAGCCGTCGTAGACCTCGGCAACATCCACGTCGGCGGGACCGAGGTCGGTGCGGGACCACATCTGAGCGGCGGCGTCCCTCGCCGCCATCGTTGGGAAGTCCAGGCGCGTTTCCCATCCCGTCGGGCCGTGATTCGCACAGCCGACGGCTTCAATGCGGACTGGTGGGTTCGGACAATCGGCGACAAACGCCGACGACGACAACACGAGTCCGACGGCGGCGTCAATCGGAAGATCGCAGTCGAGCCGTCCCAGCGGGTCGCTGATCATCGGAGCATCGAGGTAGTCGCGCATCGACAAGGGCGACCGGATTACGGCCTTGTCGTTCAGGGCGGCATGACGACGACACGTCATCGCGACCCACCCGAGTTGCTCCTTCGTCGTGCCGTACTGGTGCATGTGCCGCCGCGCCTGCATCGCACACAGGTTGACGGCCGAGTACTCGTGAAACGGCACGTGCCATTCCCAGGGTCCTTCCGGCGCGGGCAGCGTCCCCGAGGCGCTCCCGAGCAGCCCGCCCAACCGCTGGACAGATCGATAGATCAACACGTGGCGGCACAGTCCGGCCGCGATCGCCATCGCGGCGCTGATGATCACCCCGAGTTGGGCTCCCGAGCTCGGGGCGCCCAGCCAATCGATTTGCAAGCCCAACGCGTCGATGAGTTCCTCGGGCGGTCTGTCCCCGAAGGGCAGCGAGGCAATGCCGTCGATGTCCCCCGGTCCCAAGCCGGCATCGCCGATGGCCGCGAGGGCGGCATCGAGCGCGAGGTCGAGCCCGGTCCGATCGAGGCCGCGTCCCGTCTCCGACAGGCCGACGCCGGAGACGATTACACGGGATTCGAACTTTTCCACCGCTCGCGCCCTTCGCCATTGAGGCCAGATGCCGTTGCTACCGGGTTCTCCCGACTACCGGTCGTGTCGAATGCCGCGCCGTTGTGCTCGCCGATGTGCGGCGCGCGCCCGCGCACGCGCCACGGGGACGCAGACGCGTGAAACGGCGCTCCGGGATAGATGAGCCACCTGTCGAGATCCTCGTGGTAAATGTGCACGGGAAAGCCGCGCGCCACGAAGTGCTCGTCCTCGATGACGTCCTCCGGTGCGTACACGATTCCCACCGGGAGACCTCGCCGCTGCGCGCCGAGGAAGAAGTCCTTCGCGGGAAGGTGTTCAGCCAGGAAGCGCAGTGCGTCGTTGCCGGCCAGACCGATCGCTGCCGCCTCGGGATCGATCTCGATCCCAGAGACGACAATCCCCCCGCGCTCGACAGCCATCTCGAGGAAGAAGAACTCATCGAACGCATCCGCCAGACTCAACTCCACCATCCAATCGATGAGCGCCGTGAACTCCGAGGCGTGACGGGGCAGCGCTCCGATCACGTAGCCGCCGTCGAACGCGCGTATCAAGCGGGGCGGCGTGGGGCGAATGGCGGCATGGCGGAAGGTCTGTCGCTCAACGGTCGCGTGCGCCACGAGCCATTCGTAGGTCGCCGCTTCGGTCGTGACGTTGGACGCCGCGTGCATGCTCACGTCAACGAACTGGCCTGTGCCCAGGCGGCGACGCGCCCAGAGCGCGACCAACGCACCCATCACGGCCCACAGCGACGCGGTGTGGTACCCCTGGTTGCCGCCCGGACGGACCGGCGGCAAAGAATGGTCGTCGTACCCGCAGCTCCAAGCTGGTCCGGCCGCGGCGAGAATCGTGAGGTCGGTCACCGGTTCCTGGGCTCGGGGGTTGGCGCGTCCGAACGGCGTGATCGAAACCCACACCAGATGTTCGTCCTTTGGTGCGAGGTCTCCGTAGTCGAGCCCGTAGGCCGCGAGCCGACCGGGCGGCTCGCCCTCGAGGACGATGTCGCTCGAAGCGACCAGTGTGCGAAAGCGGTCGACGTCGTACTCATCGTCGAGGTCGATGGTGACTCCGAGTTTGCCGGTGTTGTAGTGCCACCACCAGAGGCTGCGTTCCGGCCCGCCGATGTCGTCGAGGAACGGCTCGAAGAGCCGGGAGCCGTGCCCGCCCGGAGGTTCGACGACGACGACGTCGGCGCCAAGATCGGCGAAGATCTTTCCCGCGAATGCGCCGTGCTCGCTCGCCAGCTCCGTGACACGCACCCCGGCCAGCGGACCCAATCGTTCCGCCGCTGCGTTCACAACACGCCGGCTTCCCGCATCTCACGCAGCTCCTCGTTGCTGTGTCCGAGCAGCCCGCCGAAAACGTCGTTGTTGTGCTCGCCGAGGCAGGGCGCGCCGCGTTCGATGATCCAGTCCGTTTTCGAGAGATGGATCGGTATCCCGTCGACTCGAACCTTGCCCATCTCCCGGTGGGTCACGGTCGGCCATAGCTCCCAGTCGAGAGTTCCGGCATCGTCGTCCATCCGCTCGGCCGGTCGCTGAACCGCCGTCGCCGGCACGCCGACGCGTCGCAAGTCGGCAGCGAGCTCGTCTCGACCCTGCGACCTCGTCCACTCGGCGATCAACCGATCGAGGTCGTCCTGCGCCGCGACACGACCGGCGAGGTTCGTCCACCGCTCGTCGGCGGCCGAGTCGGGCCCGATCAGCGCCGCCATGTGCCGCCAATCTCGGTCGTTGCGGCAGGCGATGGCGATCCAGTTGTCTTCGCCCGCTGAGGGGTAGATGCCGTGCGGCGCCATCTGCGGAGAGGGACTCCGGTTGCTGTCAGGCGAGTGGGGCCGGCGCAGAGGCCGGTCATTGACGGTGTAGTCGAGAATTGCGGGCCCGGTGAGGAGCGCGCCGGCATCGGTGCACGAGATGTCGATCCACTGGCCCTCTCCCGTTCGATCTCGATGGATGAGCGCGGCGAGGATCGCGATGGCCATGAAGCTGGCGCCGTGATGGTCCATGTACGAGAAGCCGATTCCGGCTGGCGGTTGCCCGGCGATGCCTGTCGAGAACGCGAGACCGCAACACGCCTGAACGATCGGGCCCCACGTCTTGAACTTGCGATACGGGCCGGCGTGGCCGAAACCCGAATTCGAGACATAGATGATGTCGTCCTTGATCGCGCGCAGCTCCTCGTAGGAGAACCCGAGACGAGCCAATACGTCGGCCGAGAAGTTCTCGGTCACTACATCCGAGACGGCCACGAGCTCACGGAGGAGCTCCTTTCCTCGGTCGGTACGGAGGTTCAAGGTGACGCCGAGCTTCTCGACGTTGTGGTTGTTGAACGCGCCGCCGAGGTCACGACCTCGCCGATCGTCGACGAAGGGCGGCATACCGCGCAGCGCGTCCCAGGACCCCTCCTTCACCGGATCCTCGACGCGGATGACTTCGGCGCCCATAGCAGCCAAGAACCTCGTCGCGCCCGCCCCGGCCAACTGCCCCGACAGATCACATATCCGAATTCCACGTAGGGCACGCTGATCGGTCACGATCTCATTCCGCCTGCCAAATCGCACCGCGCCGCACGAGATCGTCAACCTCGTCGCAGCGCAGACCCAGCCATTCCTCGAATACTGCGGTCGTGTGCTCACCCAACCTCGGGCCACGACTGGTGACGCGTCCGGGCGTCTCCGTCAATCGGCTCGGTGTGTTCGGATACTCGATGACGCCGAGGTCGGGGTGGTCGAGCTCGACGAAGGCGCCCCGACTGCGGAGCTGCGCGTCGTGCCACAGGTCCTCCCCGTTCTGCACGGGGCCGGCTGCGACACCCGCCGCTTGCAACGCACGAGCAGCTTGCAACGGTGTCACCGTCGCGGCCCACGAGCCGATCGCGGCCCGGAGTGCCTCGACATGATCGGGTGTGATGTCCTGCGTTCCGATCAGGTCGAGGTCCTCCCGCGCCAGACAGCTGCAGGTTGCGGACCAGTCGCGCGCGTCGGTGAGTTCGATCGCGACCCAGGCATCGTCGCCGCGGCATCGAAAGGCGCCCGAGAGCAGCGCGCCGGGAACCTCGTTTGGGTCGGCACTCCACTCACGGCCGCTTGCCGAGCAGTCCAGGTACAGCGGGCCCATGAGCGTGGCTCCCGCTTCGGTCTGTGCCAGGTCGATGAACACACCGGCGGCACCATTCTCAACGGCGCCCAGCGCGGCGACCAACGCATGTGCGCCGTGCACACCAGCCACGAAGTCGAAGTGAGTGCCATCTGGCGCCCAAGCCGCCGTGAGGCCGAGATAGTTGTTGATGTTCGACGCATACGCTCGATACGACGCCAGGGGACCCGTCCGCCCGTACCCCGACATCGACAGCATGACGAGACGGGGATTGCCCGCACGCAGGACGTCGAAGGAGAAGCCCCACGACGCCAACCGCCCCGGGGCCAGATTCTCGACCAAGACGTCGGCCCGCTCAACAAGCGCCTCGAAGGCGGCGCGCCCGTCGCCCGACGCCATGTCGATGCCAACACTTCGCGTGCTGCGGGTCAGCCCGGCGAACAACGCCGTTGTGCGCACGCCGGACGGTTCGGAGTGCTCCACGTGATCCGGGAAGTCATACGCACGTAGCGCTTCGGGATGCCATCGCGATTCGACCTTGACGACGTCAGCACCGAGCTCGGCGAGCAGCAGCGGACATACGTTGCCGGCGACGAACGCGCCAAGCGAGATCACGCGGAGACCGTCGAGCAGGGACGGAACCCCAGCGCTAGACGAGGCCATCGTGCCGCCACTTCGCAAGCTCGTCGGGCGAGTGACTCAGCTCATCGACGTAGATCTCCTCGTTCGACTCGCCCAGCTGAGGAGCTGCTCTGCGGTATGAGATCAGCGTCGGCGCCGACTGGAACGGCGCGCCGGCGATATCGAACGATCCGGTCCCTTGCCGGGAGGTCTCAACGAAGAACTGGCGCGCCCGCAGCTGCTCGTCTTGGATTACTTCGCAGATCGTATGCATGACTGCGCACGGCAACCCGGCCGACTGACCGGCGCGCACGAACTCTCTCGCGCTGCGGGTTGCCAGCAGGTCGGTGACGACGTCGCCGAGGACGTCGAACATCTCGATACGCATCTTGCGGTCCCGGTAGATCGGGTCGACGAGCATCGCGGGTCGCCCGACAAGGTCCACGAAGACGTCCCAATGCTCCGGCGTATGGACGGCGATGTCCAGCAACCCGTCGGTACAGTTCCAGATCCCGCTCGGCGGTGCCGCGAAGTTCGACTCGCGGGTCTTGATCCGACACCGTTCGCTGTACTGCTCCTGGCCCAGCTGCCTGAAGAAGCCGACTTCGTGGGCCGCGAGGTCGATGACCTGCGCCCGCGCCGAAGACGGGCCGCGCAGCACCGCTTGGATGAGGAAGGCGGCCCAGATGCCCGCCTCGTCGTACAACTGCTGCCCGGGCATCGCGACCGGCGGGCCCTCGGGCCTTCCGACCGGATACATGCAGCCACTCATTGCGAAGGACGTGAACGGCGTCGCACGCCAGTCCCGATATGGACCAGTGACACCGAAGGGCGTGATGAAACAGGTGAGGACCGTTGCCGGCACCCACGACAACGATGGCGGGTCGTCGACGAAGCCGGTGAGTCGCCGCTGATCGCCCTTCGGCGACGCGATCACGACGTCCGCGTCCGACGCGAGTTCGCTCAAGAGCGCCTGGGCGTCGGCACGCTCCCAGTCGAGCGTTATCCCCCGCTTGTTGTGATGGAAGTACGCGAACATCAGCGCTGATTCCGGTCCGGCACGATCGTCACGGAACGGCGGCTGGTGGCGGAGCGCGTCGCCACTTGGCAACTCGACCTTGATGACGTCTGCCCCGAGATCGGCCAAGAGCTTGCTGCAATAGGCGCCGATGGGACCGCTGAGATCCAAGACCCGTGCGGCCTCGAGGGGCCGAGCCTCACGCATCTGGGTTTCCCAAGATAAGCGTTGAGCAGCCGACGCGCGTGCCGATGGATCCGCCAGTGCCGTGGACGAGCGCCAGATCACAGCCGGGCACCTGCACGGCGGAGTGTGCCTCGCCGCGGAGCTGTCGCACCGCCTCGACGATTCTCGTCATGCCACCGCGGTTCCCTGGGTGGTTGTTGCACAAGCCCCCGCCGTCGGTGTTGAAGGGAAGCCGCCCGTGTGGTGCCACCAAGGCGCCGTCGAGCACGAAACGGCCACCACTGCCCTTCTCGCAGAAACCGAGATCCTCGAGGGTCATCAAGACCGTGATGGTGAAGGAGTCGTAGATCGAGACGTAATCGATGTCCGCCGGCCGGATGCCTGCCTCGTCGAGCGCCTGCTGCCCGCTCACCGCGGCACCGGTGACCGTCAGATCGATGCGACCGTTTCTCGTTTGCCGCACCGACTCGCCTTGTCCGAGGACCTTCACAACCCGGCTTCCGAGGTCGCGGGCGACGTCAGGGCTCACCACGACCGCCGCTCCGCCGCCATCCGTGATGACGCAACAGTCGAGCCGATGCAGCGGCGAACTGATCATCGGCGAGTCGAGGACCTCGTCGACGGTCACGGGATCGGGCAGGAGCGCGTGCGGGTTGTGCTGCGCGTGCAGCGAAGCGGCGACCCGTACTTCGGCGAGTTGGGCGCTTGTCGTGCCGAACTCGAACATGTGACGTTGCGCTGCCAATGCATATCCGCTGGCCGCCGACGTTCCCCAGGTCGTCTCGAAGGCGGACTCGGGTGATCCCGACATCCGCGCCATCGGCGCTTGTGACCGACTTCGCGGCAGCCCGGCCATTGACACCAGGGCGATGGTGCAACGGCGTGCCGCGATGGCCGCCGCGGCGTGTCCCACGTGGATCAGGTACGACGACCCGCCGGTCTCGGTGGAATCGAAGTGTCTCGGATGGAGGCCCAGATACTCCACCATGGAGATCGGTCCGAAGCCGGCGCTCGAGTCGCAGAAGTAGCCGTCGACGTCGGCCAGGCTGAGTCCGGCATCAGCGACGGCAGCCAAGGCGACCTCGGCGTGGATCTGCGCGACGCTGCAATCGGGAATCTCGCGGCGAGGATGTTCGAAGACCCCAGCGATGAAAGCCTTGCCCTTGAGGGTCACGATCCCGCCCGGCGCTCCCCAGCGCCAGAGCGTGCCGCACCGGGCCCACGTCTCAAAGCACCATCCACCAGGGCTGCGGGTTCCCGAATCTGTTGATGTAGTCGTTCGAGGGCTGCCAACGGTTCTTGTTGAACTGCGCGGACAGCCATGTGTCAGAGCCTTCGTGGCGCTGGGGACCGAAGCTCACCGACGGAAAGGCGGGCGTCCGCATGTTCCGGATGGCCTCGATCCCGCTGATGAAGCCGGCCTGTGTCAGTTTGGGTCCGGCGTTGATGATCGCTTGAAGGATCACGTCGAGGTTCGAGCATTCGGAGAGGAGGTAGCTGATCTTCGCGTCGTCGTTGTAGACGTCGAGGGTGGTGTGACTCCCTGCCTCGTAGGCGTCGAGGCACTCCTGCACCGTTGCATTGCCAGCGGCGGCGGCCGGCCGACGAGCCGACCAGGGTCCCCACCAACTCGCCGCGAACAACAAGTTTCCGTCTTCGGCCGTGGCGTTCCACGAGACGTCGGCGGTCGCGTCCGTGAAGCTGCCGAGGGCGTATCCCGGAGCCGGATACTTCGGTCGGTAGCCGATCTGCTCTGCTTGGTTCTGGAAGCCGGCCGGCTCTGACAGACCGGTGACGATGAAGACCACGGTGACGCCCGCGCTCTTCATCTTCTGGACCGCGATGGCGTCGTCCGACTGGCCCGTGCCGCTCCACGCATAATTGACCGCGAGGTGGTAGCCCAATTTCTTCAACTGCGGAACGAAGGTCGCGTTGACGATCTCCTGGATGTTCCCGTAGGTGGAGCCGTCAGCCGGCGCGTAAAGGCCGAGCACCTGATTCTTGAGGAGGTTGTGCTGATCAGCCCAAATGGCGAAGTTCGACAGCACTTCGTCAACCGAGGGCCCCACCTCCCAGAGGTACGGAGAAGCGGATTCGATGTCAGCCTTGGCCGGTCCTCCGTATGCGTCGAGCGTGAGCACGTGGAACTGCTTCGCAAGGCAGGGCTCAGCTCCTTCCGCGCCCGAGCCGATCGCCACCACGAACGACTTGCGGGAGACGAGGTTCTGGCACGCGCTGGTGTAGCTCGCGCCGGTCACATCGAGGTCGTTCGCCTCCTGGAAGATCGGGGTCAACTCTCGGCCGTACACGGGCAGCTTTCCTTGTCGATGCCACAGGTTGAACAGGCCCGCGACCAGCGCCTCGTCGGTTGCCTGACCGCCCTGACCGCAGCGGGGACACGCCGGCGTGACGCCGGTCGAGTCGCCGCCGAGAACGCCCAGGTTGATCGACGTCGCCGTGACGCCCGGCGCCGTGGATCCGCCGTTGCCACCTGGCGGCGCCAGGGTCGAAGCGCGCTGAGATCCGGCAACACCGCCTTGACCAGCGCCAGCACTGCCCCCGCCGGTCAGCCCGTTCGCGGTACCCGACCCGCCAGTGGCGGACGCGCCAGGAGCGCTGCCGCCGGCCGCGGCGGCGTCACCCGGCCCAGCCGATCCGGCGCCGGACGATGAGACATCGCCAGCCGCCGTCCTCAGCCCGGACTGCGCATGGCTCGGAATGAACAGCGCTGCGCACAGCACACCGGCGAGGAAACCCAGCATCCCGAAGATCGGTGCACGGTTGCGCGCCCGTCGGCCCCACGACGGCGAGGCCTCCGGCCCGGACGGATCTTCGACTAATCCCACCAACTACCTCCCCGGCGCACGCCCCGGAGTCGCCGGCAAATCATTCTTGGGCGTATGCCTAACACACCGTCGTGTCGTCCTCAAAGGGAGTCGGTCACGACCGGTTGAGCAGCATGGAGATCATGCGGGCGCCGGGTTCCCACGAGCCGGTGACGGAAGACATGAAGTGTCCCCGGTCGACCAGGAGGTTGACCCCACTGATGCCAGCAGCCGCCTCGCTGTTGAGAAAGGCCATCGTCGTCGCGATCTCCTCAGCGGTGAGATGACCCGTTCCCGTGGCGTCGCGGTAATCCTGCGCGTACGTCAGCCACGTCTCGGCGTTGGCCCTGGCCAGAGGTGTGTCAGTCGGACCTGGGCAGATCGCGTTGATTCGAATGCCCTTCCGGAGCAGTGGATAGGACTGCCGTGCGACGTAGCAATTCATGACCTGCTTACTGAATCCGTACGTGTCGGTGTCTGGATGAGACTGAATCCACGCGTCGGCCGACTCGTAGTCAGGCGTGGCGAGGAAGTCGAGCAACGTCGGGATCTGCGACTCCCACCCGAGCCCGGCAACAGACGAGACCATGCACACGGCACTCCCGCTCACGAGCACGTCGTCGTTGACCATGCGCTCGATGATGTGACGGTGACCGATGAAGTTGATCTTCATCAGGCCTGGGGTGCCATCGGCAACGCCCGCCGCCGAGAAGACTGCGTGCAGCGGCCCGCGAACCTGCGCAAGGGCCCGATCGACGGCGCCGCGATCGCGCAGATCGACCTCGATGGCGCTGGACACGGGATAGTCGACTGGCGCGTGGTCCATCACGGTGACCTCGGCGCCGAGCGCCCCAGCCGTCTTCGCGGCGGCCGCGCCCATGCCGGTCGCGCCGCCGACAACCAACACGCGCCTGTCGTCGAATCGGAACGCTTCGATCCCGCTCACTGGCATCCTTCCAAGTCCGTCAACTCCAACTGAGGGACTTCACCTCGGTGAATTCCTCGAGTCCGTGGCGACCCCACTCGCGACCGATGCCACTCTGCTTGAAGCCGCCGAAGGCGCCGGACTGACCGATCAGCGTTGGCCCTTCGCCCCAACCGGGGCCCTGGCCGTTGCCAGGTCCAGGTTCGCCGAGTGCCGCGACGCCAACTCCTTGCGCGGTCACCGTGCCGGCTCGGATCCGACGGGCAACGTTGTACGCGCGTGCGGTCGAGGCCGCGACCACGCTTCCGCCCAGCCCGTAGATCGAGTCGTTGGCCAGGCGAACTGCGTCCGCGTCATCGCCCGAATAGGGGATGACCGTGAGCACCGGCCCAAAGATCTCCTCCTGGGCGATGCGCAGATCGTTTGTGCCGACGAAGACCGTCGGTTCGTAATAGAAACCGCGCTCGAGACCGGGTGGTCGACGGCCGCCGGTGAGCAGCTCGGCACCCTGTTCGATGCCGGACGCGACGTAACCCTCGACACGCTCGCGCTGCTGCTCGCGGATGAGCGGCCCGAGCACGGTGTCCTGATCCCGGGGATCTCCGATCTTCACGCTGCGAGCGGCGTCGACCAGACCCTGTCGGTAGGCGTCAAGGAGGCGCTCCGGAAGGAGGAGACGAGTCCCGAGCACACAGCCCTGTCCGCAGTGGGTGAGGACGCCGCCGAACCCAATCGACCGGGCATACTCCTCGGGCACGTCGCCCAAGACGACGTGCGCGCTCTTGCCACCCAACTCGAGTTGCAGCCGCTTCATGGTGGTTGCGCCATTCGCCATGATGCGGCGGCCCGTGGCGGTCGACCCCGTGAACGCGATCATGTCGACGAGGTCGCTCATCGTCATCTCGTCGCCGACCTCGGCACCACCGGTGATGACGTTGAGCACGCCGGGAGGAAGACCCGCCTCGTCGGCGGCACGCGCGATCTCGAAGGCGTCGAGCGGAGTCCAAGGATGCGGCTTGAGGACGACCGTGCAGCCCGCAGCGAGTGCCGGCGCCACTTTCACGACGTTGAGCATGAACGGGAAGTTGAAGGGCGTGATTGCTCCTACGACCCCGACGGGTTCGCGCACCAGCGCGCTCCCGGACATCCCGGACGGGCCGATCGTCGGCGCGCCGGCTTCGACCCACTCCAGCACGTGCTGCACCTGGGCGGCGTTGGAGCGGAACATCCCGATCGAACCACCCGCTTGGACGTAATCGGTCAAGTAACCGGTCGAACCCGTCTCGGCAACGATCAGCTCCCGCAGGTCGGCCGATCGCGATTCCAGGATCTCGGCCATCCGGATGAGCATCGCGGCCCGCTCCTCGGGTTTGGTCCACGGCCACGGACCGTCGTCGAATGCCCGCCTCGCCGCCTCGATGGCCCGCGCCGCGTCCTTCGGGGTGCCTTCGGGTACCTCGCCGATCACCTCCTCGGTGGCCGGATCGAGCACCGCGATCGCGCGATCAACCTCCCCCGACGTCCACGCCCCATCGATGAAGAGCTCGTAGTTCCAACGCGCGCTCACGGTTGCCCCCTTTGCGACAACGTGAAGATATCCGTCGCCGCACAGTGCCGGCCACGCGCTGTTCAAGCGCCATCATGCTCTTCCGCCGCGCCGGTCGCGTACCAAAGTCGAATCCGGTTCCGCATCGTTACCATCGTGGCGTGTTCCGCGCCGTTGGGGATCAAGAGCTGTTCCAAGAGACCACTCGACGGTTCCTCGAAGTCGAGGTCCCGCTCGCCAAGGTTCGCGATCTCGCCGGCACGACAGATGGATACGAGCCGTCGTTCTGGCGCCAGGGTGCGCAACTCGGGTGGACGTCACTCCTCGTCCCCGAGGACGCCGGCGGCGGCAGCATCAGCGGCCACGGTGTCGTTGACCTTGCCCTGGTGGCATACGAGTTCGGGCTCCACGCCGCGCCGGGACCACTGATCGGCACCAACGTCGTGGCCGCCGCCCTCGGGCGCTGGGGCACCGACGATCAACGCGCGGGACCGTTGGCCGACCTCCTGGCCGGCGACGCCGCCGGCGCCTGGGCCCACGCCGAGCCCGCACCGAACGACGGCCTCGGCGACCTCGCCCTGACGGCTACCCGTTCGGGCGACGGGTTCTCCTTGCACGGCGTCAAGTCGCCGGTCGAGGCGGGCCGCCAAGCGGCGTACATCCTCGTGAGTGCCCGCCACGAATCCGGACCGACACAATTCCTCATCCCATCGAACGCGCCGGGTCTCATGATCAAGCCTCTCCACGGCCTCGACATGACCCGCCGGCACGCTCGCCTCGAGTTCGATGGCGTCACCGTGCCGAGCACGCATCTCGTCGGAAGACCGGGGTCGGCCGGCGCGAACATCGACTGGCTGCTCGACCTGGCCGTCAGCATCCAACTTGCCGAGATGTGCGGAGCCCTGACCTGGGCGTTCGACACGACGGTCGATTGGGCGTTCAACCGATACTCCTTCGGCCGGCCGCTCGCCTCCTATCAGGAACTCAAGCACCGCTTCGCCGACATGAAGATGTGGCTCGAAGCGAGCTGCGCCATCTCGGCAGACGCGGCCGCCGCGATGGACCGTGACCAGGCACAGCGGTCCGAGCGCGTCAGCGCCGGAAAGTTCTACGTCGGTCGCTACGGGCCGGAACTGATGCAGGACTGCGTGCAGATGCACGGAGGCATCGGGGTGACCTTTGACCACGATCTGCACCTCTTCTTGCGCCGAATCGTCACTGACGTGCCCACATATGGAACTCCGGGGCAGCACGCCGCTCGACTGACCGGGATCCTGGCTGGGGCGGACCGATGAGCGACACCACCGATGTCGAAGACGTCGAAAGCTTCGCCGCCCGCGCCCGAGCCTGGTTGGCCGCCAACATGCCGCGGCCCCCGGACGAGTCGCGTCGCGACCCCTCGGACGATTCAGACGAGGAGGAGCTGCGCCGCGTCGCTCGGTCGCGACGTCTCCAGCGTCTTCTCTACGACGGCGGATTCGCGGGAATATGTGTGCCGAGCGCGTATGGCGGACAAGGTCTCACGTTGGCCCACCAGCTCGCGTTCAACGAGGAGATCGCCGACTACGACTACCCCACCGAGACACAGCTGCCGACGTTCACTCCGTGCCTGCCGGTCATCCTGGAGTTCGGCACCGAGGATCAGAAGAACACGCACATTCCTCCGATGCTCCGGGGCGAGACGGCGTGGATGCAGCTCCTCTCCGAACCGAGCGGCGGGTCCGACGTCGCCGCCGCGCTGACGACCGCCGCGCGCGACGGTGACGAGTGGGTGCTGAACGGCTCCAAGATCTGGACCACGGGTGCATGGTGGGCGGACTGGGGACTCTGTCTGGCCAGGACCAACTGGGACGTCCCGAAGCACCGGGGACTGAGCGTGTTCATGCTCGACATGCACCAACCCGGCATCGAGATCCATCGAATCGAGATGCTCAATGGATCCCGAGAGTTCTGCCAGGAGTTCCTCACCGACGTCAGGGTTCCGGAGTCGCTGCGGGTCGGCGCGGTGGACGGCGGCTGGACGGTCGGCGTGCGGTGGATGCTCCATGAGCGAACAGTGCTCGGTCAGTCGCCGTATGTGACCGGCGAGCCCGTTCGCAGACGGTTGGGACAGGGTCCAGGCGGCGGGGTGGCCCCACTGTTGCAGCGGGCGCGAGATCTCGGCTTGCTCACCGACCCGAAGGCCAGCGAGCTCATTGGTGAAGTCTTCGCCATGAGCGTTGTCGGATCGACCCTCGGGTCACACATCGCCGAAGGGATCCGAACCGGTAGACTCGCCGAGGATGCTGGCGCCATCACGCGGCTCTACGTCGGCACGAGCGCGGTGCGCAATGCGTCGATCGCCTTTGAACTCGCAGGGCTGAGCGCCATCGCATGGAGTGACTCCGAGGCAGAGCTGGGCAAGCGCGGCATCGACTACCTCATGCGTCAAGCGGCCTGCATCGGTGGCGGCACGACCGAGATGAGTCGAAACGTGATCAGCGAGCGGGTGCTGGGCATGCCTCGGGAACGCGCCTTCGATCGGGATGTCCCGTTCCGAGATGTTCCCCGCAGCGCACCGCAGCGCTGACGCCGGTTCGCCGCCCGACGTCATTCTCGCCTCACACGCGCGACGATCCGGCCCGAACGACTGACACCTATCGTTCGACCTCGGTCATGCCGCTTCTCCCAGATCCTCAGCCGGCCGAGCGGCGCTTCCCGGTCATATCGGTCGACGACCACCTCATCGAACCGCCCGATCTGTTCGAAGGCCGGATGCCAGCCCACCTGGCCGAACGTGCGCCCCGCGTCGTCGACACTGAGGACGGCGCTCAGGCGTGGGCGTTCGAAGGCAACTTCTACCCGAACATCGGTCTCAATGCGGTCGCCGGGCGCCCGAAGTCTGAATGGAGCATGGAGCCGGCCCGCTTCGACGAGATGCGCAAAGGATGTTGGGACATCCACGCACGGATCGCCGACATGGACGCGGCCGGTGTGTGGGCATCGCTTTGCTTTCCGTCGCTGATCGCCGGCTTTGCCGGCGCGGCCTTCTCACGGGCGCGCGACGCCGAGGTCGGTCTGGCATGCGTCCGTGCGTGGAACGACTGGCACCATGAGGTCTGGGCGGGCACCTACCCCCGGCGGATCATTCCGCTCCAGATCACGTGGATCAACGATCCGGACATCGCCGCCGAGGAGGTGAGGCGCAATGCGGCGCGCGGCTTCAAGGCGCTGAGCTTTCCCGAGAGCCCTGTCAACCTCGGCCTGCCATCCCTCCACAGCGCCCACTGGGACCCGTTGCTCCAAGCGTGCGAGGAGACAAAGACCGTCGTCTGCCTCCACACCGGTTCGGCTGGCTCGCCGTCGTGGGCAGCCACACAGTCGGCTGGCGCCCCGCTCGAGCTGGCCACGACGCTCTTCCCCGTCAACGCCTGCACGACCGCCGCGGACTGGCTGTGGGCCCGCATTCCGCTGCGCTTCCCCCAGTTGGACGTGGCGCTCTCGGAGGGCGGCATCGGCTGGGTCCCGATGCTGCTCGATCGTCTCGACTACGTCAGCACGCACTCGGCCTCCGGCATGGCGAATGCGTGGGACGGCGACATTTCCCCGTCCGCCGCGCTGCGGAGGAACTTCTGGTTCTGCACGATCGACGACCCGAGCACGTTGGCCTTGCGTGACCGCATCGGCGTCGACCACATCATGTTGGAGGTCGACTACCCCCACGCCGACTCGACGTGGCCCGAGACCCAGAGCCTCCTCGCCGACCGGTTGGCCGGGGTCGGGCAGGAAGACGTCGACAAGATGACGCATGTCAATGCAGCCAAGCTCTTTCGCCATCCATTGCCCCCAGCCGCGTGGGCGACCGGCGGCGTCGATGCTTGACCTTCGCATTCGCGGTGGGACGGTGATCGACGGGACGGGCGGTCCTCGTCGGATCGCCGACCTGGCGGTGCGCCAGGGCCGGATGGTCCTCGACGCCACCGACGAGCCCGCCAGGCGCACCGTCGACGCCGACGGCCTGGTCGTTGCGCCCGGTTTCGTAGACATCCACACCCACTACGACGCGCAACTCTTCTGGGACCCCACCGCCAGCCCGTCGCCCCTCCACGGTGTCACCACCGCGATCGGGGGGAACTGCGGCTTCACACTGGCGCCCGCCGGACCAATGCACGTTGACTACGTCATGCGGATGATGGCCCGAGTGGAGGGCATGCCGCTGGCGGCCCTCGAGACGGGCCTGCCTTGGAGTTGGTCGACGTTCGGGGAATGGCTCGACCACCTCGATGGTGGCATCGCGATCAATGCCGGCTTCCTGTGTGGCCACTCCACCATCCGCCGAGCCGTCATGGGCGACGACGCCGTCGGTGAATCCGCTCGGCCGGCACAGATCGACGCGATGGTGGCGATGCTTCGCGACGCGTTGACCGCCGGGGCTCTCGGCTTCTCGACGTCCACCGCGCCCACCCACAACGACGGTGACGGTCAGCCGGTGCCGTCGCGCTGGGCCAATCGCGAGGAGTTCCTGGCGCTGGCCAGCGCCGTCACCACCCACCCAGGCACGACCCTCGAGCTCATCCTCGCGGGCGCGCTGAACGGGTTCACCGACGACGAAGTGGACCTGATGACGACGATGTCGTTGGCGGCGGCGCGACCAGTCAACTGGAACGTGCTCTCGGTGACCGCGTCGCGAGACCACGAACATCAGCTCGAGGCCAGCGACCGGGCCGCGACCCGCGGCGGCCGCATTGTCGCCCTCACATTGCCCCACAGCACCCGCGGCCGTTTGAGCTTCCTCTCGGGTTTCGTCCTCGAAGGGTTGCCCGGGTGGCGCGAAACCCTGACCCTGCCGATCCCGGAGCGGTGCGCCGCGCTCGCCGACCCCGACGTGCGAGCGCGACTGGACGCCGGCGCCCAATCCGAGGAGGCCGGCGTGCTCCGCGCCCTGGCGAACTGGCCCGCGTTCGAGATCGCCGAGACGTTCGCGCCCGCCAACGCGAGCTACGAGGGGCGCACTGTCGGCGACATCGCCTCCGAGCGTGCTCAGGTGCCGTTCGACGCGCTGCTCGACATCGTCATCTCAGATGGTCTGCGCACGGCGCTTCGCCCGCCGAGCCGACGCCAGAACACCGACGAGGAGTGGGAATTGCGCACGGAGGTGTTCCGTGACAAACGCACGGTTCTCGGCGGAAGTGACGCCGGGGCCCACCTCGACATGATGTGTGGCGCCGTCTACACCGCCGGCCTGCTCGCCGGGATCCGCGAGCGCGGAGGCCTGTCGGTCGAGGAGGCGGTTCACCAGCTGAGCGACGTCCCGGCACGGCTGTACGGCATTCGGCATCGCGGTCGCATCGCTCCAGGCTGGCATGCAGACATCGTGCTGTTCGACCCCGAGACGGTCGCCCCGTTGGCCGAGCGAACCCGTGATGACCTGCCCGGGGGCGCATCGCGCGTCTACGCCGAAGCGACCGGTATCCATCAGGTCTACGTGAACGGAGTGCTGACGGTCGAGGATGGCCGATTCACCGGCGCGACGTCCGGTCAGCTCCTGCGGTCGGGGCGCGACACTGACACCGTGACACCGTGACACCGTGACGCCGGCCTGACGCCGGGTCGCCGATCGCGAAAGGGACGGGCGAGCCATCGCAGAGCGAGGCGTGCTGACCGGGAAGGTAGCCGCGGTCACCGGAGCATCGAGCGGCTCGGGCCGTGCCATCGCAAAGCGCTTCGCCCAGGAGGGCGCTTCGGTCGTCCTGCTGGCGCGTGCCGAGGACCGGCTGCGCGCCCTTGCGGGGGAATTGGGCAGCTCCGCGATCGCGATCCCGACAGACGTCGGCGATCCCGCCGGCGTCAGGGCCGCGTTCGCTCAGATCGCTGACCGCTTCGGCACGCTCGACATCCTCGTCAACAACGCAGCCGTCTACCGGCCCTGTCCCGTTGAAGACCTCTCGGACGATGACGTGCGCACCCAGGTCCACACCAACCTTCTCGGCCCCGTCTACACCTGTCGCGCTGCGATTCCGCTGCTTCGCGCCGCCAGCGGTGGCGACATCATCAATACCTCGAGCGAGGCGACGCTCGATCCCTTCCCCATGCTGTCGATGTACGTGTCAACGAAGGCCGGACTCGAGGCGTTCGGGCGGGTGCTGCGGACTGAGGTCGAACGCGATGGCATCCGCGTCACCACCGTTATCCAAGGCGCGGCCGCCGGCGAGGGCGGAGGCTCAACCGGCTGGGAATGGGACCCAGCCCAAGCCGCCACCGCCATGGAGCTCTGGCAGGCCGAAGGCCATTTGAACCGGATCCGCGGCTCGCACGGCGGCCAGACGGCCGAGCGCGTCGCCGACGTCCACCTCTTCATCGTCACGCGTCCCCGAGGCCAGAAGCTCGAAGTGGTGCACTGTCGCGGGTACTGAGTCTGTTCGGCCTTATACCTAGGTCGGCAGCTCGGCCCGCGGCGGCCCGCCAGCTCCTCGCTTCGGGTAGCTCCGAGGGGTCGTGTCGACGTCACCGGCCTCGACGCGAAGGGCTCCGACGGTGCACTGCTCGCGCGGGCGGTGGGCGAACGGATCGAAGTTGTAGAAGCGGCAGGCGTTCTCCCAAGTGATCTTGTGGATCTCCTCGTCGGGCACCCCCACTTCCTGGAACGACTTCCATGCCGCCTCTGGGGCATTGGGCCACGTGCAGTCCGAGTGCGGGTAGTCGCACTCCCAGGCGATGTGGTCGACGCCGATGTCGTGACGCATCCGGAGGCCCGTCGAGTCGTCGATGAAACAGGTCAACACGCGGTCCCTGAAGACGTGGCTCGGCAGCGTGTCCCCGAAGTCCTGCCCCGTCCAGTAGCGATGTCGCTGGTAGGTGTAGTCGGCGCGCTCGAGCCAGTACGGGATCCACCCGATCCCACCTTCGGCCAGCGCGAACTTCACCGTCGGGAACTTCCGGAGGACGGGAGACCAGAGCAGCTCGGAGGCGAACACCCCGGTGGTGAGCGGCGTGGTGTGGATGAGCGTGTCGAAGGGAGAACGCGGCATGAACTGCGGCATGCCCCCGAAATGGAACACCATGACCGAATCGGTCTCCTGGCAGGCCTGCCACGCCGGATCCCATTCGTCTCCGTGATGGTCGGGCAGTCCGAATCGGTGAGTGTCGGAGTGGAACGAGATCGCATGGCAGCCCTTCTCGGCGACCCGGCGGATCTCACCCGCCATCCAATCGGGTCCGAGCATGAATCCAGAGAGCGCGAGCGGGATGAACCGGCCGGGATAGGCACCAGCCCACTCCTCCAGGTGCCAATCGTTGTAGGCGCGGATCATGCACGCGGCCAACTCCCGGTCACCACTTTGCAGGAAGTATTGCCCGCCCAGTCCGGGCCACGACGAGAAGCACATCGATCCGAGGACGCCGTTCACGTTCATGTCACGAATGCGCTCGTGCACGTCCCAGGTCCCGGCGCGTACCTCCTCGAAGTTGCCGGGATCGTTGCCCCACTCCTCGGGAACACGACCGGCAACGGCGTTCAGCCCGAAGCTCGAGACCTCGTTTCCCTCGACGAGCCACGCGTCGGTACCGTCCGGCCGGCGGATCACCCGCGGAACTCGATCCCGATACTTCTCGGGAAAGTGATCGTCGAAGTACTCGCTCATCGACGGTGGCTCGACCAGGTGGTCATCCACGCTGACGAGGATCATGTCTTCAAGTTGCACGGCGTCACTCCTTCGGAAGTGGTCGCATTCGCCTCACAACGTACCGGTGGGGCTCATCGGCTGACGGCGAACATCGGTCGCGCGCGTCGGTTCAGAATTCGAACGGATTGTTCAGCTGGAAGGGATAGTGCGCCAGACGCTCGCCCGCCTCGGTGAGCTCTTCGACGGTCCATCGCCCGGCCTTTTCGATCTTGTCGACGATCGCCCACGGTTGGAACAACTGCACATGGCCTCCCCAGACCATGAAGGCGCGACCGTTCACTGGGCAGTCACGGGTGGCGAGGTAGGCCACGAAGGGCGAGACATTGGCGGGGTCCATCTCGTCGAATGCCTCGGGGATGCGCTCCTGGTCGGCGTCGCCACCCGCGCCGAGGAGACGGGTGCGTGCCGCGGGCGCGATCGCGTTGACCCGCACGCCGTAGCGCTCGAGCTCCTTGCTGGCGATGATCGTGAGCGCGGCGATGCCCATCTTCGCCGCTCCATAGTTGGTCTGTCCGGCGTTGCCGAAGAGGCCGGACGCCGAGGAAGTGTTGATGACCGAGGCCTTGACCTCATGTCCATCCTTCGACCGCTCCCGCCAGTACGCGGCAGCCCAGCGGGTCGGGCAGAAATGGCCCCTCAGGACGACGTTGATGACGGCATCCCACTCGGCCTCGCTCATGTTGGCGAGCATCCGGTCCCGCAAGATGCCGGCGTTGTTCACCAACACATGCAGATCGCCGAACCAATCGACGGCCGTGCGCACCAATCGCTGGGCGCCGTCCCACGACGCAACATCATCGTAGTTGGCGGTCGCTTCACCTCCGGAGTCACGAATCTCGTCCACCACCGCTTGCGCCGGACCGCGGTCGGAGCCGGTACCGTCCGGATTGCCACCGAAGTCGTTCACCACGACCATGGCGCCCTCGGCCGCGAACAGACGCGCGTGCTCCCGGCCGATGCCACGTCCGGCTCCCGTGATGATCGCGACCCGGCCTTCGAGGGCGTTCACGAAGCTGTGCCCGTGGTCGCTAACGCTTGGCTGGCTGCGGGCCGCTGACCATGTTCTTCAGCGCCGGGACCACGGGCGGCGCGGATCGCCAATCCATGCCGTCTTCGGGCAGCGCGATCGGGTAGTTGTTCTCGTGGATCTCGGCCCAGTGCGCATGATTCAGCTCGTGGAGCGTGAAGCAGGCCTGTAGGGAGTTGTAGAAACCCATGTTGTCGACGGTCTGGTTGACAGACTCCTTGATGAGGAGCGCCGTCATGGTTGGCATGGTCGCGATCCGACGCGCGAATTCGAGAGTTCGATCCGCCAATTCGCCGACCGGGAAGACTTTGGAGACCATCCCGAGGGCGTGCGCCTCGTCGACGTCCATCGAGTCCCCGGTGAGCATCAGCTCCTTGGTCTTCCTCGGGCCGAATTCCCAGGGATGCGCGAAGTACTCGACACCGCACATGCCGAGCCGAGTGCCCACCACGTCGGCGAACTGGGCGTTCTCGGCAGCGACGATGAGGTCGCACGCCCACATGAGCATCAGTCCTGCCGCGTAGACCGTGCCCTGCACCTGAGCGATTGTGATCTTGCGCAGATTTCTCCAGCGTCGGGTGTTGTCGTAGAAGTAGTGCCACTCCTGGAGCATCCGGTTCTCGGCGCCCTGGCGGGTCCCGCCGTTGATGCGCATGGTGGGATCCTGGCGAGGCCCCGGTGCGCGCTCGGCGAGTGCCTCCTCCGATCCCATGTCGTGCCCGGAGGAGAACAGCGGCCCGGCGCCGCCCAGGATCACGACGCGAACGTCGTCGTCGGCCTCGGCAGCCAGAAAGGCGTCGTTCAACTCGACGAGGAGACCCCGGTGTTGGGCGTTTCGGGAGTCCGGCCGATTGAGCATGATCCGTGCGATCGAGCCCTCGTCGAACGTCTCGTACGTGACGTACTTGTAGTCGGTCACCGCTTGGCCTCCTTCGACGAACCCTGGGAGGCTAGTCGTTCGCTCAAACTCGCTCTCCGTGCGCGGTCATGCCGACGCGCTGACTGCGCGCTCGAGGATGTGCACGCCACACGCGCTCCCCAGGCCGATCACGTGGGCGAGCCCGACCCGTGCCGCAGGTATCTGTCGAGGACCAGCCTCACTCCGCAGATGCGTGCAGATCTCCCAGACGTTCGCGATGCCGGTAGCCGCGATCGGATGTCCCTTGGACTGCAGGCCGCCTGACACGTTCACCGGCGTACGACCTGAGCGCCACGGCGCACCGCTGTTGAAGAAGTCCACGGCGCCGCCCGCCTCGCAGAGCATCAGATTTTCGTAATGCACGAGCTCGGCGGTCGCGAAGCAGTCGTGAAGCTCGACGAGGTCCAGGTCGTCCGGTCCGATACCCGCCTGCTCATAGGCCTGCTGCGCGGCGTTGCGCGTCAGCGTGTTCACGTCGGGAAGGACCTGGCAGGCTTCCTGCCACGGATCGGTTGTCATGATTGACGCCGTGATCTTGACCGCCCGACGTCGTTGGTCCACCGAGAGGGTCTTGAGCTTGGAATCGCTCACGACGACTGCTGCGGCCGCGCCGTCACAGTTGGCCGAGCACATCGGTCGCGTGTTCGGATAGGCGATCATGACGTCGTTCATGATTTCCTCGAGGGTCATCTTCTTCTGGTAGGCCGCGAGGGGGTTGAGCGTCGAGTGGGCGTGGTTCTTCTCGCTGATTCTGGCGAACAGCTCGAAGGATGCTTCGCCGTACTTGTGCCCGTACTCCTGCCCGATCTGGGCGAAGACGGCCGGCATGGTCTCCGTTCCGACGCGTCCGTCGAGTGGGGCAACCGCGCCGAACCGACCTTGCGGGGTCCACCGATCGCCGTCGGCGTCCCGGGAGCTTCCGGCCAGCAGGCCGGCGCCGGCCAACTTCTCGACCCCGACCGCGAGCCCGAGGTCCGACTCACCTGACTTGATCGACATCACGACAACCCGCAGCGCAGTGGCGCCAGTGGCACACGCGTTGCTGACGTTGTAGACGGGGATACCGGTCTGGCCGATCTGCTTCTGCAGGAATTGGCCGATGCCGCCGCCCATGACGTTGCCGGCGGCGATGACGTCGATGTCACGCATTGCCACACCGCCGTCGGCCAGAGCAGCCAGGGCGGCATCGGAGGCGAGATCGACGCTGTCCTTGTCCGGGTGCTTCCCGAACTTGGTCATGTGGATCCCGAGGATCCACACCGCTTCAGCCATCGCCTACACCTCCGATTCCAAGCCAAGGGGCTCGACGGCTCGATTCACGTTTCGCCCAGGTCATGTATAGAGGAACCGCGTCCGCCGGCCCGCCGACGCGCGCGGCATCCGCCACCGGGCGACCAGCTCCCTAGGGTGAGCACATGTCCGACGAGGACCCGGCGCTTGTCGATGCCACGCTCACTCGGTTGCTCTCGGATCACCCGCCGCGATCGACCGATCCGGTCACGTTCCTGCGCGCGCAATTCGACGCCGGCCTTGCCTACGTATGGTTCCCGCGCGGGTACGGCGGGCTCGACCAGCCGCTGTCGCTCCAGACATTGGTCGACGAACGGCTGGCCGCGGCCGGCGCGCCCCCGAGCGGCCGAATCACCAACGCCATCGCAGCAGGCCAGGGCGCAGCAACGATCGTCACCTTCGGTACCGAGCTACAGAAGCGGTGGTACCTGCGACCCTTGTTCACCGCTGAGCTGCTCGGTTGCCAGCTTTTCAGCGAGCCGGCATCGGGGTCCGACCTCGCGTCGTTGGCCACCCGCGCGGTTCGAGATGGAGACGAGTGGGTGGTCAACGGCCAGAAGGTGTGGACGTCGGGCGCGCAGTCTGCCGACATCGCCATCTTGCTCGCCCGTACCGACCCCGACGCGCCCAAGCACGGTGGGCTGACCGAGTTCGTACTCGACATGCGGACCAGCGGCGTCGAGGTGCGTCCTCTTCGGCAGATGGACGGCGGCAAGCACTTCTGTGAGGTCTTTCTCACCGATGTTCACATCCCGGATACCGAGCGCCTCGGCCCGGTCAACGAAGGATGGGCGGTCTCCCAACAGACGCTCGGATATGAGCGCTACAACATCCCCAAGGCCGAGGGTCGAGGCGGCGGGGCAATTGCGACTGTCGTGGCGGCCTGGCAGGCGCGACGGGACAAGGATTCGACGACGGCGCGCGTCCTCAAGGCAGAGTTGATGCGCCACTGGGCGGCGGTCGAAGTCGTCCGCCTCTTGCAATTGCGTGCCGACGCACTTCGCGCCGAAGGTCGCTCCGGGCCGGAGGGTTCGCTCGCAAAGCTTGCGATGTCGGTGACCAGTCGCCGCCTCGCCGAGTGGGCGCCTGCGCTGCTCGAGGGCCATGGCGGGCTCCTCGATGGATACGGCGAAGACGAACCACACCCGTGGGGAGTCGACGAGCCGCTGGCCCTGGCCTGCGTCCGGAGTCCTGCGCTCGCGATTGCTGGCGGTACCGATCAGATCCAGCGCAACATCATCGGCGATCGGGTGCTCGGGCTCCCCCGTGAGCCTGCCCTCGATCGGGGAATGCCCTGGAACCGGACGATGCACAACGCCACCTAGCGTGTGCCGCGTCATAGACGACGGTTCGACGCGATGTGGTCGTGGCTTCCGTCGGCAAAGGCGCGGATCATGCTGTCTTGCGTAAATGTGGCCACGAGCCGCCCATCGCCAGCGAACACGTTGCCGCGACCGAACGCCCTCCCGCGCCCGGCCCAGACGCCCTCGTGCGCGAGGAGCAGCCACTCAGCGACATCGAAGCGGTCGTGGAAGTTGACCGTGTGACTCACGACGCCCGTCGACACCGTGTGATGGGCCATGTCTTCGCGGTACTCGGGGTGCGGCGCCATCGCGGCGCCGATCAGGTATCCGTCGCTCGCCCACGACAACACCGCCTGGTGGACCAACACCGATTCCGCGCCCTTGGGGTATCGGGTCCACACCGCGAGCGCGGCTGACGCGGCGTCCTGGTCGGCCGAGTCGATGCGACCACAGATGACGGCTTCGGCGCCTGGGACAACGCGAGCATCGGCAACCGCAACGCCAGGACCCGGACGCGGTACGTCGGGCGGCCGCACGGTCACGTGGGAGATGACGTTCGGCTCGTCCACGTTGAGCAGGATCAAACCCCGAGCCACGATCTTGCCGGCTTGGCGACACGTCACGGTGTCGCTGCCGAACGTCCGCCCGTCCTGCATCGATTCGACCTCATAGATGAGGGGCTCTGAAAGGCTTCCCGGGCGGGCAAATATCGTGTGGATCGACTTCACCTCTTTGGTGAAGTCACGCGCCATCGCGGAAGCGATGATCATCTGAGCAAGGATCTGGCCGCCGAACACAACGTCGCGCGCCGCCTGGGGACGGTCCTCGGACGGCGCCGAGTATGTCCCAGCGCCGATGGGCACGAGCCGCAGGACGTCGGGCATCTTCTTGGAGACGAACACGAATCGACAGTATGCGCGGCCGACTCATCGCCTTCATCCGGCATGGGCGCGCACCTGCCGGACGCGCGAGTGCACGGCGGAGCGGTGTTGGTAGGTTCGCCCGCATCGAAGGCCCACGGATGCTCACCGCGCGATGCGTTGCCCAGGTAGTCGATCGGTGAACCAGGCCGACGGTCCGCTCCGGGGCGTACGCGTGCTCGACCTGAGTTGGGGCATCGCCGGCCCGGTCGGCGTCATGCTGCTCGCCGACCTCGGCGCTGACGTGATCAAGGTCGAGCCACCTGGCGGAGATCCCTTCCGCGCGCACCCCGGCTACCGCGTGTGGAATCGCGGCCGGCGTTCGATCGTCTTGGACCTCAAACAGGAAGCCGGCCAAGAGACGTTCCTTCGCCTCTGCGACAGCAGCGACGTACTGGTCGAAACCTTCAGCCCGGGAACGATGGGCCGCCTCGGGTTGGCCTACGACGACATCTTCCCCACACGCCCGCGACTCGTGTACTGCTCGGCGCCGGCGTACCCGCCAGGCCATCGCTTTGCGAACCAGCCGGGTTGGGACTCGCTCGTGCAAGCGTGCTCGGGGATGCAGCACGAACAGCCCGGATGGCGGCGGGGTCCCGTGTTCTTGCACTTCCCGGCGCCAAGCATGGCCACGTGCTTCCTCGTCGCAGCCGGTGTGCTTGCCGCGCTGGTCCGACGCGAGTCGACCGGCCGGGGCGAGCACGTGCAGACATCCCTTTACCAGGGCGTCTTGGCCTACACGACGCAGATCTGGCAGGAGCAGGAGCGAAGTGACGCGAGCCTGCGGAGCGTCATGCAGAAGTCGTATCCACCTGGAATCCACCAGGGTTCGATCTTTGAATGCGCGCATGGTGAATGGGTCCACGCAGCGACGATCTCGGGGCTCACACCGACGCGCACCGTCGAAGATGTCCTCGGCATCCAGCCGGTCGATGTCGCCGAACTGATGCGGGACCCTGCCGCGCGCGCCCGACACGAGGCCCGACTCCGCGATGCCTACCGCAACTGGGACCGGAAGGAGCTGATCGACGCATTTCGCAATGCCAAGCTCGGCGCAGAGGCCATCGTTCCGATGACGGAACTGTTCCGACACCCGCAGTTCCTGGCGAACGGCATGGCGGTCGAGGTGGATGACGCCGACCTCGGTGCGACCACCCAGGTCGGCGTCCCAGCGGTGCTCACCAGGACTCCGGGCGCCGTCCGCGGCGGCCAACCGCGAATCGGTGAGCACAGTCGAGAGGTACTCACCGAGAGCGGGATGTCCGACGCCGACGTCGACGCGTTGATCGCGGCCGGAATCGTCCAGAACGGCGTCCAGTGAAGGCGAGCCCGTGGGCCCGCTGAGCGGCGTCGTCGTTCTCGACCTCGGTCAGTACCTGGCCGGACCGTACGGCGCCATGTTGCTCGGCGACCTCGGCGCAGAGGTCATCAAGGTGGAGCCGGTACGGGGCGACGCCATGCGGATGGCGGGCATGCCGTTCATCGGTTGCCAGCGGGGCAAGAAGGATGTTGCCGTCGATCTCAAGACTTCTGAAGGTCGCGAGATCGTCCTGCGGCTCGCCGAGATCGCCGACGTCGTCCACCACAACATGACCAAGGGCACAGCGGCGCGACTCGGCATCGACTACGAGGTGCTGCGGGCGCGGAATCCTCGGCTCGTCCACTGCAACACCTATGCCTACGGTGCTGACGGCCCGCTTTCGGACTTCGGTGGGCTGGACCCGCTCTTTCAGGCGGCGAGTGGCCTCGAGTACGAAGCGGGTCCTGTCGCCGCCGACAACGCACCGCTGTATCTGCGGTTCGGGATGACTGACACGGCGAACGCCATGGTGTCGGTGATCGGCGTCCTGGCCGCACTCTTCCATCAACGCCGGACGGGAGAAGGTCAGGACCTGTGGACATCGCTGCTCAACGGGGCCGCCGTCTTCGGATCTGACGTGTTCCTCGTCGACGGGAACCCTGGGCCGACCCGACCGTCGCTCGATCGCGCCCAGACGGGCGTGTCGCCGTGTCACCGTCTGTACGAGACGCAGCACAGCTGGATCCAGGTCGTCGCCCACGGCACCGGCCACTGGAGCTCGATGTGCCGGCTGCTCGGTGTGGAACACCTCGGGCCGCGCTACGAGGACCGCGCGACACGAATCGCCGCACGGACCGAGATCGAACTGGATCTCGAGCGCGCGTTTCTCACGCGTACCGCCGTCAGTTGGCGTGACCTCTTCCGGGACGCCGGGATCCCATGCGCGGTTTCGATCGACACGAACGACGGCGAGCTGGCACTCCACGACGGCGACAACGAGCGCCTTGGCCTGGTCACCGAGTACACCCACCCGACGCTCGGGCTGATCAGGCAGTTCGGGACCCTGATCGACTTCTCCGACGCGCCGACCGGGCCCTTCGGTCCCCCGCCGCTCGTCGGCGAGCACACCCGTGAGGTGATGGAGCGCATCGGGTACTCGGGAGAGGTGATCGACGACCTGCTGGCACGGGGGATCGTCTACGAACCCGCGGACGACTACCCGTGGGTGGTATGAGGCACGCTCCAGCCGGCCACCTGGGCACGACGATCGCCTGATCGGTCGCGACCGCAGCGCGCGAGCGATCCGTCGAGGCGACTCGACCGTTATCGTCGGCGTACACGCCGCGAACGGGGACGACATGTCACAAGAGCCCTTGACCGAGGAAACCAAGCGGGCCGCGGCGATGGCCGCGACCGTTTCCGTCGAGGACCTGCTCGACCTCGCTGCTCCGCAGCACGGATACGCCCAGCGGATCGAGCAGGGCGGGTTCTTCGAGGTGATGCCGGGCTTCTTCCACTCGGCCCGACGCGAGACGACGAGCTACATCCTGCGGCGTCACGACCTGTTCTCGAACGCCGCCCCGCTGGACCTCGGAAACGTGCGACCCCTGATCCCGCTCAACGTCGATCCGCCGCAGCACACGAAGTACCGCAAGATCCTCGACCCCCTCTTCGCACCGCGGCGGATGGACGCCATCGAGGACGACCTCAGCGAGCGGGCGAACCGGTTCATCGACGGTTTCATCGGCCGTCGAGAGTGCAACTTCTCCAAGGAGTACGCCGAGGTGTTCCCGGCCTCGGTGTTCCTCGGCTTGTTCGGCCTGCCGTGGGAGGAGCTCGACTCAATCCTCGAGATGCGCGACGGGATCATGCGTCCGGGTGCTGCTGACGACGCCGTCGAGCTCGACCCCGACAAGCGGCTCGCGATCCAACGGCAGACCGGGGCACGGATCTACGACTACTTCGACGAGATCCTCGAGGATCGAAGCGCAAGACCTCAGGCCGACATGTTGACGGGGTTCCTGACGACCGAGATCGACGGTGAGCGTCTGAGCCGGGAGGAGATCCTCGACATCTGCTTCTTGTTCGTCATGGCCGGGCTGGACACCGTGAGCGACACGCTGAGCTGCTTCTACGCGTTCCTCGCTCGACACCCGGACCATCAACGCCAGATCGTCGCGAACCCCGCCGTCATCCCGGGGGCGGTCGAGGAGATGCTGCGATGGGAGTCACCCGTGCCATCCGGCGCACCCCGCATCGCCACCGAAGACACTCTCGTTCAAGATCACCGCGTCCCCGCAGGCGCCATCGTGCAAGTCAGTTACGGGGCCGCGAACGTCGACCCGTCGGTGTTCGACGACCCGTTCGACGTGCGGTTCGACCGCGATGCCAACAACCACATAGCTTTCGGGGCGGGCGTCCACCGCTGCCTGGGACGACATCTCGCTCGACGCGAATTGCGCGTCACGCTCCGCGAATGGCATCGCCGCATTCCGGATTACGGTCTGAAACCGGGGTGCGAAGACCTCGTGTACCCGCCAGGCCTCCGCTCGGTGAAGGACCTGATGCTGGTTTGGTGAGCGAAGGCGAGACCGCCGTCGTGCGACGTCAGGGACGCGGCAGGGCCTGCGTGTCGCTCGTCTCGCGCCGAGCGATGTCCGCGTTCGTCTCCCGCATGTGCTCCAACAGGTCCGTCGCCCCATCGCCGTCCGCGCTGGCGCGCGTCGCGGCTTGCAAGGCGTAGCCAAGCTCTTGGAGGTCGAACCCCTGCGTCAATGACGCCGAGAACCCTTGGCCGTCGATGGCTGCGTTGATCCCGCGCTTGATGAGCGCCGCCATCGTGGGATCGAGGCACGCGATGTCGCGAGCCCAGCTCATGGCCTCATCGCGGAGATCGGCGAGGGGCACGACCTTGTTCACCATCCCGAGGTCCTCCGCCTCTTGCGCCGAGATCGGGGTGCTGCGAAGCAACATTTCCTTGGCCTTGCGCGGCCCGAGCTCCCATGCATGCGCCATGTATTGAATCCCGGCGAGCCCCATCCGCATGGTCGGATCGGAGAATTCAGCGTTGTCGGCGGCAATGATCAGGTCGCACGGCCAGCACAGCATCAGGCCTGCGGCCACGCACTTGCCCTGAACGGCAGCAATCGACGGTTTCGGTGCGTTGCGCCACGCCAGGGTGTTGCCAAAGAAGTGCAGCGAGGCGGCGTTGTAATACCCGCTCCCCGGTGGAGATGATGCCTCGCTTCCAAGGCCGTCGTTGCGACTCAGGTCCATGCCAGCCGAGAAATGGCGGCCGTTTGCTTGCAGCAGGATGACGTTGACGCCGGTGTCGGCGACAGCTCGGTCCCAGCAACTGTCGAGTTCGGTGAGCAGTGCGGTTGTCTGCGCGTTCGCTTTGTCGCCGCGATCGAGCGTGATCACGCCGACCTTGTCGACGACCTGGTACTGAACGAACTGCACGATCGAACTCCTCATCTTGTCGATCTCGCTCCGGTCACGGCCACGTTACTTCCGACTGCATTCGCGCGAGCTCGTGCGCAAGACCTGTTGTGACGTCGAGAGTTCGCCCTCACGCCACAATCACCGGCCTAGTGGGCGGGCCCGGTGAGCTGCTCCCAACGGTCGATGACCAAGTCCCTGAGCATCTGCTTCCGCACCTTGGAGGTGTTGGTACGCGGGATGTCGTCGTAGTCCATCGTGAACACGAAGCGCGGAACCTTGTAATGGGACAGTTGGTCCTTGAGTCGATCGAGAAGCTGATCGCGATCGATGCTCGCTCCTGTCATCGGGACGACGACGGCGACCACGGCTTCCCCACGACCAGGATCGGGGACGCCGAAGACCGCTGCTTCGCGAATCGCCACCTCGCGCTCCAACGCCACCTCGACTTCTCGTGGCGAGACGTTGGCGCCGCTCGTCTTGATCATCTCGCCGAAGCGGCCCTCGAAGTAGAGGAAGCCGTCGGCGTCGATGCGGCACCGGTCGCCGGTTGCGTAGTAGCCGTCGGCCTGGAACGTCTCCTCGGGCAAGCGCTTGTAGAAGCCCCGCATGACGGAGTAGCCACGCACGTACAGCTCGCCTGACTCGCCGGGACCACACTCCTCGCCGGTGGTCGGGTCGACCACCTTGCGCTCCAGGCCGGGGAGGGAACGCCCGAAGGCACCAGCCTTCTCCGGGGGGAGGCGCGTGCCCCGCCGCTCGAGCCCGTGGGGCCCGAACGTCTCGGTCATGCCGAGCACGTTCGGGACGAGTTCGTGAGGGATCGGTGCACCGTTTGCGTCAACCTGATCCTGCAGCGTGCGGAACCGCGTCCTGACGCCTCGACTCGCGGCGCGCTCGCCGAGCGCCTTCAATTGTGGCATCCCAGCCAGCACGATCGTCACCTGCTCTCGTTCGCAGGCATCGAGGACGTCGTCCAGGTCGGGTGATGTCGGAAGCACGAGACATGCCCCGGTGAAGAGCGCTGGCAAGAGATAGGAGTTGTGCCCGCCGACCCAGAAGAACGGTGCGGTGCTGTAGAGGCGATCGCCCAGACGCACGTCGCCCCAGCCCGAGGCTTGCAGGGCATAGCTGAGTCGGATGGCGGCGGCGTGGGTGTGGACGACCGCCTTCGGCTCCACGGTGCTGCCCGAGGTGTAGATGATCATGAGGTCGTCGGCGGGCGCCACTGTTGCTTCCACCGAGTCGAGGAACTCGCGGTCGAACCGCGTGTCCGACAGGCCGCGCGACACGAGAAAGTCGGGTCCGCGTTGCGCCCACGGCTGCTCCGCAGTCCCCCACACCACGACTCGTCGGAGGAAGGGAAGTCGGCGAAGCACCAACTCGGGGGATTGCTGGTCGGGGAAACCGGGGATCGCCTGCAACCGCTCGACATAATCGTGGTTGAGGTAGCGATCGACCATGAGCAGGATCTGTACGTCGGCGTGCGCAAGCACCCA
This sequence comes from Acidimicrobiales bacterium, assembly GCA_025463925.1. Lineage (GTDB taxonomy): Bacteria > Actinomycetota > Acidimicrobiia > Acidimicrobiales > AC-14 > RYN-50. The sequence continues at coordinate 117,828 of JAODBK010000100.1, read as the reverse complement.
CGCGAGTTCCGGCGCCTGGTAGAGGGTGCTGATCGGCACGGCCAGCGCGCCGATCCGGGCCACGGCGAGGAAGCAGATCACCCAGTCGGGCGAGTTCGGCATCATGATGCCGACCCTGGTCCCCTTGCCGACGCCGAGCGCGAGCAACCCGAGCGCCACGCGCGCTGACTCGTCATCGGCTTGCCGATAGGTGAGCCTCCGGTCGGCACCGATGAGAAACTCCTGATCGCGGAAGTCTGTCAACGCCTGCGCCAACAGGGCGGGCAACGTCGGCGCGTACGGCGGAAACAGCGACTCCGCTGCCTCGGATCTGTCAGCCATCGGGGCGATCGTGGAGCGTGATGTCGTCATGGTCAAGCCGTCGCGATGCGAAGCAGACCGCGAGTCGCAAGCCCCTTACCTGGGCTTCGCACGCGCCTCGAGGGCACGGGCAAAATCGTGCCAGCGACCGGCTCGCATCCGAGCCTCGTCGGCGATCTCGTAGATGCGGCTGACCGGCACCGCGCCGACGAGCGACCACCAGCTGTCGTCAACCGCGGTTCGAGTGAACCAAGCTGCGAAGTCGCTCCCCTCGTCGGTGGACAAGACGGCACGGTCAGGGGCCCAGCCGCTGCGCGTCGCGAGCGATCGGTCGACGAGCGTGTCCTCAGCGGATGAAGCGCGGGGGTCCGTTTGATGCAGTCCAGTCGCCCCCGTCGCATCGTCGTGATCACGGACCACGTTTTCGGCTGCGAGCTGGAATCGCACGCTGCGGACGGTCGCCGGCGATGTCCCGATCCGGGACGCGATCTGACGTAGGGAGGCCTCAGGATCGCTGCGGAGTGCTTCCGCGATGCGGATCCGGACGGCCCCAGGGTCGACAGGACGGATCCGACCGTCTCGCCCGACCCGGGTGGCCAGCTGTTCACGGCAGGCAGTTGAACACGGCTTGGCAGGGAGCCCCGTGGTCGCCGGCGCCCTGCGCAACCGGGCAACGGTCGCCGGTGCGAGCGCGCAGGTGGACGCGATCCGCCGGTCGGACCAATCGGCATGGCGACGAAGCAGGCGACCAGCCGCCGCCTCACGCTCTGCGAACGAAAGCGGAAGCCCGTGCGCGGTGTTGCGCTGCACGAACTCCACATAGATCTCGTCCTCGTCGCCGGTGAAGTACGTGCACGTCACCCGCCGCAAGCCGAGGCCGAGCGCGGCATGGACTCGGTGAAGTCCGTCCACCACGGTTCGATCGGAGCTCGAGACCACGATCGGCGGCCAGCGCCCCTCCAGCTCCTTGAGCGCCTCGACGTGCCCGGTGTCGATGCCACCGGCCCGCAGCGAGGGGCTGAGTCGCAACTCGTCGAGACCGATCTGGGCGGTGCCGGCCGGGCCGGTCTCCGTTGCGGACTGACCTCCGCCGAGTCGGGCGAGCGACCCCTGGGACGACGGTGACTCTTCGACCAGCGTCATGGCTACCCCCGGCAACAACCGACGACGCACCCTCGGAATCCGGCCGGTCGAGCGGCCTCCGGGGGGGCAATATCGTGTATGAAACAACCGTTTGATTCAGAGTTCACTATGATTGAACCGTGACTGTCAAGGCGATCCGCGCGACGAACGACGGCCGGTCGAGGTGACATCCGACGCCAGCGCGTCCGAGTCCGCACCCGGACTCGAGTCGGGGGAGATGAAGCGGGCCACGACCGCGGCGTTCGCCCCGCGCGGGACATTGAACGAGACCAGGTGGAACGAGATCCTCACCATTGCGGCGGAGGTCTTCTTCCAGAAGGGCTACGAGGCCGCGACGGTTCGGGAGATCGCAAAGCGAGCTGGGCTCTTGAACCAGGGCAGCCTCTACTACTACATCAAGTCGAAGGAAGATCTGCTCCTGGCCCTCATCGAGCGCGCCTACACCCAAGCGGTCGCGACGCTCGAGGAGGACGACGCCGTTGCAGCATCCGACGGACCCACACGTCTTGCCGCGTTCATTGTGCGCTGGATCGACAAGATGGTGCTCAGCAACAACCCACTCGCGGTGCTCGAACGCGAATTTCGTTCACTCGAACCCAGCCAGCTGGACGCCGTGCGTCCGCTCAGGGACGCGTGCAACGCGTTCGTCCGAGCTGTCATCGAGCAGGGAATCGCGGAGGGTTCCTTCGACGGATCCCTTGATCCGAGCGTCGCCCTGCACAACATCTTCTTCCTCTTGAACAACACCCACCGGTGGTACCGGCCAGCTGGGCGGCTGTCCTACGACGCGATGATCGACTGGTACCAGACGTTCATCCTTCGCGGCTTGAGCGCGCCGGGCCGGCCTGCTGATTGAGGTCGCGTGAACGTCGAGCTCAGCCAGGAGCAGGAGGCGTTTCGCAACACCACGCGACGATTCCTCGAGGCCCGGGTGCCGCTCCTGGTTGTCAGGCAGCTCTACGAATCCCACGACGGCTTCGAGCGCTCGTGGTGGCGCGAGGCGGCTGAGCTCGGATGGACCTCGCTCTTCGGACCGGAAGTTGGCGGTGGCGGAATATCACCGATCCCGACGCGTGACGCCGTGATCGTCGCCGAGGAGATGGGCCGGATGGTCGCGCCGGGTCCGTTCCTACCGGTGAGCGTCGTTGCCGCGGCGCTCCTGTGGGAGGGCACAGCAACCCAGCGCGCCGACCTGTTGCCAGCGCTCGCAAGCGGCGATTCGATCGCGTCCTGGGCGCTCGCCGAGCCCGGTGACGTGTGGGACCCAGCCTCGTTCATGACGAGAGCCGTCCTCGACGGCGACATCATGGTGCTGACCGGCACCAAGGCTTACGTCGAGGCGGCAACCACGTCTGATCACTTTCTCGTAACGGCGCGCACTGACGACGGCCTCACCCAAGCGCTCGTCGCAGCCAACGCCGACGGTGTCACGGTCACGCCCGGCCGCAGCATCGACATGACGCGTCGCTTCGGTCTGGTCACTTTCGACGGAACACGGGTCCCGACTTCTGCCGTCCTCGGCACCGTCGCGGGCGCAGGCCCTGCCGTCGAGCGACAGGTCCAGCTCGCGATCGCGCTCCAGTGCGCCGAACTGGTCGGTGTCGCCCAGCGAACCCTCGAGTTCACGCTGGAGTACGGCAGTAGTCGCCATGCGTTCGGTCGCCCGATTGTGTCGTTTCAGGCACTCAAGCACCGCATCGCGGACATGACGGTGTGGCTCGAGGGTTCCAAGGCGGTGACTGACGCGCTGGCCCAAGCGATAGACGACGAGGACCCCGAGTCCCTTCACCTCGCTCGGATCGCCAAGGCATACGTCGGCGAGCACTGCCCGGATGTCGTGGACGACTGCGTCCAGATCACGGGCGGCATCGGCGTCACCTGGGAACACGACATCCATCTCTACAACCGGCGCGCGACACTCGACCGAGCGCTCTACGGGACACCCGAGGATCACAAGGAGCAGGTCATCACGTGGTTGCGGGGCTGAGCGACGAGATGACCATGGAGTCGGTTGAGGCCTTCCGCACGCGGACTCGAGCATGGATGGCCTCCGCGTTGCCGTCGGTGGAGGACCCACCCCTCGACAGCCACGCACTTCAACGGCTGTTGTTCGACAACCGTTTTGCCGGGATAGCCTTTCCCCGCGAGTACGGGGGTGCGGGCCTCACGCTGGAGCACCAGAAGGCGTTCTTCGATTGCGCCGCTGATCTCCTGCGGCAGGTGCCTGCGGGCTATGACCACCTGGTGTCGGTTGGCATGCTCGGGCCGACCATCCTCGAACACGGGTCCCACGAAGCAAAGTTGCGGTTCCTGCCGGCGTTGCTCCGCGGGGACGACGTGTGGATCCAGCTCTTGTCCGAGCCTCGCGGTGGCTCGGACATGGCCGGCGCGACGACCCGGCTCACGCGCGACGGGCATGTGTACGTGCTCAACGGCGCAAAGATGTGGAGCACCGGTGCCCACGTCGCCGACTACGGATTGTGTCTGTGTCGCTCCGACTGGGACGTGCCAAAGCATCGCGGGCTGTCCACGGTCGCCGTTCCGCTCAGAGGTACACCCGGCCTGACGATCGAGCGGATTCGGGCCGCCAGCGGAGAGGCCGGCGACTTCTGCCAGGAGTTCTTCGACGACGTCGTCCTCCCGACGGAGAACCTCATCGGCGAGGAGGGAACCGGCTGGGCGGTGGCGCAAACGCTGCTGCTGCACGAGCGCAACGCCGCCGGCAGCATCGGCTACGGCCACCTCGGCCCCCGTCTGTCGGGCGAGGACCCGACGGCCTCCGATGGGCTCCTTGGTCCCTCGGCCCTCCTCGCGGCCTTGCGTCACAGGCGGACCAACGGCGCCGTTGCCACGAAGCTCGCCAACGCCTACATCGAATCGGTCGTCGGCGCGCTCACGAGCGCCCGCATCATGGCCGGGCTTCGCGTCGGCACCCACCGAGGCGGGTGGGGATCGGTGTCCAAGCTCCAAGCCTCGGTGGCCAAACACGAGTGCATTCGCACCTCGTTGGCCGCGCTCGGCGCAGAGGGCGTCATCTGGGATGGTGCGGACGTGCGCCTCGACAACGCGGGAACGGTCTGGCTCGGGTCACGCGGCGGGACCCTCGCAGGCGGCAGCAACGAGATGCAACGCAACATCGTGAGCGAGCGGCTCCTGGGTCTTCCGCGCGAGCCGTCCCTTGACCGCGACGTGCCGTTCAATCAGGTGCTGCGAGGGTTGCCCGCCTTCGAGTGACGAGCGCCCGAACCGTTGCCGTTGGGATCGGCACCGAGGAATACGGCGCGGGCGAGGTCGCCACGCGAGATCAGTTCGTCGATGCGGCCATCGAACCGGATAGCGCCCTTCTCCATGAAGTAGGCCCGCTGCGCGATCGTGGCCGCGGTGTTGAGTGACTGCTCGACGATCAGGAGTGTTATCCGACGCTCGACCAGCCTCGCGATCATGTCTTGGATGACGTCGAGCATGATCGGCGCCAAGCCGAGGCTGAGCTCGTCGATCATGAGGAGCTCGGGCTTCGATACCAGCGCACGGCCGATTGCCACCATCTGTTGCTCGCCACCTGACAGGGTCCCCGCCGGCTGACCTTCGCGCTCGCGCAAGCGCGGAAAGAGTTCGAATGCCTCGTCCATCCTCGCGGCCACTTCATCTCTGCGGTGACGCGCGGGAAACGCGCTCATCTTGAGGTTTTCGCGCACGGTGAGCGACGGGAAGATGGCGCGACCGCCCGCGATGTAGATCAAGCCCATGTCGACAAGACGCGCCGGTCGCATGCCGGTGACATCCTCGCCCTTGAACCAGATTCTGCCGGCGGTCGGCTTCATCAAGCCGCAGATCATGCGAAGGAGCGTGGACTTCCCGGCACCGTTCGTGCCAAGCATCGCGACCGGCTCCCCGCGCCCCACTCGCAAGGACGCGCCGAACAACACTTGGAGATCGCCATAGCCGCCTTCGACATCTTCGACGACAAGGAAGTCGCCCGCGCCCTGGTCACTCATGACGTCTCCCCCAGTCACGGAAACCGGCACAGGACTGAGGACACTGGGGACGGGAGGCCGGACGTCGAGCAGGAAGACGGTGTCGTCGTAGTCGTGGGCGCGGTGGTCGCCGGACCGGCGATCGAGGTCGTCGTGTCGAGAGATGGGACTGGCGCCATCACCGACGGATCGCCGAGCGGCGGCGTGACCACGACGAGGCCGGGGTCAGTCGGCGATGTCGCGACGTCGGGATGGACCACCGTCGTCGACGTCGCCGCGACGTCAGCAGCCGAACGTGCCGTCTTCACAGTGGTCTGAGAGACGGCCTGCGACGAGGCGGCGTGGGGCAGCCCGATTTTCAGCACGAGGATCGTAAGCACCGCCACGAGGACGGCCGTGTATCGCTGCCCCGGCGTGAGCCCGCGGAGGCTGAGGTGAGGGTCTTCGAACCAGCTCCTCGCGGTGCTGCGGGTACCGCCAGCTCGCGGCCGTTGATCCACCATCACCCGCCTGTCGCGGTCGTGATTGACGGCCGGCGCCCCGCTTCGCCCACCGGCGGAAGGCCGACGCCCGACCGCGTTCCAATGTACGCGGCGATGACGTCCGGGTCGCGCAACAACACATTCGGCGCTCCTTCGGCGATCACGGCGCCCGATGCCATCACGTACATCCGATCGGCGAGCCCGAGAATCATGGGAAGGTCATGGGCGACGACGATCATGGTCGCGTCCAGATGGTCGCGGATTTGGCACAGCACGGGCGAGAAGGCTTCGACTTCCCGCTGTGCGATCCCGCCGGTCGGCTCGTCCAGCAGGATGACGGCAGCCCCGAGGGCGATGGTGCAGCCAAGCTCGACGATCCGCCGCGTACCGGTTGAGAGCTCGCGCGCCTTGCGTTCGGCGAACGGGCCGAGGCCGAGGAGATCCATCAGGTCGCGGGCACGCAGCTCTTTGCGACGCTCGGCGGCCCGCGCCGGCGGCAGCGCGAGCAACGACGGAACCAACTCGGTCGGCTCGTCCCGCTCGAGGGCAACCTTGAGGACATCGCTGACGGTCAGGTCATCGAACAACCTGGCCAACTGGAACGAACGAGCCAGCCCGAGCATGGCACGCTCTTCCGGCGGCAAGCCGGTGATGTCCTCCCCCTGGAGCAGGACACTTCCGGAATCCGGCTCGACGAGCCCGCTCAGGACATCGAAGAGCGTCGTCTTCCCAGCACCGTTGGGCCCGATCAGGCCGACGATCTCGCCATGGGCAGCGTGCAACGAGACGTTGTCGAGCGCCTGCAAGCCGCCGAAGGACACCGTGGCAGCGCAAACCTCGATGTCGGGCGGGTCGTCCGCGCCTGCGACTCGACGTGCCCGCGGCTCGAGCCGGAGCGGCTGCCGCGCCTGGTCGGTCGCGTCATGCGACGTGGGATCTTCGCCAGTGAGGTGGCGGATCGCCCAGTTCCGGACCCGGAAGGCGAGCGAGGCGAGACCGCCCGGAACGGCCAAGATCACGAGCAAGAGGCCACCGCCGGACGTAAGCAGCAGTACCCAGTTGGCGGTGACGAAGTACGGGATGCCGCGTATGTAGAGAGCGCCCAAGATCGCTCCGGTAATCGATGTCGCGCCACCGACGATCACCATCGCCATCAGACTCAAGGAGAGCTGTGGACTGGTGAGGCCAACCGAACCGAAGTTGATCAGCAGCATCCCGTAGAAGAACCCAGCCAGGCTGGCCACCGCACCCGACAGCATGAACGCAGTGAGCTTCGTCCCGGCTGGACTCACCGAGAGCGCAGCGGCCATCGTCTCGTTGTCGCGGACCGCGATGAGCCGGCGCGCGACGCCAGAGCGCGCGAGTTGCCGAACCCCGACCATGGCGAGGACGGTGATCGCCAACATCAGGTAGTAGTAGGTGAGTTCGTTGTTGAAGTTGACGCCGTGGGCCACCGGCCGTCGCAACGACTCTGATCCCGTAGAACTGGCCCCATTGTTCACCAGCCAGTGCGCCTGCGTGAGGTAGCGATCCACCAATACGGCGAATGCGAGCGTTGTCACCGCCAGGAAGAGGCCCCGCAATCGCAGAGCCGGAAGGCCGACGACGGCCGCCGTCACCACCCCGGCGGCAACCACGAACATCATTGCGCCGAAGAACGGGTAGCCGAGTTGCTCCACACGTCCCCCGACGAGGGCACCGAGCCCCACAAAGGCAGCCTGCCCGAGCGAGACCTGGCCCGCCCAGCCGGTCAGGATGACGAGCGAGAGCGACATGAGCGTGAACAAGGTGATGGCCGAATAGAGCACGCGCTGCGACGGTGCTGCGAGGTAGGGAATGAGCACCGCGGCGCCGAGGCCGACCGCGACGACGGCGCCGTGGGCGGCACGGACGTTGGGCATGCGGCGGAACCGCTCGGCGAGTGGGCGCACTGAGCCGGACAGCGACCAGCTGGATTCTTCAGTCCCACGCGCGAGCTGTCGAAGATCCCGACGCACGAGCAAACTCCCGCCGATCAACACGACGATCACGAGGTCGACGGTCCCGTGGGTGGGGTAGTTCCAGTGGAAGAGCGCCTCGACGATTCCGAGGGCGATGCCGGCCGCGAACACTTGCGGGAGATAGACGAGTCCCCCCATCATCGCCGCGCCGAGGCCACGCAGGAGGAGATCGCTGTTGTTCGAGATGGCGCCCGTCCCGCCCGCCCCGAACAACCCGCCGAGCACGGGTTGGGTCGGCCCGAGCAGTATCGCGGCGACGCCTGCGAGCAGCCCGGCGATCGACCAGACGGCGAGCGAGATCGTCCTGATGGGGACGCCTGCGGCCTCGGCCGCTTCCGCGTTCTCCGCGATGGCTCGACTCGCCAGGCCGACATTCGTCCGTCGCATGAACAAGGACAACGCCACCGTGAGGAGCGGCACCACGATCACGGTGAGGATGTCGCCTCCGGTCAAGTGCGCGCCGAGCAGTCTGAACGTGTGATGGATCGGCACGGGAAACGGTGTCGTGCCCAACTTCGTGTGATTCAAATGGACCATGAACTGGCCGGGAATGAGCAGGAGCTGCGCGACGGCGATCGTCGCGACGAGGATGACGAGGCGGGGAGAGTTGGCAAGCCGACGCATGATGAGGAGCTCCATGAGTGCGCCGGTGGCCGTCGCCAGGATCAGCGCCATCGGCACGGCAACCCAATAACTCCAGCCGTGATCGACGACGCGCGACGCGACGAAAAGCGCGGGAACCGCACCCATCGATCCTTGGGCGAAGTTGACGACGCGCGCCGACTGATACGTCAGGCTCAAGCCCATGCCGAACAGCGAATAGGCGGTCCCGGTGATGGCACCGAGGACGACGATCTCGAGCGGGATCTGAAAGTGGGCGATCGGGACCGTGATACCGAGACCCACGATGATCTACCGGCCCTCGAGGGCGGCCAGGCCGACCTGCTTCACCATGACGTTCACTGCAATTCCCCCAGACGCATGAACAACTTCAGCCGAACTTCACTCAGGCTGACACCTTCATGATCCGGGCAAGGTTTCCGCCCATGACCTTGGCCGCGTCGGCCGGCGACATCTGCTTCTCGACCACCTCGGAATAGCCGACCGGATCGGCCAGTCCTTCTCGATGGGGGAAGTCCGACCCGAACATGACGTTGTCGACGCCGATGAGCTCGGCCAGGCCGGCGGGGTCGGGCTCCTGGAAGGCGTGGACGAAGATGTTGCGCTTGAACACCTCGACCGGGTCTTCTTGGAAGTTCTCCGGTGACTTCTCGAACAGCTCGGCAATGCGGCGGATGAACGGGCGCACCCACTCGGTGCCCCACTCAACCGGCGCGAATCGCAGCCGTGGGAACCGCGTCGCCACGCCGTGGCCGATGATCGACGCGACGCCATCGACGATGGCCGACTTCTCCGACGCCATCGCGAGGAACGCCGGTGACCCGTTCAGCCCGGGAATGCCGGCTGCGAACGGCCGGAACTCCTTGTCGCCGCCGCCTTCCCACTCATTCGTGTACCGCTGGTAGCCGCTGTCCGTCTGGTGCATGCCGACCAAGATGTCCGCCTCCTGGACGGCCTCCCAGAACGGATCGAACACAGGAAGCGCGAAGGACATGCGACCCTTCCACGTGGGGACGGGCGCGGTGTGGAGCAGGAACGCCTTGGCGCCATTCGCGACGACGAACTCCAGCTCCGCGAGCGCGTCGTCGAGCACCGACAGGCTGATCATCGGAGTCGGGTACATGGCGTCCGCGTAGTTGTACGTCCAGTGCTCGAGCATCCACCGGTTGAACGCACGCAGGACGATCTGGATCGCGTCGGGATCGGAAGCCAAGCGTTCTTCGACACCCGTTGCGAGGGTCGGCCAGATGATCGACTTGTCGATACCCATGTCTTTCATCAGCGCGAGTCGCGGCTCGGGGTCGAAGAAAGCATCCACTGATGGAATGGCGCGTCGACTTTGCGGGTCAGCCTCCGAACCCCCAGGGGGCGCCACCCGTGCGAAGGTCGGATTGGGAATGAAGTCGCTGATCATGTCCTTGATTGCGATCTTCGTCCGATTGTGCACGTCGACGTACTTGACGATTCCGTCGTACTCGGCCGGGATGAACTTCGTCAGGGCATCCCGGTTCTCGTACATGTGGTTGTCGGCGTCGAATACGAGATAAGGGAGGCGCCGCTCGCGCATGTAGACGAACGCATCCGAGACATACTCCTCGGTCACCGGTCTCTCCTTCGGGTTGCTGGCCTCGTATCGCGACGCGGCATGATCCACCAAAGACTTGGGCATATGCCTAACACAGCGGATCGGTCGCCATCAAGTGTGCGGATCGTGAGACGGCAAGCTCGCGAGCCATGGCTCGGGTATTCGACGCGAAGGCAGCTCCATCCCGCTGTCCCGCGTGATTAGTCTGAGCGGACGCAAACGCTCGAGACCGCAGGAGCCGGAGAATGTCCGCAGCTGGCGAGGCGACACGTGAGGCAGTGCTCGACGCTGCCGAGGAGTTGCTGATCTCGAAGGGCGTGTCCGACATCACCACTCGCAAGGTTGCCGACAAGGCCGGCGTCAACCAGGCGCTCATCCACTACCACTTCGGCACCATCGAAGAACTGCTGATCGCCGTACTCGAACGGGTCTCGCAATCCGTGAAGGAACGTGCCACACGCATCTATGAAGATGAGGACGGCCTCTTCCTCGACGGATGGTTCACGGAGATGCAGGCCATGACCACCACCGACTTCGAGCGTGGTTGGGGCAAGATCTGGTTGGAGAACCTGACCCTCGCGGCAAATCGGCCAAAGATCGCCAAGCAGTACGGCAAGGCGTCGAGCATGGTGCGGAAGCTGCACGAGCGTCAGGTGGCCGAGATGCTCGCCCGCCTCGGGATCGACCCTACGGAGTTCCCGCCTCAGGCGATTGTCACGCTCCTCGACGCCGTCACATCGAAGATCATTCTCGATCGGCTCGTCGGCATCCGGACGGGACACCAAGAACTGCTGCTCCTTCTTCGTCGCCTGTGGGATCAGGTGGAGAAGCCCGCCGCGTCGGAGCTATTGACCTGACGGTCGGTCGGCCGCGTCACTCGGAACGATACGAGAGACCGCGCTGGGCGAACCGACCAACCCCATCAGCGCGCCGCGGTATGTCGAATGGTCGATGTGACCCATCTCATCCGCGTACATCTCCTCCCTGCCTCCGGGTTTTGCCACGGAGGCAAGGAAGCTCTGTACGGATCCCCACGTGAGACTGTCGTAGGCGTCGAAGGGCCGGTACGCGATCGCCGCACTCGAGCACGCCCGCTGTGACGCGTGTCGATCGACGTGCACCTGTTCGTAGCCGAGAAGCTCTGGGCCCAACAGCCGAACCGCCACTGCGGAATGCTGATCCAGCCACCAGGATCGAAACTCATCGACTGACGTGCCCGGGAATCGTGCGAAGGCCAAGCTCAGAAACACCTGCCCCTCTGACTTCGCCACCACGGGATGAACCCTCCCGACGGCCAGCGCTGACCGATCACGATCGAACAGGCCATCGACCACCCGGGCGACCTCACTGGCGTGGGCACACAGCTGATCCACCGACTCGTCACCGACGCTGAGCTCGATCGCCCCCTCGACCGTCCCGAACGGCTGGTCGATGGTCTCCTCGGCGATTCCAGCAAGGGGGTCTTCCGGATGCCGTACGCCGACTCGGAGTTCGCCGACGTTCTCAGTGAGTGTCGCCAACGCTTTCGACGCGTCTCGCAATCCGTCCGCAAAGGTTGCCGTCGTCATCCCTTGCGTCGGCTCGAGCAGGAACGACAGACGGATCATTTAGCCCTGTTGTGGCTCGCCCGCGCCCGATGCGTGCCGCGCGGCCACGTATCCGAACACGGAACTGTTCGCAATGCTCGCTCCAGCACCCAAGTACTTGCGGCCCATGACGCTGGCCGTGCAATTGCCGGTGGCATAGAGCCCCTCCATGACTTCCCCCGCGGTGTTCAACACTCGCGCGTGCTCGTCCGTCAGGATTCCCCCACACGTGCCGACGTCCCCGGGATACAGCGGTGCGGCGTAGAACGGGGGGGCCTCGATGGGCGCGAGGCAGTTGTTGGGCTTGACCTTTGGGTCGCCGAGATAGCGGTTGTATGCGTTCTCGCCCTTGCCGAACTCCGGGTCGCGGCCCACTCTCGCGTTCTGGTTGAACCGATCCACTTGGGCTCGCAGCCCCTCCGGATCGATATCGCACAGCTCCGCCAGGTCGTCCAAGTTCTCAGCCTGATACATGGCCGAGCCGGCCGACGATTGTGCCGGGATGATTCCGGGTGCCACGTTTCGGCGCCTGAAGCCGTCGTCGAAGATCAACCACGACGGGACGGCCCGAGTGACACGGTTCCGGTCGAGCATCGCCTTGACGACCTCCACATAGGAGTTCGCCTCATTGCAGAACCGCTGACCATCTGCGGCCACGATGATCGTTCCGGGGCGTTGGCGGTTCCAGTCGCCCAGCGGGGTTCCATCAACGACGCTGGTAGGCGTCCAGACGGCTTCGTCGATGAGATCGATCGCTGCGCCGCACCTGATGGCAAGCTCGATGACCTCGCCCGTGTCTCCCGGATTCGCCATCGAGTAGTCGGTGACTGCCATTGGGTCCAAATACTTCGTGCGCATCTCGAGGTTGTGAGCGAACCCTCCCGCGGCAAACAACACACCCTTGCGGGCCCTGACGCGAACATCTCGGCCCTCGCGTTCCACCACGACACCTGCGACCCGATCGCCCTCGACGACGAGGTCGCGCAGAGGGCTGTCCGTCCACGCCGGGATGTCCCTCTGGATGGCTCGGAAGAGCATTTGGCCGATGAACGACCAACCCGTGGTCACGGGAAGCCGCCCCCGACGCAAGGCCAGCTTGGTGCGAGCCCGGGCCCGGGCGGCGATGAGCCGGTTCCGCAAACTCCGATCCTGGTTCTGCAACGTCGCGATCTCGCCGGCGTACGCCGCCAAGTGGGTGCGGTCCCACATGTTGCCGTGCTGGACCTTGTCCAGCCACGGACCAAGGACCTTGCCGTTCCAGAGCCGTCCTTCTATCGAACGGCCCCGGACGCAGCCGCCCTTCGCATCCGGGTAGTAGTCCGACCAGCCCTCACAGCGAACGAAGCGGACCCCCTCTTGCTGGAGGAAGGAGACCATCTGGGGTCCGTGGGTCACGAACGCGTGTCGCCGCTCGTACGAGGAGGCCGGACCGACGTCGCCGACCACATCGTCGAAGTACGCCATGGCGTCCTCGTACGAATCGTGAACGCCGGCGGGACCCATCAATGGATTGTTCGGAATCCACATCACGCCACCCGACTTGGCGGTGCTTCCTCCGATCACCTCACGCTTCTCGAGCACCATTGAATCGAGGCCGTGAGCTCGTGCCGCGAGGGCCCCGACCATCCCACCGCCGCCACTTCCGATCGAGATGAAGTCCGTGACGACGTCCCAGGTCTGCATTCAGGGCCTCCCGGTCAAAACCCGATGTCCCGGCTCTCGCACTCCGTATGACCACAGACCTGCTGCATGGCCGCGACGAGGTGCTCATGAGGCAAACCGGCCAGGTAACCGTCGATCAGCCGCTGGTAGTTGCCGATCATGCCCTCGATGCGATCCGAGAGCCTCATGTACTCAAACCCGTCGGCGTGGAGACCGCGCTGTTGACTCGGCAAGTTCGAGAAGTCTTGGCTCGGTATGAGTGACCACCGAGGATCATCTGCCAGCATCGGCTCTGGTTCCAGCGGGGCCGGTGGCGCCTCGCCGGGCGGATAGCGCGTCAGGGACCAGATCTCGAACAGGCACTCCTCCGGTCCCAGCGGACGAACTCGGTAGGCGGCTCCGCTGGAGAGATAAGGCAGGAGGAAGTAGTTCGGGAAACAGAACGTGATCCCAGTCAGGCCCTGCGCGTCGACGGCGTGCAAGTCGGGCATGTCGATTCCCTGGTTCGAATTCCACGTGAGGATGGCGTCGTGCAGCGCACGGGTCCAGCCGGCAATTGCCCCGCCGAAGTCGTCGGGCAGTTCGATGTTGCGGAGCCCTTCGGCGATCCGCACATCCTTTTCATGGATCAGTCCAGCCATGCCGACACTCACGGACCGCATCATGTGAAGCTGCTGGTCGACGAACATTCGGGGGTCCACCTTCTTCACGTGCCCGACCGCCAACTGGGCCGACAGCCGTTCCATGGACGCAACCGACTCACTCACGTCTCGATAGACCTGACGGCTCGCGCCGGAAGGGAAGAGCTGGGGATGCGTCTGCATCACGTGATAGCCCTCCATGAAGGCGTCCATTGCCAGCTTCCAGTTGGTTGGTAAGCGGCAGGACAGCCACCATTCTGGCCAGAGGCCCTCGACCTTCATCGGGTCGCAATAGCGCGCCGCCGTCTTCAGGCAGTCGTGCAGGGGCCGTGCGTTTGGATCGAAGTTGATGAACGCAGATCCACCCCACGTCTCAACTCTGCATGGAACGAGATTCAAGTCCTCCGGTCGACGATTCGATTCCTCGAACAGGTCGGGCTGGTAGACGAACGTGTTGACGCCGTCGAGCCCGTAGCACCAGCCGTGGAAGGGACAGATGAATCCGCTTCGCAGGTTTCCGCGACCCCGAACGAGTTCGACGCCGCGATGCCGGCACGCGTTGTGAAAGGCCCGGACCGACCCGTCGTCGCCGCGGACGACGACCACTGCCTTGTCGAGAATGTTGTAGGTGATGTAGTCGCCCGGATGCGGGATCTCAGCCAAGAAGCACGCCATCTGCCACACCCGGGGCCAAAGGAGCTCGTTCTCGGCGGCGTAGAATTCCGAGTCGTAATAGCGCTGCGCCGGGACTCGATCGGCGCGCGTCATGGGGTGCGGCACAGGGAGCGCTCGCAGGTTAAGAGTCCGCCTGTTCATCGGTCCCGTCTCGGCGCGGTCACCCAGCTCGCGCCCGCAGAGAACCGCTTCCGGGACATCGGGTCGTGCACGCTCACACCCCCAGGGTATCGATTTTTGAGCAAGTGCTTAAAATCCTCATTACATAAACAGAGCCGCGCCCGTGGTGTCAACGGCCTCAACGCGTCTGGCCCCGAGCACCAGCGCGACGCACGTGCGGAAACGGGGACTGCCGATGGCGCGCTGCCGAAATGCTATGGCTCGACCTCCGCGACCGGAGTGCCGATCGGATGGGTCTCACCGACCGAGACCAGGAGCCGAACAGTCCCGGCACACGGGCACTCGATTTCCGTGTCGACCTTGTCGTTGTTGACGGTGTAGAGCGGCTGGCCCACTTCGACTCGATCTCCATTGGCTACGAGCCACTCGACGATCGTTCCTTCTTCCATCGCCATCCCGAGCTTCGGCAGGTAGACGTGCACGGCGCTCCTGATCCTCAACCGAGCGTGTTGCGTATGGCCGCCTCGATGCCTGGCGTGCCCGCGACATAGGCGGCTTCCAGGGTTGGCGCGTATGGGACGGGGGTGAACGCAGAGCCGACCCGGGCGACGGGTGCCTCCAGCTCTCCGAACAGCTCCTCGTGGATCCGGGCTGCCACCTCGGCACCCACGCCGAAGCGCTGAACTGCCTCGTGGACCAACACCGCACGCTTGCTCCGGCCCACCGAATCGAGGACGACACCTTCGTCCCACGGGGACACCGTTCGGAGGTCGATGACCTCGATGCTGCAGCCTTCCTCCCGCTCGAGGCGCTCGGCAACCGACAGAGCTTCGACGATGGGCTTGCCGTACCCCACGACGGTCAAGTCGGTACCGGACTTGAGGATGCGGGCTCGACCGATTGGGATCCGCTGGCCGCTCTCGCCCACCGACCCCTTGGTGCCGAAATAGAGGGAGAGTGTCTCGACGAAGATGCACGGATCGTCGTCGAAGATGCACGACAAGAGCAGGCCTTTGGCGTCGTCGGGCCGGGAGGGAACCACGACCTTGAGTCCCGGACTGTGCGCGAACCAAGCCTCCACCATGTCCGAGTGCTGAGCACCGTTGCCCCCGACGACGCCAGCCATGGTTCGAATCGTCAGCGGAACTCCCGTCTGGCCCCCCGACATGAACCGCAATTTGGCGGCATGGTTCACGATTTGGTCCATCGCGACAGCCATGAAGTTCATCAGCATGATCTCGGCCACAGGTCGCATGCCGACGATGGCTGCGCCGACTGCGGCACCGACGATGGCTTGTTCCGATATCGGCGTGGAGCGCACTCGAGGCCCGTATTTGGTCGAGAGCCCCTGAGTACACTTCGTGACGCCGCCGCCCTGGGGGTCGGCCACATCCTCCCCAAAGACGATGACGGCTGGGTCTTCGGCGAGGGCCTCGTCGAGAGCCATGTTGATGGCCGTCGCGAAGTTCTGTTGGGGGCTGACGTCCCCGGTCAGCTCAGGCGTAGACATCGGCAGCCAGTTCGGTCGGTTCCGGATAGTCACTGGCCAGGGCGAACGCGAGCGCGTCATCGACCTCCGCCCGGATGCATTCCTCCAGTTGCTCCACGCGCTCATGGCCGATGCCGCCGTCAGCGACGAGACGCGTCCTGAGTTTGGGCACCGGGTCATCGGCCATCGCCCTAGCCTTTTGCTCGCCTGGCATGTACGCATCGTCGTCGCCGAAGGAGTGGCCGAAGAAGCGAAACGTCCTGGCCTCGAGGAGCGTGGGACCGGAACCGTCACGAGCTCGCGAGATCGCGGTGCCGGCGGCTGTGTGCATCGCGAGCGGGTCGTTGCCGTCAACGGTGACGCCCGGCATGCCATACGCCAGCGCACGCTCGGAGATCGAGGGAATTGCCATGCTGAGCTCGACGGCGGTGTGCTCCCCATAGAGGTTGTTCTGGCACAAGAACACCACCGGGAGCTCCCACACCGCCGCGAGATTCAGAGCCTCGTGAAAGGCGCCGATGTTCGACGCGCCGTCTCCGAAGTTGACGACGGTGACGCGATCCTCGTTTCGGAGTTTCGCGGCCAAGGCCACACCGTTGGCGATCGGTAGCCCGCCACCCACGATTCCGGTGGTCACCAAAAGACCACTCGCGGCGTGGGTGACGTGCATCGGACCGCCCTTTCCCTTGCACGCTCCCGTCGCCTTGCCCATGTACTCGGCAAACAGCACGTCAAGCGGGACACCCTTGGCGATCTGATCATGCAGCCCGCGGTATGTGGTGATGACGTAGTCCTCCGACGACAACCACAGCGCGGTCGCCGAAGGGATGATCTCCTGGCCGCGCACCGAGTAGTAATTGAAGCGGACTTGACCTGACATCAGCATCGTGCGCAAGCGCTCGTCGCTGTAGCGGATCTTCTCGGCAGTCTCATAGATGCGGAGAAGGATCTCGTTCTCGTTCTCAGGCTGGCGGCCCACGCTTTTGTCCATCCGGCTCCCTTCATCGACAATCCCGGTCGTTCGATACGCCGAAGTAACGGTCGAGGCCATAGACGGCCACGGCGTTCCCCCGCACGAGCTGATGGATCTCTATCTCCGTCAACCCGGCGGTCTCGACCAACTCAGTGATGACGGCCGCCGAGTCCGGAAACGTCGAGTCGTTGTGGGGAAAGTCGGTCTCGACCATGATCTGGCTCATCCCGACTGCATCTCGAGACAGGAGACCCTGCAAATCGTCGAAGATGCAGCCGAAGATCCGCCCGGGAACGCTGCTGCTGGGCAGCCGCGTGGCGCGTCTGGCTCGCGTCTCCCAACCGCCCGGGCTCTTCTTCCAGGTGTTGTCGATTCGTTGCATCACGAACGGCATCCATCCCACCTGACCCTCCGACAGCACAACCCGCAAGCGCGTGAAGTCCTCGAGGAGGCCCGAGTAGAGCCAGTCGCTGAAGGCGAGCTGCGAGTTGATGAAAAGAAAGCACTGCGCCATGTCACGCGGCGCGTCAGCCGCGGTGGTGACCGACGTCGAGGACGAGCCGACGTGCAGGTTCACAACGGTATCGGTCTCGTCACAAGCGCCGAAGAACGCGTCCCAGTAGCCCGAGAAGATGCTCGGAAGACCTAGCGCCGCCGGCGACTCAGGGAAGGTGACGGCGTGAGAGCCGAGAGCAGCGCAACGCAACACCTCCCGGGCCGCCAGCTCCGCATCCCAGAGTGGGACCAGCGTGAGCGGAATGAGGCGACGAGGCACATCGGTACCGCTCCACTCTTCGACCATCCAGTCGTTGTAGGCCTGCAAGGCGGCCAGCGCGACGCGCTTGTCATTTCGATCGAGGAAGAGTTGTCCGCAGAAGCGAATGATGTTGGGGAAGCAGATCGACGCCTCGGTGTGGTTGAGTTCCATGGCGCGAAGGCGTTGGTCGCGTTGATACGTTCCCGGCAATACCTCTTCGTAGGTGATCGCTCGGTGTGGGTTTTCTTGCGAGAAACCGGACTGGGCGAACCCCCGTTGAAGGGGCCAGACCCAATCGTCGTAGTACCAAACATCGGCCCATTGCCCATCGGCATCACCTGCGACCCATTTGGGCCTGAGGCCATCCCAACGAAGGACTCCGCGCTCCCGGCGAACGTGCGGGCCCTGGTCTTTCAGGCGTCGAGGGAGGCGCGTGGTCCATAGCTCAGGCGGCTCGAGCACGTGGTCATCGACCGAGATCAGTTGCGGAAGGCCGGGCAACGAACGGTTCTCCATGGGCTCGGCTAGTCGAGAACGCTGGGATCTCGGCGCATTTCGGCTCGCGCCATGGAGGCGAAGAACTGCGGCCAGCCACCCTTGTCGCGCATCGTCCTTGCCAGCTTTGCTGCCACCTCGGAGCGCAATGGAATGCCGCCGCCCAGGGACTCGACGCGCCATGCCAGCTTCGCCCGGTGTTCGAGAGAGACGCAGCGCAGGTGGGCTTCCGCGATCGAGGTAGCGACGACCAATACACCGTGATTGGCCAGGAGTGCTTGGCCCGACCCGCCCATGCTCTTGACGTTCGCCTCGGCCAGGTCCCACTCGTTGACGCCGCCCGAGTAGTCGTCGTAAATGACGAGGTCGTCCTCGACAAAAGCGGAGAGCTGGTCGTAGATCGGTGGAACCTTGCGAGTGGCCGCCCAGACCGTCGCCCACTCCGGATGGTGGTGAACGGCGACGACGGCGTCAGATCGCATCTTGTGCACGACCAGGTGCAAGGTGATGGCGGTGGTGACCGGCCAACGGCCCTCGAGTATTCGGCCGTCACGGTCGATGCGGATGATGTCGGAGGCGCGAACCTCGTCCCATCGCAAGCCATACGGCGTGCAAAGCAGCGAGCCGTCTGACTGTCGTGCCGTGATGTGACCAGCAATCCGATCGTCGAACCCCTCCGACCACAGCATTCGATGAAGGAGCGCCAACGCCTGTCGATCAGTGAGTCCGGCGGGCTCGACCCCCTCTTCGAACTGCACCGCGGTTGTCGTCATGCCATTACCTCCCCGTCGCATCGGCCCTAGGGGCAGGTGACTTGTCTCCGACTGCCCCACGACGCTTGATCCTCGAAGCCGTACAGGGCCCCCCCGTCGCAGAAGACATACGCGCCCTTCTTTCCGTCGTAATAGCTTGTGCTGTTCGGATCCCAACGGGTCACTGGTGAGTCGACGCGCGGCGTAAAGGCACCCGCCCCGGCGCGCCATGTCCCGTCACCTCCACCTGGCAACGACGGCGGGATGGACAACATCGCCTGCTGCAGAGTGGCTGGGGTGAGGTTGGGCCCAGCGCCCTGAATCGCGTCGAAGACGTGCATCAGGTTGTAGTAGATCGACGGATATGCAAGATCGGCTGGGGTACCTCCGTGGGACCCGAGCTTGAACGCCTGGTAGGCCTCGGACTGCTGAGTGGGCACGCCTGATTCAGAGAACATGTCGTCGAGCGACAACGAGTGAGCCATTTGGGTCTGTGAGTTGTTTCGGGCGTCCACCGGGCCCGCCTGATTCATGACCCACTCTGGGTTGTACGTCTGAAGATCGGCCTGCTGCGTCAATGCTTGCTGCATCGCGGGATCGCATTGCCAGCAGAACAGTGTCGTGACCCCAGCGGCATGCATCTGGGCAATGATCGAAGGGGTCTGCTGGTTCTCGGTGGCGAGGTTGAAGTCATAGTTGACTCGCCGCGCGAGCGTCGCGCCGCACGCTGATCGCATCGTTCGCTCCAACGCGTCTCCAGCAGCAACGGTGATCGGAGAGTCGTTGACGACGAGGCCGAACACGCGCTTGGTGTGTTGGTAGACCGAATCTCCGGCAAAGACCGCCGGCATACCCGTCAACCGAGCACAGGCGAGATTCCCAGCCCACATCCCATACTGGTCTGCCGTTGGCACGGTGTTGTAGACGTACGGCGCGAACTGCTTGTAGAAGCTCGCTGCCGCTCCGCTGTTGTCGAAGGAGACGACATGGTCTTGGGCGAGGTACTGAACGAACGGTATTGACGTGAAGATTTCTCCAGTGATGTCGCCGAAGGCCGGCATCCGCTGCTCGGTGGCGGCATCAGCCTGCGCCCCCTGCAGGTTCTGGCCCTCGTCTTCGGAGAACCAGTCCCCTTGTCCCTGGAAAACCTTCAGCACGACCTTCCGGCCATAGAGCTCGAACGACTGGTTGAACAGGCCGAGGTAGGTCTGGAGGTCACTGATCGTCTCGGCGTTCGACGGAACGGCGCCCGGCTCGGCCTGGTCGATGGCGGCCTGTTCCGCCGCACCGGTCTCGCGGTAGGCAAGCGTGATCGTGGTCGCCGTGACTCCCGGCGACGTCGTGCCACGGTTGTCGCCGTGCCAGGCCGGCACGCACTCCGGTGCGTACTTCGACCACGTCACCTGTCGCACCCCGGGCCCACATTGGACGCCGCTCACCGTCACGCCCGGCTTCCCGCCGAGTGCCGCACCAGACGGGGTCCCCGACCCGTTGCCTGCGATCCCGCCCGAGCCGCCACTGCCGGCCTGGGGGACGCCCGACGTGCTCGCTGCGTCGGAGGCACCAACGGCCCCGCTCGTACCAGCCGACGCCGAGCCCGCGTTCGTGCCGCCCGCGACTCCCCGTCCCTGCGCGGCTCCTGCGCTACCGCCGATGGTGGTGGACGTCGCCGCCTTCGTGGGCACATAGGCGATGATCAGAGCGATCGCGGTAAAGAAGAGGACAGCGGGCAGATAGCGGCGGCCGACCTTTGTCAGGTACCGCCGAACCGCTTCCTCAGCGTCGTCTGTACGCGGCATCATGGTTGTCCCTCCTCCTTGGGACGGTGAGCGGGTTCAGGTTTCGCCGTTCGCTCGCGAGCCGTGCGTGCCGTTCCCGGCCGTGCCCCCGCCACCTTGCGGGACCGATCACGCGTGGCCGAAGCGGTCCCTGCCATCGCCCTTTCGCCCGTCTGCGACTTCGTCGATTGCGTCGATTTCCTCCGGCCGCGACGGTCGTTGTCGATCCCGAAATAGGCATGCAGCACCTCGGGATCGCTCAGCACCGCGTCGGGTTCACCTGTCACGAGCTCGCGGCCAAGGTCCATGCAGACCAGCCGGTCGGCAATGCCATGGATGAAGTTGAGATCGTGCTCGACGATCAGCAACGTGAGGCCGAGACTCGACCGAAGATCGCTGAGCAGCTGTGCCAGCGCCTCGACTTCCCGTTGGGCAATCCCCGCGGTGGGTTCGTCAAGCAACAGGACCGACGGTTCGTGAGCCACCGCGCACGCCAGTTCGACAATCCTCCGGGTTCCGGTCGAAAGCTCTCGCACAAAGGAGTTGGCGTACTCGCCGAGCCCGAACAGCTCGATCAGGTCCTCTGCGTGCGCCAGCGCCACCCTCTCGGATTCGCCAGCGGCCGACAGTCCCAAGATGCACGCCAGAGGCTCACGAACGGCGAGGTGCCGCTCCTGGGCGGTCACCACGGACTCCCTCACTGTCATCGCAGGGACCAACCGGGCGTCCTGAAACAGGCGTCCCAGTCCAAGCTCCGCGCGATCATGAGCGGGGAGTTCGGTGATGTCGTGACCCGCGAAGGAGACGCTTCCTGAGTCAGGCACGACGAATCCCGAGCAGACGTCGAGGAGCGTCGTCTTGCCGGCTCCATTCGCGCCGATGAGTCCGGTGATCTCGCCGCTGGTGACGTCGAGCGAAACATCCTGAAGCGCATTGATCCCGCCAAAACACTTCGCGAGGCCGACGGCTTGGAGGGCCGTCGCGGACGCCTGCCCGGCTGCGGTCGTCCGGGCTGTCGAGACCTGAATCTTGTCGCGTACCGCACGACTCGACTCCCGCAAGAACACGGACCTCGCCAAATCATCTCGTTCCAGCAGGCCGGCGATCGAGCCCGAGTACCGCGTCTGACCGCGTTCCATGAACAGGCACCGCTCGGCAATCAAGGCTGCCGTGTTCAGCGACTGCTCGACGAGAAGCACCGTCGTCCCCTCAGCGACCAGCAGTCCGATGGCGCCAAACAGAGCAGTGACCGCCGCCGGTGCCAGTCCGAGGGTGAGCTCGTCGATCAGCAACACCCTCGTCGGACAAATCAGGGCTTGCGACGTCGCCAGCATCTGCTGCTCACCCCCTGAGAGCTGTCCAGCCAGCTCACCGCGCCGCTCGGCCAGTCGAGGGAATGTCTCGTACACGCGGCCAATGGCCGCGGACAGGCGACCGTGGTCCTTGCGCACGGTCCAGCCCATGAGCCGAAGATTCTCGTCGACGGTCAAGGATGGAAAGACACCGTGGCCCCCTTGAACGGTGACGATTCCGAGGCCAAGTCGACGGCCGGGCGTGGCGGACGTGATGTCGACTCCGTCGAACTGCACTCGTCCGCCGCTCGGCGTGCAGATGCCTGAGAGCACGCGCAGCACCGTCGACTTCCCAGCCCCGTTCGTGCCCAACAACGCCAAAACCTCGCCCCCTCCAATGCTCCCTTGCGCATCGAAGAGCACCTGGACCTTGTCGTAGCCCGCGTCGATGCCGGCCCATGTGAGAAGTGGCACCCTCCCTGCCTGCTCCTCCCCTGGCTCCGCCGTGCCGGCACCCGCGGCTGTCCCGTCCGAAGGAGCATCGAGCCCCAACCTTGACTGCGGAGCGCCCGAGATCCGTGCGTACAACCAGTCGCGAGCACGGAACAGCATTCCGCCCAAGCCGTCCGGGTACTGCACCAGGATGAGCAACAGTCCGCCGCCCGTCAGTAGGAATGACAACGAGCGTGCGACGCCTACGACATACGACGTCACGCCGCCGAAGAGTGACTGCACGGCAACCACGTAGATCGCGCCGACGATCGCGCCTTGCACTGAGCCAAGCCCACCGATGACCACCATCGTGAACACCTGCAAGCTCAGGAGCGGCGAGAACCCCTGCGAGGGCATCCCGCGCAGACCGATTGCGTAGAGGCCGCCAGCGACACCCGCTATCGCTCCCGCTGTGGCGTAGGCAATCGTCTTGGCGCGCGCCGGGCTGATGCTCCAGCTCGCCGCCGCCAGCTCGTTGTCCCGTACCGCTATCAGCGTCCGGCCCAGCCGGCTGGCACGGACGTTGCGCACCAGCACATAGGTAACGACGAGCGCCCCAATGCAGAAGTAATAGAAGCTGCGAGTGCTGTCCAGCGGAAAGCGCTCCAAGAGAACCGGGCGGCCCAGGCTGACGGGATTGAACGACCGGAAGTGGACAGCGTTCAAGAGGATGCTCGAAACCGGTATTGCAAAGGCCAGTGTGGTCACTGCGGCGAACTGCCCGGAGAGCCTGAGCACCGGCAGTCCCACGACAACCGACGCGAGCGCTGCGACCAGCCCGGCAAGGGCAAGCGCGGCAAAGAGGTCGAGGCCGTGCACGGTCATCAACTCGGCCGTGATCGCGGCACCGAGGCCAACGAAGGCGAAGTGACCCAAGCTGACCTGGCCCGCCCACCCGGACAAGACGACCAGCGACAGGGTGACCATCGCGAAGATGGCCATGTAGGTCGCCACGGTCACATTTGCGGGCGAGAGCACTAGCGGCAGGGCGAGCGCGACAGCGATCACCAGGACCCGACCACCGGCTCGCATGGTCCGGATACGAGGGCGCTGAGCCAGCTCTGGCGCAACGGGACGCGGCTCACGAGTTGCGGAGAAGCGACCCAATCCCAGATCGCGGACTCTCGACATCGAGCGGCGCGACAACAACAAGCTGATCGCGATGACGCCGAACATGACCAGATCCGAGACTGATACGAACGACGGATAGGACCAATAGATCGCCTGCTGCAGGATCCCCAGCGCAATCGCCGCAACGAACGTCACCTTCAAGCTCTCCATACGGCCGATCGCCGCCGCGGCCAAGGGAGCCAGGAGTGCCGCTGGTCCGACAGCCTCACCAGGTCGGGATCCAAGAATCGGAACGGTGAGCAGCGCTCCGATGGCCGACAGCACCGCCGCCGAAACCCACGCAATCCTCAATATGCGACGGATCGGGATGCCAACCAGCAACGCCCTTTCGTCCGAGTCCGCCACCGCCCGCAATGCGCGGCCAGAATCCGTGCGCATGACCAACAGCCCGGTCGCCGCCACTACGACGGGCACCACCACAACAACCGCGAGCGAATCGCCGGTGAACGTGACTGGTGACACCCCAAAACGAAAATGGAACGGCGTGGTGAACTGCGTGGAGGGCCCGAGATGGGATGCAAGGTGCGGCAGCAGGATCTCGAAGCCGGCCACGATCTGGGCTATCCCAATGGTCGCGACCGTCACAATGAGCCGTGGGGCATCGCGGAGCCGGTACATGATCGCCTCGACCACCAGACCAGCAGCGGCCGCGACCACAAGCCCGCAGGGCACTGCGATCAGGTATGGGACATGCCGGCCGATGATGAGAACGAGAGCAGTCGCGGCCGCCAGGCCACCGATCTCCGCCTGTGCGAGATTGATGGCGCGAACGACCCTGTAGACGAGCACCAGCCCGACAGCGGTGAGTCCTGTGAGCGAGCCGAGGATGACGCCGAGGAGGAGGATTCCGTTCGGTAGACCCTTCGGTAGCAACACTCGCATGCCGGCCCAGGCCAGACCCAACACGGCTGCGGTGAGGAACGTTGGCCCCGCTCTCCGAAAGCCGTCCCGACCGATCAGATCACGAAGCTGAGCATCACGTCGTCGCGCCGCAGCGAACCAATGCCGGAAAGTCCTGCGGCTGGCGGGCGCCGAAGAGATCAAGGCAAGGGCAAATGCGATCACCCAGATCAACCATGGCCACCACCGGCCGCCGGATGAGCCAACCAATGTCGAAGTCACGATCGCGTAGCTGCCGTTGCGGACGGAAACTCCCGCCGCTAGCGCCGCCCGGCTCCTCGTGACGAATCAGCCGGCCCCGACGCACGCGACGCGCACCTCGCGCCGCCGGCGCGAGGCCTCACCAGCAACGCGATCGCCATACCCAACCGACCCCCAGTCATGGCCGCCTCCCGAATGTTTAGGCGAATGCCTAACATGGCCCATTTGTCGGCGTCAAGGCACGCGAGCGCTCTGAATGAGTCGCACGATGCGAAGGTGCGGGTCAGCAGCGTGCGTTGCTGGTGGCACCCTTCAGCCACTTCGAAGGCACCGCACGAACCGCTGTCAGGACTTGGTCATGAGAGCAGACGGCGCTCGATGGCGGCGCCTCGAGCGGCGATCCGGCAGGCCGCCCACAGAGGAACGAGAAGCATCGGCCCCTGGACTTGCATGATGACGAAGCTCAGCCCGGCAAAGACCTCTGCGGAAACGGTCAGCATGAGCCACAGGTTCACGGCCACGATCGCGAAGTTGAAGAGGGCGACAACCACAGTGAGCGTCGCGTACGGCCGGGCTACGGCCGGATCGTGACGAACGGCGGGGGGCAGTGGCCATATCGCGTCGGCTACCACCCCGAACAGTGGCCAGCCAACCATCACGGAAAGGCAGAGCACAATGCCTGTCAGCGTCGGGAAGATCAGCAGTGGCGCGAAGAACGCCTTGCCCGAACGGAACACCAGGCCGAAGATGCCTTGGACCAGGATCAGACCGGTGACGACCTTCATCGTCGCGTCGGTGGCGCCGGTCCTCACCTTCCGATAGCCGCTGATGGCCAGCGTGCTCAGCGTCGCGGTAAGTACAGCCGGCACCGTCCCGGCGCTGCGACTGAGAGCCAGGAAGATTGCGAACGGCGCGAACGTGATCACTGGGCTCGCGCCCTCGGGGCTCATCGAGCGACTCACGCGGCCCAGCACGGGAAGCACGTCCTTGAGCGACGGGCGAGTCTCCAGCGTCTGGCGCGGAAAAGCTGCGGCGAGCTCCGCCGCGTTGAGTGGAGGTCCGTCGCTCGGCACTGCGTCCGGGAGGGACGCACGCGACGACCGCCGCGCGATGCCGCGACCGACATCGAGTGGCACCCCGAGGTCGAGCGCGGCCGCTCGAAGATGGACGAGGTCGGCAGCAAACAGGAACAGTGGCACTGGGAGCTGAACGCCACGGTCGGCCATCACGGCGCACAGCCGCGGCAACTCTCGGAGAACATCGATGGCCCAGGACCCGCCGGGTAGACGATCGGCCCAGGCCATGTCGGCCAAAAGCGCCCTCCGGTCGACACCCGCATCGAGCAATCCGAGCTGGTCGAATGCCCGGAGTTGCCGGTGAACCTCTCCCCCGGCGATGCCCTCGAACAGATCGGCCAGCCCACATCGCTGGTCCTCGGCGAGGCGACCGCAGTGGCTGAAATCGAGAAGGCCAACACGACCGTCGGGGAGCGCGACCAGGTTGGCGGCGCGAAGGTCGGCGTGGAACACGCCCGTCCGGGTGGCCTGCCACAGGAGGGCGTCGACCACGTGATCGAGACGAGCCGCCGTCTGGCCATCGCGCGCGTCGGCGATGGCAACGCCGTCGAGTCGCGTCATGACGAGCACATCGGCGGTCACCATGCCGGGCAACGGCCGCGGCACCACGACATCCTCGGTCCACATGGACAGTTCCTCGGCGATACATTCCTGCTCGGCCGCCTCGACCCGGAGGTCGAGCTCGGTCTCGAGCACCTCGTCGAGGTGGCGGGCCAACCGAGACCGGTCGACGGTGACGCCTCGCGGCAGCAGGCGAGTCATGACCTGGGCGCACAGTTCAGAGCCAAGCCGATCGTCGGCTGACCGGCCGAGGCGCCGCGGACGGCGCACCTTGACCAGCACTTCGCGTCCGTCAGCAAGAACGGCGGCGTGGAGCTGCGCCATGGCAGTCACCACCATTGGGGACGGATCGAAAGTGGCGAAGATGATGCCAATCGGCCCCAGCGAACGCGTGACGACGTCTTCCACCACCTGCGGCGGGACGGGAGGAGGTTGGGCCCGGCGCGGCGCGGCGTCACCGGACGAACCGAAACCCCTCAAGGCCGCGCTCGGTCGGACCGCGGCGTGGGATCGGAGCAGCCCGGCCAGACGTACGTAGCTCGGCCCCAGGCGGGCAAGGGTGCGTTCGAGACGCCGGGCCACCGACACCGCCAGTGGCCGTCGTCTGGTGAGCGCGGCCACAGCGTCGACCGTCGCGAACCGGGCGAAGAAGGAAGCGAATGCGCCCAGCAGCCGCAGCACCGCCCAGGTCGTCGGCACGCGGCCGGCAACGCGACGCGCCGCTGGCGCCTTCGTTGCCTGTCGCTCTCTGACTTCGACGCGCATCAGTACCGGCTCTTGTGGAAGCCCGTGATCGGATACATGCAGCCGCGGGTCCCGCCGAAGCACGGCCGGCTCTTCTCGTACCGCTGAATCCGCACATAGTCTGCGCCACTGAACTTGCCCGGGCTGAACGAGGCCTCCGGCGGGAAGGCCGCCATCTGCACCTTCCCGAGTCGCTGCATGGCGGCGCTGAACGCGTCGCGGGTCAAGCCGTTGGGATCCAGCGACCGGGCCGCGGCCGTGAACAGGTCGAGCAGCGTGCAGGTGCGGATGTCGTTGTTGTACGGGACGCCGGTGTCGTCGTACTGCTTGCCGGTGGCGCGCACCATGCGGGCCGCGCAACTGGCGTCATACGGCTGCTCGTAGCCCGGGATCTTGCGATCCCGGTCACCTTGGTTGGAAGAAGTCACCGCCAGGCTGCCGTCGAAGCTGTCCGGCAGGCCCTGGGCGTTCGAAAGCGACTGCCAATCGGACATGTAGTAGCGGGGTGTGTAGCCCTGCGCGTCAGCGGCCCGCACGAACTGCGCGGTGTAGACGGTGTTGGCCGCCAGCATGATCGCGTTCACACCGGCGCTTCGCATCTGCTGGACCTCGAGCGGGATCTGCGACGATCCAGTGCCGAGGTCATAGGAAAGGTTCGACCGGTGGACGACGCGGTGGCCAAGGTCTTCGAGCGACTTTTGCAGGACGTCGATTTGCGCGTGGTGACCCGGGTCATCGCCACCGAGGATGCCGATCCGCTTGCCCTTCAGCTCGCCCATCTGGTCGAACTCCCAAGCGAAGTTCCGCATGGTGCGATCGCCTGACTGGAACATGGTGAACAGGTAGCCGCGCGATCGCTGGTACCACTCTTCCGGCGTCCCGAGCGATCCGACCATGAACATCGGCGTGCGGTTCTCTTCGGTGATGCAGAGGACCGCGGGACCGTCGAACGCCGACGCCTCGAACACGATGAACACCCGGGCGTCCTGCGTGAGGGCCAGACAGGCGGCGCGCATGCTGTCTCGATTGGTGATGTCGAAGTTCTGGAACACCGGGACGACGCGGCGACCCTTGATGCCACCGTTGGTGTTGAGCTCGTTGATGTAGGCGGTCCACGCGGCGCGCTGCTGTTCGGTCGAGAAGCCTGGGATGTTGAATCCGTACTTCCCGGCACCGCCGAGGTCGAGAATGAGCACTCCGACCTTGATGGTGGTCGCGGTCACACCCCGGTCGGTGGCGATGAGGCCCGACGTCGCCGACCCGGCAGCGCCGCCGGCCAGCGTGGCACCGGCGCCCGTCACCGAAGCCCCCGACGGGTTCCCGCCGTTCGCCGCGGCCGAGGGTGAGGCACCACCCTCGCCGAGTGCCTGAGCGGCGCCGGCCCCGCCGTTCACATCGGCGCCGCTGGCCCCACGACCCGCTGCCAGGGACTTCTCGCTGCCGGAAGACGCAACCAGGTACGGCAGCAGCAACCCGGTCAGCAGCGCCCCGAGAACGGCGCCGATGACGATGCCGTAGCTCCGCTCCCGCCGTCGCATCGACGATTCACCAATCACCACCGCTTCATCTCCTCATCCGTTCACGCCACCGAGACCGTCGTTTCGCCGACCGCGAGACGCATGACCGTCCACGCCGCCGGATCGTGGGCCGACGGCGACTGGTTCGTGACCAGCAACGATTGGCCCCGGAACGCCAACCCGACTGGTCCGTCGAATCGAGGCTCGGACGGGCTGCTGCTGTGCGGCAGCTCGTCGCGGCGGGTCCCGTTCGGCGCCAGTACCAGCACGCGGTTGGCTCCCTGCAGCGCCACGTAGACGGAACCGCTGGCGCCGATCGCGAGGCCGACGGGCTGCCCGCCGGCCGGGGTCTTTGCCAACTGCATGCGGTCGCCGGCGCCACCGTCGCCCTTGGTGTGCACGAGATACACGGCGCCCGTGCCGTCGACGGCCAACAGCGACGTGGTGACCGAGAGGACGACACTGCCGGCGCCGTCGAGGGCCACGCCGGCCAGGCCACGGTCACCTGCGTAGTCGGTCGACTGGTGCCAGATGCTCGGGTTGCCACCGCCGGCAGGAACCCGCCATACCGTGGCTTGGCCGCCGTCGGTGACCAGCAAGCGGCCGCTTCGGTCGAAGGCGGCGCCGCGCGGCACGGGCTGGTGGTCGACGGGCGACGGCTCGCACCCGGTCAGCGCGACGGCCGTCACGCACGACGGCAGGTCGGGCAGATGGCTGTACTCGACCTGCCGGCCAGTGACGGGGTCGAGTCGGATGACGATCGGCGGTGCGACGTTGAGGGCATAGACGGCGCCGTCCGGGCCGAGGGTGACCCCGGTGAGCCCCGAGGTGCGCCCCCGCTGCTGGCCCTCGACGGGGTACGACCGGGCCAGGTGCCCGGACGCGTCGAAGTGCAGGATCAGCGACGGTCCGCCACCCGACGCGGCGCGGTCGTTCGTGACGACCCAGAACGAGCCGTCGGGAGCCGAGACCACGCCTTCCGGTGATCCTGGAGAAGGCACGTGGGCCAGCACCACCATGGTGCCGAACGACCCGCCGTCGTCGTAGGCCGGTGCTGCCGAGCTGACGACATCGGGCGCGACCTCCGATCCGACAGCGACGCTGGCGCCCTCGTCCGCAAACGGTGCCGGCGCCGACGCCGCGACCCGCGTCGCACTGAAGGCGGGCGCGGCCGGCTGGTGGACCGGCGCCACCGCGGCACGACGCGCGCTTGGGAACGAGAGCGGGCGCGGGATGACGAAGTCGCCGTGGCGGAGCACCGGCGGTATGCCGACCCCGACGAGGAAGACGACGACCGTGAAGCCGAGGAGCGCGGTGTACGCCTGCCCCACACTCCATCCGGTTCGCGCCGCGACGAACCCGGCCGGTCCCCGCAGTCCCAACCACCGAGGCGCGGCCATCAGCCGACCGCCAGTGAGCCCGAGCGTTGGATGGCGCGCTGGTCGGTGCCGAGGTACGACGCGATCACGATGGCGTCGGCGCGGATCTCGTCGGGCTGCCCGTGGGCGATCACGCGCCCCGCTTCGAGGCAGTACACGCGATCGCTCAGCGACATGATGAGCGGCATGTCGTGTTCGATGATCAGGGCCGACGCGCACAGCTCGCGCTGCACCTGCGAGATGAGGGGAGCGAACGCCTCGGCCTCCCGCTGCGCCAGTCCGGCAGTGGGCTCGTCGAGCAGCAGGACTCGGGATTGGAGCGCGAACAGGCAAGCCAGCTCGGCGACACGGCGGGTGCCCGTGGACAGGTCCGCAGCCAACGCGTGGGCGTAGGCCCCGAGGCCGAGCAAGTCGATCAGCTCGGCCGCTTCTGCTCCTTTGCGGCGCTCGGCATCGAGCGCCGGCGCCAACCCGAGCACCGACGGCACCAGCTCGCTCTCCTCGCGGGCCTCGAGGGCCACCGATATGCACTGCGTCACGGTGAGGTCGCCGAAAAGGCGGGCGTCCTGGAAGACCCGTCCGAGCCCGGCCCGTGCGCGCGCAGGAGGGCTCCATCCGGTGATGTCGCGGTCGGCCAGCTCGACGGTGCCGCGCTGCGGCACGAGGAAGCCGCTGAGCACGTTCATCAACGTCGACTTGCCGGCGCCGTTCGTGCCGATGAGCCCGACGACCTCGCCCGGCTCGACGTCGATGCTCACGTCGGTGAGCGCCTCGAGTCCACCGAACCGGACCGAGACCGCACGGGCGCGCAGACTCGGTGCTTCGGCGGCCGAATCGAGCCGTACGACGGGCCGGTCCCGCCGAACGTCGACAGCCGCGGGCGCGACACCGGCGACCTCAGGCGGCGCCGCCGGGAACCGACTGATCCAGGCACCGAGCAGCCGGTCGCGCACGCGGTAGACGATGTCGAGCAAGCCGCCCGGCAGATACAACACCAAGAGCAGCAGCCCGACGCCGCTGGTGAGGAGCCGGACTTCGAGTGAGTCGCCAATGAGCGCCGGCAGGCCGATGACATAGACCGCACCGAGGATCGCACCCGGCACCGAGCCGAGGCCGCCGATGATCGCCATGGCCACGACGCGCAGCGACTCCTCCGGCCCGAACGAGTCGGCTCCGAACTGCACCCGCAGGCCGGCGAAGAGGGCACCGGCGAGCGCGGCCAGCGCACCCGACACCGCGAACGCGGCGAGCTTGGCCCGGGCGGGCGAGACCGTGAATGCGGCCGCCGCCGTCTCGTTGTCACGCACCGCGATCACCGCGCGGCCCAAGCCACCACGGCGGAACCGTCCGACCACCACCGCGGCGGCCACGAGGGCGAGCAGGCAGAGGTAGTAGTAGACGCGATGCGAGCGCAGGTCGATCAGCCACCACCTGCCCCGCGGCAGGTAGACGAGGTTCGTGTCGGTCAGGGGGTGTTGGGAGAGCAAGTACCCGTGGGCCGCGATGGCGAACGCCAGCGTGGTCACCGACAGGAACAGGCCGCGGATGCGGAGCGCCGGAAGGCCGACGGCCAGGGCAGCGACGATCCCGGCCACTGTGGCGAAACCGACCGCCGCCGCGAACGGCATGCCGCGCTGGTGGAGCGAGGCGGTGACCATCGAGCCGATCCCGACGAATGCGAATTGGCCGAGCGACAGTTGCCCGGCCCAGCCGGTGAGCACAGTCACCGACAGCGCCACGATGGCGAACAGCGACACGCGGCTGACGAGGAACAGCTGCGATGCCCGCGTGATGAACAACGGCAACACGGCAGCCACCGCGAAGCCGAGGAGCGCGGCAGCCGTCGGCAGGCGTCTGGCCCACGGGAGTGAGCGGACCCGCTCGGGGAGCGGGCGCGGCTTGGGCGCGAGCGACCACGAGCCGCCGTCATCGGTCACGACGTCGCGGCCTCGGGTGAACACGAGCACCAGTACGACCAGGAAGAGCACGAAATCCACGAAGCCCGGCCGCGAGATGTTGACGAAGAGCAGGGCCTCCACCACGCCGGTGACGACGCCGCCCAGCAACGTCATCGGCAACGACCGGAATCGGCCGATGAGCGCGGCGACGAGGGCCCGGAGCAGCAGGCCCGGGCCGATGGCGACGGAGAGATTGCCGAGCACGACGCCCCGGACCGGGTTGATGAGCACCGCGGTCGCCGTGGACAACACCGCTGCCAACACCCACACCAGGGTCGAGACGCGGCGCACGCTGATGCCCGCCAGTTGGGCCCGTTCGGCGTCGTCGGCAACGGCGCGAACCGCCACACCGTAGGTCGTCCGGTTCAGGAACCAGCTGAGGGCCAGGATCACGAGCGGCACCGCCACGATCACCGCCAGGTGCTCGCCGCGGAGCAACACGTCACCCACTCGCACGCTGTGGTGGATGGGTGTCGGGTAGCGGGCGCCCACGGTGTGGATGTGCGTCAGCGCGGCCTGGGCGAAGAAGAGCACCTCGGCGAGTCCGATGGTGGCAACCAGAACCACCACGCGCGACGCGTGGAAGAGTCGCCGGATCACGGTGAGCTCGATGAGCGCGCCGATCGCGGCACCAACGACCAGGACGACCGCGAACGCGGCGAAGAAGTTCCAGTGCTCGTCGACGACCAGCTCGGCGAGCAACATCGCGCCGAACGCGCCGATCTCACCGTGGGCGAAGTTGATGACCTTGGTGGCCCGATGGACGAGCACCAGACCGGCGGCCAGGACTGCGTAGCAGAGCCCGGTGATCATCCCGATGACGATGATCTCGACAGACACGGTCATGAGCGGCGCTCAGTTGCCGTTCTGGCCCAAGAAGACCGCTCGAACGAGGTCGTCTCGCTCGAGCAGGTCGTCGGCCCGGCCTTCGAAGCGGACCTCACCCTTCTCCAGGAAGATGGCTCGGTCGGCCATCGACAGCGCCACGTTCACGGACTGCTCGACGACGATCATCGTCACGCCACGGCCCTTGAGCCCGGCCACCACCGCCATCAGCTCGGCCACCACCACGGGGGCCAGTCCGAGCGAGAGCTCGTCGAGCAACAACACCGACGGATCGAGCAGCAGGCCCATCGCCAGCGCCAGCATCTGCCGCTCGCCACCGGAGAGCGTCGCCGCCGGTTGCCCGATCCGTTGAGCCAGCACCGGGAACAGGGACAGCACCTCGTCGATGCGCCGGCGCAGCTCGCGTTGGTCGTGCCGCAACAGGAAGCCGCCGGCGATCAGGTTGTCGCGGACCGGGAGCGACGGGAAGACACCCCGGCCTCCGGCCACCTGCACGATGCCCAGCGTGACCCGCGCCTCCGGCGCCACGTCAGTGATGTCGCGCCCCCGGAACACCACCCGTCCTCGGCTCGGTCGTCCGAGCCCGCTGATGACGCGGAGCAACGTCGACTTTCCGGCGCCATTGGTGCCGAGCAGCGCGAGCACTTCGCCCGGTGCAACGCGGAGGCTGACGTCGAACAGGACCTGGACCTGGCTGTAGCCAAAATCCACGCCCCGCACGTCCAAGATCACCGCGCCAGCAGCGTCGGGGCCGGTCGGCGCGGCGCCGTTGGCTGTAGCCGCCAGAGCCGTGTCAGCTGCCGACCCTTTCACGACCTCATCGGGATCCCCCATCCCTGTGGCGCCGGTGGGCATCCGATGTCGCCCACCGGCATGTCCTATTTAGCCCGGTATGAAGTATTTAGCAAAATGCTAGCACGACCGTTTAGCAGAATGCTAGGGTTCGACCTGTTCGGGGTTGATTTCACGACAGAGGAGGAGCGATGGGACAGCTTGGGGGAAAGACGGCGATCGTGACGGGGGCGGCCAGGGGCGGCGGCGAAACCATCTCCCGGGCCTTCGTCGCCGAGGGTGCCAATGTCGTACTCCTCGACATCCTCGACGACCGCGGCAAGACGGTGGCAGACGACCTTGGCGAAGCCGCGGTCTACGTGCACTGTGACGTGACGAACGAGAGCGAATGGCAGGACGCGGTCGCCACGGCCCTTCGGCAGTTCGGCAGCGTCGACACCCTCGTCAACAACGCCGCGATACTGCACCTCGCCAACTTGGTCGACACCACTGTCGAGGACTACCTCCGCGTGGTGAAAGTCAACGAGATCGGCCCGTTCCTCGGCATCAAGACGGTGGCCGGGCCGATGAAGGATCGCGGCAGCGGCTCCATCATCAACATCTCTTCGGTGGACGGTGTCTTCGTGTCCCCGTTCACGGCGGCGTACGCAGCGTCGAAGTTTCACATCCGCGGACTGGGAAAGTCGGCCGCGGTGGAGCTCGGCGAGTTCGGCATCCGGGTCAACACCATCTGCCCGGCGGCCGGCAATCCGGAGATGGTCTTCGATGCCATGCCGCCCGAGATCAGGGAAGCCTTTGCGGGCGTCGACACGAGCAACTACGCCGACCAGTACCCCACGCCGCCGATCGGCCGGCACGGTCAGCTGACCGATGTCGCGAAGATGTGCGTCTTCCTGGCCTCGGACCAGAGCGAGTTCATGACCGGTGCCGACGTCGCGCTCGACGGCGGCGCCACCGCTGGCTTCACCCAGAAGATGATCAGCGGGCTGACGGGCATCCAGATCCCCGCCTGATCGCGTCTTCTCAAGAACCCCTGACGACCAGCGGCGCCTCGGCGAGGAGCGCGGCGTAGAACGACGGGTCGTCCAGCAGTGCCTGGTCGTTCAGCAGCAAATGGCCGTAGCGGTCGAAGTACACCAGCTGCTTGACCAAGAGCATCATCGCCCGGTTGAGGTCGGTGTCGAGGCCGCCGTGGTCGACAGCAACTTGCCGTTGCCGGCGGAGTTCGAGCCAGTGACGGAAGCTGTCCGCCAGCGACGGCTTCGGCCGATCTCGGGTGGCCGCGGTGTTCATCTGGCTTCCCATGGTCTGCATGAGGTCAGCCAGCCGGAAGCTGCTGAAAGGCGCCGTCAGGAGCGGACGGAACGCGGCGCGGAACACATCGGGCAACTGATCGGGCGTGACGCCCATCGAATCGCTGACCTGCGGGCCGTACACCCTGACGACGAACGCGGCGATGGCGTCCCAGGCGCCTTCGTTGCCGAGCGATGCCTCGACCACGTTCCGGAAGAACGCGTGCGCGTCGCCGTCGAGTCGGCCCACGATGCCCCAGTCGAGCAGGCCGAGCCGGCCGTTCGGCAGAGCCAGCACGTTGCCGGCATGAACGTCGCCGTGGAACGTCCCGTCTCGCACCGCACTCGTGAACCACCACCGCACCAGCGCGGCCATGGCCGACGCCACCTCCGCGCCACGTCCGTCCACCACTGACTGATGGTCGACCGCGACACCGTCGAGGAACTCCATCGTGAGGACCCGACGGGAAGATGCCTCCGGCCACGGCCGCGGGATCACGATCTCGGCGACGCCGTCGCGAGCCAGGAGCTGGCGGTGGTGCTCCATCGTCAGCAGCTCGTTACGAAGGTCGAGCTCTTCCAGGAGTTGCTGCCGCAGCCCGTCGACCACGGTGTGGATGGATCCGGCAGCCTCGATGGCCAGCGAGTTCGACAGGAACCCCAGCAGGGGGTGCATCAGGGCAAGGTCGGCGGCCACGGTTGCCTCGATTCCCGGCCGGAGCACCTTGACGGCGACGTCTCGCCCGTCGCGCAGCGCGGCCCGATGGACGACCGCCAAGGAGGCCCGACCGACGGGCTCGGGCTCGAACGACGCGAACACCTCGTCGAGCGGACGGCCGAGGTCGCGCTCGACCGCCGCTCGCACCACGGAGAACGGGACGACCGGGCCAGTGTCGAGGCAGGAGCGGAACACGCTCGCGGTCTCCTCGCCAACGATGCCCGCCGACGACGCGACCACCTGGCCCACCTTCAAGTAGGTGGCGCCCAGGTCGTCGAACGCCGAACGCATCGCCGTCGCCAGCGCCATCGATCCGGTTTGGTCTTGCTTGGCCAGGCGTCGGAACACGGGAGGGCTGAGGTGCGCGCCGAACGCCCCAACCGTCCTCAGCGCCCGCCGGGTCAGGTCGCCGGTGCTCGGCGTCGGCAGCTCGACCGGGACCGGTACCGGATAGCTGAGCGGCGATGCGATCATCCGCGGGCGGCCCGGCTCACGACGCCAAGGAGCCTTCAAGCCCACCGACGAGGCGCTCGAGCATCTTGCCCATCCGCTCGTCGAGTTCCTTGGGCGGGACGCCCAGTTCGCGAGCAAAGGACCGTCGGTGGAGCGTGTAGCCGAACACTGCGGCCACCAGGGCAACATGAAGCGCGTCGACGTCGACGTCGTCGGCGAGGACCCCGTCCTCGCGGTCGCTCTCGTACGCGTCGCGGGCGGCCTGGGCCAGAAGCACGGTGCGGTCCTGGCTGCCGTCGAGCAGGAGGAGGGTCGTCAGCCGGACGAGCCGATCATGCCCACTCATGATGCGCAAGAACGCCTTCACCCGCTCCTTGAGGGGGAGGCGGTAGGCCGGACTGATCGACGCCTGCTGCTCGCGCAGCTCGTCGCGCAGCGCCGATCGGAGTAGGTCACGACGCGAACCGAAGTAGTGGTAGACGAGCCCACGGTTCACGCCGGCCTCGTCGGCAACCTTGCGCAGATTCAGGCCCGCGAGCACGCCCTCTCGCCCAAGCTGCGCGAGCGCCGCCGACTTCAGAGCCTGCTCTGTCTTCGCGCGGTCCATCGGCCGGACGTCGGTCGCCGCCATGGACGGCACTCTAGCACTCTGCTAAATGGTGCCCGTCAACGATGGGCACACGGGTGGCACCGTTCGGTCCGGGTCGTGCCGTTCCATCGTGGTGAGCGAGACCATCACAACCCATCGACACGCTTAGGCTGAAGGCGATGATGGACCCGCGCCACCACTTCAGCATCGAGTTCTGTGTCCCCTGAAACTATGTCCCGAGGGCCGTCGGTCTGGCGGACGAGCTGCTGAACGGGTGGGCTCCCATCGTCGCCTCCATCGACCTGATCCCGTCGTCCAACGGTCGATTCGAGGTCGTCCTCGACGGGGAGTTGATCTACTCCAAAGCGGCGCTCGGGCGTCACGCGGAGCCGAGGGAGATCGCCGCACTTGTCCGGGACCGTCTCGGACCCGAGGTCCCGAAGGAGTAGAGAAACGGTTCACGATCGTGACGTACCTGGGCCAAGCGATGCCGTCGCCCGAGGGTCACTGCGACCAGGCGACCATCCTCGATCGACGGTTCGTCGGGTGGGCGCCGGGGTACGTCTCGACTGGTCCGGATGGAACCATCCTGCCCAGGATCGTTCACACGAAGCTGGGAACCGCTGCTCCAGTCCCTGGTGGCGCAAATGATGAGCCACAGAGAGTGGAGGGCCTATGCGGGTGCTGGATCAAGCAATTGACGAACGCGACCGAACGTGGAGGATCGCGCTGGCGCCGGACCCGTGGATGCCACATGCGGCGCGCCGCTATGTCGGAGGATCACTCCGCGATCGCGGCTGGACAGAGGAGCGGTGTGGCGTCGTCGAGCTGTTGACGTCGGAGGTCGTCACGAACGCGTTCCGCCACGCGGTCGGCCCGGCCGTGCTCATGGTTGCCATCGCCAGCGATCACGTCCGCGTCACGGTGGAGGATGGCTCTCCGGCCCAGTGGCCAAGCCCAAAACCGCCCGGCGAAGAGGGCGGGTGGGGGATGCTGTTGGTCCAGGCACTCGCGACGGGCTGGGGCTTTTCGACGTGCGACACGACCAAGGCGGTGTGGTTCGAGTTGGACGCGGCGTAGGCCGCGAGGCGCCGGCCCGGGGCTCGCTCCGTCCGAGAGCTGCCGACCGAGGGAACGCATGGCTCGGTCTTCTTTCGAGACGTGGACGGGCGTAGGGTCGAACTGCAAGCGACCGTTGCTCCGGACCTCGGTAGCGGCTCCGAATGTTGGACGACTGGGAGCCTTTCGATGCGAGAGTCAGAGCCGCAACGCGTTGGACCTCCACCCATGGCGGACCCGCGAATCGAGAACCATGCCCTCGGGCTGGAGCTGCAACTCGGTGAACTGGTCGATCAGCTCGAGTGGGCGCAGGATCAAGGGCGGGACAGCGACGCAGACCGTCTCCGCGCTGAGATCGTCGAACTCCAGGCCGAGCTGGCCGCCACGGCCGACAAGCGCGCAACGTCGTGGCCGTTGTGGAGCAACGCGGCGATCTTCCGCGCCATCTGATCCGCGACCGCGACGCCAGGTCGAGCACATTCGTACGCTGGAGACGTGACCGGCGCGCAGGACGGAGTTCGACTGGCTGAGTTGGTGGCCGCGCTGTCACTGGCGACCGATCTGGGATTGGGTCAGCCGCAGCAGCACATCATCCGCCAGACGGTCATCGCGCTGCGGATGGCAGAGCTCGACGGCTCGTCCGACGACGAGCGGGCGGCGATCTTCTACGTGTCGCTGCTGGCGTGGGTCGGGTGTGTCGCTGACGCGCACGAGATGGGCAAGTGGTTTGGCGACGACATGGCGGTGCGCGCCGACAGCTACCTGGTCGACCTGACCGGGCTGCCGATGATGCGTTTCATGATCGGCCACGTCGCCAGCGGCTCCTCCCCGGTCCGGCGCCTCACGATGATCGGTCGGTTCCTGGCGGGCGGGTCCAAGGAGATCGAGCGGTCGATGGCCTCGCACTGCGAGACCTCGGGCGACCTGTCGCTGCGCCTCGGACTCGGACCCGACGTGCGCGACCCACTCCAACAGGCGTTCGAGCGTTGGGACGGCAAGGGCTCTCCATCCCGGTTGGCGGGCGGCGAGATCGCCCGCATCATGCGGATCGTCCATGTCGCGAATGACGTCGAGGCGTTGCATCGGATCGGTGGGGTGGACGCGGCGGTGGAGATGCTCCGATCGCGGCGGGCCACCGAATTCGATCCCGAGCTCGTCGACCGCTTCTGCGCACACGCCGGCGAACTGCTCGGCTCCCTCGACGAGGTCGACGAGTGGGAGACGCTGATCGGCGGGCACCCCACGCTTGCCCGCGAGCTGCATGGCGAGGAGCTCGACATGGCGCTGGAGGCCTTCGCCGACTACGCCGATGTCAAGTCACCGTTCACGCTCGGACACTCACGTGGGGTCGCGCAGCTGGCCGCGGCTGCTGCCACCTCCGTCGGGCTGCCGAGCGACGACGTCTTGCTGGTACGCAGAGCCGCTCTTGTGCACGACGTCGGCACCATCGGCGTGTCCTCTGGGATCTTGGCCAAGACCGGCCGGCTGACCGAGGCCGAGCGCGAGCGGATACGCACCCATCCCTATCTCACGGCGCGCACGTTCTCGAAGCCCGCCGTCCTGGGCGCGATCGGCCAGCTTGCCGCGCTGCACCACGAGCGGATGGACGGTTCGGGCTACCCATCGGGCCTCAGAGCCGACGGGCTCCCGATGAGCGCCCGGGTCATCGCCGCGGCCGACGTCTACCACGCGCTGCTCGAACCGCGACCTCACCGCGCGGCATGCGCTCAGGACCAGGCGCGCCAGGTGCTCACCGCCGAGGTGACCGCCGGTCGCCTGGACGGCGACGCCGTCCAGGCCGTGCTGGACGCGGCCGGGCATCGGGTGCGCGGGCCTGCCGGCCACGCCGGCGGGCTCAGCGCCCGCGAGGTCGAGGTGCTGGTGCTGTTCTGCCGGGGACTGACCAAGAAGCAGATCGCACAGGAGCTGACCATTTCGGCCAAGACGGTCAACGCTCACCTCGAGCACGTGTACGCCAAGCTCGGTGTGAGAAGCCGGGGCGCGGCCGCGATGTTCGCGATGAGGCACGGGCTGATGGCAGTCGGCGAAGTCGTGGCCTAGATCCCCGAAATAGGGCGCGCACCCGATGCGGCGCGGGACGGTCGCGCCGTACAACGGCTGCATGACCGATGCGCTCCAGTCCCCCTCGACCGACACCCCCTTGACCGACACCACGTCGACGTCGACCGCGAGATGGTCGGTTGGCGGCCTTCTCCTCGAAGCGCTCGCCGCCCGCGACTTCGCGAGCATGTCCGACTGCTTCGAGCCCGAGGCCACGATGCGGGCGCTCCTTCCGCCTGGGCTGATGGAGTGCCACGGCGCGACACAGATCGTCGAGCACATCCGGGGTTGGTTCGGCGGCGCCGAGGAGTTCGAGGTCCTCGACGGAACCGTCGGCGAGATCGGCGGTCGGCTGCACGTCGCGTGGCGCCTCCGCCTCCACCCGACGCCGAGGGGCGACGACGCCTGGCACGTCATCGAGCAACAGGCCTATCTGCAGGCGGCCGAGCGCATCGACGCCATCGATCTCCTGTGCTCGGGGTTCCAGCCCGACGGCGACCGCTGACCACCCCCGCCTGCCAAAACCTAGACATCAGAGAAAGAAGCCAACATGCCCAAGTACGTGATCGAACGCGCCATCCCGGGCGCCGGCCAGCTCACCCCGGCGGAGCTCCAGGGGATCTCCGCCAAGTCCGTCGGAGTGATCGAAGCGCTCGGGACCGATGTGCAGTGGGTCCACAGCTACGTCACCGACGACAAGATCTACTGCATCTACAACGCCAAGGATGCCGACGTCGTGCGCGAGCACGCCCGCTGCGGCGGGTTCCCGGCCGACGTCGTCGCGCAGGTCGGTACCATCATCGATCCCACGACCGCCGAGGGTTGAGCGGTGGCCAACAAGGCGGCAATCAGTCTCACCACCGGGCTCGAGGACGCCGAAAAGGTCACCGTGGCGTTGTTGGTCGCAGTCGGTGCCGCCGAATCCGGTCGGCCCACCGTCATGTTCCTCACCAAGGAAGCGGTCCGGCTGGCGCTCGCCGGCATCGCCGTCGGCACCGCGTGCGAAGGTTGCCCGAGCATCCCCGACCTCGTGGCTCGCTACACGGCGGCAGGCGGCCGGCTGCTCGTGTGCCCGATCTGCTTCAACGCCAAGCAGCTCGACGCCACCGCGCTCGTGGCGAACGCCGAGCTGGGCGGCAGCGTGCAGCTGTGGGAGTGGATCGGCGACGGCGCCACGACCTTCAGCTACTGAGCGACCCGGGCACCGGGTGATCTGGAGTCGAGGGCGCGTGCCAGAGTCGGTGGATCCGCTCGAGCGTGGCGTATTCGGCGTTCAGCACGGATGCGCCACCGGGGGGCGTGCGAGCACGTCGGCCAGCGAAGTGGTCGGGAGGTCGGGGTAGCGGCAGTGGATGGGTGTCGGGTCGAAGGTGAGGTCGAGGCGGTCCATCACGAGCGCGGCGCGGGCTTGACGGCCGAGTTCGGGCTTTGCCCGTCCGATGGAGTGGGCCATGAGGTGCAGCACCGGTCGGGGGACGTGTCGGGCCGCGCTGGTGCGCCCGGCGGCGGTCTGCACGGCGTGAGCAAGCTCGTTGAACGTGTGGTTGCCGGGTCCGCCGATCTCGAGGATCTGGCCGCGGGTCGTCGGGTCGGTGATGGCCCGCTCGACGACAGCGGCGACGTCGATGACCGAGACGAAGTTGATGGAGTTGTCGCCGCCACCGAACACGAGTGGACGCCCCGAGCGACTGGCGGTCTGCTCGAGGAGCTCGATCCACAGCTCCAGGAAGGCGGTGGCCCGCACCACAGTTGTGCGGGGGCCACTGCCGGCGGCGTGTTGCTCGGCGGCGTATTTCATGCGGAACAGTTCCATCGGGCTGTGCGCGGAGGCGCCGACGGTCGACATCAGCACCAAGTCCGCGCCCGAGGCACGGGTCGCGTCGATGAGGTTGGCGTTGCCGTCGCGGTCGACGGTGGCGGGCGACGTCCCTCGCGGTCCGAGGAAGCCGTGCACCGCGGAGAGCACGACGTCGATGCCGGCGGTGGCCCGCTCCAGGCTGACGCGGTCGCGTACGTCGCCGGTCACCACCTCGACGTGATCGGCGGCGAGGTGCGCGCCGCGCTTCGGGTCGCGGGTGACCACGCGAACATCGAGGCCCCGGTCGACCAGGCCCCGCACGACGATGGTGCCGAGCCGGCCGGTTCCGCCCGCGACCAGGATCACGCCGGGCCGCCCGACGAGACCTGCCGGCGGACGGCATCGTCCACGCCCCCGCCGCCATCTTGGACAGGCTCGAGGTAGAAGCGGGCCCAGCTGGCGAGACCGTCGATGACGCCGAAGATGATCGCGCCCCGCATGAGGTGGGGCGAGCCGTCAGGGCGAGTGCCGCGGTGCTCCCACTCGGTCCAGACGGTGTCACCGTCGACCGCGCAACGCAGCACCTCGGCGTACACGTCGGGGATCGCTGCGAAGATCTGCGTCCAGTTCTTGCGGACCTGCTCGCGCCCGGTGAAGCCTCGCTCGGGGTGCACCGGGGTCTCGTTGCGATAGTCCGGCGCGAAGCAGGCGACGAGCGCGTCGAGGTCGTGGTCGTTGGTCGCTCGGCACAACCGCTCGACCACCGCCGCCGGACCGCTGCCCTGGATGTCCATTGCATTCTCCGTCCTCGACCCCACCAGTTCGTTCCAGTAGGATATAACTGATATAGCACTATGGAACGAAACTCAGCTCCGGTCAAGACGAAGCGCTCGTACGACTCCGCGCGCCGGCAAGAACAAGCCCGCCAAACGCGCGACGCGATCCTCGAGGTCGCCCGCCGGCGGTTCCTGGCCGACGGGTTCGCGCCGACCACCATCGCCGTCATCGCCGCCGATGTCGGCGTGTCCGTCGACACGATCTACAAGGCCTTCGGCGGCAAACCCGGTCTTGTGCGAGCCATCTGTCAGCAGGCGCTCGCCGGCCAGGGACCCGTCCCGGCCGAGACCCGCTCCGACGCGCTGCAATCCCGCGAACACGATCCCCGCGCCATCATCCGCGGCTGGGGCGCACTCACCGCAGAGGTCTCGCCCCGGATCGCGCCGATCATGCTGCTCATCAGGGACGCGGCCGCGGCCGATCCCGACATGGCCAGCCTCCAGGCCGAAATGGACCGCCAACGCCTCCAGCGGATGACCCACAACGCTCGCAACCTCGCCACCGCCGGCCATCTCCGCGCCGACCTCACCGTCAGACACGCCGGCGAGATCATGTGGACCTACAGCTCCCCGCAACTCTACGAACTGCTCGTCGTGACTCGCCGCTGGCCCCTCCAGCGCTACACCACCTTCATCGCCGACGCCATGATCGCCGCCCTCCTCCCCCCGCAAGACAACACCCGCGCACCCCGCCACTGAACCCTGTCGAACGTCCTTACCGCTGGCTCTCGGCGCTTGCAGGTCGGTGCCGACCGCGCTGTCCGCCCGACACGGGCCGGAGCAGCGGAGCCTGGCGGACAGGGCGACGTTCACGGCCGAGCGGTCCAGTCACTGATGGCCTCGAGGGCTTGGACCGCTACGGTCGGGTCATGATCGTGGTGGTCGCGGCACTCAAGGGCGGGGTCGGCAAGACGACGACGTCGGTGTACTTGGCCGCGCTGGCGGCTCAGGGCCGGAGGGCGGCCACGCTGGTCGATGCCGATGCCCAGGCCAGCGCGGCCGAGTGGCTCGACGGTGCCGACGACGACACCTTCGAACGGGTGACGGTTGTCGAAGCACCCACCGAGCGGCTCTTGGCGAAGGCGCTCGGTGGCATCGGACGTGACGACGTCGCCATCGTCGATACACCGCCAGGACATGAGCGACTCTTGGCGAAAGCACTGGAAAGTGCCGACGCGGTGGTGGTGCCGACTCGCGTGGGTGGCGTCGAGACCCCCAGGGTCGAAGCGGTGCTGGAGATGGTGCCCCGCAAGGTGCCGGTCGGCCTGGTCATCTGCTCGGCTCGGACATACACCCGCGACTACCAAGACATGATCGCCGGGTGGACCGAAGCCGACGTCTCGGTGTGGGGCAGCGTTCCTGAGCGGGTCGCCATCGCGGCCGGGCCTGAGGCTTGGCTGTCAGTGGACGGCCTCGATGCCTACCGCGGGGTGTGGCGTCGCGCACTGCGGGCGGCTCGGGAGTCCTAGTCGCCCGGCCCAATGTGGCCTCCGAGGCCTCCGACCGCCGTCAGCGTTCCGGCGCCGTCCGCCTCATCAGCGTGAAGGTGAA
This sequence comes from Acidimicrobiales bacterium, assembly GCA_025463925.1. Taxonomy (GTDB): domain Bacteria; phylum Actinomycetota; class Acidimicrobiia; order Acidimicrobiales; family AC-14; genus RYN-50. The sequence continues at coordinate 73,549 of JAODBK010000100.1, read as the reverse complement.
GCCGAACTATCTGATCCTCGGCGACGATGAGCTCGACGCGGTTGAAGCCGATGATGTTCATGTCGGATCTCCGATCTCGAGGCCGGACTCGGCCGCTCGGTCGCGGATGGCACACGCGATTCCGCGCAGCAACAGCGCGCGGATGGTGGAGTCGGGGCGCTGCGGCACCAGGCGGCCGGCCATGGTGTTGGCGCTCAGGTAACCGCGGATCGTCAAGAAGGCGTACCGGACGAGCACCTGGTCGGTGGCCGCCTCGCCCAGAGCGTTGGTGAACAGAGGTTGCCAGACGCGCGCCAGCTCGCGTCCGTGCGCGACGACGGCGCGTCTGGTCACGTCGCTGGTCATCGGCGACTGGACGAGGTCGAGCATGATCTGCTGGAGGACGAGGAGCTCCGGGTCGCCGTAGTGCCCTTCGAGCGCCGTCATGACGCACTCGAGGCGCTTCTCGAGGGTGTCGCCCGACACCACGGTGGCCTCGATGCGCTCGGTGAGCCGGTGCCAGCGGTCCTCCAGCACTGCGAGGAGCAGTCCCTGCCGGGTGCCGAACTGGTGTTGGATCGCGCCCCAGGTGACGCCGGCGTGGCGAGCGATGGCGTTCGAGCTGGCTTCGTAGTAGCCGTTCTCGAGGATGCACGAGACGACCGCGTCGAGCATGTGCACCCTGGTTGCAGCACCGTCCGACCGGAGCCGCCGACCGTCGACGGGGAGCCGCGACGACGCGGTCACCCGAGGCCGTAGATGCGGGCCGCGTTGCCGCTGCAGATCAGGTCGCGTTCCTGGTCGGGCACCTCGGCGAACTGGCGAGCGACGACCGCCTGGGAGTTCGGCCACGTCGTCGCCGGGTGCGGGAAGTCCGTCGACCACAAGATGTTGTCGATGCCGATCATGTGGCGCAGCTGCAACCCCACCTCGTCGTCCATGAACGTCAGCGCCATGTTCCGCCGGAAGTACTCGCTCGGCTTCAGCTTCACGCCAGGCAGGTCGTAGACATCGGCCTTGCGGTCCAACTGGGCGAGGAAGCCGGGGACCCAGTAGAGGCTCGGCTCGACGAAGACGATCTTGAGTCCGGGGAACCGCTCGAGGGTCCCCGTGAGGATCCACCACGCGACCACCTCGGAAAGTGCCAGGGCCGGCATCGAGGTGAAGATCGCGAGTTGCGGTGTCGGGTCGCGGCGCCAGATGTCGTACAGCCAGTGGCGGTCGCCGAGATGGTGGCTGATCGAGATGCCCGTCTCCTGCAGCACACCCCACAGTGGGTCGTACACCGGGTCGTGATAGTCCGGCAACCCGATCTCGCTCGGGAAGTTCGGGAGGTGCACCGATCGCGCACCGAGGGCCGCGAGCCGCTCGACCTCCTCGACTGCGTACGGGATGTCGATGACGGGGACCTGGTAGGAAACCGCCAAGCGGCCGGGGTCGTGTGACGCGAAGTCGACGAGGTGGTCGGTGAACGCCCGACTGATTGGCTTCCAATCGCCCTTCACCAAGCCGAAGGCGCGGAACGCGCTGACCTCGCAATAGAGGACCTCGGCCTCCACTCCGTCGCGATCCATGGCGGCCAGCCGGGCCACGGGCTCGCGGTAGCCGGGATCGCGGAACGCATCCATGTCCCAGTCATCGAGGGAGAGCTTTCGACCGCCACGGAGGTCTTCGTCGATCTTCGCCTGCGCGGCGATGGCATCGTCGAAGGCCTCGTGCAGCGACCGCGGCACCCGCTCACGGATGGCGTCGAGGCTGACGGCCACGTGCGAGTCCGCCGAGATCAGCTTGGTCATCGCCCCTCCTGAGTCTTGCCCGTCGTAACAATAGCATCTACTATTAATCCCGGTGAGGCAAGCCCCAGTGGTCACGGACGACTCGGCTGTCTTCTGGGACGCGGCCGCAGAGCACCGACTCGTGGCGCAGCGCTGCGCCGGCTGCGGTGTGCTCCGGCACCCTCCTCGACCGATGTGCCCGCACTGCCACTCGCTCGAGGTCGAGGCGGCCGAGCTGTCGGGGCGGGGCACGCTGTACTCCTATGCCGTGCTGCACCACCCGCAGCACCCCGCGTTCGACTACCCGGTCCTCGCCGCGCTGGTCGATCTCGACGAGGGCATCCGTCTGGTCACCAACCTGGTCGACGTCGATCCCGCGGGCATCGAGATCGGCATGCGGGTCGAAGCGACGTTCGCCCCGACGACGGCCGAGGAGCGGGCGGTGCCGGTGTTCCGGCCGGCGTCGTGAGCGGCTTCGGCGGCAAGACCGCGATCGTCGGCGCCGGCGCGACGGAGTTCTCGCGCCAGGCCGGGCGGACCGAGCTGCAGCTGGCGTGCGAAGCGATCCGGGATGCCCTCGCTGACGCCGGGCTGACCGCGGCCGACGTCGACGGCATCGTGAGTTACACGATCGACCCGGTCGAGGAGACCGAGCTGGTGCGATCGGTCGGGTTCCAGGAGATCGCGTTCTCGTCGCGGATCCCGTACGGCGGCGGCGGGTCGATGGGCACGCTGCTGCACGCCGCCGCGGCGAACGCCAGCGGCGCCGCCGACGTCGTTGTCGCCTACCGCGCCATCCGGGCGCGCTCGGGTGCGTCCCGCTTCGGCGCCGCGAAGACGGCGGCGTCGCCGACGGCGAACCACGCAGGCACGACCGCGATGCAGTGGTGCATGCCCTACGGCGTGCTCACGCCGGCGTCGTGGATGGCGCTCAACGCCACCCGCTACATGCACACCTACGGCGTGACGAGCCCCGACTTCGGCCGCGCCGTCGTGCAGCTGCGGGCCTACGCCGAGACCAACCCGCAGGCGTGGGGCTACAAGCGGCCGATGACGCTCGAGGACCACCAGGCGTCGCGTTGGATCGCAGAGCCGTGCATCCACCTGCTCGACTGCTGCCAGGAGACCGACGGCTCGGTGGCACTCGTCATCACGTCCCGGGAACGCGCTGCGGACCTGCCGAACCGGCCGGCATACATCGGCGCGGCGGCGACCGCGGGCCTGTTCGAGCAGGAGATCGCCTCGGACCACTACCGGCCCGACCTGTCGGTGATGGACGGCTCGGTCGCGCTGGCCCGGCGGCTGTTCGACGACGCGGGGTTCCGTCGTGACGAGCTCGACGCCGCCATGGTCTACGACGCCTTCTCGCCGCTCCTGCTCATGCAGCTCGAGGCGCTCGGCTTCTGCGGACTCGGCGAGGCCAAGGACTTCGTCGCCGACGGCAACCTCGCCCTCGACGGCATGTTGCCGACCAACACCAACGGCGGGCTCATCGGCGAGGGCTACATCCACGGCCTCAACCTGGTGCTCGAAGCGGTGCGCCAGCTGCGCGGGACCGCCGTGAACCAGGTGCCCGACGCCCGGCAGGTCCTCGTGACCGCCAGCCGCACCGGCGCCATCCTGACGTCCGAGTAAAGGAGCACCATGGCCAGCGTCCTCGACGGCGTGCGCGTCCTCGATCTGTCGTGGGGCATCGCCGGCCCGATCACCGGCATGCTGCTGGCCGACCACGGCGCCGACGTCGTCAAGGTCGAGCCGCCCGGTGGCGACCCGTTCCGGCGCTCACCCGGCTACGACGTGTGGCTGCGGGGCCGGCGCAGCGTCGTCCTCGACCTCAAGCAGGCCGGCGACCGCGACCGCTTCCTGGCGCTGGTCGACGACGCCGACGTCGTCCTCGAGTCGTTCTCCCCCGGCACGATGGCCGGCCTCGACCTCGACGCCGAGACGCTGCTCGGGCGCAACCCGCGTGTGGTGGTGTGCTCGATCACGGGCTACGGGCCCCACACCGCCCACCGGGACCGGCCAGGATACGAGGCGCTCGTCGCGGCGCGGCTCGGGATCCTCGACGTCCAGCGCAGCGAGTACGGCGGCGCGGTCCCCCACATCCACGGCGAGGAACCGTTCCTTCCGGACCTCGAGATCCCCGAGGGCATGGCGCCCGGTGCGCCGCGCGACGGACCGATCTTCACCTACACGCCCTGGCTCAGCATGGGCGCGGCATTCCTCGCGACGACCGGGATCAACGCCGCGTTGTTCGCCCGAGAGCACACCGGGCGCGGCCAGCACGTCGAGACCTCGCTGCTCCAGGCCGCGCTGAGCGCGACCGCATCGAAGTGGCAACGCGTCGGCCGGCCCGACGCGGTCGGCTACCGGTCATGGGTCTACGACCGGCGCGCGCCGAAGGGCTTCTTCCGTTGCGCCGACGGCCGGTGGATCCAGCAGTGGGTCCCGAACCCGCGCTTCACGCTCAGCAGCGCGGACGGCGACACCCTCCACGTGCGGCGCGACGTCGACCGCGTGCTCGACGACCCCGACCGCATTCCGCCGGACCCGGAGAGCATCGTCATCCTCGCCCACTACTTCCCCGAGATGGTCGAGGCCTTCGCCAAGTTCCCCAGCGATCAGTGGGTGACCGCCGCAGCAGAAGCAGGCGTTCCGCTCCAACCGGTCCGGACCCCCGAAGAGGCGCTGCAGGACCCGGCGCTGCTGGCCGAGGGCGCGGTCGTTGACGTCGAGCACCCCGAGCACGGAACGCTGCGCCAAGCCGGCATCCTGTACGGCCTGAGCCGCACGCCCGGCGCGGTCCACGGCCCCGTACCGCGCGTCGGCCAGCACACCGACGACGTGCTCGGCGCGTCATCGGCCGGAGCGCGGGGCGCCCCCGCCGTACCGGCCCGCGTCGAGCGAGCGCCGCTCGAAGGGATCACCGTTCTCGACATCGGATTCGCCGTCGCCGGCCCGTTCGGCACCCAGGTGCTCGCCGATCTCGGCGCCAACGTCATCAAGGTCAACGCCTGGCGCGATCCGTGGTGGCACGCACAGCACATCGCCTACGGCGCCAACCGCGGCAAGCGCAGCATCGGCATCGACCTGAAGACGCCCGAAGGACGCACCGTGTTCCACCGGCTCGTGGCCGCCGCTGACGTCGTGCACTCGAACATGCGGCGCAACGCACTCCGGCGGCTGAAGTGCGATGAGGCCTCCCTGCGGGACGTCAATCCCGACATCATCTACTGCCACACGCGCGGCTTCGATCGCGGGCCTCGGTCCGACTCGCCGGGCAACGACCAGACCGGGTGTTCGCTGGCCGGCGTGACCTGGGAGGACGGCGGCTGCTGGGATGGCGGCAAGCCGTTCTGGAGCCTCACCTCGCTCGGTGACACCGGCAACGGCTTCCTCTCGGCCATCGGCGTCATCCAGGCCCTCTACCACCGCGCCCGAACCGGCGAGGCGCAGAGCGTCGACACATCGATCCTGAACGCCGGCCTGCTCGTCGCGTCGATGGCCGCGCTCGAGCCCGATGGCACCGCGCTGCCGCGACCGCACCTCGACCGCATGCAGCTCGGCCTCGGCCCGCGCTACCGCCTCTACCAGACGGCCGACGGTTGGGCTTGCGTCGCCGCGGTGACCGACGCACACCGCGGCGCGCTCGCCGCCGCCACTGGCATCGACGTTGACGCCCTCCACGCCTCGCACCTCGAGCCATGGTTCCGTGCTCGCACCGGCGCCGACGCCTTCGCCACGCTCAATGACGCCGGCGTCCCGGTCGAGCTCTGCGACTCCGACTTCGGACGACGCCTCTTCGACGATCCCGAGATGGACGCCCATGAGCTCGTCGTACACCAGCAGCATCCGAAGCTCGGCAGCTTCGAGCACTTCGGCAAGACGATCCACTTCTCGGACACGCCCGGACGCATCTGGGGGCCACCGCCCGTGTGCGGGCAACACACCCGCGAGATCATGCAGGAGTACGGCTTCGAGGACGCCGAGATCGACAAGCTGGTCGAGGCCAGGGCAGTGTTCGAAGAGCACTGGGTCGAATGACCGGCTAGGCGCCAGCCTGCAGCATTGACCTTGTGGTCGCGAGCGCTTGGTCGAAATTCGCTGAGACCCGACAACCGACCGGATACGGTCTGGACCACGCGATGCTTCCCTCGAGCTCTCCAAGCCAGCAACGCTTCGGCGGCCTGGTCAGGCGCACCTTCGGCTCGCTCGACTCGCGCAACTACCGACTGTTCTTTGCCGGCGAACTTGTCTCCCACACGGGCTCGTGGATGCAGACGATGGCCGAGGCGTGGCTCGTCCTGACCTTGACCCATAGCGGAGCCGCCGTGGGAGCCACCTTTGCCTTTCGGTTCCTGCCGGTGCTGACGTTCGGCTTGTGGGGCGGGGTCATCGCCGACCGGTATGACCGGCGGACGGTACTGCTCGTCACGCAGTCACTTTCTGCACTCCTTGCGATCGCGCTCTGGATTGTTGTTCTGACCGGAGCTGTGCAGGTCTGGATGGTGTTCGCGCTGGCCGTCGGATTGGGTTTGGTCACGGTCGTCGATCAACCAGCGCATCACAGCTTCGTCGAGCAGATGGTGGGCCGCGATCGGCTGTCGAATGCCGTCGCCCTCAACAGCGCCGTGATGAACTCGGCTCGGATCACCGGTCCAGCACTTGCTGGTCTGTTGATCGCATCAGTGGGAGCGGCTTGGGTGTTCTTCGTCAACGCGGTGTCGTTTCTCGCGGTAGTCATGGCACTGGTCGCGATGCGGCGTGACGAGCTCGGGTCAGTACCACGCGCCCACGATCGCCCACGGGTTCGCGAAGGTCTCACCTACGCCTGGGGCATCGCTGAGATCAGATCCACAATCTTCCTCGTCGCCGTGGTGGGGACGCTCGTCTACAACTTCCCGACGTTCCTCACCCTCCTCGCTCGGAACACGTTTCACGGCGGTGCCGGACTCGCGGGCCTTCTGATGGCACTCCTCGGTATAGGGACGATTACCGGAGCGCTCGCAGCCGCCCACCGATCCGGGCAGAGTTCTCGCACCGTCATCGGCGCGGCTTGCGCCCTCGGCCTGTCGTTGGTGATCGCCGCGCTGTTGCCATCGAGGGCGCTCATCATGGCCGCGCTCATCCCAGTTGGCGCGCTCACTGTCTTTTTCGGATCGACCTCGAATGCCCACATGCAAATGTGCTCCGCATCTCACTTCCGGGGCCGCGTGATGGCCATCTACAGCTTCCTCACCCTTGGCACCACCGTGGTGGGCGGCCCACTCATGGGTTGGGTATGCCAACGCTGGAGCCCTCGCGCCGGTCTCGGTGTCGCAGGCGCGGCGACCGTCGCGGCCGCCGTCACGCTCGCCGTTTCGGCGCGCGGAGCGCGCGAAGTCACGCCGTTCGCGGATGGCGCGGCCACTGGCCTGGACATCGTCCGCTGAGCCGGCTTTGGCGCATTTCCATCATCGGACGGCGCGAACCAACTGACCGAGCCGCCCGAGCTACGGCACGAAGAACGGCTCGAACGTCCCGAGCGCCTGCCAGCAGCCGCACGAGCCGTGCCACTGCATCGTCCGCTGCGTGTCCACGCCATCGTGCTTCGAAGCGGTGAACGTGACGTTGCCGTGGATTCCCATCGGCATGTCTTGGATCGTCTCGAGGGCGGCAATGAACGTGGCTGGCGTCAGTGCCCGACCGGCGCGCTGAAGCGCAGTCAGGACAACTTGCCCTTCGTCGCACGCCTCGTTCAACGACGTGTATTCGGCGTCGCGCTTTTGGCGGTCGACAGTTGTGCCGCTGTACTGCGCGTAATCGCGAACACATTGCGCCGCCTCGGGCGGTGGCGGAATGCCGGCTGGCCCTTCCCCGTAATGCATGAACGTCATCCCATAGGACCGGTCGAACTGTCCGGCCGGGTACGTCATGGTCGCGGTATTGGTGGTGCTGAATCGGTAGTCGGACTCGACATAGGCCGGTTTGTACGCCTGGGATTGCGCGTTGTTCATGAAGTTCGTCTGAGAGAGTTGATCGACCACCAGCCAAGCGAAGTCGACGTTTGCGGCCCGGAACCGCTGCACGGCAACCACGTCTTGCGGGCCGCCGCCCACGGTGTCGCTCGCCACCTCGGAGACGATCATCTTGCCGTAACCGAGCTTCACCAACTGGGCCTTGATGTTTGCGAACACCTCGCCTTGCTCGCTCGTGAAGTAGTAGAGCCCGATGCGTTTGCCCCGCAGGAGGCCTCTGCGGTCGGCCCAGTTCACCCAGTTGCGCTCCATGCGCGATTCCGAGGTCTGCAAGGTGAAGAACCAGGGCGCAGTGCGCGTCGCCTCGCCTTCACTGATCTGGTCGCTGGTGACGAGCGGCGTCTTGAGCTCGCTGGTCACGCAGTCGCCGCCGGTGCCCCCGAAACTGTGTATCGCGATCACCATGAACACGCTCTCGTCCTTCACGAGTCCGGTGCAAGCGGCGCGCGCGGCGCTGTCGTCGAGGATGTTGAACCTGCGGTAGACGAACTGCACGTCCCGGCCGTTCACGGGCACGAGCCCGGCCCGCTTCCACGCCGCGAGAATCGACGCCATGTGCTTCTGCGGGTCGCCGTCGTCATAGCCGGGGCCGAGGGCGGCGACCGCGCCGAGATCGGGGACGGCGATCCCGATCTTGATGGTCTTGTCGGTGACGCCCCGCACGGTCGCGCCGGGGGCCACCGCGGCCGGGCCACCGGTCAGCCCGCCGCTCGCAGACGGTGACGCGCCGGACGTGCCGCCACCCGCCGGCGACGACGCGCCAGGCGCGCCGACGCTCGGCGACCCTCCGCTTCCCTCGACTGCGCCCGGCCCTGAAGCCACCCCGGCACGAGATCCACCGAGTGAATTGGCAGTCGTTACGTGCCGAGCCTTGGGTACGAGCAGCGCGGTGAGCGCGACACCGAACAACAGCCCGAGCGCCCACCCGAAGACCGGCCCGGCCCGGCGAGCCGGGCGGGCGGCCCGTTCAACAGTCGTCATCGTGGCTCCCCTCTTCCAGTGGCGCCAGCCACGTGTCCTGACCGCCTGATCGCTCGCTCGTCGGTGCCCAGGTAGGCAGCAACGACCACCGGATCCTCCCTGACGACTGCCGGCTCGCCCTCAGCGATCACTCGTCCCGTGGCCAGCACGTAGATGCGATCGGCGATCGTCGTCACCATCGGGATGTCGTGGTCGATCAAGAGCAAGGTCGCGCCCAGATGGTCGCGGATCTCGCCGAGGACGGGAGCGAACGCCTCGACCTCGCGTTGAGCGATGCCGGCCATGGGCTCGTCGAGCAAGAGCACACGCGCGCCCAGCGCCACCATGCACCCCAACTCGGCGACCCGACGGGTTCCAGTGGAGAGTTCGGACACCGGGCGCCCGGCCCACGGTCCGAGCCCCAGGAGGTCGACGAGCTCGTGGGCCCGCAGATCCTTGTGCCGCTCCGACGCGCGCGCCGGCGGAAGTCCGAGGAGAGAAGGCACGACCTCGGCTGGGTCCTCACGTTCGAGCGCCACCTTCAGCGCGTCGACCAATGTCAGGTCGCCGAACAGACGGGCCTGCTGAAACGTGCGACCGAGACCGAGCAGCGCGCGCTCGTGGGGTCGCAAGTGGGTGATGTCCCGGCCGTCGAGGAGAACCATGCCGCCGTCAGGGCGCAGCTGGCCTGACAGCACGTCGAACAGCGTCGTCTTGCCGGCCCCGTTCGGACCGACCAGCGCCACCACCTCTCCGACGTTCGCGTGAACGCAAACCCCGTCGACGGCGCGATTGCCGCCGTATTGCACAACCACGTCGCGCGCCTCGAGAGCCAGCCCCGCGAGTGTGACCGGGGGTTCACTGAGGTTGCCGTTGCCAGTGGCGCGGGCACGAAGCCGTGGGCGGGGGGCACCTTCGGCCCGGTCGCTGGAACGCAGCCGATCAATGGGTTGTCGGGTGAGGAGGGCGACGAGTCGGTCGCGCAAACGAAAGGCCAGGCTGGCCAGGCCGCCGGGGAAGACGAGCAGCACAACGAGCAGCCCGGCGCCTGTTGACAGCAGGCCCCAGTTCCCGCCGAAGAAGTACGGGATGCCGCGCACCCAGAAGGCGCCGAGGATCGCGCCGGTGATCGTCGTGACGCCGCCGAAGATCACCATGGCGACGAGGGCCAACGACTCCGATGGGGCGAAGGTCTTGGGATCGCCAAAGCTCACGAGCAGGCCGCCGTAGAAGTAGCCGGCCACCGCGGCAATCGCTCCCGCAAGCACGAACGCCGTGAGTTTCGCCCGCCGGGGCGAGATGGACAGCGTGGCCGCGGCGGCCTCGTTGTCGCGCACGGCCATGACGGCGCGGCCGACACCGCTGACGCGGAACCGGTGCACGACACCGACCACGATCAGGAGGACGAAGAGACACAGCCAGCAGTAATTGAGCTCGCTGCCGAAATCGATTCCGAGCCAGTGCGGCCGCGGTAGTTGCATGGATGTGTCGGCGCCGTTCACGTGCACGAGCCAGTCTTGGCGGAACAACCAGTTCGAGCACGCGACCGCGAACGCCAGCGTCGTAACGGCCAGGAAAAGGCCGCGGATGCGGAGCGCGGGGACGCCGATCACCAGGGCGGCGAGGCCGCCGGCCACAGCCGCGTAAAAGACGCCCGCCCACGGCGGGTAGCCCAGTTGCGCCAAGCGGCCACCAACCGCGGCACCGACGCCCACGAACGCGAACTGCCCGAGTGACACCTGGCCGGCCCAACCAGTGAGGACCACGAGGGACAGGCCCATCACCGCGAACACGACGACGCTCGACAGCAGCACCCGCTGGGAGTTGTCCAGAGCAAGCGGGACGAAGATTGCGGCGCCGGCCAGCGCGACGAGACCGGCGCGGCGACCGACGACGACGCGCGGCATCCGGGTGATGTCAGGAGCGAGGGCGCGCAGTGAGCCGGCGAGGGACCACGAGCTCTCCTCGGTGCCGCGAGCAAGCTGACCAAGGCCGCGCCGCATGAGCAGGCTCACGACCACGATCACGAACAACACGAGCTCGAATGCGCCACCCGTCGGGTAGTTCCACAAGACCAGGAGCTCGACCAGGCCAATGGCGAGCCCGCCGAGGAGCACTTGGGGCAGACTGGTGAGTCCGCCGAGCATCGCGGCCGCGAGGGCGCGAACCATGATCGAAGGCCCGAGTGCCTCGGTGCTGAGGCTTGGCTTGGTGGGTCCGGCGAGGATGGCCGAGGCCGCGGCGAACAGGCCGGCCAGCGTCCACACGACGAGCGACACCCGGCTGACGGGTATCCCCGCGAGCTCAGCGGCCTCGCGGTTCTCCGACGCAGCGCGCGTCGCCATGCCAACGTTCGTGCGGCGCAGAAACGCCGACAGGCCGAGGACGAGTACCGGGGCGATCGCGAGGATCAAGAGTTCGCCCGCGCCAAGGTGCAGATTTCCCGCAGTGACACGGGCGTGGAACGGCACCGGATACGGCGAGCTCGCGAAGCGACCCTTGCGAGGCAGGACGAGCTCGGCGACCAACAGCACCTCGGCCACGCCGATCGTCGCGACCATGACCAGGAGCCGCGGGGCCGCCGCCAGGCGGCGAATGACGAGGACCTCGATGAGGCCGCCCCCCACCGCTCCGGTCGCCAGTGCCAGGGGCACCGCCACCCAGTAGCTCAGCCCGTGGTTGAGCACGAGGATCGGCACGAGCAGGGCCGGCAACGCACCCAGCTCGCCGTGCGCAAAGTTGATCACGCGAGTCGCGCGGTAGACGAGCGTGAGCCCGGCACCCAGCAACGCGTACGTCAGTCCGGTGACGAGACCGAGCACAACAATCTCGAGGGGTACCTGGAAGTGGGTGAGCGGGATCGTGAAGACCGCGATCACCGGGCACTCCCAGACGATCGCTTCGATCCCCCTGGCGACGCGGTGCCGAAGAACACCGAGCGCACGAGATCGGTCCGTTCCAGCAACTCTCCGGTGGGGCCCGAGAACCGCACGGAGCCTCGCTCCATGAAGTACGCGTGGTCGGTGATGCCGAGCGCGACGTTGAGCGACTGCTCCACGAGCAGCAGCGCGGTCCCTCGACGCGTCAGCTCGTCCACCATGGCAAGGACGTCCTGCATCACCACAGGGGCAAGGCCGAGCGACAACTCGTCGACGAGCAGGAGCTCGGGGCCGGCGACGAGGGCACGGCCCAGCGCCATGATCTGCTGCTCGCCACCCGACAGCGTGCCCGCCACCTGGCCCAAGCGGGCGCGCAGCATCGGGAACTGTTCGAGGACCGCCTCGAGCCGGCTGGCCACCCGTTTGCGGTCGCGGATGAACGGATACGCGCCCACTCGTAGATTGTCGAGCACGGTCAGAGACGGGAACGTGGCCCGACCGCCGGCGATTTGCACCATCCCAGCGCGAGCCCGAGCCGACGCCGACAGGCTCGCCAGTTCGCGTCCGCCATATCGCACTGTGCCCGCAGTCGGCTTCACCAGGCCGGACACAACTTTCAACAGCGTGGACTTGCCAGCCCCGTTCGTGCCAAGGAGCGCCGTCCGCCCGCCGACGGCGACGTCGAGGCTCACGTCGAACAGCACCTGCAGTGGGCCGTAGGCGGCGTCGATGCCCCGCACCTCGAGCAGCGGTGCCACCACCGCCGTCGCCGTCACGCGGCCACGTCCCGGAAGGGTCGGACCTCGGTCCAGCAGCGGCAAGAAGCCACCCATCTGAGCACCGCGTCCTGCACCGGGCCGTATTGGCCAGTGGCGGTCGCGCCCAGGTCCGAGGTGAGCGGGGACAGCGCGCCACGCCGCAACGCATCACCCAACGGCGTGCCGGACGCGGCGACCGCGAGCGCGCGGCCGAGAAGGCCAACGTGCTCGCACCACATGAACACGCGGACCAGCTCGGTCGCGGTCAGGTCCACTGCGAACTGTTCGTGCGCCACGAACTCGTCGTGACAGGCCCGCTGCTCCGTCGTCTCCCCGTGCGCCCGTGCGAACCAGGGCACGCGCACCGAGGTGACCGCCAGCGCACCGTCGAACGTTGGACCGTAAGCCTCGTTCGTCACGGCGTCGCGCCCGTCGGCGACGACGTAACGCACACTGGGCGCAAGAACTGCTTCCTGGGCGGCCCACGCGTTTTGCTGGTCGACCGACGCCGCGAAGATCACCGTGGCCACGTTGGCCGCGCTGAAGCGCCGCACCCCGTTGGCCACGTCGGTCAGCAGGGATGGCTCCTCATTCAGGTACGCCACATCGGCGACGGGCACGCCGTGAGACCGCAAGACAGGGAGGGCGGCGTCGACCTGCGGACGAAGGTCGGCGGCGGCAACCAGGCCCACCTTGCCGGTCAATCCGCCAGCCGAACGTGCCAACACGGCGGCCTGCACGAGTCCAGTCGTGACGTCGCGGCGGGTGGAGACAAGGAGCCCGGACGGCGTCCCGCCCCGCTCGTCGTACGAGAGCACGGTGCGGCCCGCGCCGGCCAGGCACGCGACCAAGCCGGGGTCGAGGCCGGCACCGGCCATGACGACCTCGCCCGCGGCAACGATCCGGGCACAGAGCGTCGGGTCCTGGTCGACCGTCAACACGGTCGCGTGGAAGGGCGCCTGGGCCAGAAACACAGCCGCCACCGCGGCGTCGTCGCGGTCGGGAAGCGGATCGTCGCCGGAGCGGACAAGGACGACGACCCGCGGACTCGGCGAAGATCCTGACGCCGACAACGTCGCTGGTCCCGCGGTCGGCTCGGGTCCCACGCCGCCCGCGCCGGCCAGCGGCGCCGGCACAGTCGCGACCGCGGATCCCGGGCCGCTCAATGTCGCTGGAGCGGACGCCGGCCTACGGGTCGCGGCACCCGCGGTCGCGCCGAGCGGCGCGGCGAGGCTGCTCACGATCGTGCGCCGGGGCAGGCCGAAGGACGCGAGCGCGAGGGCGAGCAGGAGGGCCAGCCCGGCCGTCCAACGTTGCCCATGAGTGAGGTCGTCCCACAGCGCACGGACACGGATCACGGCGACGGCGCCGCTTCCACCGGGGCGCAACGGCCGCGACTCCATGGCAGTACGCACCGACCGTCACTTCCGCGATGCTCCGTCACACCACCCCCAGCGGTGCTTCACGCCGGCTTTCCCAGTCGGGAGGCGGCCGACCGACCGGCTCAGCGTACTATCGATAGAAGACGTTTTCTATATCGCGGGCCGGCAACGCCGCCGAAGGGAAGCAAGGGTCAGCCGCGCGGGCCGGGCCTCGCCTTGGGAGCCTTGTCCGTGCTCTCGCGCACGACGAGTTCGACGGGAAGATTGTTGCGACCGCGCCGAGCGCCACCGCCCAGCAGCCAGATGGCCACCTGCATGCCCGCGCTCCCGAGCTCACGCAGCGGGACATGCACGGTGGTGAGGCCCGGCGTCGTGTACGCGGCAGCGGGCACGTCGTCGAAGCCGACCACGGAGATGTCGCGCGGCACGCGCGCCCCGGCATCGGCCAGACCCTTCAGGACGCCGATGGCAAGGGTGTCGCTCATGGCCACGACTGCGGTGGCCGGGGCCCGGCCTTTCAGGAGGGCCGGGGCCGCGGAACGACCGCCAGCAAGGGTGCCGTCGGTGGGAATGATGAAGCGGTCGGCGAGCGAGAGACGGTGGCCCTCGAGCACCCGTCGCATGGCATAGACGCCCACCTGGCTCAACCCCGCGTTTGCCGGTCCTTGGAGGAGGGCGATCCTCCGGTGGCCGAGGCCAACCAGGTGCTCGACTGCGAGGGCAAAGCCCTGCCGGGTCGAGATCGAGGCGTCCGGGCCCACGCGGGGATGCGGCGCCAGGCGCACCAGCGCGCCGCCCGCGGCCTCCACGTGGCGGAGTTGCGCGGTGAGCCGATCTTGTTGGTCGCGGTCGGCGACCGTGCTGTAAGAGAAAATGACCGCGTCGACTCGCATCGAGCGCAGCCGCCGCACGGCGTCGATCTCCTTTTCAGGGTCGCCGTCGGTGCTCATCACGAGGACGGCGAACCCGTTTTCGGCCGCGGCTTCCTCGACGCCTCGGGCCAAGGCCGCGGCGTGCTCGTCCACGAGGTCGCTCACGAGCATCCCAACGAGATACGTCCGCTGCGCGACGAGGCCTCGGGCGATGAGATTGGGCGCGAAGTCGAGGGCATCGGCGGCTTTGAGCACTCGCCGGCGCGTCTTCTCGGCCACCGGATACGTGCTCGCGCTCAGCACGCGCGAGGCGGTGGCGACCGACACGCCAGCGCGACGGGCGACATCTGTGAGCGAGGTGAGTCGGCCCGACGGGTCCTTCATCGCCGCCGATGGTACGGCGCATCACGAGCGGCTCGGAGATCGTGTAGAAAGACGTTCGTTAGCAAGCGTTTTCTATTTCAGCGCTGGTTGGGGAGTCATGAAGCAGGTTCATCCCGTCTTCGACAGCGACGCCCACGTCACCGAGCCACCGGACCTCTGGGTCAGCCGGGTCTCCCGACGGTGGGGCGACCGCGTCCCTCACGTCGCATGGGATGCGCCCTCGCAGCGCGAGCAGTGGTTCACGGGCGACATGTGCCTCGGGCCGGTCTCGGGCGGCGCGTCGGCCGGCTGGCGCAAGCCGTTCCCATCCACGCCACCGACGTTCGCCGAGGTTCACCCCGCAGCCCACGACCCACGCGCCCGGCTGACCGGCATGGACCGAGTCGGCATCGCCGCCGCCGTCCTCTACCCCAACGTCGGGGGGCTCGGCTCCGAGCGTTACCGGGTCCTCGACGACCCCGACCTCGCCATGGAGTGCGTGCGGGCCTACAACGACTTCCTCATCGACTGGTGCGCGGCTGACGCGGCCCGGCTGATTCCGGTGGCGGCCATCCCCTACTGGGACGTGCCTGCGGCGGTCGCCGAGATCGAGCGCGTCGCATCCGCGGGCCATCGCGGCCTTCTCTTCACCGGTGCGCCCCATGACTGGGGTGAGCCCCACCTTTCCGATTCGCACTGGGATCCGGTCTGGGCAGCCGCGCAGGCGCACCGGATGGTCGTGAGCCTCCACGCCGGTGGCGGTGACTTGCGCGACCAGGTTGAGCCGGCCCGCGTTCGTCGCGAGGGCATGGCCGTGACCCACGTACGGGCCACCACGGCCGTCTTCTTGGACAGCGCGCGTCACCTCGCTGATCTCCTCACATCCGGCGTGCTGGCCCGCTTTCCCGAACTGCGCTTCGTGTTGGTGGAAAGCGGCATCGGCTGGATCCCCTTCTGCCTCGAATCGCTCGATCACCATTTCGTCCACGACGGCGTGGCCCGCGAGCGACCCGAGCTCGACCTGTTGCCAAGCGAGTACTTCCGGCGCCAGGTGTACAGCACGTTCTGGTTCGAGCAGATCGGGCCGTCCCGGCTGCTCGACCTGATCGGACCGGACAACGTTCTGTTCGAGACCGACTTCCCACACCCCACTTCCCTCGTCGGTGACGACGTGGCGGTCGCGATTGAACGGGCGCTGGGCAACCAACCCGAGTCGGTGCGGGCGAAGGTCCTGTTCGACAACGGCGCCGGCCTCTACGGCGTGGAACGGGCATGACACTCGGTCTCAGCGACGAGCACGTCGAGCTGCATCGCGTGGCCGAGCGCTGGTTGCTTGCTCGGGGCGCGGCAACGGCGGCACGGGCAACAATCGAGCAGCCGAGCAACACATTGCCCGTCTTTTGGGACGAACTCCTCACGCTCGACTGGCACCGGCTCGAGCTGCCAGAGGCAGCCGTGGTCCTCGAGGAGGCGGGTCGCGCGCTGGCACCGGGCCCGCTGCTGCCGACGATGGTCGCGCACCGCCTCGCGTCGCGAAGCGGTGTGTCTCTGCCCGACGGGCCCGCCGCGATCGCGCTGGACACGAGCGGTGTCGTCTTCCGGACCGGCGGACCAGGCGGGCTGCGGGCGGACGGATCGGCTGACGTCGTGCTCGGGGCGCGCGGCACGCTGGTCCTCGGCGGTGTGGACCCCGATGGCGATGAGATGTGGGCCGTCGTCGAGGACGCCGACGAAGGCGTGCGGGTCGACGTGCGGCCCGGACTCGACCTGACCCGCGCCGTGGCCGCCGTCCACCTCGATGGCGTCCGGGTGACCGGGGATCAGCTGCTCAAGGGTGTCAACGACGATGACGTCAGCGACACGGTCGCCGTGCTCGCGTCGGCTGAGGCTGCGGGCGTGGCGAGGTGGTGCGTCACCACTGCGGCCGACCACGCACGGACGCGCGAGCAGTTCGGCCGGCCCATCGGCCAGTTCCAGGCGGTGAAGCACCGATGTGCGGACATGCTCGTGGCGGCCGAGTTGGCCCGAGCCGCCGCGTGGGACGCGGCCCACGCCCAGGCCGAAGATGAACCTGGCGCGACCCTCGCGGTCGCGGCCGCCACCGCGATCGCGCTCGACGCCGCGGTCGAGTGTGCCAAGGGCTGCATCCAAGTGCTGGGTGGACTCGGCTACACGTGGGAGCACGATGCCCACCTCTATTTGCGGCGGGCAGTCGCGACCCGACAGATGCTCGGCGGTGCCCGCCGCTGGCGGCGCCGGGCGGCCGCCCACGCCTTGGCCGGCGAACGACGATCGCTGGCCGTCGGCCTGCCGGCTGACGCAGACGAGCGCCGCGTCGAGGTCCGGGCACTGGTCGCGGAGATCGACAACTGCGAACCGGTCGAGGTCCGACGGCGGCTGGCCGAGACCGGCTACCTCGTGCCCGAATGGCCGCGGCCGTGGGGTCGAGGCGCCTCGGCAGTCGAGCAGGTCGTCATTGATGAAGAGTTGCGGCAGGCCGGTATCCGACGGCCCGACCTGCTTGTTGGCATGTGGGTCGTGCCGACCCTGATAACCCACGGCACGCCCCAGCAACAAGAGCGCTGGATCGGCCCGACCTTGCTGGGCGAGGCCGCGTGGTGCCAGCTGTTCAGCGAACCGGGCGCGGGCTCTGACCTGGCCTCGCTCTCCACCAAGGCGTCATCGGTGGAAGGCGGGTGGCGCCTCACCGGCCAGAAAGTGTGGACGTCACTCGCCGAAGTCGCCGACTGGGGCATGTGCTTGGCCCGCAGCGACGCAACCGCGGCCCGCCACCTCGGCCTCACCTGTTTCATCGTCGACATGCGCGCACCAGGAGTCGATGTACGGCCGTTGCGCGAGCTGACCGGGAGGGCGACGTTCAACGAGGTCTTCCTCTCCGACGTGTTCGTCCCGGACGACTGCGTCGTCGGCCAGATCGACGACGGCTGGCGGGTCGGGCGGACGACGCTTGGCAACGAGCGCATCACCATGGGCCGCGGCTCGTCCCTCGGCAAAGGCTTGGAGGGACTGCTACGGATCGTGGCCCAGCTCGACCTGACCGCGGACTCCCTCGTGCTCGATCAGGTCGGCGCGCTCGTCGCCGAAGCACACGGCCTCGCAATCCTCGGCCATCGCGCCGCGGTCCGCGCCCTCGCGGGCGCGGCCCCAGGACCTGAAGCCAGCATCCGCAAGCTGTTATCGGCCGAGCACGACCAACGCGTTGAGGAGTTGGGCCTCGACCTGGTCGGCTCCGAGGGGATTGCGAACGACGGGCGGGCCAAGGGCTGGATCGATGGCGTGCTCCTCACCCGCTGCCTCACGATCGCAGGCGGCACGAGTGAGATCCAGCGCAACGTCCTGGCCGAGCGCCTCCTCGGCCTACCCCGCGACCCCTGACCATCGCGGCCATGCGATGGCCCGCTAGAGGCGCGCCTCGCGCAGCTCGCGTTTGCGAACCTTGCCGGTCGGCTCACGCGGAAGCTCGTCGACGAACTCGATCGTGCGGGGGAGCTTGAACGCGGCCAGCCGCGGTCGCAACCACTCCACCAGCGCGCCGGCGTCGTGCGGTGAGCCCGGGCGCAGCTCGACGATCGCGTGGACGAACTGGCCCATCTGCTCGTCGGGCAATCCGAAGACCGCGGTGTCGACGACGTCAGGGTGCTCGGCCAGCGCCTGCTCGACCTCAGCCGGGTAGATGTTCACGCCGCCGCTGATGACGAGGTCGGTTCGTCGGTCGGCGATGAAGAGGTACCCGTCACCGTCGAGCCAGCCGAGGTCGCCGACGGTGTAGTGGCCGTCGCGCCAAGCGGCGTCGCTCTTCTCCGGTGCGTTGTGGTAGCGGAAGCCCGGATAGCCGGGGACGGTGGAGACATAGATCAACCCGATCTCCCCCGGCTCGGCGGGCCGCCCGTCGTCGTCGAGAACGACGACGTCGACGCCAGGGAAGGGCCGGCCCACGCTTCCAGGATGGGCCAGCCACTCGTCAGGCGAGATGACCGTACCCATCCCCTCGCTCATGCCGAAGTACTCCCACACCGAGTCCGGCGGGAACACGTCCATGATGCGCCGCTTCACCGCGACCGGGCACGGTGCGGCCGCGTGCAGGACCTTGCGAATGCTCGCCCGGTCGTAGGTGCTCCAGTCGACGGCGAGGATACGGATGAAGTTGGCCGGCACCATGTGCGTCGTTGTCACGCGCTCGCGCTCGATCAGTGCGAGGCAGGCGTCGGCATCGAAGCGCGTCATGATGACGACCGTTGCGCCCTCCATCAGGTGCATCTGCGCGTAGCTGCCGGGCGCGGTGTGGTAAGCGGGTCCGCAGAGCAGGTGGACGTCGTTGGCGTCGAAGCCCCAGAACCGCATGAACGCGTTGCCCGGGTACTCGCTGGTCGGTACTGGCACGGCCCGCTCGATGCCCTTGGGTCGCCCGCTCGTCCCAGACGTGTAGTTCATCGTCGCCACCGTCGCGCCCACGAAGTCTGGCGTCGGCGGCGTGGCCGGTCCCCGCTCGAGCTCGGGATCGTCGAGCGACCAGACGGCGCGAAGCGATCCAGAAAAGGATGCGGTGTCGACCACGTCAGCGCAGTCGTGGACGAGGACCGCGGCGCCCGAGTCCTCGACGAGGTACGCGACCTCGTCGGCCGTCGACCGGTAGCCGACGGGGACGACCAGCGCGCCCAGCCGGGCCGCGCCGTTCCAGGCCGCGAACAGCTCCGGGCGGTTGTGGGCCATGACCGCGACACGATCACCGGGCCCGACGCCGGCGCGCTGGTACGCGTGCGCCATGCGGTTCACGGCCGCGTCGAGCTCCCCGTAGGTGACGCGTTGGTCCTCGCAAACGAGCGCCACCCGTGCCGATTGCTCGGCGGCCAGCGCCTCGATCCCGCCACTCACGAGGCGCTGACCCATCGAAATGGCATGACTTCAAAGGCCCGCGCCGCGCCGGCCGGTACGACGTCGACGTGAAGGGCTCGGCCCGTGCGCGGATCGAGCCAGGTTCGTACGACGACAGCAGGTCCTTCGGCCCGGTACGGCTCCTCGAGAAATGGGCAACCGTCGGTCCAGTGCCGAGGCGCGATCGCGAGCGGCGCCCCGCTCGCCTCGGCCACGGCAATGGCGCCGCGCTGCGCGACGCCGGGGTACAGCCGTCTCGGCTCGGCGTCGGGGACGGCCACGTCGTCGGCCACTGGCATCACGGGCGGGAAGGCACGGCGGAGACGGCCGTGGCGCGTCTGATCCCGACCTGCTTCTGTCGCGGCAATGTCGACCGCGCCGATCGCGTCGACGACGACCCCGTAGAGCTGAAGCCCGTCCTCCTCGGTGATGCGGCCCTCGGCCACGTCCGCCACGACGTCGCCCGGGTCGCGGTCAAGGGGATCGCCGAACCCACCACCCGACGCGCACGCGAACTCGAACACGTCACCCGCTTCGATCACGACGCCAGAGGCGCTGGTCGACACCGCCTCTTCCGTCCCACTCGAGCGACGAAGAGTGAGCGCGGTCGTCGCACCCGGAGACCCGCCGGCCGCGCCCGGCAACGGCAGCCATTGCCGCGACGCCAGCATCTCGCCGGTCAGGCGTTCGGCGCCATGGGGCGTGAGTCCCATCTGGCAACCGCCGCCCGAGCGCCAGGCACCGACGCCGTTCTTCCCCGGTCGCGGTCGCTTGCCCGTGATGAGCATCGGATACCACGCCTCGAGGATCTCAACATCCTGGAACGTCGCCCGGGCGTCGGAGCCCACGAGGGTGGACGAGAGGTCGAGCCCGTCATGGTGAGACCCGGCCGAGCTGCCCGGCCAGCTCCCGTCGAGCATGATCCACGTGTCGAACACCCCGTCGAAGCCGGTCCCGGCCCACACCGACAGGCCGAGCGCAGTCGACCCGCCCCAGCCCGTCAGGCGCTCGCGCGCCGGCGCGTTCGGTGACGCGCCGACCGCCAGCCGGACGCACTGCAACGCCGCTTCGGCGGCGTTGAGGGCGACGTGGATGTGGGCAGCTGCGATCGGAGCGGGCGGTCGGCTGTCGACCAAGCTGGCCTCGGGACAACGCAGCTCGATGGCGGCGAACAGCCCGTGGGTGTACGGAAGATCGGGCGCGAGCAGGGCGCTGAGGCGGGTCATGATCGCGCTCTCCACGATGAACGGCTTGGTGTTGAAGAAGTGGGGTGCTTGAGCCGCGGTGCCCTCGTAATCGAAGATCAGTCGATCCCCGTCGACCGTGAGCGAGCAGGCCACCGGCAGGAAGGCGTCCTCCCACTCGGTCCACGTCGTGGCCCGGTACGAGCCGTCCTCGAGCGTCGCGATCCGACGCCGCAGTTCTTGCTCGGAGAGAAGGCAGAGCCCGTCGACGCCCATCCGGAATTCGTCGGAGCCCATTGCCTCGACCACCGCGGCAAGACGCTCGGCCGCCACGTGCGCGCCGGCGACGAGACTGCGGAGATCCATCCCGACGAGGTCGGGCAGGCGCACGTTGTTGAGGAAGACGTCCCACACGTCTGACACCTCGACGCCGGCACGAAAGAGCCGCACCGGCGGCAAGCGGATGGCCTCCTGGTAGCACTCGGTGGCGGCCGGCGCGAACGACCCAGGGGCCATGCCACCGACATCCATCATGTGAGCCGACAGGGCGACCCACGCCACCAGCTCGCCGGACGCGAAGATCGGGCGCTGGACCATGACGTCTTGGGGGTGGAGCCCACCGCCGTGGTGCGGGTCGTTGGCGAGAAAGACGTCGCCGGCCTGGATGGTGCCGCGATGGCGAGCCAGCGTGCATTCGACCGCGTGCGACGCGGCCCGCCAGTGATAGGCGATGGTGCCGCCCCCCGCGATGAGCCGCCCGGCGCCATCGAGCAACGTGGCCGAGTAGTCCTTGCCTTCGGTGACGACCGGGCTGATCGCAGTGCGCTCGATGGTCGCGGCCGCCTCCTCGGCGATCGATTCAAGTCGATGCCGGAGGAGCTCGAGGCTGATCGGGTCGAGCTCAGCCACCGCCCACCTCGATCACGAGCATCCGTTCGTCGTCGCGTGCCACGGTCGCGCCAGGTGGCACCCACACCGTCGTGTCGCGGCCGTCCAGCACCACCGGTCCGGCGAAGCGCTCGCCCGTCGCGAGCTCGTCGAGACTTCGGCACGCGGTCGGCCGACGTGAGCTGTCCCGACGGTCCAAGCGGATGCCGCGCACCGACGCCGCGGCCGGGAGTTCGCCCGTCGTCGGGATCGAGGCGAACGGCGACGGCAATGACGGCCCGCGCCCGACCGCCCGCAATGTCACGAGCTCGACCGGCGCGCCGCGAGCCAGCGCCCCTTCTCCGTAACGGCTCGCGTACTCGGCTCGGAAGGCCGCGTCGAGATCACCGCCCAGAGGCACGGCGAGGTCAGCGCCCAGAGGCACCGTGAGTTCGGCCGTCTGGCGCTTGAATCGCAGATCGGCTTCGAGCTCGATCACGTGCTCAGCCAGCGCTATGCCATCGGCCAGGAGATCGGTCTCGACTTGACCGGCGAGCTCGGCCACAACCTTCTCGATCAGCTGCGGCTCGATGGGAAGCGTCGCCGAGAGCGAACGCAAACGCTCGCGCCGCACCCCGATCGTCGCGGCACCAGTGGCCGACAGGACCGAGGCCAGCTCGGGCACGAGGACGCGCGGGATGCCCACCGCGGATGCGATGTCGGCCGCGAAGAGCGCGCCGCCGCCGCCGAATGCGAGCAGTGAGAACGTGGCGGGGTCAAGCCCCCGCGCCGCCAGCCGGCCCCGCACCATGCGGACCATGCCCGCCAGGGCAACTTGGCGGATCCCCCACGCCGTCTCCTCACCGTCCAATTCGAAGCGTTCGCCGAGCGTGGCGCACGCGCGTGACGCGGCTCCGGCGTCGAGTCGCATCTTTCCGCCGAGGAAGCATTGCGGGTCGAGGTATCCGAGTACGACCAGCGCGTCGGTCACCGTCGGTTCCGTGCCACCGTGCCCGTAGCACGCCGGGCCGGGCCGGGCGCCGGCCGAGTGGGGGCCCACCTGCAACATGCCGCGGGCGTCGGCCCATGCGATCGAACCCCCACCCGCGCCGATCGACTCCACGTCGACCGTCGGCACCGCGGTCCAGAACCCCATCAGCTCGCCTCGCGCGCGCCGCGCCGGCTCCCCGTCGCACACAACCGCCACGTCGACCGACGTCCCACCCATGTCGCACGTGACGACGCGCTCGACCCCTGCGCTCATCGCCAACGCGGCCGCCGCGGCCACACCGGCGGCGGGACCCGACTCAACGAGGGTCAGCGGCGCCCGGCGCGCCTCGGCCAATCCGATGGCGCCACCACCCGAGTGCACGAGCAGTACAGGTGCGCGCAGGCCCAGGTCACTCAGCACCGACACCAGTCGGTCGACACCGGTCAGCGCGCCACCGGCATACGCGTTGAGGACCGCGACCATCGTTCGCTCGTACTCGCGGATGACGGGGTGCAGCGCCGAGCCGGCGGTGATGCTGACGTCGGGAACCGCCGTGGCCAACGCCTCCACTGCGGCCAACTCATGGCTCGGTTCGACACACGACCACAGGAACGACACCGCCAGTGCCTCGGCGCCCGCTTCGACAAGCTGGCGCCCGGCGGCCACCACCTCCTCGGTGGCGAGCGGCCGCAGCACTTGGCCGCGCCGGTCGATGCGCTCGTCGATTCCGATGATCCGATCGCGGGACACCAGCGGTTCGGGTGGCGCCAGCCAGCCATCCTCGACGACGAGCCGGCCGCGGGCGAACGGCAACAGATCCTCGAACCCGGCCGTCGTCAGCAAGCCAACCGTTCGCCCACGCCGAGAGGCCAACACGTTGGTGACTGCGGTCGTCCCGAGCCCGAACCGTCTGGTGGCGGCCAGCATCTCGGCGAGCGGCCGACCCGCGGCATCGGCAACGCGACGCAGGGCGTCGAGGACGCCGTCGGTGAGGTCGTCGGGTGTCGTCGGCGCCTTTTCCCGCCAGGCCCGTCCCCCGTCGCCGATCGCGACCGCGTCGGTGAACGTCCCGCCGACGTCGATGCCGACCGCCCAG
The DNA here is from genome assembly GCA_025463925.1 of Acidimicrobiales bacterium. GTDB lineage: Bacteria > Actinomycetota > Acidimicrobiia > Acidimicrobiales > AC-14 > RYN-50. The sequence continues at coordinate 49,533 of JAODBK010000100.1, read as the reverse complement.
GTCATCGTGCCGTCACCGTCTCGCTGTCCCGGCCAGAGCGCAGGACGCGACCCGGAAGATCGCCGGTGAGCTCGCCGGCGCGGACAACCTCGCGTCCGGCAATCAGCACGCGCTCGACGCCGATCGCCTCGCTCGTCAGCCGGGCTGCCCCCGCCGGCAGGTCGCGCACCGTGTGCATACGCGTCGCCGCCGCCGTGTCCGGGTCGAGGACCACGAGGTCGGCGGCTCCACCCGCCGCGACGACACCCCGATCGCGGAGGCCGTAGAGCGCGGCCGGCACGGCGCAGAGACGGTGCACCAGCTCCTCGATCGTGAAGAGGCCCTGTTCGCGGACAAGCTCGGCGATGGCACGGGTCGGGTAGTCGCCCCCGACCATCATGTCGAGGTGAGCCCCGGCGTCAGACGCGCCAAACACGACGCGCCGGTCGCGCAGCACCTCGGCCCGAGCTTCGCGGATCCAGTCGTCGTTGGAGTCGTATGCCTGGCGGACGAAGCCGACCTCGAGACCGCCGGCCACGGCCACGTCGAGGATGGCATCGAAGTCCGATACGCCCCGCTCGGCCGCGATCGACGCGATCGAGCGATCGAGAAGGGGCCGCAGATCGCTGTGCGCGACCTCGTTCACGACGAACCGGCCCCACACCCGCCGCAGGGTCACAGCGAGACCCGCGGTCTCGGCTTCCAGGCGCTGGCGAAGCCGGTCACGAACCGCGAGGTCGGCGAGCGCGTGGCAGCGCTCGGCCACAGGAAGGTCGAACACATCGCGCCAACCCGGCAGTGCGCGGAAGACGTAGCCGATCTGGAAGTCCTGTTGGAGCTGCCCGTTCTGGGGCATGGCCAGCGGGACGACACGACCACCGCGCGCACGAGCCGCCTCCGTGGCGGCCAACTGGCGCCGATGGAGATCGGGGTCTTCACGATTGACGAGTACGAGGTTCCAGTTGAGGGGACGGTCGGCTGCCGCCGACATGTCGGCCATCAGGGCAACATCGTCGGGACTGAAGCCGCGCAGGTACGAGGCCGGGATGAACTCGAGCGACGTCCCGGCATGACGACCGCAGACCTCAGCCAGGGCCAGCAGCTCGGCCCGGCCCGCGAAGGTGGGCGGGCTGGGCCGCCCTTCGAGGTCGACCTGCGTCGGTACGGCCGCGGTCGACAGACCGAAGCCGCCCGCCGCCAGCGCCTCGTCGAGCAGCATCGCCATCGCCTTCACCTGCGTGTCGTCCGCCGCAGACTCCGACGCCGCTTCGCCCATGACGGCGCGGCGGAGGGCGGCGTGACCCGTCATGAGCGCGACGTTCACGCCGTACCCGGTCGCCGCCATTGCGTCGAGCAACTCGGGGAAGGTCGACCACGCAAAGTCGACGCCCGCCTCGATTGCGGCCAACGGAATCGCCTCGACGCGCGAGAGCAGACCGAGGAGGAAGCTCTGATCGGCGGGCGCGGCAGGCGCGAGGGTGAGCCCGCAGTTGCCAGACACGACGGTGGTGACGCCGTGGAAGACCGACGGCGAGCACGTCGGATCCCAGTGCAGTTGCGCGTCGTAATGGGTGTGAAGGTCGACGACACCGGGCATCACCGTGAGCCCCTCGGCGTCGATCGTCCGCGACGCGCGCTCGTCCAAGCCACCGGGCTCCGCCAGGGCGACGACGCGACCGTCGCGCACGCCGACGTCGGCCCGCCGGGCCGGCCCGCCCGTGCCATCGACGAGGGTTCCTCCGGTGATGGCGAGATCAAGCATCGAAGGTGCACCGGCCGTTGTCGATGGCGATGTCGCCCCGCTGGTTCTCCGTCCGGAAGAGCGCCGAATCTCCGTCCATCCACATCGACACCCGCAGCACGTCGCCTGGCGTGACAGGTTTGGAGAAGCGCCCCTCCATGCTCCGGAAGCGGGCCGGCTCGGCGGCACACACGGCCCTGAGCAAGGCCCGACCAGTGAATCCGAACGTGCACAACCCATGAAGGATCGGGGCGTCGAAGCCGGCCCGAGCCGCGAACTCGGGATCCGAGTGCAGCGGGTTGCGATCCCCCGACAGCCGGTAGAGCAAGGCTTGGCGGGGCGACGTCCGGTACTCGACGACGTGATCGGGCGGTCGCTCGGGCGGCGCCGACGCGCTGGCCGATGGGCCCCTGTTGCCGCTGAAGCCGCCCTCGCCTCGAATGAAGGTCGAGAAGGTGGTCGTGAAAAGGAGCCGGCCATCCGATGGGTCGCGGCCCTCCGACTCGAGAACGACGAGCGCGCCCGAGCCCTTGTCCCAGATCGCCGCGATGCGGCCGCTGATGTCGGCTGATCCCGCGGGCGGCAGCGGACCGGGCGCACTGACGCTCGATCCTGCGTGCACGACCATGGCCGGGTCGTACGTGCCGATCCGCGCCATCGGACCCGGGCCGGCCGGCTCGGTCGGCGGGCGCGGTTCGCGCCGGGCGCCGCGATCGCGGCCGACCTGGCCGACGACGAGTGGGAACGTCGGCAACACTTGTTGTGCGACGCCGATCGAGTTCTCCGTCGTGAACGCCAACTCGTCGGCGCCCACGCCAAGCGCATAGATGATGGCGTCGGTCGACGTCCACGACGCGGTCGTGGGCCCGAAGGTTGCGCCGACCGCGGAGGGGTCGATGGGCATGACCGCTCCCGTCCTACGCGTGGGCCGCGGTCAGCGGCGCCGCTTCGTCGAGCAACCGTCCAACCATCGAGCCGATCGCCGTCGGGTCGAGTCGCTCCTTCTGGCGGGCCGAGGGCCCGCGGCGCCAACCCTCGGCCACCGTCACTGCGCCACCTGCCACCTCGAAGACCCGCCCGGTGACATCGCGCGACTCGAGACTCCCGAGCCACACCACGAGCGGCGCCACGTTGTCGGCGTCGAGAAAGTCGAAGCCGTCGGCCGGCTTGGCCAGCTTCCCGGTGAAGATGGCCTCGGTCATGCGGGTACGCCCGGCTGGGGCGACGGCGTTGACCGTGACGCCGTAGCGGGCGAGCTCGAGCGCGGCGGTGGTAGTGAATCCGAGGATGCCGGCCTTGGCCGCGCTGTAGTTCGTCTGACCGGGATTGCCGTAGAGCCCGGCCGCCGACGTGGTCGTGATGATGCGAGCGTCGACGTCCTCGCCCGCCTTCGCCCGCTCCCGCCAGTGCGCAGCTGCGAAGTGCACGGGGGCGAACGTGCCCTTGAGGTGGACGCGGATGACTGCGTCCCAGTCCTCCTCCTCGAGTGACACGAGCATGCGGTCGCGGATGATCCCGGCGTTGGTGACAAGCACGTCGAGGCGGCCGAAGTGGTCGAGCGCGGCTTCAACCAGGCTGCGGGCGCCCCCCCATGTGGCGACGTCGTCCGTGTTGGCCACGGCGTCGCCGCCGAGTTCGCGTATCTCCGCGACCACCGCCGCAGCCGGTCCGTCCGACTCGCCGCGCCCGTCGACCTCACCGCCGCGGTCGTTCACGACGACGCGCCCGCCCTGGCGCGCGAACTCCAAGGCGTGGCCGCGGCCGATGCCGCGCCCGGCGCCGGTGACGATGGCGATGCGGCCTTCGCAGAGGCGGTTCATTGCGCTCCTCCTGGAACGGTCTCGGCCGATCTGTCAGCCTGATCGGCCGTCGTGTCGGATGCGGGCTCAGCAGCGATCGAGCTCGCCCACCGGTAGTCGGGTTTGCCGCTCGCGTGGCGTTCGACCGCGTCGACGATTCGCAAGCGCCGCGGCACCTTGTAGTCCGCGAGGCGCTCGCGGCAGTGGTCGGCGGCCTCGGCCAGCGACAGCTCTGACCCGGGACGCAGCGCCACGACGGCCGCGACCCGTTGACCCCATCGCGCGTCGGGCAAGCCGACCACGACCGCGTCGAAGACGTTTGAATGTTGTTTCAGCGTCGCCTCCACCTCTTCCGGCCACACCTTCTCGCCGCCGGTGTTGATGCAGCCCGAGCCCCGTCCGAGCAGATGCACCATGCGCTCGTCGTCGACGACCGCGTCGTCACCGACGATGACCCAACGCACGCCATCAACGAACGGGAACGTGCGCGCTGTCCGCTCGACGTCGTTGTAGTAGCCGAGCGGGATGTGGCCGCGCCGCGCGATGCGACCGACGACGCCGGAGCCGGGGACGACCGGCCGCAGATCGCTGTCGAAGACCGCCATGTCGGGCGTGATCGCGAAGCGCGGTCGCGCGCCCGATTCGAAGTCTTGGGGCTCGAGGACGAGCACCGCGTCAAGGCCGCTTTCCGACGACCCGAGCGACTCGGCAAGCGCCACGTTGGGCAGGAGACGGCGCAACTCCTCCTTCACCGCGACCGAGAAGACCGCGCCTCCGCTCCCGAAGGAAAGCAGCGACGACGTGTCGTAGGACGCTCCCGGCGCGGCGAGCGCATCAGCCATGGGCCGAGCCATGGCGTCACCGATGATGCCGACGCTGTGGACCCTCTCCTGTTCGACCAAACGCCACAGCGCGTCGGCATCGAAGTGCGCGCCCGACCACTGGATCAGCGTGTGCCCGGTAAGGAGCGCGCTGAGCGTGCCCCACTGCCCGCCGGCGTGGTGCAGCGGCGCCGGCAGCAGCCACCGCATGGGTGCGCGCACCTGGGCGGCGCGCTCGGCCGGTTCCTCAGGTCGCGTGACCGGGCCGAGCCGGCCGGTCGCGCCGCCCCGCAATGCCGCGAAGAAGAGATCCTCGTGGCGCCAGACGACCCCCTTGGGCAGACCGGTCGTACCGCCGGTGTACATGACGTAACGGTCATCGCCCGATCTGCTGGCGCGCACGTGGTCGGGCACGTGCGCGCCCTCGGCGACGGCTGCCTCGTAGGCAATCTCGCCCCCCAGCGCGGGCTCGCCGCTGTCGTCGTCCACCACGATGATGTGACGCAGCGAGGGCAGCCGATCCTTGATCGCCTCGACACGTGGCGCGAACCGGCGCTGGACGACAAGGGCCACCAGGTCGGCATTGCCGCACAGGTGCAACAGCTCGTCGGCGAGGTAACGATGGTTGACGTTGATGGCGGCCGCCCGCACCTTGAACGCTGCGATCAGTGCCTCGAGCCATTCAGGACAGTTCAGGGCCAAGATGCCGACGTGGTCCCCGGGCACCACACCGGCCGCCCGAAGCCAACCCGCCAAACGCTCGGCTCGGGTGTCGAGCTCCTGGTACGTCACCCGACGGCCGGCAGCGACGACGGCCTCGCGATCAGGGGCGACCGCGGCCACCTGCTCGAACATGTCGGCCAAGTTGAAGCCGGGCATCAGCGGGCCGCTCTCGTGCGGGGCAACCCCAGGCCGCGCTCGGCCACGATGCTGCGCAAGACCTCGCTCGTGCCGCCATAGATGCGGGCCACCGCGGCCTTGCGATGGGCCGCCTCGACCGCGCCCGCTGCCGGCGCGTCCGGCTGATCCTGGGTCAGGAGCCCTTCGGTCCCCATCAGGTCGAGCAAGTCCGCGGTGCAACGCTGCACCGACTCCGACGAGAACAGCTTGGCCATCGAGCCCTCGACGCCGGGAAGGTGGCCCTCGGCCGCGGTCCACGTCGTTCGGTGCGACAGCAGAGCTGCGACTTCGTTCTCGATCGCGACCCGCGCCAGGCGCCGACGCACCAGTGGGTCGTCGATGACCGCTGACCCGTCAGGCCGGCGCGCGGTGCGCGCCCACGCCACCGTCTCCTCCAACGCCCGCACCGCGCCCAACGTCCCGCCCCTTTCGAACGTCAGAGCAGCCGTCATCACGTCCCAGCCACCATCAACATCGCCGACACGCGCGGCATCAGGGACTCGGACATCGGTGTAGAAGGTGCGGTTGGTGCGGCCAGGCGCGCCGAGGGTCCAGAGCGGCTCGACGTCGATCCCCGGCGTGTCCATGGGGACGAGGAACATGGTGAGGCCTCGGTGCTTGGGCGCGTCGGCGTTGGTCCGAGTGAGCAGGAAGACGTACTGCGCCTCGTGGGCCAGCGACGTGAACACCTTCTGGCCGTTGAGGATCCAGTCGTCGCCGTCTCGAATGGCCGAGAGCCGGGCCGCGGCGACGTCAGACCCGGTGTCCGGCTCGGAGTACCCGAGGCAGATGACGACCTCACCGGCCAGGACGCGGGGCAGGATCTCGCGCTGCTGGACCTCAGTGCCGGCGACGCGAAGCGTGTTGGCAACCATCAGCGTCATCGACAGGCCGTCGGTAGGAGCGTCAGCTCGGGCACATTCCTCGTAGAAGATGCGCAGCTCCCACGGCCCGCGTCCCTGACCGCCGAACTCGACTGGCCATCCCGCACCGATCCAACCCTTGGCTCCGAGCGCCCGGTGAAAGCGCCAGTCGTGAACGGTGCCAGTGCGACGCACGCGCTCGCGCACGTCTTGGGTGAGGTGCTCGGCGAGAAACACCCGCACCTCCGACCGGAACGCCTCGCCACTCTCGTGCAAGGCGAAATCCATCAGCCGACCACCGCGTAGAGGGTGTCGCCGAGCCGGCTCAGTTCGCGCTCGGGATCGTCGAGGACGAGGGCCCACGCCTTGGCTCTGCGGAAGGAGAGCTGGATGTCGTTCTCGAGCGTGTAGCCGTAGCCGCCGTGGAAGTGAAGGCTGTCGGTTGTCACTCGATGGGCCGCGCCCGCGGCCCACACGAAGGCCATCGCCGCGAGCGCCGGCGCGTCGCTTGCGCGTTGGTCGGCCGACCACGCCGCCTTGCGAGCAAGCAGGCGCGCTCCCTCGAGGTCAGTCGCCAGATCGGCGAGTCGGTGCTGGACGGCCTGGAAGCTTCCGACCGGTACGCCGAACTGGTGGCGGTGGGTCACGTGATTGACGGCGAGGTCGAGTGCTCCCGCAGCAAGACCGACGAGCGCGGACGCGGTCAGAACCCGCCATTCGTCGACGGCTCGAGTGTGGGCCGCGCCGGCCCGGTCGGCACCCATCAGCTGGGTTGCGTCGGACCCATCGACCGGGCAGTCGGCGATGGGCAAGCAGCCGAGGTTGGAGACCGGAGCGCCCGGGCGAGCGCCATGGATCGGCACGACGACGAGTTCGCCGTGACGCAACGCGACCACGGCGTCGGCGACCGCGCCGGCGGGCACGAGCCGGGCCACGCCGGACGACGAGTCGTGCAACGCGAGGGTTGTGATGGTGGCGTCGCCAACTCCGACGTCTACGCCGGCCGCTCTGAGCAAACGCCGAGACACCGCGACTTCGACGAAGGGCGCGGGCGCCAGGTGGCGACCCATCTCCTCGGCCACGAGCGCGAGGTCGAGCAGGGCGTCGAGGTCCGGCCAATTGCGAGCACTGACGTGCTGCCAGAGCGGCCCGTCGAAGCCGAGTGGTTCGGCGGCGCGAACTCGTTCCGGCGACGCGTGCTTGGCCAACAGTTCGGCGACCGCCAATGCCCTCGCCTGTTGCTCGGCACTCGGCGCAAGATCCATCGACTGCCCGACTAGACCGAAGGTCGCAGGCCGTACAGCCGGCGAGCGTTGGTGCTCGTGATCTTCTCTCGTTCGTCGGGCGGTACCGACTCGAAGACCCGGTCGACAACCTTGCGGGAGTACGGGAAGGTGGTGTCAGTGTGGGGATAGTCCGAAGCCCACATCAGGTTGTCGACACCTGAGATGGCGCGGCCGAGGATCCCTGAATCGTCGTCTTGCTGGAACGTGGCGAAGAAGTGCTCGTGGAAGTACTCGCTGGGCGGCCGGGTGATGACGGTCTTCATCCAGTTGCGGTGGGCGTGAAAGATCCCGTCCATCCGCTCGAGCGTGAACGGGATCCAGCCGATGCCACTCTCGGCAATCGCGAACCGAAGAGAAGGAAAGCGTTCGAGCAGGCCCGAGAAGATGATGAGCGCGACGGGCTCGGCCATGTCGAGGCACATCATCGTCATGTAGGTCTCGAATACGCCGCTGCCGGAGCCCACGTGGTTGAGCACGCTCTGCAGGCCGTCAGCCGCGCCGGTGAGCTCAGCCTCACGTCGGGCCGCTTCCGCCAACGGCGGCGTCGACCGACTGTGAAGGATGTGGAGGCTCAGGGGTAAGCCGACTTCGCCGGCCTTGGCCCAGAACGGGTCGTAGCTGCGACTGAAGAGCCCGGGCGCGCCCATGAGGTCGGGCATGGCGTTGACGATGGCACCGCGTAAACCGAGTTGGGCGGCGCGCTCCAGTTCAGCGAGCGCGAACTCTTGTTCTTCCATGCGCACCAGCGCGATGCCAATGAGACGCTCCGGCGCGACCGCGCAGAAGTCGGCCAGCCAGTCGTTGTACGCGCGAATGGAAGCGTGGCGCAGATCTCGATCCGTGATGCTGGCGAGAGTCCCGCCACCACCAAGGCCACCAAGCGGTCCGGGATAGAGCACCTCGGCGTCGAGCCCGTCGGTGTCCATGTCGGTCAGGCGGGCGTGGGGGTCGTAGGAACCCTTGACCATCTCGTCGCGGGAGATGAACAAGCTGCGACCTTCGAATGCCTCGCCTTCGCGACGCTTGCCGGCCGCGTGGACGCCGAACGACAGCGGCGTCGGGGGCAGCCCCTCGGTGAACCAGCAATCCTGGCCCGAGTCGTCCGTGCGAATGCGCGGACCCCGATCACGCATGGCCTTCGGAAGCCGCGTCTGAAAGAGATCAGGAGCTTCGTTGACATGAGAGTCTGCCGACACCAGCCCGTAGGTCATGCACTCGGCCTTTCGCACTCGGTTCTGCCCGTCCTCGCGGGCTGACGGCGCGACCGTCTCCTCCCGTGTGACAGAAAAGGTTTTCTACGGCGTCACCCTACGATCCCTTCCCGGTGTCGTCAACGGCCGGAACGGCCGCAGCCGACCACGTAGCAATCGCTTTCTTTTTTGGGAGGCTCGTGCTACCGTCCGGGCCGCGAGTCGCTGTGGCTCCTGGGGAGGACTTCGCAATGCTGAACGGTTGCAGGGTCATCGATGCCGACGGCCACGTGAACGACTGGCACTTGGACTGGGAGAACCTCGTCCCGCCGAACCGCCGGGGCGACGTGCCCAAGTCGGTGCGGGACAAGAACGGCTTCCCGCATCTCGAGGTCGAGGGCAAGCTCCTGCCCGGCGGCGACCACGGTGACTTCGACTTCACCAACGTCGAAGAAGTGATCAGCCGGATGACCCGCGACGGCAAGTACTGGCTGCCGCGGCCCGGCGAGGAGGACCCCACTCTGCGCCTGCCTGACATGGACGAGATGGGAATCGACGTCGCCGTCCTCTTCGGCGGCCACTGCTTCCTCGTTGCGTCGATGGTTGACTCACCGGCGATCGCGACCGCGACGCTGCAGGCGTACAACACCTACCTCGGCGGCTACTGCAGCACCGATCCCGCTCGGCTCAAGGGCGTCGCCATGCTGGCGCTGCAGTCGCCCAAGGAAGCGGCGGACGAGCTGCGTCGCACCGTCAACGAGTACGGCTTCGTCGCTGGCGTCATCCCTCCTCACCACAAGAACGGCCCGTACCTCAACGACGAGGCCCTGAATCCCATCTGGGAAGCAGCAGTCGAGCTCGGCGTTCCGATCTGCGTCCACACCCTCGGTACCGAGATCAACCCTGTCGGCAAGACGATCCTGCTCGACAACATGGGCGAGGCCTACGGCGGCATTCCGAGCATGATCGCTCTCGGTCACCTCGTCGTCGGTGGCGTCCTCGGCCACCATCCCGAACTCAAGGTCGCGTTCCTCGAAACCGGGGCGGGTTGGGTCCCATACTTCATGGACCGGTTGCAAGCGGCCTACACCACGTTCACGATGCGCGACCAACGCCTGCCCCGCGATCCGGAGGACTACATCCGGAGCGGACAACTCTATTTCGCGACCGAACCTGATGAGGCCTTGCTGTCGGCTGTGGCGGACATCGTGGGCGCCGATCAAATCGTGTTGGGATCGGACTACTGCCATCCCGAGGGCATGTGCCCGTACACCATGAAAGTGCTCGCCGAGCGCGACGACATCAGCGCCGAGCTGAAGCAGAAGATCCTCTCGGACAACCCAGCGCGGCTCTACGGCATCTGACGGCGTCGAGCCGTGGACATCGCCGACAAGGTTGCGGTCGTCACCGGCGCTTCATCCGGCATCGGCGCCGCGGTCGCTCGCGACCTGGCGGCTCGCCGAGCCAATGTCGTCGCGGTCGCTCGACGAGCCGACCGGCTCGATGAGGTGGTGGCGACCTGTCGCCAGACATCGCCGAGCTCGATCGCCAGCGTCGCCGACATCGCGAAGCGCGCCGATTGCGAAGCCGTCGTGGCCGCCGCCATCGATCGCTTCGGTCGCGTCGACATCCTCGTGAACAACGCCGGCATCAGCATCCACCGAAATGCCGCAACCACGGGCGTCGAAGACATCGAACATCTCTTCGCGGTCAACTACTTCGGTCCGGTGTACCTCACCTTGGCGGCGCTGCCCGGCATGCTCGAGCAGCGCTCGGGCTCGATCATCAACGTCACGTCGGTTGCCGGCTACATGCCCAACCCCGGCGAAGCCGCCTACGGCGCGTCCAAGGCCGCACTGTCACGGTGGTCGCACGGTCTTTCGGTCGACCTGCACGACACCGGCGTGCACGTGGGCACGCTCAGCCCCGGGCCGATCGACACCGAGATCTGGTCGCTCGACGAAGAGGTCGTTTACCACGGCAAGCTCTACCCGCCCGAGGTCGTGGCCCGCGCAGTCGCCCGGATGATCGAGCGGGAGGCCGTGCACGTGACGGTTCCCCGGAACTACGGCGCGGTCGGCGCGCTCTACCCACTTCTCGGCCGGGCGATGCGCTGGGGTGTGCGGCGCTACGACGAGCGGGCCGAGAGGACATCGGGGAGCGCGCGATGACCAACCGGTTCGGACTGCAGGCTCGACTGAACCACGTCGCCATCACGATGTCGCCAACCGATCTCTCACCCGACCGAGAAGCTGAGATCATCTCCTTCTACGGCGACGTCTTCGGCTGGTACGAGCACCGCACGAGCGAACCCGGCAACCCGTTCGTGCTGGCCTTTGGTGACTACAGCCAGTTCCTCTACCTCTTGGCCGGCGAACCGGCACTCAGCGCCCCGAAGCTCGACCATTTCGGTGTCCAGGTGGCGACGCTCGACGAGCTCGACGGCATCCTCGAGCGGGCCCGGTGCCGGCAGCGCGACGACGATCGCGTCGTCGTCATCGACCGGAAGACGGAGCCGCAGCCGTTCCGGCTCGGCACCATGATGCTGACCAACTGCTACGTCGGCTTCCTGCTGCCCCTGCTCATAGAGGTCCAGCACCTCGAGCTGCAACGAACCTCGCCGTGAAGACGATGTCGACGCCCGGTGGCCTGCGTCACGCGGCCGTCGGTGGCGGGGCGCTGTCAATGGTTGCGCTTTGTTTCGCAAACGGGCTGCAACAAGGACAGAGCCAAGGGATGGCGCAGGCGATCGACAGCGTCAAGCACGCCTTTCACGTGTCCGACGCTGTCATGGGAGCCGTCCTCTTCCTCGGCGGCGCCGTCGGTGCCGTCGGCGCGCTGTGGATCGCACACCTGTGTGCGCGCTACCGGCGCACGATGGTCCTGGCGGGGATGTTCATCGTGTGGGGGCTGTTCATGGGCTTGGTGGGCACCGCCCGCGATATCCGTGTCGGAGGGCTGCACCTCAGCGGGTTCATCCCGTTCATCGCGTTCTTCCTCGTGGTGAGCCTGGCCCAGGCAACCGACCCGGCAGCGCTGCCGCTCATCGCCGACTGGTGGTCGGTCAAGAAGCGAGCCGCCAAACTCAGTGTCTTCAACGCCGGCGCGGGGATCGGCAGCTTCATCGGCCTCGCGGTCGCCGGCGTGTTGATTGACAACGTCGGATGGCGATGGGTCTTCTACTTCTGGGTCCCGTTCGGCTTCCTGGCGGCCGCGCTCATCGCGACCCGCGCCGAACCTGAACGCGGCACGCAAGATGCCGAATACGCCGACGATCTGGCCCGCGTCGACCACGAGGCCGCGGAGCTCGAGCGGGCAGACGAGAACCTGGTCATCGACTTGGTGGCCCAGGCCGGTCTCGGCCTGGACATCGAGCCCGTGACCGGCATGATCGATCCCGCGACAGCCGGCAACTGGGAGGTCGCCCGTCACATCCTGCGCATTCGCAGTTGGCGGCTGGTGTGCCTGGGGATCGGTGTCAGCCAAATCGTGCTGAACGCACTCTTGATCTTCGGCATCTCGTACTTCAAGCGGACCTTTCATCTGAGCGGCACGGAGGTCGCCGGCCTGGCGCCTGTGATCGGCGGTGGCAGCTTTGTCGGCCTGCTGTGCGGCGGCTTCCTGGCCGACCGCCTGTTGCTTCGCGGCATCGTGCGAGCGCGCGTGTACGTCACCGCGGTCGGTTACATCGTCGCTGGTTGCTTGCTGATGCTCGCCTTCACGAGCCAGTCGCTCCCCGTCGCCGCGGTCCTGATAGGCCTCGGGTCCGTGTCGGCGGCCGTACCCATCGGCCCCCAGTGGGCGCTCCTCCTCGACGTCGTGCCAGCGAGGCTGCGATCGCAGTCGTCAGCCGTTGCCGACATCGTCCAGTTCGTATCGGCGCTCGGATACCCGATCGTCGGCGGCTTGTCGACGCTGTTCGGAGAGAACCTTCGCCTCGCGTTCCTCTGCGTCAGCCCGGTCTATGTGCTCGGAGGCCTGCTGGTGCTGGCCGCACGGAAGACATACGTGGCCGATGTGGCTCTGGTCGTGGCCGAAGCCCGAACCGGAGCCGGCGTCATCCGAGCCACCGAGTAACACATTCCAGCGCTTGTGTCAGCTGCTATCAGCCGGCTCCCTTATGACAAGTGCGGGCGCGTTCGGGAGCCGCGCACGGGCCGGTGACGCGCCCGGGTTTGATGGCGGCAGCTACGCAGAGTCGTGCCTGTCGGCCAATTGACCGGCGAGTAATGCTTGCTCGCGCAGCACGTTCTTCCGGATCTTCCCGGTAGATGTCTTTGGTAGTTCGCCGAAGACCACCCACTTCGGCGCCTTGAAATGAGCGAGGTGCTCACGGACGTAATCGATGATGTCGTCCGCGGAGACGACGACGTTTGGGGAAGGCGTCACGAAGGCAACCGGGACTTCGCCCCAAGTCGGATCCGGCGCCGCAACAACCGCGCTCTCAATGACGCCCGGATGCGAGTCGATCATGCGCTCGACCTCGACGGAGGCGATGTTCTCGCCGCCAGAGATGATTACGTCCTTTGCCCGATCGCGTAACTCCAGATAGCCGTCCGAATGCAAGACTCCGAGATCGCCGGTACGAAGCCAGCCGTCGAAGTCTGCCGCATCGTTGGCATCATCGTCTCGGTAATAGCCGAGCATCACAGCGTTTCCCTGAACAACCACCTCACCGATCGTTCGGCCGTCGTTTGGGACATCTCGCCCTTCCATGTCGACGACGCGGAGGCGCTCGGAGATAACGTTGCCAACGCCTTGGCGTGCCTTCATGGCCGCGCGCATCGCAGTCGGCAACTCGTCCCATGCCGATTGCCAGTCATTGATCGCAATCGGGCCGAACGTTTCTGTCAAGCCGTACAAGTGAGTCACGTCAATGTTGAGCTCAGTCATGCGCGCCAGCAGGGTTGGACTCGGCGGCGCGCCGCCAGTCTGGGCGTGGACCGTTCGGTCGCTGAGAACGGACGGATCCGCTTCGGGTGCCGCAGCGATCATCGTGAGAACGGTCGGCGCGGCGCTGAAGTGGGTGACAGCTTCGGTATCGAGATGGCGCCACACGGCCGCGGCGTCGAAGGCACGAACGCAGACATGCTTGGCACCAGCCGTGGTGACTGCCCACGTGAAGCACCATCCGTTGCAGTGGAACATCGGTAGCGTCCACAAATAGACGCTTTCGGCACTGAGGCGCGCATGGAAGGCCATCGCAAGCGCCTGAAGATAGGCACCGCGGTGGTGGTACATGACGCCCTTGGGACGGCCGGTCGTCCCACTGGTGTAGTTGATCGCGAGCAACCCGCCTTCGTCCCTGCAGGGGAGCGGCTCTCTCTGTGACGTTGCCAGAAGGCGTTCGTAGTTCCCTCCTTCGCCCGCGACGACAAGCTCGATTCCGGTCGCAAGAGCGACACGCTGTGCGAGATCCGCGACCTCGGCGGTCGCGATGAGGACACGTGAGCCCGAGTGCTCGACAATGTATGACAGTTCAGACTCCGAGAGGCGAACGTTCAATGGAACGAGCACCGCGCCACGCATCGGGACACCGTTGTGCATCTCGAGCATCACGTGACTGTTCTGACATAGGGCGGCCACGCGATCGCCGGATGCAACACCTAGCGAAGCGAGCAAGCCCGTGAGACGCAGTGACCGCTCGAAAAACTCGCTGTAGGTGAACCGCCGATCGCCGTCGACGATGGCCACCTTGTCTCGGTAAACCGTTGCGGCACGCGCCAGGAAGGCCGCGGGCGTCAGGGGGACGAGAGAAGTCCCCAACAGCTACCCACTCCCGACGGCGCGTATGGCTGAAGCCCCAGGCGATTGAGCTCTCATCGAACTCCACGATCTGCGTCGAATGTCGACTGCGAGGTAACCGAACCACGCCGGGCCGCGTCCTCGCGCCTCTGGTCCCGGCAAGGGTCACATTAACGGAATACGGGCCCGTCGGCAACATGAGTGTTGACAGACTCCTCACGGGGCTCGCTTGACACCGGCAACGGGTCAAACGTACGCTCACAAGCAGTCGTCAACACATGTGTAGATAGACCTTGCATTGCGCAGGAGGGAGCAGGCGGATGACCTCAGTGTCGTCAGATGCGCAAGCCCGACTGCGGGCCCGAATCTACGACCTCAGCGCACGCCGGCACCTCTTGTCGCTCTGCCGGGATGTCCAGTACGGGATGGATCGACGTGACGAGGCGCGTTTCCTCTCGGCATTTCATGAAGACGGCGTATTCGACTGCGGACCGGGCATTGGCGAATATGCCGGCCATGACGCGTTGCGAACATTTTTGACAACGCATATCTGGGTCGACATGCCGATCACCCGGCACTACGTCAAGAATGCGACGTTCGTCATTTCAGGCGACCGAGCGACGGGAATCACCGACCAAGACATCTTGCTTGGGACGTCAACCGGGTTGGCGATTCTCTTCTCTTCACCGCAATACGACGACTACGAGCGGCGGGACGGCGTCTGGCGCATCGCCCGGCGCAAGGTGTGGCCCGCTCATACGGCGAGACTCGGTTCGGAGGCGACGATCGCGTGAAAGCCGACGGAGCCGCCGACGGCGGGCTGAAGGTCACGACCGATGCGCACGGATGGCAGCCACAAGGCACGCTCGGGCGACATGATGACTGACCAGGTGGTTCCTGCGCTGCAGATCGCAAGCTTGTCAAAGACTTTCTCTGCCACCGTCGCGTTGAACAACGTCGACCTTGCGGTGAACCGGGGAAGAGTCCTGGCGCTGCTGGGCCCGAACGGGTCCGGCAAGTCGACACTGATCCGTGTACTGGCAGGGTTTTACAAACCCGATGACGGCGCACGCGCTTGGGTAGACGGAGAAAGCCTGGACCTTGGATCAGCGGAGTCCGCAAAGGCACGCGGGCTTCGTTTCGTGCACCAAGATCTTGGCCTGATCCGTGAACTGAGCGTCGTCGACAACGTCGCGCTTACGACCGGTTACCACAGGTCTCGCACCGGCAGAGTCCTCCAGCGGACCCAAATCGCGAACACCGAAGCGTTGCTGGCACGTTTCGGCATTCGCCTCGATGTGCGCGCGCCCCTCACAGGAACCTCCGCCGTAGAACAGACGTGCATCGCGATTGCACGGGCGATGTGGGATTGGGGCGACGGTCGGCGCATCCTGGTACTGGATGAACCCACGGCTGCCCTGCCATCCCGAGAGGTCGCGAGGCTGTTTCAGGTCATACGCGAAGTACGCGACCGCGGACACGCTGTCATCTACGTGTCCCATCGCATGGATGAGGTGTTCGAGATCGCCGATGACGTCGCAGTTCTGCGGAACGGTCGCCTGGTCGGATCCGGCGCCGTTGGCGAGTTCACCGCTCGCGACTTGGTGGCCCTGATCGCAGGGCGGTTCCTCTCGACTGTGCGGGATTCTCCTCACGCCGTAGGTCCTGAGCCGACCGACCCGACCGCGGTGCTTCGTGTGCGCGGATTGCGGTCCCGCAGCCTTTCGGGCATCGACCTTCACCTCCAGCGCGGCGAGATATTGGGCGTGGCGGGGCTGGTCGGCTCCGGCCGGGAGGAGCTCCCCTATGTCCTCGCCGGAGCGGCGCCGTCGAGCTGCATTGGACGTTGGAGCGTCAACGGCAAGGAGGTCGATCCAGGACCGAAAAATCTCTCATCTGAGGAATTGGGCATAGCGTTTGTACCCGCCGAGCGCGACCGCGAGGGGCTCATCGCTGAGTTTTCCGTGACCGAGAACCTCACCCTGAGTGCACTGCCTACTCTTCGAGGCCGCGGGGGGATGCTCGCCAAGCACCGCGAGACGAGGGAGGCGAGACGTTGGCTACATGACATCGGAATCGACGCTGAGACCGCTGAAAGACCGATCACGTCGCTGAGTGGCGGGAACAGACAGCGCGTGTTGCTCGCGCGGTGCCTTTACACAAATCCGAGGATTCTCGTGCTAGCCGAGCCGACCGCCGGCGTAGATGTTGCTGCGCGTCGCGCGCTCTATGCGCTTCTCGAGGAAAAGGCCGCGGCCGGACTCAGCATTCTCATCTGCTCGTCTGACGTAGAGGACCTTGTGTCGCTCTGTCATCGGGTATTGGTCCTGGAGAGGGGCCGAATTCGCTGTGAGTTGAGACGGCCGAGCATCTCTGCCGACGACATCTTGTCTGAAACGGAAGGCGTTACGGCTTAACGTGCTCACGACCGCGACGCGGCGTCGTACCCGCCTGGGCCCGCTACCAAGGCCGCGGATTGCCCGTCAGCTCGACGCCGGGAAGCGCCAGCCGATGGCAAGTCTCGATCCTGCGGTGTTCGATGCGCCAAGTCCGTCCTACTCGGCGGTACGTGTCGAACGCTGAAGCGGCCAGGATCACTGTTTCCCCATCCGCGGTGGTCGCAAGGACGTCGTGGTCGCAGATTCCTTCGGCGGTGTCACCGGAGATTCGGACGTCGTTGTTTGCGACGTAGTGATGAGAGACGGGTAGCTCCCGCCAGATGTCTATGAGGTATTGCCGGAGTGAGTCCCGGCCCTGGTAGGTGTGCGAGTCGCTAACCAACGTCGCACCTTCGGTCCAGATACCCAGGAACTTTTCTTCATCGCGCTTATCGATCCCGTGTGCGAAGTAATACGTGATCTGCTCGATCTCCAGGCTTGACTCCAGCGAGTCAACGATCGCCTCAAGGCTGTCCTCTGACATTCGCACTCCTCGGATAGTTGTCGTCGGCGTCAGCGAGGGCGCTTGACCTCGATCCCGGCGGCCACGCGGTCCCAGGAAGTGCTCGACACGCCGGTCCGTCGGAGCTGATCCCGCCTGATCTTCTCGGTTGGTGTCCTCGGTAGTTCATCAACGAACTCGATGTAGCGCGGGACCATGAAGTAGGGCAGCCGGTCGATCAGGTAGGTCGTCAGGTCTTCGGGCCGGAGCGGCGCATTCTCGTGAAGCACGACTACGACCTTGATGTCATCTTCGGTGTTCTCGCTTTTCACGGCAACCGCAACGCTTGCAGACACGTCGGGATGCGCGTCGACGACCGACTCGACTTCGTACGAGGACACGTTTTCGCCCCGGACGCGGATGGCGTCGTCTTTTCTGTCCACGAAGAAGTAACGCCCCTGGTCGTCGCGGTAACCAAGATCGCCGGTGTGCAGCCAGAGGTTGCGAAACGCATCGGCGCTCTTGTCAGGTAGGCCGTGATACTCAGACATCACCGCCCAGGGGTCTCTTGCGCGGAGCACGATCTCCCCGACTTGACCGACCGGCAACTCGATGTCGTTTTCGTCCGTGATCCTTGCTTCGAAGTCCTCGCGAATCCAGCCCGCAAATTGCGGAGCGGCGAGCCCGTACGGGGTGAGCATTGGTGTGGAACCCTCCGTCAGGCCATATGTCGCGCAGACCGACACACCGAAGCGTTCCGCGAACTCGGCGACGTCAGAGATGACCGGGCACATATTGATATGCCTGACTGAGTGCGAACGGTCGTCCGGCGCGGCCGGGCTATTCATGAGGAATCGCGCCATGGCACCGACGAGCAGGGTTTGCGTGCACTCCAACGAAGTCGCTTCTTGCCAGAACGTGCTCGCATGGAAGCCAGGCAGTATCGCGACGCTGCCGCCGACGCGCAGCGCGGCGTAGACCCCGGTCCACTGCCCTCCGATGTGGAACAGCGGCAGCGCGGTCGCGATTCGGCCGGACGCTGCGATGTAATTCGGTGCGAAGCTGTGTGCGTAGGCATGGGAGGCCACGACACCTTTGGCTGGCCCGGTTGTTCCCGATGTGTACAGAATGCCCATCGGGTCCCACGGTGCCAAGGCGACCGGCGACCCTTCGTCGTGATCTGCCAGCTCCTCGAAGTTCGTAATCGAGCCGCGAGTCACCGTGGGTGTGGCCGAGTCACCGCGCACGACAACCCGAAGTTCGGCATCCAACTGGCGGAAGATGTCTTCGAATCGCTCTAGGTACTTTGCCTCGACGACCAGCATGCGCGCGCCGGAGTCACGGACCAGATGCTCAAGAACTGCGCCCTTGTACGCGGTGTTGACGGGCACCTCGACGCCGCCAAAGAGGTTGAGCGCGATCCAGGCACGGACGAAATCACAATGATTGTCGAGCATCAGAAGAACCGGCTCGTGCCGATGGAGTCCCAGCCCACGGAAGCCGTTCCCGATACGCAGGCAGTCGCCGTAGAGTTGGCCGTACGTGTACGACTCGTCGGGCGAAAGGATCGCCGGCTGATCGGAGCGATCTTTGACGGCCTTCTCGAGGACGTCCCTGAGCGTCCGCTGCAACACGGGCGTCGTGTCGGCCGTCATGAGGTCAACACTTTCGGCAATCGGGACGTCCCCCCACGTCTGCCGTTTCGGTCCGTCCAGCACAGGTGGCACTACTTCTGGTCGAGCTCGAACGCGAAGGTGCGGGACGCCTGCATTACCAATTCGTCCACCCCTTTGTAGAGCTGTGTGCTCACGTGCATGTTCCATCGACCCGGCCGTGTGGCTGGTTGGGTGTCGAGAAATTCAGTGCTTGTGAAGATAGCGTCCTGTGGATAGACGGGCGCCAGAAATCGCACGTGCTCGATCTCCTTCAGAGCGATCAGCCGGATGCCGGACTCATCGATGAGGCGACCCACACCGGCGAACACCTCAAGCCCGATGGCCAGCGCCAGCAGCAGCGGTCCGTCCATTATCCGATCGCGAAAGCCTCGTGCCTGCGCGTACTCGGTGTCCAAGTGCAACGGGTGAAGTGCCCACGTCAGTGACAACAGGACCGAGAACTCCGTCTCAGACAAAGTTCGCCGAGAGCTGACGACCGTTGTTCCAACCAACGACGCGGCGGCTCGTTCCTCCGTCACGCTTCTACTCCGTCACACGTACACACCGTCGGCGTTTCGCTCGCTGAAGCGCGGCATCACCTTTTCCGCGAACAGACGCAGGTGCTCACCGACGATTTCGGGCGGGAGTAGTCCCTGCATGAAGATGAGCCAGCATTCGTTGAAGCCGAGGCGCTCGTACGCCTCCTCAATCTTCTCACTCACGTCGTCGGGAGTACCGATGATCGCTTCGGTCGGCTTCTGGCCCATGGGCTCGAACCACTTCTTCGTGATGAACTCGAAGGCCTTGGCGTCCTCTTCCGCTTGCTCACGCGTCTCCCGAACGATGAGGGCACCGCCCCACGCAGCAGCGTCTTCTCGCGCCACCTCTCTTCCCTGAGCGCGAGCCTCCTCGATATAGACATTCCAAAGGGTCTCGCAGAAGTCAAGGTTGTTGGCTGGAACGATGACCTTCGCGCCCTTCCGCGCGAAGAACTTGGTCGTGCGCATGCTGCCGGTGAACCCACCATAAATCTTCGGGTGGGGGTCTTGGTACGGGGCAGGCGCGATGCCGATCTCCTCCACGAGTCCGTCATCGCGAACCCCTTGCCCCCACGCGGCGTATGCCGGGTGCTTGACCACGATGTTGTCCGGCGGGAATGTCCAGTACTTCCCGCGGTGACTGAAGGTGGTTGACGTCAGGGCCTTCATGACGACGTCGAACGACTCTTCGAAGAGCTCTCGGTTGATGTCGTCACGCTCGTCATGTGCTTTCGAGAGCACTGGGCTTGTCGCTGTCACGCCCTGGACGGCCGCATACGTATTGGTCCAGCGTTCCTGATAGCCGCGGAGGAAGGCCACGAGCAGGCGGCCTTTCAGCATGTGATCGAGGGTCGCGACCTCTTCCGCAACGCGCACGGGGTTGTGCGTAGGCAGCACATACCCGAGCGTCCCGACCGTGAGCTTCTTGGAATGTTGCCCGATGAACAGGCTCAGCATGCCGGGGTGATTCGATTCCTCGAAGCCCTCGAGCTGAAGGTGATGCTCGTTGTGGCTGTAGCCCGCGAACCCCAGCTCATCGGCGTATGAGGCGTAGTACCTGATCTCCTCCAAGTAACGCTGGTAGAGGTCGACCCGACGGCCCGCCATACCGGCTTCGATCTCGTGCGGTCGACCCACGGCGCCGTACTGAACCAGGTGGAACTTCACCATCGTCTCTCTCCGTCAACAGTAGTGTTGGACCCAACCCATTACAGCCTGGCCAAGCGCGGTTGTCAACTACGTTGTTAACGGGCCGCGCACCGCACGTAGCTCAGCGGCAGCTGAACGCGCAACAGCCCCGCCGCACCGGCCAGGGGGGACCGGACGACGGGGCTGAGCGGGCCATGTCCTCGGCCCCGGTGTCGAGGTCGTCCGGTTCGCGAGCCGAGGTCGTGTCGAAGTCCCGCTACACCGAAGAAAGCACTTCGGCTTCCACTTCATGCAGGACGTCTTCAATCACCGCTTGATCGAAATTCAACGATTCGCGGGGAGCGGAGGCTGCGGTCAACATGTCTCGCAACTGAGTGCGCAGCCGTCCAAACACCCATTCGGCGAAGTCGCCATTGGCTACGGAATCGAACATCCACAGGACGTCGCACGGCTCCGCCGGCGTGACGTAGTGGTAATGCGGATACTCCGCGATGATGTCGAAGCGAAGGTACTCAAGGCCGTCTGACCCGAGTACGTGCAGCGACTTGAACCGCACGTCGAGCGGAACCCCGTTCTCGCGCTCGTACTCAACATATTTTGCATCCGAGTGCTCCCGAGCAACCGGATCGTCAGCAAATGCCTCATCCGCGATCGCTTGGTTGATGTGCCGGCGCTCAACCGCAAACGTCAGCACTCCAGCTGGACAGTAGATAGTGCTCTCCGGATCCAGAGGGATCGGGAGCGCCTGGGTCTTCTCACCGAACATGTAAGCGGATCTCCTCGCCGTTGTCGTCGCCGGTGCGTAGCTGAGGGCAGTTGCGCGGTGTTTTCACCGTTAGGCGCCTCGGAAGCGCGGTTCTCGCTTCTGCATGAACGCTTGCACGGCTTCCTTGTGATCAGCCGTCACGAATGTCGCGACCTCGAGGCTGGTGGAGTAGTCAAAAGCAATCGTCATCGAATTCTTGACAAGTTGGTTGATCGCGAGCTTGGTGTACCGGATCGCGAGCGGCGCGCCGGAGGCCAAGCGCCTTGCGAAACTCAGGGAACGAGCGTCCATCTCACCATCCGGCACAACCTCAGTCGCAAGGCCCATTCGCTGCGCCTCCGCGGCCGTCATCAGGTCACCGGTCAATAGGTACCGCTTCGCGACCATCGGTCCGACGAGTAGCGGCCACACGACTGCTCCGCCGTCTCCTGCGACCAGTCCAAGACGCACGTGGGGATCCCCGAGCCGTGCGGACTCGCTCATGATGAGAGCGTCCGACAGGAGCGCGAGAGTCGCGCCAAAGCCTATTGCCGGGCCGTTCACAGCCGCGACGATCGGAATCTCGACGTCCAGAAGATTCCAGACGATTTGTTTCCCAATGTGCCGGAGACTGTCGAGATCCTCAGGTTGCATGTCACGAATCCATGACAGATCCCCACCCGCGCTGAAGGCCTGCTCGGAGCCGCGCAACAAGATGGCTCGGGCAGCCCTTTCCTCGCCGAGTTCCCCAAACAGGCGCGCGAGCTCGCGGTGCATGCGGTCGTCGATCGCGTTCACCGAGTTCCGCGGGTTGTGCAGCGTAACGATGAGCACGTCCGCTTCTCGACGGAATTCGATCGAGTCGTAGCCGCTAAATGAGGTCAATCGCTGAACCCTTGGATCTCCGGGCCATGCCTACTGAGTGATCCCGACGCTCTCGAGGCGATAGCACTCGATCGCGTTCCCGCGCAGGAACTGCCACATCTCGTGATCGCTCAAACCCGCGGCCGACGCAAGTGCTTGCGCGGTGTCAGCAGAATGCGGGAACGTCGAGTCCGAATGTGGATAGTCAGTCTCGAACATGATCTGACCCATCCCGATCACATCACGAGACTGCAACCCGACCACGTCATCAAAGACGCAGCCATAGACCCGCCCTGGGACGTAGGAGCTTGGCGGATCGGGCAGACGGACGCGCATGTCGTGGTCGTACATCTCGCCGCGCTCCCACAATGAGTCCAGTCGTTGTAGGACGAACGGCATCCATCCAACTTGTCCTTCACTGAAGGCGATCCTCAACCGCGGGTAGCGCGCGAGGACACCCGACATCAGCCAGTCCACCATCGAACGCAGCACGTTCTCGAAAATGAGAGCGGCGCAGATGCTGAACGGCGCGTCCGGTGCCGTCGTGGGCATCTTCGAGGACGATCCGACGTGCATGTTGATGACTGTTTCGGTCTGTTCGCAGGCGAGAAGGAACGGGTCCCACCACCCCGAGTGGATGCTGGGGAGACCCAGCTCGACAGGTGCTTCAGAGAACGCGACCGCATGCGTCCCCTTGTCGGCGCACCGGTGGATCTCGGTTGCTGCGAGATTCGCATCCCAGAGCGGTACAACGATGTTGGGAATCAGCCGGCCGTGACCTGCACCGCCACACCAGTCATCAATGACCCAGTCGTTGTAGGTCTTCAAGCACAGATGGGCAAACTCCTTGTCCTTTCGCTCAAGGAACAGTTGCCCACAGAACCGCGGAACCGTAGGAAAGCAAAGCTGCGCTTCGGTGTTGTTCAGATCCATGTCCTTCAGCCGAGAGCCTTGCTCAAAGCAGCCGGGCAGGATGTCGTCGTACGTCACCATTGCGTGGCCCGTGAGGTTCCGGTCTCGTAGATCACCAACGTTGACGTAACCCACGATCAGGGGCCAGCGCAGATCGTCGTACACCCACACGTCCGCCCACGTGGCATCTGCGTCGTCGCTTTCGACGAGCTCGACCTCAGCCGCGCCGCGATGCACTTGGTGACCGTGGACCCGTTCTACGTGCGGAGCGCGGTCTCGGTGCTTGCTCGCCATCCGCGCCATCCAGAGATCCGGCGGCTCGACGACATGATCATCAACAGAGATGATTCGCGGTAGCGTCACGTCGCCGCTACCTTTCAGCACCTAACGGTCAACGACTTGCAGGCTTTCCGCGGGCCTCGCGACCGGAAAGCGCGTGAGCATGTCGATCGAGTCGACCGCAACCCTACGAAGGACCCGACGACCGCCTGGGGTGCTGCCCTTTGGAGTCGTTCCCCGCCGATGCCGCAGCGCGATGTTGTCCCACACGATGAGATCGCCGACCCGCCAGTCATGTTCGTAGACGTTGCTTGGGTCGTACGCGATCTCGTCCAACTCGGCGAACAGAACGTCACTCTCCTCATCGGTCCATCCGACGACGTGGCTCGTCATCATCTGGCTGACGGTGAGCCACGGCTCGCCGGTGATTGGGTGCGTCTCAATGATGTCGTGTTCCGAGCCGTGGAAGAGGTTTCCTTCTTGTGCGGGCGCGCTGACTCGGTTTCGGTGGTTGGCGAAATCGTCGTAGCCCTCCCCGGGCCCGGTGTGCTCCTTCGCCTTGAGGACCTTGAGCGTACGCACCTTCTCCCTGAGATCTGCCGGCAACCTCTTCACGGCCTCGACGTTGTTGGACAGCATCGTGGGATAGCTCGCCTCGGGAACCTCATGGCCATACAGAGAGATCGCTTGGATCGGGCCGAATTCAGTGAATTCGTAGTCGGCGTGCCAGAGAAGTTCGGTAGGGCTCGCGTCAACGATGCCGCCGTCGTCGGGCAGCTCTCCCGTGTTGGTCACCCAGCCCCACGCAGGAGCCTGCGCCGTCTCGTGTAGAGGTTCGCCTACGCGCAGCGACTCCATCACACGAACCTGCTCCTCACTGTCGAGCGAAGGGCTCCGGAACAGCAGCAGCCTGTGCTGCAGCAAGGCATCGCGGAGCGCCTCGAAGTCGGCAGCGTTCGCGGATCGCAGGTCCAGTCCTGACACCTCGACGCCAAAGGTGGCCGTCACCGGAACGAGATCTAGCGTCATAGCGTCTCCCTCGTGAGTCGCGATCGGGCTCGTTCATCCCGGCCGAGGACTGACATGTTCATCAAGGCCGGAACTGGGACCATGCTCTTACTTCCCCCAGAGGGCGCGGAACTTGGCCTCATAGTCCTTGATGATCGGAAGCCCGGCCGTTGTATCCGTATTGGCGGGAGCATTCGCCTGCGTCCATACGACCGCTGGCGCCTTCGCGGCTGCGGTAGTGACATCTGGTGAAAAGGACTCGCCGACCAACAACCGCGCAATCGCGTCGACCGCGGTGAACATGTATTCATCGAATGGGAAGGGGATGGCCGCGAAGACCGCTCCCTGCTTGACCATCCCAATGACTTGAGTCGGCGGATAGAGCGCAACGGTCTTCAACGACTTCGGGTCGATCCCCGCACCTTGTAGCGCGGTGGGCAGGCCGATCGAGAACGCCCCGAACACGTCGACGAGACCGTTGATTCCTGGATGCCCTTGGATGTAGTTGGTAATACGAGTAGCGGAATCTTTGCCGATCGACTCGGCGGGCATGTCGTATTGGGCGAGAGCGCAATCGGGGCAGTAGCTCTTCAGATTCGAATTGACTGCTGCCACCACCGGCGCATAGATCTCAAACGCAGGGACGGTAACAAGCATGAGTTTGCCCTTGCCGCCCGTCGCGACGGTGATCGATGCGGCCAACATCTGCCCGTCCAAGGCGTAAACGTCCGGAGAGGGCAAGACGAGGTAGTTCTTCGAAGCGTCCGTGGTCTCGGCAACTGTCTCAGCCACCACCGGCGTCTTCGCCGCTGCGAAGGCGCTGAGCGACTGCGAAACCGTAGCGCCGGGGAATCCCGCGTAAACGAAGGCGTCAGGCTTGTCGCGCACCGCCTGGGCGAAATTGCTTTGGATCGCCTCTGGAGTGAATTGTGTCTCTGAGACCTTGACGTCCCAGCCCAAGGCCTTGCCCGCTGCTTTCAGGGGGTCCGAGAGCAAGTTGGCTGATCCATTCGCAGCGAAGACGGCGCTTATCTTCTTGCCGGTGGGAATCGGCTTCCCAATCGGCGTCGTGAGCTCGATGCTGGTCGGCTCCCGCTGCCACCCCTCGAGGTCCGCTTTCGCCTTCGCGAGTCCAGCACTGCCTGCCGCCGACAGCCCGTCTGAGCTCTGCGTTGTTGCTGATGTCGTCGCTTTGGTGCTGCTGGAGGACGAGCACGCCGCCAGAGACGCCAGCACGATCACCGCCGCGAGCATGATCGCTATCGAGCGCACAGCGCCACCGCTCTGCGAATGGGAAGGGTAACGGCGCGGCCGACCCCCGACTAGCTGACGCTTCATCTCCACAAGTCCCCCGTCAACGTAGGTGTTGCCGTGAAGCTACACGCCGGCTGAACTTCCGTCAACTAGTGCGTTTACAAACATGCGTTGAATTGCACAACGGTCAGTGATCAGGCCGCTGGCGTTCGCGCCGAGAGGTCCCGCATCCGCTTGCCGGCGCTGATGTTGACTTCTTGCGAGCGCTGGAATCCTCAGTGCTGCAAGGGCTCGTCGCCAATGGCGTCGCCCTGAACAATGGGTGCGGCCGTGCGCCGTACTTCCAGTTTGGTGAGTGCGAGCGCGACCACGAGCACCACTCCGATGAACAGGTTCAGAGTCCAGGTACGCGCTCCGGCAATTGTTAGCCCGGTAGTCCCCGTGCCCAGCACCACAACCGCGAGCAGCGTTCCGGACGTGTTGAACCGCCCATTCCGGAATTGCGTAGCGCCCAAGAACACCGCCGCAAAGGCATCGAGCAGGTATGGCGGACCCGACGTCGGCGCACCTGAGCCCGTCTGCGCCATGAGAATCAGCCCCGCCAAGCCAGCAAGGAACCCGGATGTCAGTAGGGCGCCAGCCCTCAGCTTCTTGGTATGGATGCCAGAGAGCCGAGCAGCCTCGACGTTGAAACCGATGGCGTAGAGCCGGCGGCCCGAGACCGTGTGCTCGAGGAAGTACCACATCACTACGGCCACGGCCACGACAATGAACACCGGAAGCTGGATGCCGCCAACATTTCGTGTCGCGAGATCTTGGAGCGTGGAGCTCAGGTGCTCATTCCTGATGCTCTCGTTGTTACTGATCAGCAGAATGATCGCGCCCATTACCGAGCTCGTGCCGAGCGTTCCGATAAACGACTCGATGCCGATCCCGACGACGATGGCCGCGTTGAAGGCGCCGGCCGCGAGACCCACGAGTAGCCCGGCGAACAGCGCCACACTGACCGGGAGCCCATGACCCACAACCAGCTCTGCAGCCAGGACCCCTGTGAGGGCCATGACGGTGCCGACCGACAGGTCGAACACACCAGCGGCAAGGGGAATGACGAGACTCAGCGCGAGGAGAGCGACCGTTGCGTTCGAGTTGAGAATTGACTGGACGGTCGTCAATCGAGGGAAAACGGCCGGCTTCCACACACTGAAAATGACGCCGATGGCGACGAGAAGGTACACCGCGCCAACCTGTTCGATGTGTGACGCCCGCCGTACCTTCCCCGTCCAAGCGCGGACCCCGGAACGGGCGCCATCGCTCCCTTGAACCGCACTGCCGCCAGTTCGCTCGGCAGGGACCGCGCTTGCCTCTCGTGTGTCAGACGCCACCCTGGGTCCCGTTTCTGCCAGCGCTTCGATCTTCATATTGGCGGTGCAACGCGAAAGGGCGTCTATGACCACTCATCGTCCACTGCGACCTACAAGATCCGTGGGGAAACCCTGCCGATCTCGGGTGCAACATTCGCCCGGAGTTTGCAAGCTTCGGTCGTCTACACCTGTGTTGACCGAGTGTAAGTTGCACCCAGAGGAGTGTCAACCGTCGTCAACCGATGAGCGATGTCGGTGTACCGGTCAGGCGACGAGCGGCGTCGCGGGTTGGCGGAGCTCGACTGCCTTCCACCAGACCGTGCCGGGAGCGTCGGCGATGACGAGGGCCCGCGCGCCGGTCTGCTCCCACCACTCCAAGCCCTCGGCGCACGCCAGTACCGCACGGACGGCACGGCCGTGGACACTGACCGCCACAGCCCCGGCCTTCGCGATCGCGGCGCGAGCGACGTCCCGGTCGATCATGTGGTCGTCGCAGCACGCCACCGCCACACGGTCACCGGCCTCTACGCCGAGGGCGGCGAGTGCCCGAGCGAGGCGATTGCTGCGGCGGTCGATGATGAGAGCTGACGTGCCGGGCGGTTGGCCAGGAACGGGTGCTCGTGGCGAGGACTCCGTGCTACCCACGTGCACAGCATGGCTCAATGCGGCGCATCTTGTCAACAGAGTAGTTGACCGGCTCCTGGTGGACGGAGTTATCGCGATCGTTTCGCTGGTGCCGCAAGACCGTTCACGATCATGTCCGCGAAGCCAGCACCGATGTCCTCCGCAGAGGTACCGAGTCCTGGCTTGTACCAGCGGTGACTCCAGTTGATCGTGCCAAGAATGCCGTGGGCGAGAAGCCGTGCGGACAAGTTCGACCGAAACTCGCCCGTTTCCAAGCCTTCATTGATGATGTCCTGCACGGCCCGGTAGTACCGACGGCTCCACTCCGTCATCTTCTTTGTCCAAGCCGTGTCCCCATCGGTCAGGCGCGCGGGGTCTTCTTGTAGAAAGACAAAGAAGTCGGGGTAGTTCTCGTCGTAGACCTTCATCAGCACGATGATGATCTCGCGGAGCTTCTGTCGCGGACTCACATCGCTGTCGCGGATGTGTTCTGCGGTGGTGACATTACCTCTGACGGGTTCTTCAACAATCGCCTCGAACAGATCACGTTTGCTGCTGAAGTAGTAGTAGATCGACGCTCGATCGCCGCCCACGAGCTCGGCCAAGTCCTTCAGACTTGTCGCGTGATATCCCTTGCTGCGAAATAGGGACTTCGCCTTGTGGATCAGTTCGAGACGTCGTTTCCCGTATGCGGAAGACGAGTCGGCACGCGCAGCTACGCGCCTCTTTCCGATGTTGCTTCCCTCAGGCATCGAGCCCCCTCGTCAGCATGCTGGCACACTCACCACGTTCGACCACAACACCCGACCTTGCAAACCTATGGTCGTCATCGCAACTTACGCGCTCCGCGAGGTGCAGCTCGATGACCCAAGCGGCGCCCACGGCGGATTTGCCAACCCCCTCGAGCGCCACTACCGCTGATTCATCCCCGCCGCCTACGTAACCTGAGCCCGTGGCGCGCTCGCCCTACGTGATCGAATACCGCGGCGACTTCAGCCTCCCGCGCCCGCCCGATGAGGTGTGGTCGGCGATGCAGCGTTTCGATCGCTACGAACGCTGGTGGGGCTGGCTGAAGGACTTCCGCGTAGAAGGAACGGGACTCGAGACCGGCTCCGTCCTTCATGGCGTCGTGGTTCCACCTCTGCCATTCCGCTTGAGCGTTCGCATCGTGCTCGCCGAGTGCCTCCGACCTCAGAGCATCGATGCCGACATCCACGGCGATCTCGAGGGCACGGCGCGGATCGTCCTCGAGCCCGAGCGCAAGGGAACGCGCGCCAACGTGTCTTCCAGCATCGAGGTGATGCAGCGCCCCATCCGGCTCGCAGCCCGGGTGGCGCCGCGCGCACTGCGGTGGGGTCACGATCGGGTCGTCGAGGCGACCGTCACCTCGTTCCGCCAGCACCTCACCGACCTCACCGGCGGCGTCGACCACTAGCTAGCTAGCTACCTAGCGGAGGCGGGCGACCGCCAATGCGATCGCCAGCGCCACCATGCTCCAGGACAGCGCGCTGAGCGCCCGCTCCAGCGGCTCGAGAAGCGCGCCGACGCTCAGGTCGCGGACCGTACCGTCGTCCATCACGAGCGCGCCCTCGACTCGCGTCACCCGGCGGCGCAGCAGCCGCGCCGGCGTACTGAGGCTGCGCTGCGCGTAGGACAGGGCAAAGGCGGCCGCGCCGCCCATCAGGGCGACGATCCCCAGTCGCTCCGCTTGCGCGTAGTAGCCAGCGAGGACCGGGAAGGTGCCCCACGCCAGCGCGAACGCGACATCGGTGTGGAGCCGACCCCCGAAGAGCTCGAGGTTGTAGCCGACGACCAGGAGTGGGCCGACGACGATGAACGGCAACAACCCAAGGCCGATACGAGACAAGCCGAGCAGGCCGAGCGCGACAGCGCCCACAAGGCCGGCGCCTGCCGCCAACCACAACACCGCGTCCGGGATGGCGGTGCGCAGCGGATGGCCATGCACCTCGTCCAGCGCGTGGGCGGCAACGCCGACGGCACAGAAGAACGCGAGCACCGTCACCACGAGGCGGGTGGCGTCGGTGTGGGAAGCCAGTGACGCGCCGATGACGACATACGCAAGATGCCAGGCGGTATAAGGAGGATGGAGCAGCGTCCACCAATCGCGCAACGCTCCGGGCGCGGCGGCGTAGAAGGCGGGCCGGCTCTCGCGCTCAGCCACCCTTCCGTCCCCACATCACCAGGCCGCCGCCGAGGCTCATGAGCCGGAACTCGACGTCGACGATGCCGGCGTCGCGCCACATCGCAACCGTCGCCGCCAACGGGTGGCGCCGGTAGTGACCCGAGATGTTCGGGCCGAGGAACCGGCCCACCCTGAACCATGACCGTCCAGCCAGCAGGCCGCCCGCGGCCGGCAGCACGAGCCGCGTGTACAACCACCACCACGCCCGCCAGAAGCGGCTGGGCGGCACATGGAACTCGAGACTGGCGATGGGCGCACCGGGCTTCAGCACCCGAGCCAGCTCGACGAGCGTGGCCGCCGGCTCGTCGACGTATCGCAAGAGGTACGTGAACGTGAGGGCGTCGAAGCCCGCGTCCGGGAAGGGAAGCTGCTCGGCTCGCCCGGCAACGAGTTGGACGCGGCTCGCGGCGTGGGCACGCGCGACGTTCTCGCGGCCTCGACCCAACATGGCCTCGGTGAGGTCGACACCCACGATGTGCGCGGGCGTGCGCTCCTCGAGCTGGAGCGCGACACCGGCCGTCCCGGTGGCGACGTCGAGCACGCGCGTCGGCGTGGCTGAGACGACATGGTCGACCATCTCCCGCCGCCAACGCTCGTTCTGACCGAGCGAGAGGATCGCCTCGAGCAGGTCGTAGCGCTTCGGAAGACCGGTGAACAGCTCCTGCGCGAACCGGTTCGGATCCGCGAGCGGCTCCTGCGCCGATGCCGGCCCAGGGAGTCGCGCCGAGGGCATGCACGTACAGTAAGGCCTCGATCCGAAGGAGGGGCATGCCGGACAGGCGCTACGACGCCCTCGTGATCGGGGCGGGCCCGGCCGGAAGCGTGGCCGCCCTTGTCCTCGCCCGCGGCGGCGCCCGCGTGGCGCTGGTGGACAAGGCCCGCTTTCCGCGCGACAAGGCCTGCGGCGACCTCGTGGGTCCGCGGGGTGTGCAGCTCCTGAGCGATCTGGCGATCGATACGCCTCCCATCACAACGGTCGACGACATGGTCGTGGTCGGACCGACCGGACGACGCGTCCACCTCCCCTGCCATCCGGGAACGACGTATCCCGGGTACGCGTTCGCGTCACCGCGTGCCTCTCTGGACGCGACGCTGCAGGAGGCGGCCATTTCCGCGGGGGCCGAGGCATTCGTCGGACGCGCCTCCGAGCCGCTCTTGCGCGATACGACCCTTGACGGCTTCGTGCTGTCCGGCGGCGAGCGCGTGCACGCCGATGTTGTGATCGGAGCTGATGGCGCGTCGAGCCGCGTCGCCGACGTTGCCGGTCTGGTGGACGCCACGCGAGTGCTCTGGGGCTTCGCGCTTCGCGCGTACGTCGATGACCCCGTGCAGGTGCCCCACATCGTGCTCTGGGAGCCGGCCGCATGGCGCGGCTTTCCCGGTTACGGCTGGCTGTTCCCCGGGGTCGGTGGTCGGGCCAACGTGGGCCTCGGGCTCGGGGTGCTGTCGGATCGCAAGGCGGGCGCGCGAGCAGCCCAGGACTTCGATTCGTTCCTCGAGCACTTGTGGCGCCTCGGCGTCGTCGATGCCCACCTCGCGCCGTCGTCGGTGCGAAGTCGTCTCGGCGGATGGCTCAAGATGGGGATGGTCGGCACCACACCCGCTCGGGGCCGGGTGCTCCTCGTGGGCGACGCCGCCGGCCTGGTCAACCCGCTGCAGGGCGAGGGCATCTCCCAGGCCATGCAGAGCGGCCGGGCCGCGGCCGAGGCGGTGCTCGCCGGGCCGGACGCGGCCGCGACCCAGTACCGCGCCCACCTCGCGTCGGCGTTCACCCCGTACCAATCGGCCGCAGCTCCGGCGCACGCCGCGCTGCTGCCTCGCCCGCGAGCAACCGCGGCGCTCGGGCGGCTCCTCACGGCGCCCGGTGTTGGGCGGATGATCGCCGGCGGTTGGTCGATCTTCTGGAACGACCTGCTCGAGGGGGCGGCGCCGGGTCCGGCGCGCACGCTCGCATCCGTAGCCGCGCGTGTTGGCCGGGCCGCGATGGCGCCGAGTCGTACCCATCGATGGTTCAGCGACGAGCTGGCACCGTCAGGTCCGCCTGCATCAGTCGTGGGTCATCGGACTGCGCTGATCTGAATCGCCACAACGTCGCCGTCCATGTTGGGGTAGCTCCACACCTGGGAAGCGATTGTCAGCCTTCAAACGATCCCTCATGCGGGCTCTGAACGCACAGGTGTACGGTGTCGACTGGCGCGGCGAGGGAGTCCCTACCGCGTCGGACTTTGCTCGGGCATCGAGCCGAGTCGGGGAGCGTTGCTCCGGACCTCGGTAGCGCCATTGCACGCAGCGCCGAGACACGCTGTTGGGCATGACGACCTTCGTGGTCTCAGCAGCACAGCTCGACGCCTTTCCGTTGAACTCGAACCGTCACGCGACGGCGACCCGAGGAGGAGAAGCGAATGGCACACCCGAATGAGGAACTCGTCCGACAGGGCTACAAGGCCTTCGGCGAGGGCGACATGGAGACCCTGCGATCACTATTCGCCCCCGACGCCGTCCACAGCGCGACGGGCAACGGCCCGCTCGCGGGCGACTACAAGGGCGTCGACGACGTCCTCGGCTACTACGGCAAGCTGTTCGAGCTCAGCGACGGCACCTTCACGGCGGAGCTCAAGAGCACGAAGGTAGAGGGCGACGACACGGTTGTCGCAACCCACCGCGACAAGGGCCAGCGGGGTGGCAAGACGCTCGACCAGGACGAGACGCTTACGTTCACGATCTCCGGTGGGAAGTTCACCCACCTCGTGGAGGACCACTCGGATCCGGCGGCCTACGACGCCTTCTGGTCGTAATCGGCGCGGAGCGTTCAGCGCAAGAATCTTCGAGAGATGTACGAGCATTGCCTCGCTGGGAGGAACTAGTGACCTGAGTCGTTGATCCGCGCGCAGCAGCTGGCGAGGCTGTCGAGGATCTCGTCGGCGGTCTTGTGCCAGACGAACGGCTTGGGATCTTCGTTCCAGCCGGCGATCCAGGTGCGGATGGAGGCGACGAGCTCGCGGACGGAGCGGTGGGTGCCGCGCTTGATCCACTTGGTGGTGAGCTCGGCGAACCATCGTTCGACGAGGTTCAGCCAGCTGCTGTAGGTCGGCGTGAAGTGCAGCGTGAAGCGCGGGTGCCGCAGCAACCACCGCTGGATCGACGGGGTCTTGTGTGTCGAGGAGTTGTCAAGGACGACGTGCACGTCCAGATGCTGCGGGATGTTCTTGTCGATCAGGTTCAGGAACCGGCGGAACTCCTCGGCGCGATGCCGGGCGGTCATGTCGGAGATGACCTGCCCCGACGCCACGTTCAACGCGGCGTAGAGGTTCGTCGTGCCGTTGCGCTTGTAGTCATGGGTGCGTCGCTCGGGCACACCCGGCATCAGCGGCAGCACCGGCGCGGTCCGATCGAGGGCTTGGATCTGTGACTTCTCGTCGACGCACAGCACCACCGCGGCATCGGGCGGGTTGAGGTAGAGGGCCACGATGTCGCGGACCTTGTCGATGAACTGCGGATCCGGCGACAGCTTGAAGTCCTCGACGCGGTGCGGCCTCAGGCCGAACGCCCGCCAGATCCGGCTCACCGCCGTCTGGTTCATGCCCGTGGCCGCCGCCATCGACCTCGTCGACCAGTGCGTCGCGTTCGCCGGCTGCTCCTCGAGGGTCTTGACGATCACCCGCTCGACGTCCTCATCGCCGATCGTGCGCGGCTTACCTGGACGGGGCTCGTCATGCAGCCCATCGAGACCATGCTCAGCGAACCGGCCCCGCCACTTGCTCACCGTCCCGCGGCTGCAGCCCAACCGGTCAGCGATGTCGATCGTGTTCTCACCATCCGCAGCGGCCAGAACGATCCGACACCGCAACGCCAGCGCCTGCGCGCTCTTCGGTCGACGCGCCCACCGGTCGAGCACCTCACGCTCGTCCGCTGACAGAACGACCACCGCTCGAGCACCCATCGCAACCTCCATCGTCGTCGTTGACGATGAGAGTTCGCGACTCCGACGCGACCTCCTCCGAAACTTTTCGCGAACTAACGACTCAGGTCACTAGTCGGTCCCGAGCACTTCACGCGAGCATCTCCTCCTTGAGCGCCAGACCGGACGTGCCGGCGACGAGTTTCACGTCGGGACCCCCGGACACCGCCCTTCGGCATCCAACCCGTCGCGGATCACGGCCAGGATCCGGCCGAGCTCGTCGGCCTGCTTCGGGGTGATGCGGTCGAAGACGTGCCGCCGCACGGCCGTCGCATGTCCGGGGGCGGCTGCCTCCAGGGCGGCGAAGCCCTTGTCGGTGAGGTGGGCGAAGGCCCCCCGCCGATCGGTGGCGCACGAGACCCGCTTGAGCCAGCCCGTCTCCTCCAGGCGAGACACGGCGTGGCTGAGCCGGCTGGGCGACGAACGGGTGAGATCGGCCAGGTCGCGCATCCGGATCGTGCGGTCCGGAGCCTCGGAGAGGGCGACGAGGATCTCGTAGTAGGTGACCGGGATGCCGGCCTCCTGCTGGAGCTGGCGCTCGAGCTCTTCGAACAGCAGCCGCGTGGCCGCCAGGAAGGCCCGCCAGGTCTCCTGCTCCGCGGGACTCAGCCAGCGCACCTCACCGTCGGCGGTCTTCTCGTTCTTCTCTGCCCGCGCCGGACCCTCGTACCTCTTGTCCTTGGTCGATCCTCGGCGGGCGGCCATCACCACAATTCTACCGAGTTCCCGGGAATAGTTGAACGCTCAAAGTCCTTGCACGTTGTTGAGAGTTCAACCCGAGGAGGCAAAGATGAGCGTGACCAGCACCAAGACCGAGATCCCCGGCTACGTGACCGGAACCTGGACGATCGACCCCACCCACACGGACGTGTCCTTCAGCGTCCGCCACCTGATGGTGTCGAAGGTACGGGGGCGCTTCGCCACCTTCGAGGGTGAGATCGTCACCGGCGAGAACCCCCTCGACTCGACCGTAAATGCCAGCGTCGACCTGCGCTCGATCGACACCAACAACGAGCAGCGCGACGACCACATCCGCTCGACCGACTTCTTCGACGTCGAGACCCACCCCGCCATGACCTTCCGCTCGACCGGCGTAAGTGCCGACGGCGACGCCTTCGTCGTCGAGGGTGACCTGAGCCTGCACGGCGTGACCCGCCGGGTGCCCCTGCACCTGGAGGTCAACGGGTTCGGCAAGGATCCCTACGGCGGCACCCGGGCCGGCTTCTCAGCCACCACCGAGCTCAACCGCAAGGACTTCGGGATCGACACCAACATCCCCCTCGACGGCGGCGGCGTCGTGATCGGCGACAAGATCCAGGTGTCCCTCGAGATCGAGGCCATCCTCCAGACCCCCGAGGCCTGATCCAAGCGTGCGTCCGTGGCGCCTCGGCGCCACGTCACCAAAGTTGTCGACTGCTGGTCGGCTCCGAGCGCCCCGCCCCTTCGGGGCGGGGCGCTCACATGCGAGGGGCCGGAGGGATTGCGGCCGCGTAGGTCGGCGAGGGTGACGTCAGTATCGACGTCGGCGTCGCGACGCCACCCGCGAGAACAGGATCCTCGTGAGCCTGAAGCGCATGTCCGCGCTGACGCTTGACACTCGCCCTGGTACTGGCGTCGAGCGATAGGTGCGCCGCGCGCTGCACGCGGATGCTCAGGCGTCGTGGAGGTGGCGGAGCCGGTGTCGCCCAGCTACCGGAGCCGCGTCCGGAAAGTGTCGTGCACCTACCGAAGCAAGTGTGTCGCCCACCTACCGGAACTTCACACCGCTCGAACCTCGTAGATGTGGTGCGGCGCCCTCTCAGAACATACGAAGCCAGCCTCGCGGCCGGCTTCTAGCGCTCTAACCAGGAACGATGTTGGAGCGGACGACGGGATTCGAACCCGCGACCCCAACCTTGGCAAAGCGTTCGGCCATCACGTCGTGACCTGCGGTCAAGCGCGAAATCGCAGGTCAGACTCGCAATGGTCAGACGCGTGGGTGACCGCTCGTGACCACGTTTGCGCGCCGCTTGTGGTGCAGATGTGGTGCAGAGAGCGAGCACTCCTTTCCAACCCGGCAAGATGTTCCTCGACATGATCGACAAGGAGCAGGCTCGTCGGCTGGCGCAGAATCTGCTTGATCAGCGTCGAGCGTCGATGCCTCTCGTCCTCACTGGCGACCAGGAGTTTACTGACGGTTGGGTGTTCTTCTACGACTCCGAGGCACATCAAACGACGCATGCGACCGCAGACATGATTGCCGGTAACTCGCCGATCCTCGTAGACCGCAACGACGGGACGGCTCGTTTCACAGGGACCGCGTTTTCCGTCGAGCACTACATCGACGAATACACCGAACAGCAGCGACGGCGTCGAGAAGGCTGGCCAGATGCACTCGACGACCGACTGCGTGACCTGTTGGCTCTCGTCCGGGACG
The DNA here is from genome assembly GCA_025463925.1 of Acidimicrobiales bacterium. Taxonomy (GTDB): domain Bacteria; phylum Actinomycetota; class Acidimicrobiia; order Acidimicrobiales; family AC-14; genus RYN-50. Next base: position 13,362 of record JAODBK010000100.1, on the reverse strand, counting down.
GCCACGGCAAGAGAGACGCTCGCGTGCTCGACATCTACGTGAGCCAGCGGCATGTCCCCGGGAGCCATACCGTTCGGGATGAACTAATCGAGCTGGAAAAGCGTGGGCTCGTGCGGCGACGATCAGATTCCGAAGGTGGTGTCGGCAACCGATGGGAGATCACGAGCTCAGGTCTCCGTTCGATCGACGACACCGGATAGCTATAGACCCTGCGCGCTGGGTCGACGCCGATCGAGGCAATGGTCATATTCGAAAACCTGACCATCGGTCTCTCCGTAGGAGCGTCAGACGCCAACTAGCTCCTAGTTGATTTTCTTGCCCAGCGCGGCGGCGTAGCGCTCGACGGTTGAAAGTTTCGCGTTGGTCTCGACGGACTCGAGCCGTGCGACCGCCGATCGCGACGTATGCATCCGTGCTGCGACGATCGTCTGCGAAAGTCCGAGGGCCTCGCGCTCGGCGACCAAGTCTTCGAGAAGCTGCCGACGTCGAACGGCAGCGTCGAGGAGCGCGGGGAACTCCGGGTCCGCCTTCGTGCGCTCCGCGATCATCTCGTCGAGGAAGTCCTTGCGTGGCATGCCCGACAACTATCTCATCTGAGAGATCGTTCGACTGATGTCAGTTCAGGTCATCGGTCGCCCTCGGCGTCGCCAATCGGTGGGCAAATCCTGACCGGGGCTTACATGGTCAGAATCGAAACCTGACCATCGGCCTCCCCCAAGACTCGTACACTTTTGGGGATGGCACGCCGGCCAACGACTGTCGAGATCGACGAGGGAATCCTTGATGCGCTGCGTCGTGCCGCGAGCGAGGACGGGCGCGCCGAGGACGAGGTCGTCGAAGAAGCTCTGCGGCGCTACTTCGGACTCCGGGGCCTGGGTGTACTCGACGACATCGCCGAGGCCCAGGCGGCACAGGGCATCACCCTCAGCGACGACGAGGCCATGGCGCTCGCCGTGTCGGAGGTCCGCGCTGCCCGAGCCGAGCGAGCCCGCCGGGCATCCGCATAGGTGCTCCGGGTCGTTGTCGACCCCAACGTCGTCGTGTCCGCTGCGATCAGCCCAGAGGGCGTCACCGGCCAGCTGATCCGCCTCGGCCTCGCCGGGCAGTTCCGCATCGTGGTCTGCCCGATGCTCGTGGACGAGGCTCGAGACGCGCTCAGCCGGCCCAGGCTCCGAAGGTTCGTCACGCTCGAGGCAGCGCTTGAACTGCTCGCTGACATCGAGGGCGCGGCAGAGTCGCAGACCGATCCAGCCGTGATCGAAGCGACGTCGCGTGACCGCGAAGATGACTACCTCATCGCCCTCGCTGACGAGTCCCACGCCGACCGACTCCTCTCCGGCGATGCCGACCTCCTCGCACTCGCAGATCGCGACCAGCGCATCCTCAGCCCACGCAAGCTGCTCGACGAACTCGTCGGCGACGCGTAGGCCCAAAATCCAAAAAGCGCGCACCCAAGGACCGATACAGCCTTGCTCCTACCGCGTCAGCGGTAGGAGCGTCCTCCTCGCTCGACAACTTTGATGTCGCGATCGGGTACCCACGCGCACCTATGGGGTGAGAAGAACTCACTCACATTGGAGCTGCGATTGGAACTGCAGAGACGACTACCGCATCTGCTCGACGTGCCCGGTCTCGCCGATCACCTCGGCGTCACCGAGCGTCATGTTCGTCGGCTCATCACGGAACGGCGGATCCCCTACGTCAGGTGGGGCCACCGGATACGGTTCGATCCCGACGAGGTTGCCCGCTGGCTCGAGGCCTCCCGGGTGGAACCGCTCGTCGATGGTCGAGGCCTCCTCACGCAAACCGTCCGTCCGGTGCCGACGCGCCGGACAACGAGTCGCTGAGGAGTACGCCGTGGGCTCGATCCGCAGAGCGCCGCGTTCGAATCGATGGGAAGCACGCTTTCGCGACGCGGTCGGCCGACAGCGAACTCAGACGTTTGACACGAAGGCTGCGGCCCGCGCGTTCCTCGCGTCCGTCGAGACCGAGGTCCGGAACGGCGAATGGGTCGACCCGCGCCTCGGTCGGACGTTGTTCAGTGGGTACGTGGAGAAGTGGTTGGCCGCGGTCTCGCACATTCGCGTGAGCACGAGAGCAAACCTCGACAGCCGGCTTGCTTGCCACATTCTTCCGTGCTTCGGCGACCGCCCCATCGGCGCGATCACGCCAGCGGAGGTCCGCACCTGGGTGGCAGAGCTCGTCGAAGCGGGACTCGCCCCGGGTTCGGTCGCGTCGATCTACGGCACGTTTGCCCGCATCATGGCCACGGCTGAGATCGACGGGCTCATCCGCCGAACGCCGTGCGTTGGCATCGGCCTGCCGCGTCAGACCGGCCACACCGAGATGCAGTTCCTCAGCCCTCCGGAGGTCGCACGCCTGGCCGATGTACTCGATCCTCGCTACCGCGCGCTCATCTTCTCAGCCGCGTACACAGGGCTCCGCTGGGGCGAGCTCGCCGGGCTGCGCCGTCATCGTCTCGACCTGCTGGGTGGCACGGTCCGAGTCGTCGAGGCACTCAGTGAGACGAACGGCCACGTCGCGCTCGGCCCGACGAAGACCCGAGCGCATCGCACGGTCTCGCTGCCACCGTTCCTCGTTGAGATGCTCAGCGATCACGTTGACACGTACGCGTCAACTGACGGGTTCGTGTTCACATCGGCCGAGGGCTCGCCGCTGCGCCGCAACTTCTATCGCCGGCACTTCAAGCCGTCGGTGGTGAGAGCCGGCCTCCCGATCGACCTTCGCTTTCACGACCTGCGCCACACCTGTGCAGCGCTGCTGATCGCACAGGGCGCGCACCCGAAGGAGATCCAGGAGCGCATGGGCCATTCGACGATCCGCCTCACCTTCGACCGCTACGGCCACCTGTTCCCCAGCCTCGACGGCCGACTTCGCGATGGCCTCGAGCAGGCATATCGATCCAGCTCGGTCATCGAGTTTGTCAAGCCGTGATGTGCGCTCCCCGGCTGACGACTATTTCGTGAAGGTTGAGTCGAGCACTTCGCCGGTCGCCATATCGATCCGGCACCTCGACTCCCAACCGAACCCGATGAGCTGTCCGTTCTCGATCGCCGCGCCAGTCCAAGACCCGAGCGTTTCACCCGGTGGTAGGTCTGCGCGCCAGACCACAGTCCCATCGGGCCGAGCGCGAAGCAGATTGGGATAGGGGTGCCACTCCAGAACGTCCGGCGGCCGTCGCGACCAGTCGAGCACGATGATCCCGTCCTCCGTCCCGGGCAGCTCCATCGCCGAATGAACGGCTGGTCCGATGAGCGTCCCGTGCCAACGGACGCCTGCGTCGTCGGCCGCCCACGCTTCATCGCTCTCGGCCCACCACCTCACGACGGGCGGCGATCGGAGGCGGTCGGAGGACTCACGCACCCACTCCGGGGTAATCGGCGGCCATAGCTGCACACGATGCTGGCACCGTTCGGAGGGACCTGGCATCCGCACCAGACGCAGCTGTTGCAGAACTCGCACGTCCACTTGTGGTGCAGATGTGGTGCAGAGCCCTCTGAGAACGGCGGAAGCCAGCCTCGCGGCCGGCTTCTAGCGCTCTAACTAGGACCGATGTTGGAGCGGACGACGGGATTCGAACCCGCGACCCCAACCTTGGCAAGGTTGTGCTCTACCAACTGAGCCACGTCCGCGTGAGGCACAGACCTTAGCGCAGCCAGGCCGACAGCTCACCTGGCGTGGCGAACACCTCGACGGCGCCGGCGGTGCGCAGGTCGGCCTCGTCGGCGGCGATCTCCCAGGCGGCACCGAGCGGGACGACACCGACGTCGAGGGCCGCTCGCATGTCGCCCGGCATGTCGCCGACGTAGGCGGCGTCGGGCGGGTGCAGGGCCCACGCGCCGAGCACGGAGCGGATGTCGGTGGGCTTGTCGGGCCCGGCGACGCGGCCGGCTCGCACCTCGGTGATGGTGTCGGCCAGACCGAGCTTGCGGAGCGTGATCGCCGCCGTCTCCGGCCCCTTTCCCGTGACGACACCGACTCGGACGCCGCGGTCGTGCAGCGACGACAGCAGATCGGCGACGCCGGGGAGCACCCGCACGCGCTCGTCGTGGTGCTCGTCGTAGAACTCGAGGTACGCCGCGAGACACTCGTCCCACCGGTCGGGCACCATCCGCCGGAACATCCCCTCCTCGCTCGGACCGAAGCCGGCGCGCACCTCGTCGTCGGTGAACGAGCGGCCGGCGACGTGCGATGCCGCGTGTTGGAAGCCGGCGATCGACAGCGGCAACGAATCTGCGAGCGTGCCGTCGAGGTCGAAGATGACGGCCGCGAGGCGAGCCATCCGCTAGCGACCGGTGTGGCCGAACCCACCGGTGCCACGAACCGGCCGGCCGTGCGCGTCGGCCACCGGATCGGGCAGCTCGTCGACGTCGACGACGGCGACGTGCTCGACCCGCTGGACGACGAGCTGCGCGACGCGGTCGCCCTGGTGCACCTGATAGTCGGCGTGCGGATCGGTGTTGATCATCAACACCATCACCTCGTCGCGATAGCCGGCGTCGATGAGGCCCGGGGCGTTCACCAACGTCACGCCGTGCTTCAACGCCAACCCGCTGCGCGGGAGGACAAAACCGGCGTGGCCCTCGGGGATCGCGATGGCAACGCCGGTCTTCACGAGCGCGCGGCCACCGCCGGCCGGCAGGAGCACGTCCTCCTTGGCGACCAGATCGGCGCCGGCGTCGCCCGACCGGGCATACGCCGGCAGCACCGCGTGGGGGTCGATCCGGCGGACGGGCAACTCAGTCATCCGAGGGAGCCTATGGTGCGCGCCATGGAGCTCCGCACACTCGGCGGCACCGGTGTCAGGGTCAGCAAGCTGTGCTTCGGCGCGATGATGCTCGGCGCCTGGGGCAACCGCGACCACGACGACGGTGTCCGCATCATCCACGCCGCGCTCGACGCCGGCATCAACTTCCTCGACACCGCCGACGTCTACTCGGACGGCGAGTCCGAGGAGATCGTCGGCAAGGCGCTCGCGGGCGGCCGGCGCGACGACGTCGTGCTCGCGACCAAGGTCCACGCGCCGATGGGGAAGGACCCGAACATGGCGGGCAACTCCCGCCGGTGGATCATCCGGGAGGTCGAGAACAGCCTGCGCCGGCTCGGCACCGACTGGATCGACCTCTACCAGATCCACCGCCCGGATCCGCACATCGACATCGACGAGACGCTGGGCGCGCTCACCGACTTGGTGCGGTCCGGGAAGGTCCGCTATCTCGGCAGCTCGACGTTCCCGGCCGAGCAGATCGTCGAGGCCCAGTGGGTCGCGGCCCGCCGCAACCGCGAGCGGTTCGTCTGCGAGCAGCCGCCGTATTCGATCTTCGCGCGCCGCATCGAGGGCGACCTCCTCCCGACGTGCCAGCGCCATCGCATGGGCGTCATCGCGTGGAGCCCACTCAACGGCGGCTGGCTCACCGGCAAGTACCGCCAGGGCGCCGAGCCTCCGCCGGACAGTCGCGGCGCGCGTATGGGCAACAGCAGCCGCTTCTTCGCCGACACGCCCGAGAACCGCCGCAAGTACGACCTCATCGAGGAGCTCGACAAGATCGCGTCCGACGCCGGTGTGTCGCTGACCCACCTCGCGCAGGCGTTCGTGCTGGAGCACCCGGCGGTGACGTCGGCGATCATCGGCCCGCGGACGATGGACCAGCTCACCGACCTGCTGGCCGGCGCCGACGTCCGCCTCGACGACGCCATCCTCGACCGCATCGACGAGTTGGTGCCACCCGGCACCGACGTGAACCCGGCCGACCACGGATGGGACCACCCGGCGCTGCAGGACGCGTCACTGCGCCGGCGCTGACGCCAGCCACTCCCCCACCAGCGACGCCGCGATGGACACCGGCGGCGGCAGGACCACGTCGCCGTCGCGCACCGCGGCCCGCAGCTCGTCGCGCGAGTACCAGCGCGCTTCGGCGATCTCGGTGTGGTCGAGGGTGAGGGCGTCGTCGTCGGCCTCGGCTCGGAAGCCGAGCATCAGCGATTGCGGGAAGGGCCAGGGCTGCGACGACCGATACCGAACGTCGCGCACGCGGACACCCACTTCCTCGAACACCTCGCGCGCCACCGCGTCCTCGAGGCTCTCGCCCGGCTCGACGAAGCCGGCCAGCGCCGACACCCGGCCGGCGGGCCACAGTGCCTGCCGACCGAGCAGCGCCCGGTCGCCCAACGTCACCAGCATGATCACCGCGGGGTCGGTGCGCGGGAAGTGCTGCGCCGCGCAGGCCTCCACCTGGCAGGCCCGTACGTAGCCGGCGTCGCGCGGCACCGTCGGCCCGCCGCAGCGCCCGCAGAAGCGGTGGGTTCGGTGCCAGTTGACGAGACCAAGGGCCTGCGCGAGACGCGAGCCCTCGGCCTGGCCGAGCAGCGACGCGACCATGCGCACGTCGGTCCACGCCCCGCCGGCCGGCAACGGCACGAGGTCGACCGGCCCGCCGGCGGCCGTCGGGTCGAGGCCACCGGCAGGATCACCGGCGTCCACCGCGAACCAGGCGACGCCGTCGGCGTCGAGCCCGAGGAGGAGCGCCTCGGCCGGGTGCGCGGCCAGGTCGACGTCGGGCGCGGGCAGCCAGCCCAGCCGGTCACCGTCGACGACCGGCCCCTCGGGCGGACGCACCGGCAGCACGCGACTCGCGCCGTCGGCCAGCAATGCCGCCACCCAGTCGGCGTCGCCACGACGCGCCGCGACGCGATCGAGGTCGCCACCGGCAAGAGGGTTCGGCCCGGGCATCGGGTGGGTGTCTAGCGTGCGGCGCGTGGTTCGCGTCGGCGTCATCGGCACCGGGTTCGGCGGGCGGGTCGTCGCGCCGGTGTTCGGTGCGACCGAGGGTGTCGAAGTGGTCGAGGTGGTGTCGGCCCGCGACGAGCGCGCCGTCGGGTCACTCTGCCGCCGTTCGGACGTCGACCTGGTCTCGGTCCACTCGCCGCCCTTCCTCCACGCGGCCCACGTTCGCCTCGCCCTGGCCGGCGGTCGACCGGCGGTGCTGTGCGACAAGCCCTTCGGGCGGCAGGCCGCCGAGTCCGAGCAGCTGCTCGCCGAAGCCGAGGCCGCGGGCACGCGGCATCTGGTCAACTTCGAGTTCCGCCACCACCCGGCCCGGCTGCGGCTTCGCGAGCTGATAACCAGCGGCGTCGCCGGTGGGGTGCGCCATCTCGCGTGGGTCCACCACACCGCCGGGTCGACGCAGCCGATGCGGCCGCACGGTTGGCTGTTCCGCCGTGACTGCGGCGGCGGGTGGATCGGCGCGTGGGCCCCGCACGCGGTCGACACCGTGCGCTGGCTGCTGGGCGACATCGACGTGGCGTCGGTGCACGCGGTGCTCCGAACGGACGTGCCCGTCCGCCCCAGTAGCGACGGCGACCGCGAACCGATGCGGGTGGACGTCGAGGACGGGCTGGTCGCCGACTTCGTCACCACGGCCGGCGCGACCGTGTCGCTCGACTCGACGTTCGCCGCCGCGGCGGCGTCGCCGCCCCGCATCGTGGTGATCGGAGGCGATGCCGTTATCGAGTGCCTGGCGGATCGCCGGATCACGGTGCGCTCACCCGCCGGCAACGCGGTCGAGGAGATCGACGTCGGTCCGCCCGGCGCCGAGCGCCATGACGTCGCGATGTCGCGATGGGCCGAGGTCGTGCGCGACGCGGTGCGCGACGGGCGGCAGATCCAGCCGTCCTTCGCCGACGGTGTCGAGTGCGACCGCGTGCTCGATCGCCTCCGCGCCGGCCGGCGGATGGTGGCGCCCGACCCTGACTAGTGCGCGACGGGCGCCGAAAATGGCCCGATGTGCACCTTCCGGACACCGGCCACCCGCCGATAGGTTGCAGTGATGGCAGCGCTCCAATCCACGCGCCCGTCGGTTGGCGGCCAAGCCCTGCCCGACGGTGTGTTCATGCGGACCGACCGCGCCTGGGCCATCGCGCGCCGCGACGGCTCCGTCGACATCGGCGCCATGCCCTCCAACCCGGCCGGCCGCGTTCCCGTGGTGCGCGTGGTCGTCGGCCTCGTCACCGCACTCGGGCTCGCCACTCGTGGCCTTCGCAGCCGAAGCACCGAGACGCTGGCCGCTCGTCGGGCCCGTCGCCGGTGCCTGCTCGTCCTCGTCCCGCTCGCCGTCCTCGGCTTCGTGTCACCCGATCTCGGCGTGGGTCACGCCTCGCTGGCCAGCCGGTTCGCCATGGCGATCGCCGTGCTCCTCGGGAGCCTGGGTCTGTTGCGCGTCGCCCTTCCCGGAGCGCTGTGGCGATTCCACGGCGCCGAGCACAAGGCGGTGTCCGCGCACGAAGCGCACTCCGACCTCGACGACATCAGCGCGGTCATGCGCGCCACGCGGTTGCACAACCGGTGCGGCACCAACCTGGCGTTCCTGATGGTGGTGGTCGCGGTGCCGCTCCTGCCGCTGCCATTGCTGCTGCAGGTGCCGGCCTTCCTCCTGGCGATCGGCGCCGTCGCCGAGGTCATGACGATCGCCGCCCGGCGGCCGTCGTCGCCATTGACGCGTGTGCTGCTGTTCGGTGGGCGGCAACTCCAGCGGTTCGTCACCACCGCGGAACCGTCGCCGGCCGAGCAGCTCGTCGGCTGCCGGGCGCTTCTCGCGTGCCTCGCCGAACACGAGCGGCTGGTCGCGGACCAGCCGCTCGCGCTCGTCGCGTAGCTCGACCCGTCAGTAGCGCCCGCCGCGGCCTCGGTAGTAGTAGCCACCGCCGCCGAACAGCAGCAGGATCACGAGCACGAGCAGGATGATGGTCAGCATGCGGGGGGTGTCCCCCCGGTCGCCGGCCATCAAACGGTTTGCCGCCCGGCCGGGCACACGTCGAGGAAATCGCACCGCGCGCACCACGGGCCGGGCGCCGGTTCGTACGTCCCGGACTGCAGCACGTCCGTCGCGTCACCCAGCGCGCCCCGCACCCGCGCCGGCGTCGACGCCGACCAGTCCTCGCTGACCAGCTCGGGCTCGCCTTCGCGCGTGAGATAGCAATAGGTCGTCCGGATGGTGTCCGGGTCGGCGCGCCAGGCGTCGACCGCCGCCAGCCCGTACACGTCGATCTGGGTGCGGCCACCGGGGTCGCCCTCGACCGGCGGCCGGCCGGTCTTGAAGTCGACGACCTCGAGCCGGCCGTCCCGCTCGTACGTGGCGTCGACCCGGCCCCGCACCAGCCGCCCGCCGACCGCGAGGACGAACGGCGCCTCGACCCGCACGGGGTCGAGGACGCCATACGGGCTGGCGAGGAAGGACGCTTGCAGCGCGTTCGCAACGCGCCGCCCGTCGGCACCACCGCCGTCGTCCGCCACCGGGTCGGGCTCGGGGTCGAGCAGCGACAGCTGGCGATCGGCGCGCTGCTCGATCCAGCGGTGCACGGCGGTGCCGATGCGGGCCGCGGCCGACGGCCGCCGTGGGAGCGGCCGCACCACCGACCACCAGAACTGCTTCGGGCAGCGGGTCAGGCTGACCAGCGACGTGACCGACAGTGCGTTGGGCGCGTCGCGCCCGGCGACGACGGCCGCGGCTGGAACCACGGTGTCGTCCAGTTCCAGTTGCGGCGGGTCGTCGGTGACGGCTGCCGCGCGTTCCGACCCGGCGGCCTGGAGCTGCCGTTGGCGGCGCGTCTCGAGCGGGTCGACCTCGGCGGCGTCGTGGCGGAAGCGCTCCTCGACGATGTCGTGTTGGCCGGACACGAAGTCGTAGAACGCCGACGGTCCCTGAGGTTCGGCCGGCCCGGCGTACCAATGCGCGGCCGAGCAGACGAGCCGGCGCTCGGCGCGCGTGCACGCGACATAGAGGAGTCGCCACTCCTCGTCCTGCTTGCGCTGCTTGACCACGTCGTCGATGTCGGCGCGCCGAGCGACGGCCCACGGCGACGGAATGCCCTCGTCCTCGCGCAGCCACCACGGCAGCGACGACGAGTTGCTGAGCGCGTTCTCGCCGCTCCGGCCGTCGGGAAAGATCTTCGACGACTTCGACCCGGCCAGCCCGGGCACGAACACGACCGGGAACTCGAGACCTTTGGCCTGATGGATCGTCATCACCTTCACCGAGTCGCGATCGCTCGGGTGCGCCTCGGCGACGTCCTCCTCGGTCTCGTCGAGCAGTTGCAAGTACTCGAGAAACGCCGGCAACCCGGGATCGCCCTCGATCGGCGTGAAGCGCTCAGTGAGGTCGAGGAAGCGCAACAGGTTCTCGCGGCCGCGTTCGCCGGCGGCCTTCCACAGCCCGGTCCGGCCGACGACGGCCTCGGCCAGGTCGAGCACCGGAAGCCGGAGGGCCGCGGTCGCCAGCTCGCGGCGCTCGCGCCAGAACGCGTGGAGCCGAGCGCGAGCCGCCGCCGACAGCCCGCTGACGTCGTCCAACTGCGCCAACGCGTCGGACAGCACGCCGCGGTCGTCGCCCTCCGTCAGGGTCGCCGCGTGGCGCGCCAACGCCGCCAGGTCGCGGAAGCCGATCCGGTACCGCGGCCCCTGCAGCACCCGCAGCAACGCCACCGATGCGGTCGGGTCCGCCACGACCTCCAGCCACGACACCACGTCGACGATCTCGGGCCGGTCGAGCAGGCCACTCGACCCGATGACCTCGACCGGAATGCCGCGATCGGACAGCGCGTCGGCGATGGCCGGGATGAGCCGCCGCTTCCGGCAGAGCACCGCGTACTGCGCCCACGGGGCACCGCCTCGGTACACGTCGTCGGCGATCGTCGCCGCTTCCTCGAGGTCGTCGGACGCGAGGAACGACTCGATCACCGTCGGCTCGGCGTCCTTCGCCGCGGCCAGCTCCTTGTCGAGTGAGCCGGCGACGTTGGCCTGGATGCGGTTCGCCAACTCAACCAGCTCGGGCCCGAATCGGAACGTCGTCTGCAACTGCCGCTGCTCGACCGGCGGGAAATGCTGGGCGAAGCCCTGGATGTTCCGCAGGTGCGCGCCGCGGAACGCGTAGATCGACTGCATGTCGTCGCCGACCGCAGTCACTGCGGAGCCTTCGGGATACACGAGCTGGAGCAGCCGGCGCTGCGCGTAGTTGGTGTCCTGGTACTCGTCGAGCAACACGACCGGGTACTGGTCGCGGAGGGCCTCGCCGACATCCGGGTGCTGCTCGATCAGGCGCACCGCCAGCGCGATCTGGTCACCGAAGTCGATCAGGTCGAGCTCGCGCTTGCGGCGCTCGTAGGCCGCGATCACCTGGCACAGCTCGAGCCGCTTCCGTGCGACGTCCGGCATCCCCCACCGCCCGCGCTCCGCGACGTCGTGGCAGTCGGCCACCACGGCGTCGAGCGGGACGAGGTGGTCGCTGCACCGATCGGCGAGCTTCAGCGCCTCGTCGACCAGCCCGCCGGGACGGCCAGTGCGGCGCAGCTCGAAGTGGAACTCGTCGAACACCGAGAACAGGAGCTGCCACTTCCGCGCGTGGTCGAGGATCTGCGTGCGGGGCGCCAGGCCGAGCTCCAACGCGTGGTCGGCCACGAGCCTGGCGCCGAAGGCGTGGTACGTCGACACGGTGACGTCGCTGTTCGTCAGGCGTTCCAGCACCTTCGACTTGAGGTTGGCCGCCGCCTTGTTGCTGAAGGTCAAGCCGAGGATCTGGTCGTCGGTGGCGGCGTGCCGCCGCACCAGGTCGAAGATCCGCTCGGCCATCACCGTCGTCTTGCCGGTGCCGGCGCCGGCGACGATGAGCAGCGGCGTCGGCGGGTGGGCGATGGCGTCGCCCTGCTCGGGCGTCGGGTCGAAGTCCTTCATCCCGCGACCTCGCGACCCTCCGGCCACAGCGGGCAGACGCGCTGGAAGCCGCAGTAGTCGCAGTGGCGGCCGGCCACCGGCTCGAACGACTCGCCGAGGATCTTGGCGGCGGTCTCGAGGATGCGAGCCTCGGTGACCTCGACGTGATCCTCGGTGATCGGCTGCTCGACGCGCTTCATCTTGCGCAGGTACATGAGCTCCAGTCGCTTCGGCGGGCCGAGCGCGACCAGCTCGGGGTCGCGGACCGCAGCCAGGTGGTACACCGCGAGCTGGATGTCGTCGGGGATGTCGTCCTCGCCGACCTCGCTGGTGCCCGTCTTGTAGTCGATGATCCGGATTCCGCCGGCGACACGGTCGACGCGGTCGATCTTGCCGCGCAACGTGTGCGGCCCCACTGCCACCGCGAACTGGTGCTCGACCGCGGCGACGTCGGGGGCCCGCGGGCCCTCGCCCTCGTGCTCCCACCACAGCTCGAGCATCTCGCCAAGATCGCGCCACGCCTGCTCGCGCTGCGGCGCGTAGCGCGCGATGCCGTCGGTCCACTTCTCGGCGGCCAGCTCGAAGAGGGCGTCGCGGGTGTGCGGGCGCTCGCCCGCCCGCGCCGGGTCGAGGAACGTCTCGAGGATGTCGTGGGTGAGGCTGCCGAGCTCGGCCGCAGTGCCCGACTCGCTGCGAACCCCGAGCACGTACTCGTACGAGTACCGCAACGGGCACTCGTCATAGGTCTCGAGCGCGCTGGCCGACAACCGCAGCGTGCCGTCGGGGAACACCGCCCCGGTACCCGCGGTCGGCGCCCGGCGGACCGCGTCGGGCCCGGGCGCCGGCAGCAACATCGGGTCGCGTTGGGTCCACCCTTCGACGAAGCGGCTGATGAGCACGCCGGGCTCGAGCGCCGCGGTCGCGATCGTGCGGCGAGTGGCGCGGGTGCGGGCAACGCCGTCGAACAGGCGCCGCTCCTCGTCGAGCGAGCGCCGCCGCCGCTCGGCCACGGTCGGCACGTCGGGCCCGGCGAGCAGCGCCCGGTCGAAGAAGGCCATGTGGGCGTGGACCGACGGCAGCTCGCCTTCGACACACCCGGCGATCACCACGACGTCCCACTCCCGGCCGGCGGCGGCCGCCACCGCCACCACCGACACCGCGTCGGACGGACCGGCGGGGAGCACCCACGGGTCGGCGTCGAGGTCGGGGCCGTCGAGGGCGCCGAGCGCGTCGGTGAGCGACCAGCCGGGGTTGGCCTCGACGCGGTGCGAGAGGTCGGCGAGGAAGGCGGTCAGCGCGTCGAGCGCGCGCTGATCGGCCGGTTCATTGCCGGTCGTGAGGTCGGTGAGCGCGCGCCGCCACACCTCGAACGCCAGCGCCGCGGGATCGTCGCCGGCGCGGCGGCGGGCGATCAGCGCGTCGCGAAGCGCGACCAGGGGGCGCAGCTGGGGCTGGTCGATCAGCGGCGTGTCGCGCGCCGACCGGCGGAGCCGGCGGACGTCCGCCGGTTCGAGGCCGGCGACCGGCGACACCAGCAGCCGGTCCAGCGCGGCCTCGTCGCCGTCGACCCAGCGCAGCGCGTCGAGCACCGCCCGCACGACCGGCTCCTCGCGCACGAGGCCGGGCGCGGGCGCGACCGG
>JAODBK010000097.1 GCA_025463925.1 Acidimicrobiales bacterium | reverse complement strand
GGGCGCGACGGACGGCTCGGCGACCGCGGGCGCCGGGGCTGCGGCGGCCGGGGCTGCGGCGGCGGGCGCCAGCGGCTCGTCGGTGACGGTGGTCGCCGGTTCGGGCGCGGGCTCGGTGACGACCTCGGGTGCCGGCTCGACCTTGGCGGCCGCCGGCTCGATCTTGGCGGCCGCCGGCTGGGCCTTCTTGGCCGTCTTCTTGGCGGCCTTCGCCGGGGCGGGCTCTTCGGGTGAGACGTCGCGACGGAGCCCCTCCGCGTCTGCCTTGCGGCGGACGCGGTCGGCCTGGGCATCCTCGATGCTCGACGAGTGGCTCTTGACGCCGATCTTGAGCGCCTCGGCGAGGTCGAGCGCCTCCTTGTTGGTGAGCCCGAGCTCGCGCGCCAGCTCGTAGACCCGAATCCGCTTTGCCAAGCCCTAACTCAGTCCCTTCCAACTGCCCTTTTGGAACTCTCCATCCTCGCACGATCCAGGAGGGTCGTACGAAGTGTTGCCATTGACGCTGCCCCGACCTCGGCCCGGAGCGCCCGGCCGAAGGCGTTGCGCCGGACCGCGGCGTCGAAGCACGCAGGCGAGCCCGGGCACAGCCAGGCGCCCCGGCCAGGCGCCGTCCGGCTGCCCACGAGCGCCCCACCGGGCACCCGGACCACCCGGGCCAGCTCGGCTGCCGGCGCAACCCGCCGGCACCCGATGCAGGTGCGCCGCGGGCCTCGACTGGTTATGCCCCGGCCTCCTCCTGGTGCAGCGCGGCCGCCTCCGGGGCCGCAGCCTCGTCGGCGATCTCGCCGGCGGTGTTGTCCTCGTCCGTCGAACTGGCATCGGCCGTGGCCTCGGCCTTGGCCTCGGCCGGCGCGGGCGCCTCGTCGCCGTCGGCCCCGTGGGCCCACGCCTCGGCCGTCACCGCCTCGCCGCCCTCGGCCGGCTGCCACACCATGTCGCCGGCGTCGTTCTGGACCCACTCGCCCTCGGCCCACTCCTCGCCGCTGTAGCCGGCCTCCTCCTCGGCGAGCTGCGTCTCGCTCTTGATGTCGACGCGCCAGCCGGTGAGGCGCGCCGCGAGGCGGGCGTTCTGGCCTTCCTTCCCGATGGCGAGCGAGAGCTGGTAGTCGGGGACGATCACCTCGGCGGTGCCGGTGTCCTCGTCGATCCGCACCTCTTTGACCTTGGCCGGCGACAGCGCCTTCATCACGAACTCCGACGGGTCTTCGGAGAAGGGAACGATGTCGACCTTCTCGCCGCGCAGCTCGGTGACGACCATGCGCACCCGCGCGCCACGGGCCCCGACGCACGCGCCGACGGGATCGACGTTGGCGTCATTCGACCAGACCGCGATCTTCGTGCGGTGGCCCGGCTCGCGCGCCACCGCGCGGAACTCGACGATGCCGTCGGCGATCTCGGGGACCTCCAGCTCGAAGAGCCGCTTGATGAGTCCGGGGTGCGTGCGGCTGACGACGATCTGCGGGCCCTTCGAGGTCTTGCGGACCTCGACGATGTAAGCCTTGAGGCGCGTCTGGTGCTCGTACCGCTCGTACGGCACCTGCTCGGCCTGCGGCAGCAGCGCCTCGACGCGCCCGAGGTCGAGCAACGTGTAGCGCTGGTCGTTCTGCTGGATGATGCCGGTGACGATGTCGCCCTCGCGGCCGGCGTACTCCTCGTACTTCAGCTCGCGCTCGGCCTCGCGGATCTTCTGCAGCATCACCTGCTTGGCGGTCTGCGCCGCGATCCGGCCGAAGTCCTCCGGCGTGTCCTCCCACTCGCGCGTGACGTTGCCGTCCTCGTCGAGCTCCTGCGCGTAGACGTGCATCTCACCCGAGTCGGGGTCGATGGTGACGACCGCCTCCTCGGCGGCGTCCGGCATGCGCTTGTACGCGGAGACGAGTGCGTTGGCGAGCGCGTCGAGCAGCGTGTCCATCGACACGCCCTTCTCGCGCTCGAGCACCTGCAGCGCCTCCATCAGCTCGAAGTTCATCGTGCCTGCGCCTTCTTCTTGGGCTGCGGCTTCCTGGTCTGCGACGGCCGGGGCGCGGGACCCCACACGAACACGGTGCGCGCCCGCTCGATCTGGTCGTACCGGAGCCGGCGGCCGGCGACCGCGACACCCTCGTCGTCGGCGGCGTCGAGGAGCCCCTCGACCCGGCGCTCGCCCTCGACCTCGGCCGTCGTGCGCACCGCGACCGTCGAGCCGACGGCCCGGCGGAAGTGGTCGGGCGTGCGGAGCGGGCGCTCGACGCCGGGGCTCGACACCTCGAGCACGTACCGGCCCGGCACCGGATCGGCCTGGTCGAGCGCGTCGGAGACGAGCTGGGAGGCTCGGCTGACGCCGTCGAGGTCGATGCCGCCGTCGCGATCGACGAGGACCCGCAAGGTCGCCCCGGCCAGCTCGACGTCGAAGAGCTCCAGCCCGGCGTCGCGCAACAGGGGTCCGACGATTTCACGGACGCGGTCGTCTGCGGTCACGTCGGCCTCCTCCTCTCGCAGCGTCGGTCGCAACAAAAAGCGTGGGCCAAGGCCCACGCAGTCCCATCACCCGTCCTCGAATAAGTCGAACGGAACAGCCCGTGGAGTATAGCGCCCGGCTGAACGGACGGTGGCCGGCGGGCGTCGTCAGAAATGCGTCACACAGAAGGGAGCGAGGGCCGTTCCGAACAGCAGATCGGCCTCGTCGAGCGCCCCCGGCCGGCGCTCCCGGACCCGCCCGGCCCGCGCCAGCGTGGTCGCCGTGGTCCCGCCGAGGTAGAGCGCGCCGAGGTCGGCCACTGCCATGGTGAGGTCGGCCGGCTCCTCGGTGGGCCGGCACTGGACGCCGTCGGGACCGGTGTCCAGCACGAACCGGCCGTCGGCCGGGCCGCCCGGCCGGAACTGGTCGGCGACGTCGAGGACGACCCGGCCGGGGACCGCATAGGCACGGGCCGAGAGCGCAGCCGGCACGTCGAGCAGCCTGGCCCACAGATGGTCGGACAGCGCGGTGACCTCGAGTCGCCGCGGGTCGGCGAGCTCCCATCGCAGCGCCTCGTCGACCGGGACGTTGAACGCCGTCACCGCGGCGGCCAGGTCGATGCTCAGCGCGTGGCGCCACAGCGCGCGCCGGGCATTCGGCGTCGACGCGCACAGCTCGTCGACCTCGACGGTGGCGCCCGGCAGGTGGCTGCCCGTCCAGTGCCCGCGCACGCGGTAGGTGAGGTAGCCGTCGGGCCGCCCGCCTTCGTCGTCGTGCACGACGTGGAAGTACGCGCTGGCGCCCTCGCGCCAAGGCTCGTGGTCGGTGAGCCGTTGGTGCCACCACGCGTCCGGGCGGCTCACCTCGCCGGGCTGCGTCACGCGGTACCGGTCGTAGATGTCGGGGAGCACGATGCCGGCCTCGTCGACGTCGACGCGCCGGCACCGGCCGGGCTCGCTGAGCGGCTGCGCCAATCCCCCGTTGGGCTGCGCGATGCGCGTGCTGAGGAACGACGTCGCCAGGCCGTACCCGAACCGGCCGTAGATCACGCTCTCCGACGCGGTGAGCACGGCGACCGGCTCGCCCCGCGCCGCGACGTCGTCGAGCTGGCGGCGCATCATCGCCGAGAGCAGGCCCCGCCGGCGGTGGCTCGTGGCCACGCTCACCGCGGTGACGCCGGCGACCGGGATCGTGGCGCCACCGGGCAGGGTCAGCTGCATGGTGAACGCGCCGGCGGTGCCGACGATGCCGTCGTCGTCGAACGCCGCGATCGTGCGCTCGAACTCGGTGACGTCCCGCCAGAGGTCGATCTCGACGTCGGTGGGCTGTTGGCCGAACGCCGCCTCGACGGCGCGGCTGAACGCCCGGAACTCGTCCGGCACGATCGGGCGCAGCTCGAGGTCCACCACCGTGCTGTCTAGTGCCGCGGCCCGGCCCCGGGCGAGCGCTCCGGTCGGCGGCA
The DNA here is from genome assembly GCA_025463925.1 of Acidimicrobiales bacterium. Lineage (GTDB taxonomy): Bacteria > Actinomycetota > Acidimicrobiia > Acidimicrobiales > AC-14 > RYN-50. The sequence continues at coordinate 29,351 of JAODBK010000097.1, read as the reverse complement.
CCGGGCTGGCCCGTTCGGGCCATTGCGCGCCCGGCCACCGATCCGTCACGCTCGTGAAGCACACCGTGCGGAGGTGGGGGCCATGGCGGACGACAACGACCTGAGCGGGCTCGACGAGCGGCTGGGCCTCGACCAGCGGCCCACCACCCTGATGGGATCGATCACCGCCTCGATCACCGACGCCGTCCGAGCCGAGGCCGACAAGAACACCGAGGTGCTCGGGCAGCTGCTGGCCCGGGTCGGACGGCTCGACCGGCACCTGTCGTCGCTCGCCGCCATCGTCGACGGCACCGGTCAGGAGGGCGTCGTGCTGGCCCGGCTCGACGAGCTGGCCGACCGCCTGGCGCGCCTCGAGGCCGCGGTCGCCGAGCCGGCGCCGTCGGCCGAGATCGCCAACGTCGCCGACGGCCTCACCGAGCTCCGCCGCGCCCTGGCCTCGGCCCGGCGCGCCATCGACGACGGGCTGCACGACCTGCGGGCTGCGCTCCCTCCGCCGGTCGACCTGGGCTGCCTGCAGGCGCGGCTCGACGAGATCGCGTCGCGTCCAATGCCGGAGCAGGTCAACCTCGATTCCGTGCACACCAAGCTCGACGAAATCGCGTCGCGTCCGGTGCCGGAGCCGGTCGACCTCGAGCCGGTGCACACCAAGCTCGACGAGATCGCGTCGCGTCCAATGCCGGAGCCGGTCGACCTCGAGCCGGTGCACGCCAGGCTGGACGAGCTGGCGTCGCGACCCGGGCCCGAGCGCGTGGACTTGGACCCGGTGCACGCCAAGCTGGACGAGCTGGCGTCGCGGCCGGTGGCGGGGCCGGTGGACTTGAGCGGCGTGCACACGCGGCTCGACGAGATCGCGTCGCGTCCGGTGGCGGAGCCGGTCGACCTCGAGCCGGTGCACACCAAGCTCGACGAGATCGCGTCGCGTCCAATGCCGGAGCCGGTCGACCTGAGCGGTGTGCACACGCGGCTCGACGAGATCGCGTCGCGGCCGGTGGCGGAGCCGGTCGACCTGAGCGGCGTACAAGCGCGACTCGACGAGATCGCGTCGCGTCCAATGCCGGAGCCGGTCGACCTCGATTCCGTGCACGCCAAGCTGGACGAGCTGGCGTCTCGGCCCGCGCCCGATCCGGTCGACTTCAGTGGCGTGCACACGCGGCTCGACGCGCTGGCGTCACGGCCGGTCGACCTCGAGCCGGTGCACACCAAGCTGGACGAGCTCGCCGGGCGCGCGATGCCGGAACCCGTCGACATCAAGGGCGTCGAAGCCGCCGTCGCCAAGCTCGACGCGGACCTCGACGCGGTGCGCCTCCTCGTGGCCCAGGCCAGCCGGGCGCCCGACGTGGCCCGGTTGCTGTCCGACGTGACGCTCCTGCGTCAGGAGGTGTCGGCGACGCAGGACCGGCTGCAGGGCGTCGACCGCACGCTCATCGCGTTCCGCGCCGATGTCTCCGGCACCACCGACGCCCAGTCCATGTTCCGCGTCAGCGAGGCCGTCGCGGCGACGGCGACCGCGATCGCCCGGTTGGAACGCCGCGTCGGCGTCGGCCTCGACGAGTTGCGCGACCTGATCGAACGCGGCGCCCACGCCGCCGCGCCACCGCCGGCCCAACCGGCACCGGCGCCGCGGGCGCTTCCGGCGGCACCGGGCGAAACCCGTGAGCGCGTCGCCGGCCAGTTCAGCGACCGGCTCTCCCGCATCCGGGAGGCGGCAGCCGGCGTCAGCGACGCGGTGCGGGCCGAACGGGCGCGCCGCCGCCAACTCTGACGAATCTGCCTCCCGCCGAGCGCGGATTCCGCGCTCGCGGGGAGGCGAAAGCCACTCAGTGCTTGCGGATGAGGTCGACCTTGTGCTCGACCGCGTTGGGGTCGTCGCCCTGGGCGGTGAGCAGCGCCCGGCGATCGGCCTCGGCCTCGGGCTCGGCGCCGGCGTCGGCCGCCGCGAGCCGGGCCTCGAAGCCGTCCCGCACCAAGGCCTCGGCCTCGGCGACCAGCGCCGCGACCATCTCGTCCTCGGGAACGACGCGCACGATCTTGCCGCGGATGAACAGGTGGCCCCGCTTCCGGCCGGCGGCGATGCCGAGGTCGGCCTGCCGCGCCTCGCCGGGACCGTTGACCACGCAGCCCATCACCGCGACCTGGATCGGGAGGTGGCGCGACTCGAGCGCGGCCATCGCGTCGGACGCCACCTTGATCACGTCGATCTCGGCCCGGCCGCAGCTCGGGCACGCGATGAGGTCGAGGCCCTTGCGCTCGCGCAGGCCCAACGACTCGAGCAGTTGGCGGCCGGCCTTCGCCTCCTCGACCGGGTCGGCGGTGAGCGAGTAGCGGATGGTGTCGCCGATGCCCTCCAAGAGGAGCGTGGCGATGCCCGCGGTCGACTTCACCAGCCCGGCCGGCGGCGGCCCGGCCTCGGTGACACCGAGGTGGAGAGGATGGTCGGTCACCTCCGACAGCATGCGGTACGACTCGACCATCAACGGCACGTTCGATGCCTTCACCGAGATCTTGACGTCGTGGAAGTCGACCTCTTCGAAGTAGGCCAGCTCCATCTGCGCCGACTCGACCAACGCCTCGGGCGTCGCGCCACCGTGCTTCTCGTACAGGTCGGGGTGCAGTGAGCCGGCGTTCACGCCGATGCGGATCGGCACGCCGCGGTCGCGACACTCCGACGCCACCAGCTTGATCTCCGACGACTTGCGGAGATTGCCGGGGTTGAGCCGCAGGCACTGCACACCGGCCTCGAGCGCGGCCAGCGCCATCTCCACGTGGAAGTGGATGTCGGCGACGATCGGCACCGGCGATCGCGGCACGATGCGAGCCAGCCCCTCGGCCGCCTCCTGCTCGTTGCAGGTGCAGCGCACGATGTCGCAACCGGCGCCGGCCAGCGCGTAGATCTGCGCCAGCGTGCCGTCCACGTCGGCCGTCTTGGTCGTCGTCATCGACTGCACGCTCACCGGCGCGCCGCCGCCGACGGCCACCGGGCCGACGTGGATCTGCCGCGTCGTGCGCCGCGCGTAGGTCACGGGAAGAAGTTCACCGGCTGCCGCACATCGAGGTACACCGACGTGACGAGGATGAAGCCGAGCACCATCACCAGCGCGGCACTGTACGGCAGCATCTTGCGGACGTCGGCGAAGTAGCGACGCCCGCGTCGCGAGCGAACGCGCTCGTACACCGCGATCACGACATGGCCGCCGTCGAGCGGCAGCAACGGGAACATGTTGAACACGCCGACGAACAGGTTGATGGAGATCAGCAGCACCAGCACGGCGCGGATGCCGGCGCCCGCCGCCTGGTCGGCGACCTGGCCGATGCCGAGCGGCGAGAGGAACCGGACGCCGCTGTCGGGGCTGCCGCTCGACGTGCCGCCCGCCGGTGCCTTGTTCGGGTTGGAGAGGTTGTTGCCGTACGACTTGATGCTGTGCGGCGCGAAGAACCCGCCGAGCGCCTTCACCGACGCCGAGACACCGGTGCCGACACCCTGAGCCGCCTTGGGCAATGCCGACAACGGGTTGTACCGCTCGATCGGGTACTTCGGCTTGTAGCCCAGCCGGCCGACGGTGACCCCGTTCTCCTCCGTCGGCCGTGGCGTGACGGTGATCGTCATGCGATTGCCACCGCGCTCGACGGTGACGGCGACCGGCACACCCGCCCGCTTGCCGACGTAGGTCCGCAACTTCTCGAAGTCGTTGACCGGTTGCCCGTCGAGCGAGACGAGCTTGTCGCCGACGCGCAGCCCCGCAGCCTGCGCGGCCGAATCAGGCGTGAACTCGCGAATGGCACGCGGCTGGCCGTAGACGCCCACCGTGGTGAGCAGGACCCAGAACAGCACGAAGGCGAGGATCATGTGCACCGTCGAACCGGCGACCGCAACGCCCAGGCGCGCGCCGAACGACTGCTGCCGGTAGCTCCGGGGCTCATCGTCGGCGTCCACCGTCTCGAGGTTGGACATCCCGATGATCTTCACGTAACCGCCGAGGGGCAGCGCCTTGACGCCGTACTCGGTCTCGCCCCTGCGCACCGACCACAGGCGCGGCCCGAAGCCGATGAAGAACTCGGTGACCTTCATCCCGGCGCGCTTGGCCATGACGAAGTGCCCGAACTCGTGGAGCATGATGATGGCGAACAGCGCGGCGATCACCACGAGGGCGCCGAGCCAGTTCGTCAACGAGGCGACGAGCACGATCGCCGCGATCGCGAACACCAGGATGGCGACGTTGCGCGGGCTGTTCTCGGGCGTCTCCGGGCCGAAGGCGGCCGTGGGGGTGGTCGTGGTCATGCGGCGGCGGTTCTCCGTTCGACCGATCGGGCGGCCCGGGCCCGGGCGCGGCGATCGGCCTCGATCACAACGTCGACACTGGTGGCCGGTGTTCCGTCGTGGGCGGCCAATGTCTCCTCGATGACCTCGGAGATCGCGGTCCACGGGATGAGCTTCTCGAGGAACGCCGCGTTGGCGACCTCGTTGGCGCCGTTCAGCCAGGCCGGTGCGGTGCCGCCCTGCTCGCCGGCGGCGTAGGCGAGGCCCAGGCAGGGAAACGCCTCCCGATCGGGCAGCTCGAACTCCAAGCTCCCGACCGCGCCCCAGTCGAGCGCACCGAAGGCGTACGACGCCCGGTCGGGAAAGGCCAAGGCGTACCCGATCGGCAGGCGCATGTCGGGGCTCGAGAGCTGGGCGACGGTCGCGCCGTCGGTGAACTCCACCATCGAGTGGACGATCGACTGCGGATGGACGACCACGTCGATCCGGTCGTACCCGATGCCGAAGAGCTCCTGCGCCTCGATGACCTCGAGGCCCTTGTTCATCAGCGTCGACGAGTCGATCGTGATCTTGGGGCCCATGCGCCACGTGGGGTGCGCGAGGGCGTCGTCGACGGTGACCGCGGCCAACTCGGCTCGCGTCCGCCCGCGGAACGGGCCCCCGCTGCACGTGAGGACGATGCGCGCCACCCGCTCGGTGCCACTCCGGCCGGCGGCCTGCAGGCACTGGTGGATGGCGGAGTGCTCCGAGTCGACGGGCAGGATCTCGGCGCCCGGCGTCTGCCGGGCCCGCTGCACGACCGGTCCGCCGGCGATCAGGCTCTCCTTGTTGGCCAGCGCCAACCGGGCTCCGCTCTCGAGCGCGGCCAACGTGACGGGCAGGCCGGCGAAGCCGACCACCGCGTTGAGCACGACCTCGGCGCCGGTCGCGATCGCAACCAGCGCCTCGGGCCCGGCCCACACCTCGGTGCCGTGCGGCACGCGCGCTTCGAGGTCGGCGGCCAGCGCGGAGTCGGCGATGGCGACGCGGTCGGGCCGCAAGAGCTGCGCCTGCTCGGCGAGCCGGTCGGCCGACGTCGACGCGCCGATGGCGACGACGCGGTAGCGCTCCGGCTCGGCGCGGATGACGTCGACGGCCTGCGTGCCGATGGAGCCGGTCGAGCCGACCAGGCTCACCGTCTTCATACGATCTTGAGATAGACGACCAGGTAGTAGACGGCCGGCATGACGAAGATCAGCGCGTCGATGCGGTCGAGCACCCCGCCGTGGCCGGGCAGGATCGAGCCCATGTCCTTCAGGTCGAGGTCGCGCTTGATCATCGACTCGCACAGGTCGCCGATCGGCGCCATCACCGACACGACGATGGCCAGGAGCAGCGCGTGCTTCACGCCCCACGGGTGGATGCCCTGCACCACGATCACGCCGGCGAGGATCGCCGCGGTCGTCGCGCCGAACAGGCCTTCCCAGGTCTTGTTGGGGCTCACCGGCGACAGCGGCGTGCGGCCGATCTGGCGGCCGACGACGAACGCGCCGACGTCGTAGGCGACCACCACGACGACCGTGCCCACCAGCAGGCCGACGCCGTCGTGGAACTTCAGCAGCAGTGCGGCGAAGCTGCCGAGGAAGCCGACGTACGCGAACACCAGCAGGCTCAGCCCGATGTTCACCGCCGGTCGCGCTCGGACGACGCCGGTGAGGTACCAGAGCAGGCAGAACACGACGAACATCGACGCGATCAGCGGGAAGGCCCGCTCGCCGCGCCAGTACGCGCCGCCGACCAGCGCGACCGTGGCGGTCAGCCCGAGCAAGGTGGCCGGGTGGTGGCCCCGCGCCTGCAGCGCGGCGTAGAGCTCGGCCACCCCCAGCGTGACGACCGCGCCGACGAGCAGCACCAGCGCGCCTGGTCCGATGGCGGCGCAGATGAGGAACAGCACGCCGATGGCGACGCCGGTGCCCACTGCGAGCCGCACGTCGCGTCCGGCCGTCGGACCGGCGGCGCCGCCACCGTCGTCGTCGGGCTCGCGGCGCGACCGGATGGCGACCTGGCGCGAGCGGGCCCGCCGCGTCGGCTCGGGCTCACCCTGGTCGAACACCTCGCGCGCCGGCCGCGTCGGCCGCACGCGGGTGGCCTCGCGGTCGAAATCGAAGAGGTCGTCGGGCTCGGGCTCCGAATCGTCGAGCGCGCCGAGCTTCGGGGCATCCGACGCGATGTCGTCGTCGCCGGCGAAGTCGGCCTCGTGCCAATCGGACTCCGAGTCTCGCCATCGCGGGCCGCCTGACAACGAGGACCACGCGCCGAGCTCGTCGTCGTCGGTCGCGTCCTCCGCCAGGATGCGCGGCACCTCACCGGTGGCCGGCTCGGTCCAGTGCGGCAGGGTCGACGACGTCACGGGGCGGGCCGGCGGCTCGTCGCTCGGCGGCGACGACGACGGGATGGGCGGGGTCCACGCCGGCGTCGGTGCCGGCGCGCGCGGCGCGGGTGGCGGCGGTGTGGACGCCGGCGGCGTGGGCGCAGTGGGGGACGGGTTGCCGGACGTGCCGAAGCGCGGTGCCGACGCCGGGCCGGTGACCGGCGGCGACTTCGGCACCGCCGCGGGATCGTCGCCCCCGCCCAGCGGGAAGCGCAGGGGCGGCCGCGGCCCGGCGGGCTGCTCGGGAACGTCGCCGTACTTCGGCACGTCGTCGGGCATCCGGCCGGCGGCCTGCCCGGTGTCGAGCGCGGTCTGCGCCTCCTCGGCGCCGATGATGCGGACCCCTTCACCGGCCGGGCGAGGCGGCGTCGTCGGGTCGAAGCGCTCGGTCCGATCCGGTCGTTCCTCGTCTTCGCCTTCGCGTTCGTCGCGGTCGTCCATTGGGATCCCTCCGGCTCCTCAGACTTCGAGGAGCTCGTGCTCCTTGTGCTGGAGCAGCTTGTCGATCTCGGCCACGTGTTCGTGGGTCAACTTCTCGAGCTCCTTCTCGGCCCGCTCCAACTCGTCGGACGAGATCTCGTGGTCCTTCTCGAGCGCCTCCAACTCGTGACGAGCCGACCGCCGGAGGTTGCGGACCGTCACCCGGCCCTCCTCGGCCTTGTGCTTCACGACCTTCACCATGTCCTTGCGGCGCTCCTCGGTGAGCTGCGGGAACACCAGCCGTATCACCTGCCCGTCGTTCGAGGGGTTGATGCCCAGGTCCGAGTTCTGGATCGCCTTCTCGATGGCCTTCATGGCGCCCTTGTCGTACGGCTGGATCACGAGCAGCCGGGCCTCCGGCACGCTGAAGCCGGCCAGCTGCTGCATCGGGACCTCGCTGCCGTAGTAGTCGACCTTGAGCTTCTCGACGAGCGCCGGCGTGGCCCGGCCGGTCCGGACCGTGGAGAAGTCCGACTGGGTGTGCTCGATCGCCTTGGCCATCCGGTCCGCCGTCTCGAGCAGGACATCGTCGATCATCGAGTCCTCACCGGACCAGCGTACCGATCGGCTCCCCTTCCAGCGCGCGCCTGATGTTGCCCGGAGCCATCAGGTCGAACACGACGATGGGGAGGTCGTTGTCCATGCAGAAGGTGATCGCGGTGGCGTCCATCACCTTGAGGCCTCGGTTCAGCACCTCGATGTACGCCACCTCCTCGAACTTGGTCGCCTCGGGATTCTTCAGCGGATCGTCGGTGTAGACGCCGTCGACTCCACTGTGTGTGCCCTTGAGGATCGCCTGCGCGCTGATCTCGGCCGCTCGCAACGCCGCGGTGGTGTCGGTGGTGAAGTACGGGTTGCCGGTGCCGCCGGCGAAGATGACGACCCGTCCCTTCTCCAGGTGCCGCTGGGCCCGGCGGCGGATGTACGGCTCCGCGATCTGCGCCATCTGGATCGCCGTCATCACGCGCGTCGGCTGGCCTTCCTTCTCGAGCGCGTCCTGCAGCGCCAGCGCGTTGATCACCGTCGCCAGCATGCCCATGTAGTCGGCGTTGGCCCGGTCCATCCCGCTGCCGGCGCCGGTGAGCCCCCGCCAGATGTTGCCGCCGCCGACGACGACCGCAAGCTCGACGCCGAGGTCGCGCCGCACCTCGGCGATCTCCGCCGCGATGCGGCCGACGACACCGCCTTCGATGCCGTAGCTGATCGCGGGATCGGCAAAGGCCTCGCCCGACAGCTTGAGGACGACCCGCGGCCACCGGGCGCCTCCCACTACTTGCCGATCTTGACCTGGGCGAACCGCTTGATCTTCGCCCCGCCGAGCAACTGTTCGATCGTCTGCTTGTTGTCCTTCACGTACTTCTGCTCGAGCAGGGTGTTGTCGGCGAGGAAGGCGTTGACGCCGCCCTCGACGATCTTCGGGATGACGTTGTCCGGCTTGCCGTCGTTGCGGGCCTTGTCCTCGAGCACCTGGCGCTCGGTGGCCACGACGTCGGCCGGCGCCTCGTCCCGGCTGACGTACTTCGGCGTCGACCACGCGGCGTGCATCGCGACCTCGTGGGCGAGGTTCTGATCGCCACCCTCGAGCTCGAGCATCACCGCGTTGACGCCGCGGTCGTTCTGCACGTGGAGGTAGGCCTCGAGGGTGTTCGCCGGGTCGGCCTCGAAGCGCACGACGCGGCCGACCTCGATGTTCTCCTTCGACGTGAGCTTGAGGTCCTCGACGTCCTTGGCCCGCTCCTCGACCGCCGCTTCACCCTTGGTCGCGACCAGCTCGGCGAGGTCGCCGACCAGATTCACGAAATCGGGCGACTTGGCGACGAAGTCGGTCTCCGACTTCAGCTCGACGATGGCGCCGGCGTTGCCGCTGACGTAGGTCGCGACCGCGCCTTGGGTGTTGTCGCGGTCGGCGCGGTCGGCGGCCTTGGACAGGCCCTTCACGCGCAGCCACTTCACCGCCTCCTCGAAGTCACCGTCGTTCTCCTGGAGGGCCTTCTTGGCGTCCATCATCCCGACGCCCGTCGCCTGGCGCAGGCGCTGGACGTCCTTGGCACTGATCTCGGCCATCGCTACTCCTGGGCCTCTGCGGGTGCGACTGCTGCGGTTTCGGGGGCGGGTGCCGCCTCCGGCTCGGGTGCGGCAGGCTCGGCCGCGGCTGCCGGTGCCGGCGCGGGTACGGGTGCGGGTGGCTCGACCGCGGGGGCCGCGGCGGAGGCGTCGGCCGGCTCGTCACGGCGGCGCGTCGACGCCATCCGGGCCTCGCGCTCCTGGGCCTGCAGCGCCGCCTGGCGCCGGGCCTCGGCCTGGTGCTGCTGGCGCTTGGCCTCGGCTTCGGGGTCGGGCGCGGCCAGGTCGGCCTTCGTCGTGGCCGCCCGGGCGTTCTTGCGGGCGTGGATGTAGCGACCCTCCTCGACCGCGTCGGCGATCACCCGGCACATCAGCGTGCCGGCACGGATGGCGTCGTCGTTGCCGGGGATCACGTACTGGATCAGGTCGGGGTCGCAGTTGGTGTCGACGACGGCGACGATCGGAAGCCCGAGCTTGTTGGCCTCGGTGACCGCGATGTGCTCCTTCTTGGTGTCGATCACGAAGATGGCGTCGGGCAGCTTCGCCATGCCGCGGATGCCGCCGAGGTTGCGCTGGAGCTTCTCCAGCTCGCGGCTGAGGATCAGCGCTTCCTTCTTCGGCATCGCCTCGAAGTCACCGGCCGCCTTCATCCGCTCGTACTCCGTCATCTTCTTCACCCGGCCCGAGATCGTGGCGAAGTTGGTGAGCATGCCGCCCAGCCACCGCTCGTTCACGTACGGCATGCCGCACTTGTCGGCGTAGCGGGCGATCGGGTCCTGCGTCTGCTTCTTGGTGCCGACGAACTGGATCGTCCCGCCGTCGGCCACCATGTCGCGCACGAACGTGTACGCGGTCTCGATCCGCTGCAGCGTCTGCTGCAGGTCGATGATGTAGATGCCGTTGCGCTCGCCGAAGATGAACCGCTTCATCTTCGGGTTCCAGCGCCTCGTCTGGTGGCCGAAGTGGACGCCGGCCTCCAGGAGCTGCCTCATCGTGACGACTGCCATGTGCTCCTCCCCCATCGGTTCGGCGGGTACCCGGGCGCCGCGTCCCGGAGCGGGACGACCGTGGGATGGCGGACGGGCGTGCGAAAACCCCGGCGGATGTCGCTGGGGACCCTGAAAGTGTAGCGGGGCGTCGGGCCCAACTCCTCACCGCCAGGCGGCGGTCAGCCGGCTCAGGGCATCGGCCACGTCCGATGGCGGCCGGCCGGCGCCGGGCTCGGCCGCCGGTGCATCGGCGAACGTGGCGGGATCACCGGCCCGAGCCGCGGCGATCGTGGCGAGCGCGGCCCGGTCGTCGGCCGCGCCGGGCGCCATGTCGTCGGGAACCATGTCGTCGGGAACGAGGTGGACCTCGGGCGGGCCGGTCGAGCCGAACAGCGTCGCCGGGTCGAGGTAGCGGTCGCCCACCCGGGCGCCGAAGTGGAGGTCCGGCCCGGCGGTGCCGACGATCCGGCCCTGCTCGACGGTGTCGCCGGCGGCCACCGCGATCGTGGCGAGGAACGAGTACGACGTCCGGATCCCGTCGGCGTGGCGGATGACGACGTGCAGTGCGCCGCCGACCTGGCCGGCGAAGGTCACCACCCCGGCGGCCGCGGCCCGCACCGGTGTGCCGGGCGCGGGCGCGTAGTCGATGCCCCGGTTGCCGGGGCCCCACGGCTCGGTCGGTGGTCGGAACGGGTCGACGACCGGCCCGTCGACCGGTGGCATGTAGTCCCCTGGGTCGGCGTGGGCCGGCGCGAGCGCGACGAGCGCGAAGACGAAAGCAAGAAGCAGCAGGCGGCGCATGGTCCCTCCCGGGCGCGCGGAGAACGCACTCAGGGGGAAGCGGCGTGCCCCGAGGATACGCGTCCCTGGGGCGGAGGTGCAGCTGCCGATCGGCGGCGATGTCGGGCGAGGTCAGGCGAGCTCGCGCTCGGGCTCGGCGAGCTTCGAGCGCAACTGCAGGATCGACTTGGTGTGGATCTGGCAGACCCGGCTCTCGGTGACGCCGAGCACCTCGCCGATCTCGCCGAGGGTCAGGCCCTCGTAGTAGTAGAGCGTCAGCACGATCTTCTCGCGCTCGGGCATGCGGTTGATGGCATCGGCGAGGATCTGCTTCATCTCCTCGACCTCGAACGCCGCCACCGGGCCGGCGCCGCGGTCGGCGATGGTGTCGCCGAGGGTCGTCGACTCGCCCCGCTGGCCACCCACCGTCAGCATCTCGTCCAGCGCCACGATGCCGACGAAGCTGATCTGGTTGAACACCGCGTGCAGCTCGGGCTCGGTCATGCCGAGCTCCTTCGCCACCTCGGCGTCGGTCGGCGTGCGGTGCAGCTCGTTCTCGAGCTTGCTGTACGCCTTCTCGACCGCGCGCGCCTTGGCCCGCACGGACCGCGGCACCCAGTCGATCGAGCGCAGCTCGTCGATGATCGCGCCCTTGATGCGGGCGATGGCGTACGTCTCGAACTTGATGCCGCGGCCGGTGTCGAACTTCTCGATGGCGTCGATGAGGCCGAAGATGCCGTAGCTGACCAGGTCGGCCTGCTCGATGTTCTGCGGGAGGCCGACCGAGACGCGGCCGGCGACGTACTTGACCAACGGCGAGAAGTGGACGATCAGCCGGTCGCGCGCCGACTGGTCGGCGGTGGACTTGAAGTCGGACCACAGCTGGTCGATGGCGGCGGAATCGTCGGTGTCCACGTGGTCCTGTCAGGCGCGGGGATGCGTCGCGTCGTACACCTGTCGCAGCCGCTCCTTGCTGACGTGAGTGTACAACTGGGTCGTCGCGAGGTCGCCGTGGCCGAGCAGCTCCTGGACGATGCGCAGGTCGGCGCCCCCGTCGAGCAGGTGGGTGGCGAACGTGTGCCGCAGGGCGTGCGGGTGCGTCGGCGCCGGCGCCCGCCGGTCGAGCACCCGCCGGACGTCGCGCGGTGACAGCCGCCCACCCCGCCGGTTGAGGAACACCGCGTCGGTGGGCGTCCGGTCGGTGACCATCGCGCTGCGGCTCGCCGACCACCGCCGCAACGCGTCGACCGACGGACCGCTCATCGGCACCTGCCGTTGCTTGCTGCCCTTCCCCCAGACGGTGACGGTCGCCCGCCGCAGGTCGACGTCCTCGGGCCGCAGCCCGCACAGCTCGGCGACCCGCAGCCCGCTTCCATAGAGCAGTTCGAGGACGGCGCGGTCACGATCGTCCACCGCGGCGTCGTCCTCGGTCGCCCGCGGCTCGTCGAGCAGCGTCGTCAGCTCGGCGCGCGAGAGCACCCGCGGCAGGCGGGCGTCCCCCTTCGGCGCCGACAACCGCCGCGCCGGGTCGGTCGCGATCGCGCCGGTGCGGTGCAGCCAGTGGAAGTACCGGCGGACGGCCGCGGCCTTGCGGGCCACGCTGCGGCGGGCCGAGCCCTTCGTGGTGAGGTACGCGAGGTACCGGCGGAGCACCAATGGCTCGACCGCATCGGGGCCCGGCAGGCCGAGGCGATCGCCGGCCCACTCGGTGAAGGCCGTGATGTCGGTGACGTAGGCCGCGACGGTGTTGGGCGAGAGCCCGCCCAGGGAGCGACCGAAGCCGTCGACCAGCCACGTGTCCACGACTTCACGGTACCGGCCGGGTGGCTGCTCGGTGGCTCCTAGTGACCGAGCCAGAGCACGTACCGGCCGGGACCGGCGGGATCGGCGCGCACCAGCCACCCACCGTCGATCGCGCTGATGCGCACGTTGGCCAGCCCGGCGACCGCCCGCACCCGGGGCGGTGCCGCCGAGGGACCACCGGCCGCCGGCCCGGGCACCCAGACCTCGAGTGGGCCGGCGCCCGGTGTCGAGGTGCCGGCGAGGTCGAGCCGGCCGGAGTCGGGGTTGCTCGCGAGCGCGGTGAGGGCGCCGGGCGCGGCCCGCGGGTACGCGCGACCCAGCGGCCGCATGAACTGAGGCGGGATGCCGAGGGCCTGCTGCGCCGGGCACGCGAACCGGTTGAGGCTCGGCGAGACACCTTCGGCCTTGCCCCCCGGGACGCCGACCACGTGTGGGTCGCCGCATGCCTGCTTCCAGTCCCACCACGCCCCGCCGACCCGCGCCGCGTCCTCGCGCCGCCCGTACTCGGCGACGCTCGCGGCCTGCGTCGCCGGTTCGCCGAACCAGCCCCACTCCCCCGACCAGAAGGTGGTGCCGTAGCGCGCCGATTCGCGACCGGCCTCGTCGAAGCCGAACGCGACGCTGGTGACGTCGAGACCGACCGAGCGGTCGGCGGTGATCGAGCCGCCGTACAGGTGCGGCGCGAACACGATGTTCGGGTCGTGCGTGAACGCCGGTTGCGGCGACACCCCGACCGACGTCGCCGACCACGTCGCCATCGGCTCGAAGAACCCGATGTGGCTGAACCCACCCGGCACCGACCGCTCGGCGGCACGGATCGCGGCCAGCGCGCGGTCGTAGAACAGCCCGAGCAGTGCCACGTCGGACGGACCGGCGGCGGCCCACCCGGGGTTCGGCTCGTTGAGCAGGTCGTAGCCCGCGACCGTCGGGTCGGACGCGAACGACCTCGCCAGCGCGGCCCACGTGCGCACCAGCTCGGCCTGGATCCCGTCGCGATCGACGTAGAAGTTCTGCCACGCCTGTGCCACCGCGGGTGATGCCTCGCGCAGCGCCTTGCGGCACCGAGACATGCCGTCGGTGATGGTGGCCCACGGCGGTGCGCCGTCCCAGCCGATGGCCCGGTCGAGGCCCGGCGGGCACGTCTCCCCCGGAGCGGTCGCGATGGATTTGCCCCACGCGTCCTGATGCATGTCGAGGACGACGTACAGGCGGTGCCGTGCCGCCCACGCCACTGCTTGGTGGACGCGTGCCAGCTCGGCCGGGTCGACGAACCCGCGAGTCGGCTCGAGCTTGGACCAGTGCACGATCAAGCGCACGCTGTTGAAGCCGATGGCCGCGATCGACGCGAAGTCCGCCTCGGTGAGTGGCACGGTCGGCAACAGCGACGCGTTGGCTTGGTAGTAGTCGCCGAGCTGGTTGACGTTCACGCCGCGCAGCAGCACCTGCCGCCGGGCACTGTCGACGACCGCCGCGCCGGCGCCGCGCGTCGCGTGCAGGCGCAGCAGCGGCAGCGACCGGTCGGTCGCACGGGCCGGCAGCCCGACCGCGACGAGCAGCGCGACCGCGGCGGCAACCGTCCTCCCGCGCCGGTTCATGCCGGTGCCGTTCGCCGCCGGATGGCCCCCGACCTGCCGGCCACCCGCTCCCAGCGCCCGTCTCGCTCGGCCACCCGCCCGGCAGCCTCGAGGCGGGCCAGCGCGGCGGCGACGGCACCGAGCGACCGGCCGGCCCGCTCGGCGACGTCGTCGAGGGTGGCCGGCTCCCATCCGACGGCGTCGAGCACTGCGACCTCGACCGGATCGGCCGGTCCGTCGACGTCGGGTTCGGGTTCGTGTTCGGGTTCGCCGGCGTCGACGGGAGCCGGCATCGGCAGCCGACCGGCCAGGCCGAGCGCGACCAGCACGTCGACCACGTCACGCGCCGGGCCGACGCCCTGATGGAGCAGCTCGTTGGGATACGTCGAAAGCGGGCTGCGCACCGGGCCGGGAACGGCGAGCACGACCCGGTCGCGTTCGATGGCGGCGTCCACCGTGTGCCGCGAACCGCCCTGGTGGCGCGACTCGACGACGACCAGCACGTCGGCGAGCGCGGCGATGAGGCGGTTGCGCAGCGGGAACCGCCACCCTTCCGGCGCCGCGCCCATCGGCGACTCGGAGAAGACGACCCCCGCGTCCGCGACGCGGCGCCACAGGTCGACGTGGCGGCGCGGGTAGACGACGTCGAGGCCACTGCCGACGACCGCGACCGGTGGCGCACCGCCCGGCGCCGACAGCGCGCCCGAGTGCGCGGCGCCGTCGATGCCGAGGGCGAGGCCCGACACGACCCGCACGCCCGCACTGGCGAGGTCGTGGCCGAGCTCGAAGGCGATGTCGCGCCCGTAGCGCGTGCAGCGGCGCGAGCCGACGATCCCGACGCGCGGTCCCTGGACCACCGCGGGATCGCCGAGCCAGCACACCACGGCCGGCGCCTCGGCATCGGACGCCAGCGCGTCCGGGTAGCCATCGCCGCCGAGCACCGCGACGCCGACACCGGCGTCGCGGTACCGCTGCCAGACATCGGCCACGTCGACGCGCCCGGCTGCGGTACGCCAGGTCACCGCGAGCGCCGCCGGGTCGGGCCGGCACGCGTCCGCCACCGCGCCAACTGCCATCGCCCGACCCGACCACACGACCGACCACGCCTCCGCCGGCGGCCAGCGGTCCAGCACCGCGCGGAGCCGGGCCGGCCCCATGCCCGGCAGCTCGGCCAGCGCGACCGCGTACGCCTCGTTCGCGAGCGCCTCCGCACTCACGCCGCGACCTCCTCGTGCGCCGGGTCGGCCCGCAACGCCAGCGCCAACCCGACGTGCTCCTCGCCGAGGGTGTCGGGACCGTCGGCGAGATCGGCCAACGTCCGGGCCACCCGGCGCACCCGATGGAGGCCGCGCGCCGACAGCATGCCGGCCCGCAACCGGTGCTCGAGCAGGTGAACACCGTCGTCGGCGAGCGGTGCCAGCTCGTCGAGCCGGTCGGCCGGCAGCTCGGCGTTGCACATCACGCCCCGTTCGGCGGCCCGGGTCCTCGCGGTGAGGACGCGCGCCGCGACCGCGGCGGTCGGCTCGGCCGGCCGACCGGTGAGCAGCGCCGACACGTCGGGCCGGCGGACGAGCACCCGCAGATCGAACCGGTCGATCAGCGGGCCGGACAGCTTGCGGACATAGCGCGACCGCGCGACGTCGCTGCACCGGCACGCCATCGTCGGCCACTCGCCGCATGGGCAGGGGTTGGTCGCGCCCACGAGCAGGAAGCGCGCCGGGTACGCGACCGATCCCTTGGCGCGGCACACCCGGACCACGCCCTCCTCGATCGGCGTCCGCAACGCGTCGAGCACCGCGTTCGGGAATTCGGCCAGCTCGTCGAGGAAGAGCACGCCGCCCGACGCCAAGCTGACCTCGCCAGGTCGCATGTGCGCCGACCCGCCGCCGATGACCGACACCGGTGACGCGCCGTGGTGCGGCGCGCGAAACGGCGGGTCGATGACCAGCCCGTCGCCCGGCAACACCAACCCCGCGGCCGAACGCACGCGGGTCGCTTCGAGCGCCGCCGGCCCGGTGAGCTTCGGCAACAAGCCGGGCAGCCGGCGGGCCAGCATCGTCTTGCCGGAGCCCGGCGGCCCGCAGAACAGCAGGTGGTGGCCGCCGGCCGCGCTGACCTCGAGGGCCAGCCGGGCGACCGCCTGGCCGCGCACGTCGCACAGGTCGAGCCGCTCGTGCACGCCAGTCGCCGGCACCGGCGCCGGCGGCGCCGGGTCCGGCCACGCCGCCTCACCGCGCAGGCACTCGAGCAGCTCGACCACCGTCGACGCGCCGCGGACCTCGTGCCGGCCGACCAGCGTCGCCTCGCGCTCGCACCCGCCGGGGACCACGACCGTCGGCTCCCCGATCGCGTCGACCATCGGGACGATGCCGGGCACGCGACGGATCGAGCCGTCGAGGCCGAGCTCGCCGATGAACCCGACGCCGAAGCACCATTCCGGCGGGAAGACCTCGGTGGCGACGAGCACGCCGATCGCGATCGGGAGATCGAGCCCGGGCCCGCCCTTGCGCACGCCCGACGGCGCCAGGTTGACGGTGACGCGCTTCTGCGGCCACGACAAGCCGCTCGACAACAGCGCGGCCCGCACGCGGTCGCGCGATTCGCGACACGGCGCGTCCGGCAACCCGACGACGGTGAAGCCGGGCAGCCCACTCGACACGTGGACCTCGACGGTGACGGGTTGGCCGTCGACGCCGAGCAGCGTCGCGGACGAAACGGTGGCGAGCACGGGCCCTCCTCGGAAACCGGCAAGGAAGGAGGGCCGTCACGCCGGCACCACGAGCGTGATGCAACCCTACCGGCGGGGTGAGACAGTCACGTCTGGTGGCCGCGGAAATCGGGCTCCCGCTTCTCGACGAATGCCGCCATGGCCTCGACGATGTCGGCCGACGCGAAGTTCACCGCCTGGGCGCGCGCCTCGTCCTCGAGCGCCTGGTCCATCGAGGTGGCCAGCCCGGAGTTGAGCATGGTCTTGGTGAGCGACAGCGCGATCGGTGGTCCGGCAGCGAGCCGCGCCGCCCAGTCGGCGACGAACCCGTCGAGCCGATCCGCGGGCACGACGCGGTTGACGATGCCGAGCCGCTCGGCTTCGGACGCGTCGACGACGTCGGCGAAGAACGCCAGCTCCTTGGCCTTGTGCAACCCGATCAGGCGCGGCAGCAACCACGACCCGCCGCAGTCCACCGACAAGGCCCGGCGGGTGAAGATCTGCGAGAAGCGCGCCGCGTCGGACGCGACGATCAGGTCGCAGCCCAGCGCCAGGTTGGCGCCCATGCCCGCGGCCACGCCGGCCACCTTCGCGATCGTCGGCTTGGGCAGCCGGTGGAGCGCGAGCGCGAGGTCCGCAGTGTCGCGCATGGTGTCCAGGCCCGGCGTCGAGGAGCCCAGTCCATCGGTGAGATCGGCGCCGGAGCAGAAGTCGCCGCCGGCGCCGGTGAGCACGAGCACCCGGTCGTCGACCGCCGAGCGCACGTCGCGCAGCACCGCGGTCAGCTCGAGCAGCATCGTGCGGTTGACGGCGTTCTTCCTGGCCGGGCGGTTCATCGTCACCGTCACGATCCCGCCGCCGCGCTCGACGATGATCGTTTCGAACTCGCTCATGCCCGCGGACGATACTGATCGCGTGGGCTTCAACCCCTTCCGGCAGCAGCGCAAGCGCACGAGCGATTACCTGCTCGTCGCCGCGGCGCTCGCGGTCGTCGTCGCGCTGCTCGCGTGGGCACTGATCCCGAGGTAGCGGTCGACGTGCGGCGGGTGCAGCCGTACGAGGCGACCAAGACGTACCTCTGCCCGGGGTGCCATCAGGACATCACCCCCGGCACCGGCCACGTCGTCGTGGTGCCCCTCGACGCGCCCGACCTTCGCCGGCACTGGCACCACCCGTGCTGGGAGCATCGCGACCGGCGGCGGCCCACCCGCTGAAGATTTCTTGAATTCGTGCTTGACACGAACATGTGTTCGCCCTAGATTGCTCACACAACCTCGTGGCCCGGGTTGGACGGGCCGCCACCGGAGACCAGTGCATTCGTCGCATCGGGAGGAGGTGGACAGTTGGGCGTGCTGTCGTCACTCGGTCGGTACCGCGCCGAGCTGTCGCGCCTCGAGCTGGCGTCGATCTCGCCGCAGACGTGCGTGCTGCTCGTCGAGGAGCTGGCCAAGACCGAGAAGGCCTGCGCGACGCTGCGCGCCATGGCGGCGGCGAAGGCCGCCGACGCCGGCGCGCATCGGCAATCGGGCTTCACCGATCCGGCGGACTGGTTGGGCCGCGTCAGCGGCACGTCATGCGGTGAGGCCGGCCGCGAGCTGCACGCCGCCAAGTGCTTGCAGGACATGCCCGCGACGAGAGACGCGGCCGCCAAGGGTGCGCTGTCGATGAGGCAGGTCGAGGAGA
The DNA here is from genome assembly GCA_025463925.1 of Acidimicrobiales bacterium. GTDB lineage: Bacteria > Actinomycetota > Acidimicrobiia > Acidimicrobiales > AC-14 > RYN-50. Next base: position 10,606 of record JAODBK010000097.1, on the reverse strand, counting down.
TCGCCAAGACCGAGACCCAGTGCCCGGGCTCGGAGCGCGAGATGCTCGCCACCGCGACGCGCGAGACCCTGCGCGCACTGCAGGAGAAGGGTCGCAAGAAGCGCCAGGCGGCGGTCAGGCCCGAGGAACTGGCGCGTCGCCAACGCGACGCTCGTTCGGTCCGCCACTGGCGCGACGAGATCGGCATGGTGTGCGGCACGTTCTCTCTGGTGCCAGAGGTCGGAATCCCGTTCGTGAGCCGGCTCGACGCCGAGACCGACCGAGAGTGGAGGAGGGGCCACCGCGCCGGCCGGCCCGAGCCGCGCGAGCGACACGCGGCCGACGCCCTCGAGCGGATGGTCGCCGGCCGCGGCAAGGGCAACGCGGCACGAGCCGACGTGGTGTTCGTGTGCGACGTGCGCGCCTACCAGCGGGGCCACGCGCATGCCGGTGAGTCGTGCCACATCGCCGGGGCCGGCCCGGTGCCGGTCGGCACCATCCACGACGCCATGCGCGACGCCTTCGTCAAGGGCGTGCTGCACGACGGCACGAAGATCGACACGGTCGCGCACTACGGGCGCCACATCAACGCCGAGATTCGCACCGCCCTCGAGCTGGGTGAGCCGCCCGACTTCGACGGCGTGGTCTGCTGCGAGCCCGGTTGTGGCCGGCGCTTCGGGCTCGAGTTCGACCACGTGGACCCGCGCGCCAACCACGGCGAGACGTCACTGGAGAACCTGGCGCCGCGTTGCCGGCCGCATCACCGGGACAAGAGCGAGCGCGACCGGCAGCGCGGCTTGTGGAGCGCCCGCGGGCCGTGACAAGCGGCGGGGCCGCGACACCGCGGGCCGCGACACCGCGGGAACTCAGAACGCGCCCTCGATGATCTCGATGACGCCGGCGAGCACCGACGCGACATCGAACCGGATGGCCGCGGCGGGCCACGGGGCCGCGGTGTCGAGCCACGTCGCGGCCAGGCGCCGGATTCGCACTTGTTTGGCGCGGCCGACCGCCTCGGCCGGCACACCGAAGGCGTCGGAGGTGCGCGCCTTGACCTCGCAGAACACCACCGAACGGCCGCGGGCCACGATGAGGTCGAGCTCGCCGGTCTTGCAGCGCCAGTTGCGGGCCAGCACGCGGTATCCGCGCTCCTGGTACCAAGCGGCGACCTGCTCCTCGCCCCGGGCCCCCAAGGCCCGCCTGGCCTGCGTCACGGCGAGCCTCGAAGCGTCAGTCTTCGCGACGGAGCTCTTCGACGTTCACGTCCTTGAACGTCACGACCCGCACGTTCGAGACGAACCGGGCCGGCGCCGGGCGGTACATGTCCCACACCCAGGCATCGCGGAGGTCGATCTCGAAGTACGTCGCGCCGTCCTCGTTGCGGACGTGCATGTCCATGCTGTTGGCGAGGTAGAAGCGACGCTCGGTCTCGACGACGTAGGTGAACATCTTCACCACGTCGCTGTACTCGCGATAGAGCTGGAGCTCGATCTCGGTCTCGTACCGCTCGAGGTCCTCAGCGCTCACGGGTGCTTCCCCATTGGCAACGCAGTGTAGGGCTCACAAGAACGATGTTCGGCCGAACGGCCAGATGCGCAGGATGGCCCGGCCGACGACCTTCGACTTGCCGATCGGGCCGAAGAACCGGCTGTCCTGCGAGTTGGCGCGGTTGTCGCCCATCACCCAGACATCTCCGGCGGGCACCGTCACCGGCGTGGTGATCGGCGGGCCGGGGCTGGCACGGGCGTTGAGCGACAGGTACGGCTCGTCGAGCGGCGCGCCGTCCACCCAGATCTCGCCGTTCCGCGTCTCCACCGTCTCACCCGGCAACGCGATCACCCGCTTGATGTAGTCCTCGGTGGAGGGCTGGGCCACGCCGACGGCCTGGAGGAACCCGCGCAGCACTTTGACGACGACGTTCGACCGGCTCGGCTGATGGGGCCCGGGCGCCTCGAACACCACGACGTCGCCCCGGTGCACGGGGTGGAGGTCGTAGCTGAGCTTCGACACCAGCACGCGGTCGCCCGGGTTGAGCTGCGGCTGCATCGACGCCGACGGGATGTAGAAGAGCTGCGCGCCGAACGTCTTGACGACGAACGCGATCGCGATCGCGAGGATCACGAGCCATGGCGCCTCCCGCCCGAGCTGCGACGGGGTGGCGGCGTGGTGGCGCCGGAACGGCGGAAGCTCGCTCGGTCGCGCCTCGATGGGTCGCGCCTCGCTGGTGGAAATGAGGACCGGCTGCCAGGCGATCAACTGGCCAGGAGGATCAGCGCGCGGCGCGCTTCTCTTTGATCTTCGCCGCCTTGCCGATGCGGTCGCGCAGGTAATACAGCTTGGCCCGGCGGACGTCGCCCTGGGTCACCGGCTCGACGCGGGCGATGATCGGCGAGTGCACCGGGAACGTGCGCTCCACGCCGACACCGAAGCTGACCTTGCGGACGGTGAACGTCTCGCGCACACCGGCGCCCTGGCGACGGATGACGACTCCCTGGAACACCTGGACGCGCTCGCGGCTGCCTTCGACGACCCGCACGTGGACCTTCAACGTGTCGCCCGGCGCGAACGGCGGGATGTCGTCTCGGAGGCTCGACTGGTCGACGAGATCGGTGGGATTCATGGCGCGATCGGCTCCTGGGGGCCTGCGGGGAACGGCTCAGGATAGCGGCCGGGGGCCGTCATCCCAAGCCGAACTCGGCGAGCACCGCGCGATCCCCCTCGGTCAGCCCGCCGCGAGCCTCGATGAGGTCGGGGCGACGGGCAATCGTGCGGGCGAGGGCTTGGGCCCGGCGCCACCGCGCGATGCGGCCATGGTCGCCGGAGCGCAGCACCTCCGGCACGTCCCATGCGCGGAACGTGGCCGGCCGGGTGTACTGCGGGTACGCGAGGAGCCCGTCGCCGAAGCTCTCGTCGTCGGCCGACGCCTCGTTGCCCATCACGCCGGGGAGCAACCGGGTCACCGCCTCCACCACCACCCAGGCCGCGGCCTCGCCGCCGGCCAGCACGTAGTCGCCCACCGAGAGCTCGCCGTCGACCAGGTGCTCGCGCACCCGTTCGTCCACGCCCTCGTACCGCCCGCACACCAGCGAGAAGCCGGGCGACGCCGCCAGCTCCACGGCCACCACCTGGTCGAAGCGCCGGCCCCCCGGGCCGAGCAGCAACAACGGCCGGTGCGGCTGGACGGCCTCGACCGCCGCGAAGATCGGCTCCGGCAGCAGCACCATGCCGGCCCCGCCGCCGAACGGCGCGTCGTCGACCGACCGGTGGACGTCGTCGGTGAACCGCCGCAGGTCGTGGACCCGCACGTCGACCAGGCCCCGCGACCGCGCCCGTCCGAGGAGGCTGCCGGCGAGGGGCGCCTCGAGCAGCGTCGGGAGGATCGTGAAGAGGTCGATCTGCATGGCCGGCCGGATCGTCGCGCACCCACCTGCTCAGTGTGTTGTAATGAAGTAATGACAGCAACGTCGAAGCACGAAAAGCTGGCCGCCTGGTTCGCCGGCCAGGTCCCCGAAGACTGGTTCATGGCCCCGCCCGAGGTCATGGCCGACCGCGACGAGATCCTCGTCACCGGCTCGCTCGCCGAGCCCAAGCTCGACAAGGGCGCCGGCCCGGACGCGCTCGACGCGGCCCGGCGGTCCCGGATCCAACGCTTCCGCGAGGACACCCGCGATCAGCGGATGCGCATCGCGGCCGACGCCGAGGCCCGCACCCGGCGCAAGGTGAGCTGGGGCGTGCAGTGCGGTGACGTCCGTGAGCTCTTCACCACCACGAGCGTGCCGGTGATGACGCGGCTCCGTCTCGACGAGCGGGTGGTGCTCGACACGCTGGTCGACGCCAGCGTGGCCCGCAGCCGAAGCGAGGCATTGGCGTGGTGCGTCCGGCTGGTCGGTACCCACCAGGCGGACTGGATCCAGCAGCTCCGCGACGCGCTGGTCGCGGTCGAGCAGGTCAGGTCCGCCGGTCCCCAGGACTGATCGCCAGGGTTCCGCTCAATCGAGCAGGCCCAGCGGGGGGTCGATGACGACGCGGCCCGGTTCCTGCGACACCACGAACGTCAGCGGCACCAGTCCGCCGCCGGGCAGGACGAGCAGGTCGCTCGCCGGGTTGGCCTCGACGGCCTCCACGGTGCCGTAGGCCCGGCCGTCGACGCCGACGACCTCGGCGCCGATGAGCTCGTGCACCCACAGCGCGCCCTCGTCGTCGATCGGCTCGGCCCGCAACAGCAGTCCCCGCAGCGCCTCGGCGCCATCGCGATCGAAGACGCCGTCGAAGGCGACGATGAACCGGCCTTGATGCGGCGACGCGTGGAGGATCTCCATCGGCCCGCGATCGGAATCGAGGATCACGCCGGCCGCCATGCGCTCGGAGCGGTTGGTGGTGAGCCGCACGATGACCTCACCGCGGAGGCCGTGGGGCTTGACGATCTGCCCGATCTCGAGCAGCACGTCAGTTGGCAGCAGTCAGTTGGCAGCAGTCAGTCGACGATGTCGACCGACGCGTCGCCGCCCTCGCTGGCGGCGGCGGCCCGCACGATCGTCCGGATGGACTGGGCGACGCGGCCGCGGCGGCCGATCACGCGGCCCATGTCGCCGGGCGCAACGTGCAGCTGGAGGTCGACCGATCCGTTGCGGCGTTCCTCGGCCTCGATGTGCACCGAGTCGGGCTCGTCGACGATCGACGTGGCGAGGTAGTGCAGCACGGCGCGGGCCCGGCCGCCCTCGACACGGTTGCCGTCGGGCTCGTCGTCGAAGTCGGCCTCGTTGCCGTCCGCCTGGTTGCCGTCCGCCTCGTTGCCGAAATCACTCATTCGGCCGGTGCCGGCGCGTCGGCCGCGATCTTCAACAGCTTGGCGACGGTCTCGGTGGGCTGCGCGCCCTGCGACAGCCACTTGTCGACCTTGGCCCGGTCGACCTTGACCACCGACGGATCGGCGCGCGGCTCGTAGGTTCCGATGATCTCGATGAACCGGCCATCGCGCGGCGAGCGCGAGTCGGCCGCGACCACGCGGTACGTCGGCTGCTTCTTCTTGCCCATCCGCATCAGGCGGAGCTTCACGGCCACGGCTTGTTTCTCCTAGATCCCTAAGTCCATCGACGGCAGTTGGGGCCCCTTGCCCCGCATGCCCTTCGGCCCCTTGCCGAACATCTTCATCATCTTCGAGACTTCCTTGAACTGCTTCAGCAGTTGGTTGACGTCGCTCGTCTGCATGCCACTGCCATTGGCGATGCGGAGCCGGCGTGACCCGTTGATCGTCGACGGGTCACGACGTTCCTGCGGCGTCATCGATCGGATGATCGCCTCGACCCTCGCGAGCTCACGGTCGTCGATCTCCGCCTTCTTGAGCTCCTTCGGAATCCCGGGAAGCATACCGATGATGTTCTGGAGGGGCCCCATCTTCTTGATCTGCTGCATCTGGGCCAGGAAGTCCTCGAGGGTGAACTGGCCCTTGGCCAGCTTGGCCGCCGCCTGCTCGGCCTCCTCCTGATCGAACGCCTCCTCGGCCTTCTCGATCAGCGTCAGCACGTCGCCCATGCCGAGGATGCGGCTGGCCATCCGCTCGGGGTGGAAGGCCTCGAAGTCGGCGATCTTCTCCCCCACCGAGGCGAACGCGATCGGCTTGCCGACCACCTCCTTCACCGAGAGGGCGGCGCCGCCGCGAGCGTCGCCGTCCAGCTTGGAGAGGATCACGCCGTCGAGCGAGAGCGTCTCGTTGAACGATTCCGCGACGTTGACCGCGTCCTGCCCGGTCATCGCGTCGACGACCAGGAAGGTGTAGTCGGGCCGGATCGATTCCGAGATGCGGCGCACCTCGTCCATCAGCTCGGCGTCGATGTGCAGCCGGCCGGCGGTGTCGACGATGAGGACGTCGCGGCCGAGGCGGCGCGCCTCGTCGAGGCCCTTGCCGGCGACGTCGACCGCGCTGCTCGGCTCGCTGAACACCGGCACGTCGACCTGCTTGCCGAGCACCCGCAGCTGCTCGACCGCGGCCGGGCGTTGGAGGTCGGCCCCGACGAGCAACGGGTGGCGGCCCTGCTGCTTGAACCAGCGGGCCAGCTTGGCCGAGGCAGTGGTCTTGCCCGAACCCTGGAGGCCGGCCATCAGCACGACGGTGGGCGGCTTCGACGCGTAGGTGATCTTGAGGTTGGCGCCACCGAGGGCATCGACCAGCGCGTCGTGCACGATCTTGATGACCTGCTGCGCCGGCGTGAGACTCTTCGCCAGGTCGGCAGCGAGGCACTGCTCCTTGATCCGGCCGATGAGGGTACGGGCCACCCGGACGTTGACGTCGGCCTCCAGCAGCGCGACGCGGATCTCGCGCAGCACCTCGTCGATCTCGGCCTCGCCGAGGCGCCCGCGGCCGCGCAGCCGCTTGAAGATGCCTTCGAACCGGTCGGAAAGAGCGTCGAACATGCGGCTGGCCAGGCTACCGGACCGCGGGTGCACCACCTGCCGCGCTGGCCGGCGGGGCCGGCGGCACCGACTCGGGCTGGGTGGGTTGACCGGGTTTCGTCTCGACCGGCCCGCGGTCGGGCGGGGTCAGGAACCGCGCCGGCAGCGCGACGACCGGGATGGTGGACCCGTCGTCGACGGCGAAGAGATACGCCGGGATGAGCATCGCGCCCTTGCCGTCGGCCCACGGCGCATACATCAGCGCGAGCTGGCCGCCCGTCACCGTGCGGACGACCGGTTTCGGAGTCGGGCAGGCGGGGTCGGGCGCGCAGGCAATCGCGACCTCGATCTGGGGCAGGTCCTTCAGCTGGTCGAAGGCCGCCTGAGCGCCGATCAACGGGTACTCGTCACCCCGAACCGGCTGAGCGAGGAACCCGGACGCCGAGTCGATCGCGCCGTTGACGCCGACCGACGCGGTCCACGTCCAGCCGACGACGATGCGGCCGTCGACCTTCGGTGACACCGCGACGTTCCACGCCGAGAAGCCGTCGTCGACCCGCACGATGGCGCCGGCCAGCTCGACGCCGGTGCCGGCCAACGCGTCGCGACCAATGCGCTCGGCCTCGGCCTGGCTCGGCAACCCGGCCGGCCGCTGCGGCGGAATGCACGTCGAACTCGCCGGCAGCGCGACCGCGCAACCACTGCTGACCGACCCGCTCATGCCGTCGCCGTACCGCCAGGGCTGACCGGGCACCGGCTCGACGAGCACCTTCGCGGGCGCGACGCCGAGGGCCTTGGCGATCGACGGGACGCGCGCCGCGGCGTGGACGTCCTTCAGCAGCATCGCGTGCGCCGTGGTCGCCAGCTCGGGCAGTGGGCCGGCGAGCCGGTACTCGGTGCGCCCCGGATAGCTCGCACCCATCGCGGCGCCCGCCGCCGGCGTGCCCATCGCGGCACCAGCCCAGCTGCTTTCCGTCCCGATCGCCAGCGCCGGCAGCCGACGGGGCGGCGCGGTGGCTCGCGTGCCGGCGCCGTGCGTGGCGACCAGGACGGTGGTCAGGCCGGCGAACCCCACCAGCACCAGCCAGAGCACCACACGATTCCTCATGCCGGTTCGACGGTACGCCCGGCCGGCAAGTTCCCGAGGATCTACTCCTCGAACAGCGCCTCGACGAACTCGTCCGGGTCGAAGGCGACGAGGTCGTCGACCTGCTCACCCAAGCCGACCAGCTTGACCGGTATGCCCAGGTCCGACTGGATGGCCAGCGCGATGCCGCCCTTGGCGGTGCCGTCGAGCTTGGTCAGCACGACGCCGGTCACGTCCACCGCCTCGGTGAACTGCTTCGCCTGGACGAGCCCGTTCTGGCCGGTGGTCGCGTCGATCACGAGCAGCACCTCGGTGACCTGGCCGGGCGCCTTCTCGGCCACGCGGCGCACCTTGCGCAGCTCCTCCATCAGGTTGACCTTGGTGTGGAGCCGGCCGGCGGTGTCGGCCAGCACGACGTCGTACCCGCGCGCCGCGGCCCGCTCGACGGCGTCGAACACGACCGCGCTCGGATCGCCGCCCTCGGTACCGCGCACCAGCTCGGCGCCGGCCCGCTCGGCCCACGTCGCCAACTGCTCGGCCGCCGCGGCGCGAAACGTGTCGCCGGCAGCCATCAGCACCGAGCGACCCTCCGCCGCCTGCTGCTTGCCGACCTTGCCGATCGTCGTCGTCTTGCCGACTCCGTTGACGCCGACGAAGAGCCACACGTTCGGCGGCCCGGGCTCGTACCGCAGACCGCGGTCGGGACCGGCGAGGCTCTTCTTGAGGTCGGCCTTCAGCGCCTCGATCAGCGCGTCCGGCGTCGTGATCCCCTCCGACTTCACCCGCGCCTTGAGCTCGTGGAGCAGCACGGTCGTGCCATGGATGCCGACGTCGGCGCGGATGAGCGCCTCCTCCAGGTCGTCCCACGTCTCGTCGTCGATCGTCGAACGGGACAGGACCGCGCCGACGTACCCCGCGAAGAGCGAGCGGGCCTTGCCCAGCCGCTCGCGGAACCGCGGCTTCTCGACGACCTCGGGCTCGACGGCCTCCGGCTCGACGACCTCCGGCTCGACGGTGAGGACCTCGGGCGGCGGGGGTTTCGGCGGCGCGGTCGGGGCCGGCGGCGCCTCGATGCCCGGGTGGCGGGCCCGGCGGCGCGCCGCGGTGGCGACGAATGCCGCGCCGCCCACCACGATGATGGCCGCGAGGACGATCAACACGACGGTCATGGGCGGTCGAGCCTACCGGTGGTGCCGGACGGGTCCGACCCGCCGATACGCTCGCCGCTCATGTCAGACACCACCGCCCCGGCCACGCCCGACCGACGGCCCGCGCTCATCGTGCTGGCCGTCATCCTCGCGATCGCGCTCGCGGGCGGCGGCTACGCCGCCGGGCGGGCCAGCAAGAGCGGCGGGAAGGCGGCGGCGACCGGCGCCACCGGCAGCGCCGGCAAGGGCCTGCAACTGGGTGCGCTCGGCAAGGTGGTCAGTGTCAACGGCACGACGGTCATCCTCAAGACGCGCAACGGCCAACGCAACATCACGCTCAACGATCAGACGGCGGTGCTCACCGCCACGCCGGCGCCCGGGACGAAGATCCAGCCGGGCGAGAACCTCGTCGTCGAGAGCAAACGGGATTCCGGCGGCAAGCTCATCGCCATCCGGATCGTGGTGCTGCCGAGCCAGTAGCGCGGCGCGTCAGGCGCCCGCCGTCACCTTCTCGGAGATCACCCGGCTCGACCCACCCGGCTGCATGGTGACGCCGTAGAGGCAGTCGGCCGCCTCCATCGTCCGCTTCTGGTGGCTCACGATGACGAGCTGCGCTTCCTCGCGGAACTCGTGGATGAGATCGAGGAAGCGGTGCAGGTTGACGTCGTCGAGCGCGGCCTCGACCTCGTCCATCAGATAGAAGGGCGAGGGCCGGCTGCGGAACACCGCGAAGAGGAAGGCCAGCGCGGTCAGCGAACGCTCGCCACCCGACAACAACGAGAGCTTGCGCACGTTCTTGCCGACCGGGCGGGCTTCGATCTCGATGCCGGTCTCGAGTGGGTTGTCGGGGTCGGTCAGCTGCAACCGGCCGTGCCCGCCGGGGAAGAGCGTCTCGAAGAGGCTGACGAAATTCTCCGAGACGTCGGCGTACGCCGCCCGGAACACCTCGACGATCTCGGAATCGATCTCGCGGATGACCTTGGCCAACTCGCGCCGGCTCGACTTCACGTCGTCGAGCTGCGCCTCCAGGAACGTGTGGCGCTCCGAGAGCGCGGTGAACTCCTCGAGCGCCAGCGGGTTGATGGGGCCCATCAGCCGGAGCTCGCGTTCGAGCTCGCGGACCCGGCCCGGCGCGGTGGTGCCGGGCGGCAGCTCGGGGCACGCCGCTTCCATGGCGCGGTCGGGCTCGAGGTCGAAGTCCCGCCGCAGTGCCTCGGTGGACGCCTCGAGTCGCATGCGGGCCTCGGCCTCGTCGAGCTCGGCCCGGTTGGCCCGCTCGCGCAGCTCACCCAGGCGCTGCTCGGCGGCCCGCCGGTCGCGCCGCAGCGCGTCGAGCTGATCGGCGGCCGCCCGCGCCGCTTCGGACTGGCGCCGGCGCCGGTCGCGCAACGTCGTCAGCTCGGCGTCGATCACGCCCATGCGGTCCTCGACCAGCGCGGCGAGTCGCCCGGTGCGGGCGAGGAGGACGTCGACATGCGCCCGCCGGCCGGCCGCCGCCTCGCGCTCGGACGCGAACCGCGTGAGCCGCGCCTCCGCCTCGGCGAGGCGGGCGGTCAGGACGGACCGGCGCTCGTCGAGCCCGGCGGCGCGTACCTCGAGATCGGTTCGCAGCGTCGTGACCGCGGCGGCCCGCTCCTCGAGCCGGCGTCGCGCCGACCGCTGCGCCAGCGCCCGCTCGTGACCCGCCGCCTCCTCGGCCTCGAGCCCGGGCAGCACCGCTTCGAGCTCGGCCACACGGGTCGCGTCGCGGTCGGCCCGCTCGGCCAGCTCGGCGACGTGCGCCGCGAGCGCGTCGCCCTCGGCCGACACCGCGGCCCGCTCCGACTCGAGGCGATGGAGCGCGTCGGCCAGCGCGGTGCGGCGGTCGTCGTGCTCCTCGAGCGCCGCCGATGCCTGGGTTCCGGCCTCGGCGGCCTGCGCCAGCACGCCGCGCGCATCGAGCACCGCCTGGCGGGCGCGGGCCGCGGTCGCGGCCGCGGCCGACGACCGCTCTCGCGCCTCG
>JAODBK010000093.1 GCA_025463925.1 Acidimicrobiales bacterium | reverse complement strand
CGCTGGTGGCGGCGCTGAGCCCGATCCGAAGCGATGGGGTTCGCATCGCGGTCGACGACGCCGGCGCCGGCTATGCCGGTTTCCAACACATCCTCAAGCTCGAGCCCGACATCATCAAGCTCGATCTGGATCTGACCCGCGGCATCCACTCGGACCCGGCGCGCCGGGCCCTGGCGGGAGCGCTCGTCAACTTCGCCGACGAGATCTCGGCCACGATCGTGGCCGAGGGAATCGAGACCGCGGACGACTTGTCCGCACTGCGCGCGCTCGGCGTCCCGTGGGGGCAGGGCTACCACCTCGCTCGCCCACAGGCGTTGCCGCTCGATCCATTGCCGAGCGGTTCGTGACCAGATCGAGCAACGAGACACCAGTGGACTCGACGTCGGTCGTCGCGCTGCTGTGGCCGTGAACATCGCGGCGACGGTGGCATCAGTCGATGGTGTGACTATCCCCCAGCGAGTGTGGTGGCACCCTTTCGCGCCCGATCAGGCGCCAACGATAATCAGGTCATGAGGTGCGTATGGGCCCGGTCACGGCCTGCCCTGCGCAACGGATGGCGCATGACGATCGCCCTTGCCGTGCTCGTCGCCCTCGCGGCGGGCGTCGTCATCGCTGCGGCGGCCGGGGCGCGACGAACGGACACTGCCATGAGCCGGTTCCTCGACACCACCGACGCCGGGGACGCCGGCTTCTTCGGCGACGAGGAACACCTCGACCAGGTCGAGGCGCTGCCCCAGGTCGACAGCGCCACCAGGTTCGCGTTCATGGGTCTGGCCATCCTCGACGCGAACGGCCACATCGATCGCGCCAAGGTCGCGAACCCCATCGCCTTCGTGCACGTCCCACACCAGCGCGCCGCCCACGGGCCGATCTTGGTGGACGGCCACCGTCCCGACCGGCAACGGGAGGACGAGGTGTCGATCAACGAGTTCGCCGCCCGCAACCTGCATCTCGGCATCGGCAGTCACCTCACCTTCGGCGCGTTCGGACGGGATCAGACGGACGACTGGCTCGCCGGAGGAGTCGTGGAGCCCCGCGGTCCACGCGTAACCGTTCGCGTGACCGGCGTGGTCCGATCGAGCGATGACGTCACGACGACGGCCGTGCCGCCCGACGTCCTCTACATGAGCAGGAACAACGTCCTCTTCACCGACGCCTTCTTCCAGAGGTATCGCGACGAGGTTGCGAACTTCGGCGTCGCATCCTCTGTCGGACTCCGTCGAGGAACGGCCGATTACCCGGCATGGGAGCGGGCCGCGCACACGGTTGCCGGCCCTGACGCCCAGGTCGGCCCCGGCTCGGACGAGCGCACGAGCGGCAAGGAGACCGAGCGATCGACCCACCTCCAGGCCGTCGGCCTCTGGCTCTTCGCAGGACTCGCCGCGCTCGCTTCCCTCCTCGTCCTCGGTCAGGCGATCGGGTTTCAGATGGCTCTCGATGCACGCGACACGTCGACACTTGTCGCGCTGGGGTTCACCCGCGCGCAGTTGATCGTCACCGCCCTGTTGCGGCCCGGAGTGATCGCGCTGGGTGGTGGTGCGGGTGCGCTTGTCGTGGCGATGGCACTCTCCCCGCTGACGCAGATCGGATTGGCCCGCGTGGCCGAAGTGCACCCTGGATTCGACGTGAACGTCGCCGTGCTCGGTGTCGGCCTCGTCGCCCTCATCACCTTGATCATGCTTCGGGCCGCCCTGACCGCGTGGCGAGTCAGCAGCGCCCGAGGCGGGTCGCGGCACAACATCGTCGCCCGGCCATCACGAGCCGCGGAACGCCTCGCGAGCGCGGGCGGCTCGGCGACTGCTGTCGCCGGAGTCAGGGCCGCCTTCGAGACTGGCCGCCGACGCGGCGCGGTGCCGGCGGCACCGGCATTGGCCGGCGTAGCGATCGCGATTGCGGCCGTGACCGCGGCGATGACCTTCGGCACGAGCCTGCAACGTTTCACCACGACGCCCGGGCTCCAGGGGTGGAGCTGGGATGTCGCCGTCGGGAACCCGCACACGCAGACCGACATCCGCGACCAGGCAGGCCCGCTGCTCGAGCAGGATCCCGGAGTCGCCGAGTTCGCCGGCATCACCGGCGAGATCGGGGGCGAGCTCAAGGCGGATGGTGCCCACGTGGCCGTCATGGGGATCGCCGCGGCCAAGGGGTCGGTCGCGCCTTCGATGCTTGAAGGTCGCGCCCCAACGACGGCGGGCGAGGTGGCATTGGGCACCACCACCTTGCGCGATCTCCATCGCCACATCGGCGAGGACGTCACCTTGGAGGGTGATTCCGCAGGCGGTCGGTTCCGCATCGTGGGGCGAGCCCTCATCTCTCCAGTCGTCGTCAACGGGCAGATCCGCCTCGGACAGGGCGCGCTGCTGACGCTCGACGGACTCCACCGGATCTCGCCGGACGCCCTCGTCACCCAATACCTCATTCGCCTGCGGCCGGGCCGCGACCAAGGGGCGACGCTGGCGCGCATGAGCGCCGCCTTCCCGGGCGCCGTGCTCAAGAACATCCGGCCCGCCGAAGTGGAGAACGTGTGGCGCGTCCGCGCGCTGCCGACGCAGTTGGCCGCTGTGCTCGCCCTTCTGGCCGCGGCGACGCTGGCCCACACGCTCGTCACTTCGGTGCGAGCGCGCCGGCGCGACCTCGCCGTGCTGAAGACGATCGGTTTCGTGCACCGTGAGGTGCTGTCCACCGTGGCATGGCAGGCGTTCGTGCTCACGGCCATTCCCATCGCCGTAGGGCTCCCGCTCGGCATCGCCGGCGGACGATGGGCCTGGACGACGCTGGCCGATCGCATGGGCGTTGCCGCCCGGCCGGTCGTCCCCGTGCTCGCCGTCCTCGCGTCGGTGCCGGCCGTCCTCGTCGTCGCCAGCGTCGTCGCCGCGCTGGCCGGACGATCTGCCGGTCGGGTGAGGCCCGCGCTTGCGCTGCGGGCCGAATAGGCCACGGCCGCCTGCTGATCTGCAGGTACTCGTTCTCGGTGGTGGCTTGCCGTTCCGGGCGTCGGTTGGTGCCCTTGACCGCCTGCGGAGCGGCGTTCCGGATGAGCATCTCGCGCCCGCTGAGCCACGCACCGTCGTCAGTCGTTCGACCGTGGTCGTGTCGCAGGCGACCGGCGATCTGAGCCGGTGACCATCGCTGCTCGCGCCCCGCGTTGACCGCGTCGTGCAACGCCCGGTTGGCGAACAGCTTGCGCGACCGTCGCCGACGACATTCGCGCTCGGCGCGCATCTGCGCGTGCCTGGCTCGACAAGCGCATCGATCTCCGTTCCGCTTCACCGTCGATGTCGGCCGACCCAGGCTGCGACCGATCTCGGCGAACGGCTTGCCCTCGGCGACGGCTCGCGAGATCTCCTCGCGGTCTTGTTTCGTCAGTCTCTTTCCCGGCACCCACCCACCCCCTTGCCACACCAGCACAACGCCGGTGTTGCAATGACCGGTGGATACCGCCTGGGCTTGACAGGTCGAACATCTGTTCGATAGGGTGCTGGCACTTCCCCTTCGGTCGGTTCGATTGCGTGGGGAGGTGCGGCGTGGAATCTCCGGCAGCGGCGGCACTGGCAGCAGCAGTCGACGAGCTGTTCGCGCTCGATCCGGACGCGCTCTCCGACGCCGAGCTGCACGCGACGGTGATCGGCCTGCAGCGCCAGGAGTCGCGCTTCGCCGCGGCCCGGGCCCGGCTGCTGGCCGCCTGGGACGCCCGCAAGATCTGGGCCGACGACGGCTCCAAGGCGGCCGCGGCCCGCCTGGCCCGGGAGTGCTCGCTGGCGACGGA
>JAODBK010000112.1 GCA_025463925.1 Acidimicrobiales bacterium | reverse complement strand
ACGCGGAAGCTGGGCCGACGTCCACAGCGTGGAACCCATCCCCGACGCCGACCGGCACTCGACCGGCCCACAGCAGATGTGGATCTGGGCCGGCGCTAATATCGCGCCGATCAACTGGGCGCTCGGCGCGCTGGGCATCATTCTCAAGCTCGGCCTATTGGAGGCCATCGCCGTCATCGTCGTGGGCAACCTGATCGGTTGCGCGATTTTCGCCGCCTTCACGGTGATCGGCCACAAGACCGGGGTCAACCAAATGGTGCTCAGCCGCTCTGCGTTCGGACGGCGCGGCGCCTACTTGCCGAGCGCGTTGATGTTCCTTACCGCCCTAGGCTGGATCGGAGTGAGCACGTACTTCCCGGTCAAGATCGCAGTCGCCATTCTCGCCCAGTTCGGGATTGCGAACACCTGGCTGACGAACCTGGACGTCATCACCATCGTGGTGGTGCTGCAGGCCCTCATCGGCTTCTATGGCTTCTATGCGATCAGCACGTTCGAGAAGTATACGGTGCCGGTAACCGGGGCGATCATGGCGCTGATGAGCATCCTCGCCTGGACCCGGCCCGGGATCGTCAACTGGGGCCTCACCAGTCCGCTTCCGCCCGACGCCCACCTGGTGAGGTTGACGCTGCTGATGACGGCGGTGGGGGTGGGCTGGGGGATCAGCTGGGTCACGTGGGCCTCGGACTATTCCCGCTTCGTCCCGCGCAGCGTGCCCTCGACGGCCGTCTTCTGGTACAGCTACGTGGGGATGTTCGTCCCCACCGTGTGGCTTGCCATCCTCGGCGCCAGTGTTGCCAGCGTGATCGTGGATACCGACCCGGCCAAGATGGTCAGCGCCGTGTTCGGCGGCGTCGCCAGCGTGCTGGTGCTCCTGATGGTGCTGCACGGCCCGATTGCGACGAATATCCTGAACGTGTATTCGGCGGCGCTGGCAGCGCTCAGCATGGACTTCCGCCTCTCGCGGACCGCGTTAGCGCTGATCGTCGGTGTGGCCAGCTATCTGATCACGATCTACTTTGTCCTCGTGCCCTCGTTCGCGAGTGCCTTCGACAATTGGATGATCAGCCTGGTGCTGTGGACAAGCCCCTGGGCCGGCGTCGTCATGGCCGACTTCTTCATCAAACGGCGGGGCCACATCGATGTCGCCGAGCTCTACCGCGCGCCGGAAGCGAGCGCATATGGCGACATGAACTGGGGCGGGATCGTTGCGTTCCTCGCCGGCCTCATCGCGGGCTGGTCGGTGGAAGATGGCCTCGTTCCCGCGCTGCAGGGGCCGATCTCCACCAGACTCCTCGGCGGAGCGGACCTGAGCTGGCTGGTCGGGATCGTCGTCGCCGGAGGCGTGTACCTGGCCTTCGGCGGGCGCTCGGTTTCCGCGACGGTCCCGATCGTCAAGTAAAACTAAACGCCGGCGGCGGCTTGGCAACCGTAACACGGCTTCGACTGCGGTGTTCCTGTGCGCGATATGCAAGTGATGCGTGGTACCCTTAGTGCGAGTTCGCGATGATCGTCGGGGGTTTTCGAGTCGGTGACTTGACTAGCGCGCAGCATTGCGCACCTGCGCGCTGTATCTCCGGGAGGTGCAGCTGGCAGCGACGCGGCCATTCGCAACACTGCGCGCAAGTGCGATTGACGCTAAGCGAAGTGTCGGTCGCGAAGCGCCGGGCTCTGCAACGCTGACGACGATTAGGGTATCACCGCGAACCGCGAACACGTTCGATCCGACCGCGTAGGCGGCGTCACCGACACCGGCGACCGCCTGCGAACGCTTTCCTGAAAGGCGCAATAACTCGGCAAAGCGACGTAACGCCGCAGCTTTGCCCGTCACCAGGTAAACGAATGCGAGGGTGTCGGGCCGCCCAGGAACGCTATAGCGGCAGACGCCATTCGAGACCCGGGCGTGCTGCATGTTCTCGCTGAGTTGTACGCTCAGTGCCACGCTTGCGGCAGCATTGCTCAGATAGGAGCAAGGGTCGATGTGCGCGGACACGGCGGGAGCCGATCCGGCGCTGGTTACAGATGGCGTCGCCACTGAAGCGATAAGCGCCAACGCCGCAGCACCGGCGGCGCGGCGAAAGCTAAATGGGATCTTTCGGGGCAAAAGCATAGGGTTGTCTCGTTTTGGAAGATGAAGAACAGTGGACGCGGCGTGCCATGAGGAAAGCCACCGGGTCCCGCATTCACAGTGAGCGCCGCAGGATCACAAGTGCCAACGCAAACCCTTTTGGCGTAGACGTCCGCACCAAATAACCGTCGGGGATGCGATCGTAAACGTGAAAGCCCGCTTTCAGCGCCGCATCGAGGGTGGCGAACGTCGTCATCGAAATGACTTCACTTTAAAGACGGGGTCGACGAGAACGCTTCCGTTCGCGCCGATCGTGCTCAGGACTGTCGGAACGCACGGAGCCTTCGCCGACTGTGCGAAACAAGCGACATTGGTAACCCGGAGACCGTGATCAATGGGATGCACTGTTAACACGACCGCCGGCTGGTGATCGATCAACACCACAGCCGAG
>JAODBK010000048.1 GCA_025463925.1 Acidimicrobiales bacterium | reverse complement strand
CTCGGGCCAGGCGCGGCGCCCACCCAGCAGCCGGACGAGCACGACCCCGGCGTCGGCGACGTCGGGCGGCGGGCCCTCGGCCCGCCCGGCGCGCACCGGCGGGAAGCCGTCGGGCAGCGCCTCGACCACCGACCGGACCGCCAGGATCTCGGTGTCGGCGTTGGTGAGGAAGAGGATCACGCCGGCGCGCCTTCGGCGATCAGGTCGGTGAGGCGGTCGATGTCGACGTTGGCCTCGATCGAGTCGGCCAGCCGGTCGTACTGCGCCTGCCGGGCCGCGGCGAAGGACACACCGGCCGGGACGAACGTCTTGTCGCGCCGGCGCCCGATCTCGACGAGGAACGCCGCCCGGAAGCCGTCGGACTCGAACAGCCCGTGCAGGCTGGTGCCGAGGAACCGCGCCATGTCGGTGTCGACCGCGCCCTCGTCGTCGACGCCATAGGTGTCGTCCAGGTGCACCCAGCCGACGTCGGGCCCGGCCCGGCTGACGTTGCCGTGATGGATCTCGTAACCGGTGACGCGCTGGCCCATCGAGTGCCCGCGCCGCTGGCGCGTCGTCTTGTCGGGTGCGAACACCGTGTCGACGGCGAGCCAGCCCAACCCGCTGGCGACACCCCGCGCCGATTCCACGTCGTCGACGATCGTGCGACCGAGCATCTGGTAGCCGCCGCAGATGCCGAGCACCAGCGCGCCGGCATCCGCGGCCGCGGCCACCGCCCGGTCGAGATTGCGCCCGCGCAGCCACTCGAGGTCGGCCACCGTCGCCTTCGTCCCCGGGAGCACGACGAGATCGGGCCGGCCGAGCCCGGCGGCGTCGCTGACGTAGCGCACCGAGACGCCGGGCTCGATCGACAGCGCGTCCAGGTCGGTGAAGTTGGCGATGCGCGGGAAGCGGATGACGGCCACGTCGAGAGCGTCGGCCAGGGCGTCGGCGACGCCGATGGGGCGCGGTCGCCGGCCGTCGAGCGCCAGCGAGTCCTCGGCGTCGAGCGCGACGTCGTGGAGGTACGGGAGCACACCGATCACCGGCACACCCGTCCGCCGTTCGAGGTCGGCCGGGCCCTGCCCGAGCAGTGCGGGGTCGCCCCGCAGCTTGTTGACGACGAAGGCGCGGACCTGCGCGCGCAGGTCGGGCGGCAGCAGCTCGACGGTGCCGAACAGCGACGCGAACACCCCGCCGCGGTCGATGTCGCCGACGACGACCGCCGGCAGTCCGGCCCGCTGGGCCAAGGGCAGGTTGACGATGTCGCGGCCGAGCAGGTTGATCTCGGTCGGGCTGCCGGCGCCTTCACAGATGACGACGTCGAATCGGCCGCGGAGGTCCGTGAGTGCATCCATGACGAGGTCGAACAGCTCCGGCTTGGCCTCCTGGTACGCGGCGGCGTCGAGCTCCTTCCACGGCCGGCCCATGACGACGACCTGGCTCGTGCGCTCGCCGGTGGGCTTGAGGAGGATGGGGTTCATCGTCACGTCGGGCTCGGCGCCGGCGGCCAGCGCCTGCACCCCCTGGGCCCGCCCGATCTCGTGGCCGTCGCCGGTGACGAAGGAGTTCAACGCCATGTTCTGCGCCTTGAACGGCGCGACCTTCACGCCACGCCGGGCCAGCAGCCGGCACACGCCGGTCACCACCGTGCTCTTGCCGGCGTCGCTGTTGGTGCCGCACACCATGAGCCCGCCCCTCACGCCGTCACCAACGCGTCACGCAGCCGGGTGAGGCCGCGGTCGTCCGGCACCGCGATGCGCACGTGATCGGCGAGCCCGAAGCTGGCGCAGTCGCGCACCAGCACGCCGCGTCGAGCCAGCCGGTCGCGCAGCCCGGTGGCGCGCCCGACGAGCACGTAGTTGGCATCCGACGGCTCGGGCTCGAGCCCGTGTTCGCGCAGCACCGACACCAGCGCGCGTCGCAACCGCGCGACCTCGGCGGCCCACGCCGGCAGGTCGACCGTCGCCAGCAGGTCAGCCAGCGCGGCCGCCGCCAGACCGTTGACCGACCACGCCGGTTGGCGGTCGCGCAGATCGTCGATCAACGCGCGGTCGCCGACGACGTACCCGGCGCGCAGTCCCGGGCAGGCCAGCACCTTGGTGAGCGACCCGAGGACGACCGCGCCGCGGTCGGCGTCGCCGCGGGTCCACGTGCCGGTGGCCAGCGGCCAGAACGCCTCGTCCCAGACGTCGGCCGTCTCACCCTCGCCGGCCAAGCGCCCCGTCGGGTTGTGCGGGTTCGAGCGCCAGCGCGGCCCGTCGAGGCCGCGCGGGTAGAGCGAGAAGTCCGGCTCCTCCACGCGGCCGCCGAGCGCCGAGGTGACGAGCGCGATCGCTTCGGCCCCGCCATTGGTGAGCAGCACGCGGTCGCGGTCGACCGCCAACGCCCGCGCCAGCGCGGCGGTGGCGGCCGCGGCGTCGGGGTACCGACCCAGTGCGTCGAGGTGCTTGCCGACGACCGCGCCGGCGTCGGGCGCGACCGGGTTGAGGCTGGCCGAGAGGTCGAGCACCCCGCCCGGGTCGACACCGAGCGCGGCCGCGAGTCGCGCCCCGTCGCCGCCGTGCTCGCC
>JAODBK010000032.1 GCA_025463925.1 Acidimicrobiales bacterium | reverse complement strand
AAGTTCGAGCGCACCAAGCCCCACGTCAACGTCGGGACGATGGGCCACATCGACCACGGCAAGACCACGCTCACCGCGGCCATCACCAAGGTGCTCCACGACAAGAACCCCAACGTGGCCTTCACCGCCTTCGACCAGATCGACAAGGCGCCCGAGGAGAAGGCCCGGGGCATCACCATCTCGATCGCCCACGTCGAGTACGAGACCGACAACCGCCACTACGCCCACGTCGACATGCCGGGCCACGCCGACTACATCAAGAACATGATCACCGGCGCCGCCCAGGTCGACGGCGCCATCTTGGTGGTCAGCGCGGCCGACGGCCCCATGCCCCAGACCCGCGAGCACGTGCTGTTGGCCCGCCAGGTCGGGGTCCCCTACATCGTGGTCGCGCTCAACAAGGCCGACATGGTCGACGACGAGGAGCTGTTGGACCTGGTCGAGCTCGAGGTGCGCGAGCTGCTGAGCGAGTACGAGTTCCCGGGCGACGACACCCCGGTCATCCGGGTCAGCGCCCTCAAGGCGCTCGAGGGCGACGAGGCCTGGACCGCCGGGATCCTCGAGCTCATGGCGGCGGTCGACTCCTACATCCCCGAGCCCGAGCGCCCGGTCGACAAGCCCTTCTTGATGCCCATCGAGGACGTGTTCACCATCACCGGCCGGGGCACCGTGGTCACCGGCAAGGTGGAGCAGGGCGTCGTGCACGTGGGCGACGAGGTCGAGATCGTGGGCATCCGCCCGACCACCAAGACGGTGTGCACCGGCGTCGAGATGTTCCGCAAGCTGCTGGATGAGGGCCGGGCCGGCGACAACATCGGGGCCCTGCTGCGGGGCACCAAGAAGGAGGAGGTGGAGCGGGGCCAGGTGCTGTGCAAGCCCGGCTCGATCACCCCCCACACCAGCTTCGAGGCCCAGGTCTACGTGCTGACCAAGGAGGAGGGCGGCCGCCACACCCCGTTCTTCAACAACTACCGGCCCCAGTTCTTCTTCCGCACCACCGACATCACCGGCCAGATCCGCCTGGCCGAGGGCACCGAGATGGTCATGCCGGGCGACAACACCGTCATGACCGTCGAGCTCATCAACCCCATCGCCATGGACGAGGGCCTGCGCTTCGCCATCCGCGAGGGTGGCCGCACCGTCGGCGCCGGCTCCGTGACCAAGATCCTCAAGTAAGGAAACCGCAATGGCCAAGTCCGAGAAGCGCGTCAAGGTCACCCTGGCCTGCGACGTCTGCAAGCGACGCAACTACATCACCGTCAAGAACAAGCAGAACGACCGTGAGCGCATCGAGATGAAGAAGTACTGCCGCTGGGACCGCGGCCACACCCTGCACAAGGAAACCCGGTAGTAACTTCTTGCGCCTTCGTCCGGTCCTAAGGAGCGACATGCCAATGGACCTGGGCGACCTGGTCGAGTCCGCGAAAGCGGGCGACCGGGACGCCTTCGACGAGTTGGTGCGAGCCACGTACGCCGACACGTACACGCTCGCCTACCGGCTCACCGGAGACGAGGAGGACGCGCGCGACGTGACGCAGGACGCCTATCTGCGTGCCTACCGCGCCCTCAAGCGCTTCCGTGGCGACGCCCAGTTCTCCACCTGGATGTACCGGATCACGGCCAACTGCGCCGCGACCCTCGTGGGGAAGCGGTCGAAGGCCCGGCACGACGAGCTGACCGACGACGCCGCCATCGCCGACCTCCGGCCCGAGGCCGACCCCGAGGCGATGGCCGACGCCGAGCTGCTCCGGGATCGCGTCAACGGCGCGCTGGCCGAGTTGCCCCCCCGCCTGCGAGCGGTCGTCGTGCTGCGGGACGTGTACGACCTGCCCCACCAGGCGATCGCCCAGGAGCTGGGGATCACCGAGGCGGCGGCGAAGGTCCGGCTGCACCGGGCGCGGCGCAAGCTTCGGGAGCGGCTGTTCCCGTTGCGGGGAGAGGAGAGCGCGCATGCGGTCTGACCGCGTGGACCACGTCGACTGCGACGCGGTTGCCGAGGCGCTGCCCGGCATCGTCGACGGTGCCGCGGTGGCCGACCTGTCGATGGCCCGCCACGTCGACGGCTGCCTCCGCTGCCAGGCCGAGCTCGTGCAGTACCGCAAGCTCCTGAAGGCGCTGCACCAGCTCCGCACCCAGGTCCTCGAGCCCACGCCGGGACTGTTGACCGACATCCTCGCCCACCTCGAGGAGGCCGGCGAGCGGGGCGCGATCCGCTCGCTCCTCACCGGCCGGCGCGTGGCCTACGTCGGCGGTGTCGCCGCCGCGACCGCGGCCGCCGGCGCCGCCGGTGCCATCATCCTGGTGACCCGCCGCCACAAGAAGCTCCGCATCGCCAGCTGACCCGAGCGGAACCCGAGGGGAAGAGAGCGCGGCCGGTCCGCTATCCTCGACCGGGTACTTCAACCCCCCGAAGGGCAGTAGCTCAATTGGTAGAGCACCGGTCTCCAAAACCGGCGGTTGGGGGTTCGAGTCCCTCCTGCCCTGCTCCTGAGGTGGGCCTGTGAACAGAGAAACCAAACGGATGATGCAGCGCCAGGGCCAGATGGGGCCCGATGGTGCTCCCGCGCGCCGCCAACCGCCCCCCCGGCCCGCGCCCAAGGCGCAGCGCACCAACCCGGCCGAGTACGCGCGGCAGGTCCGCGCCGAGCTCCGCAAGGTCGCGTGGCCGACGCGCGCCGAGGTCATCCGGTACTCCGAGATCGTCGGCGTGGCGCTGATCCTGCTGACCGCGCTGATCTTCGTGCTCGACTACGGGTCGGGCAAGCTGACCTTCTTCCTCTTGCATCGGCCAGGACAATGAGCGACTTCCTCACCACCACCACAGACCAGACCGCAGCCCCCGAGCCGGAGTTCACGGCCGAGGACGAGGCGCGCATCGACGACGAGGCGACGCCCGCCGAGGACCAGGCCGCGGTCGGTGACGACGTGGTCCTCACCGACGACGTGGTCCTCACCGAGGACGAGCTCCTCGACGCCGACGAGGACGACGAAGACGCGGTCGCCGCGGTCGAGAGCCCGTACGACCGGCCCGGCGCCTGGTACGTCGTGCACACGTACGCCGGCTACGAGAACAAGGTGAAGTCCAACCTGGAGAGCCGCATCTCCTCCATGAACATGGAGGACTCGATCTTCGAGGTCGTCATCCCGATGGAAGACGTCATCGAGTTCAAGGGCGGCAAGAAGGTCGTCGTCCAGAAGAAGGTGTTCCCCGGGTACTTGCTCGTGCGCTGCTGGCTCGACGACGACTCGTGGCGCGTCGTGCGCAACACGCCGGGTGTCACCGGATTCGTGGGCAACGGCGCCAAGCCGGTGCCGCTGGCGCGCCGGGACGTCGAGACCTTCCTGCAGGTCAAGCCCGAGGGCGCCGAAGGGGCGCCGCAGCGGAAGACCCGACCGCGCCTCGAGTACGAGCTGGGCGAGACCGTTCGCGTGAAGGAAGGCCCGTTCGCCGACTTCACCGGTGTCATCGCCGAGATCAACGAGGACCGCCTCGAGCTCAAGGTGCTCGTCAACATCTTCGGCCGGGAGACCCCGGTCCAACTCGAGTTCAGTCAGGTGGCCAAGCTCTGATGGCGAAGAAGCAAGTCGTCGCGATCGTGAAGATCCAGATCCCGGCGGGCCAGGCGACGCCGGCCCCGCCGGTCGGCACCGCGCTCGGTCCGCACGGCGTCAACATCATGGACTTCTGCAAGCTCTACAACGCCCAGACGGAGAACCAGCGCGGCACGATCGTGCCGGTGGAGATCACCGTCTTCGCCGACCGGACGTTCACGTTCGTGCTCAAGACCCCGCCGACGCCCGTCCTGCTGCGGGCCGCCGCCGGTGTCGACAAGGGGTCACAGACGCCGGGCCGCACGGTCGCGGCCCGCGTCACCGACAAGCAGGTCGCCGAGATCGCGCAGATGAAGATGCCCGACCTCAACGCCAACGACCTCGACGCCGCCAAGAAGCAGGTGGCCGGCACCGCCCGCTCGATGGGCTTCCGCGTCGAGGGCTAGTCCACCACCACCACCACCAACCGAGGCTCGACCGGGACCACCTCGCCCGGCGGCCGTGATGTTTCGAGGGAGCCGAAATGGCGCAGCACGGGAAGCGGTACACGGACGCGACGCGGCGGTTCGACGGCCAGCAACTCCACAGTCCGGCCGAGGCGTTGGACATCATCAAGACGCTGCCGGCGACGAAGTTCGACGAGAGCGTCGAGCTGGCCGTCCGCCTCGGCGTCGATCCCCGGAAAGCCGACCAGATGGTGCGCGGCACCGTCAGCCTGCCGTCGGGCAGCGGCAAGACCGTCCGGGTCGCGGTGTTCGCCGCCGGCCCGGCGGCCGAGGAGGCCCGCGCCGCCGGGGCCGACGTCGTCGGCGCCGACGACCTGGTCGAGAAGGTGCAGAACGGGTTCATGGACTTCGACCTGGCGATCGCCACGCCGGACCTCATGGGTCAGGTGGGACGGCTCGGCCGGGTGCTCGGGCCGCGGGGCCTGATGCCCAACCCCAAGACCGGCACGGTGACGGCCGACGTCGGCAAGGCGGTCGCCGAGTTCAAGGGCGGTCGGGTCGAGTACCGCACCGACCGGTATGGCAACGTCCACACGCCGATCGGCAAGGCCAGCTTCGACCAGCCGGCGCTGCTGGCGAACTTCCGGGCCGTCGTCGAGGAGCTGAACCGGGCCAAGCCGGCCTCCGCGAAGGGCCGGTACATCAAGGGCGTCACCATCAGCACGACGATGGGCCCGGGCATCAAGGTCGACGCCAGCCGCCTTCGCCCGCAGGACGAGGTCGCCGCCGCCTCGGCCTAGGCCCGGAGCGTCGAGTACCCTCGCCACCCGATACGCCCCGTAGACATCCGGTGCGCCACCCGGCGCTCAAAGGGCCACCCGGCCCGCCCGACGAGGAGCCCCATGGACAACCCGAGACCGGAAAAGGTCGCGGTGGTCGACGAGGTGCGCGAGCGCCTGTCGGCTGCCAGCGCCGCGATCCTCACCGAATACCGCGGCCTGAACGTCACCGAGATCTCCCGTCTCCGGCGCGCTCTGCGCGAAGCCGGCGGCGACTACAAGATCTACAAGAACACGCTGGTGCGGTTCGCGGCGCGCGACCTGGGCCTGGCCGAGTTCGAGGCGATGCTCACCGGGCCGACGGCCATCGCGTTCGTCGAGACCGACGCCGCCGCGGTGGCCAAGGCGCTGCGCGACTTCGGCCGCACCAACCCCGCGCTCGTCGTGAAGGGCGGCCTGCTCGGTACCAAGGTGCTGTCCGCCGGCGACACCAGCGCGTTGGCCGAGCTGCCGAGCCGCGATGTGTTGCTCGCGCAACTCGCCGGTGCGATGGCGGCGCCGATGCGGACGTTCGCCGGGTTGCTGCAGGCGCTGCCGCGCAGCTTGGCCTACGGCCTCAAGGCGCTGCTCGACCAGCGGGCTGCCGACGCGCCGCCCGAACCTCCGGCACCCGAGGCCGAAGCACCGGCACCCGAGGCCGAAGCACCCGCCGCGGAAGCAGAGCCCGCGGCATCTGAAACCGAAGCCGCGGCACCCGAGGCCGAAGCACCGGCACCCGAGGCCGAAGCACCGGCAGTCACCGAGACCCCAGTCCCCGAGAACACCGACGCAGTTGCGGCGCCGGACACCCCGGCAGCCGACGCCGAACCCCAGGAGGAGCAGGAGTAATGGCCACCAAGGAAGAGATCCTCGACGGCATCGCCAACATGACCGTCCTCGAGCTGAGCGAGCTGCTCAAGGAGTTCGAGGAGAAGTTCGGCGTCACCGCGGCCGCGCCGGTCGCGGCCGCGCCGGCCGCCGGCGGTGGTGGCGAGGCCGCCCCGGCCGAGGAGGAGAAGGACGAGTTCGACGTCGTCCTCCAGGCCGCGGGTGACAAGAAGATCCAGGTCATCAAGGAGGTGCGCTCGCTGACCAATCTCGGCCTGAAGGAGGCCAAGGACCTGGTCGACGGCGCGCCCAAGCCGGTGCTCGAGAAGGTGTCCAAGGAGGACGCCGAGAAGGCCAAGGCCCAGCTCGAGGGCGCCGGCGCCACCGTCGATCTGAAGTAACGCCCGGTTCTCCCCGGTCGAACCGGCGGCATCCGCCGATTCGACCGGGGAGAAGCCAAACCCTTGACCCGCGGGCGGTTTCGTCTTACCCTCACCAGGAACTGCCCCGCCAAGGGGGTCTTGCTCTTGCGCGCTGGGGTCAGTAAGCTGACGGGTTGCCGTGCCCGCTCGCGTCCTGCCACTCGAAAACCTGGCCTACGTCGCGCGCGCCCTGACGGCTGCCGCCCCGCCCGTCTGCTCCTAGAGGAGACACTTTGCCCGTTCGTCCCAGCACCCGGGAACGCTTCTCTTTCGCCAACCTCGACGAGGTCCTGCCGCTGCCCGATCTGATCGCGATCCAGCGCGAGAGCTTCCGCGACTTCCTCGACCAGGGGCTCGCGGAGACGTTCCGCGACATCAGCCCGATCGAGGACTTCACCGGTCAGCTCCGGCTCGAGCTCGAGTTCGACGCCGCCGACCCGGACCTCCGCCCGCCGCCCAAGTTCACGGAGCAGGAGTGCAAGGAGAAGGACATGACCTTCTCCGCGCCGATCTTCGTGCGGGCCCGCTTCATGAACGCCACCACCGGCGAGATCAAGGAGCAGACGGTCTTCATGGGGGACTTCCCGATGATGACCGAGAAGGGCACCTTCATCATCAACGGCACCGAGCGCGTCGTCGTGTCGCAGCTCGTCCGGTCGCCGGGCGTCATCTTCCAGCCCGGTGAGCGGTTCCGCCTCCGGAACCTGGCCAAGCATCAGCTCGTCACCGGCACCATCCACCCCTACCGCGGCGAGTGGATCGAGTTCGACGTCGAGCAGAAGCCGGGCAAGGACGTGACCGCCGGCACACGCGTGGCCCGCAAGCGCCGCCTGTCGCTGTTCGTCCTGCTCCGTGCCCTCGGCTACGACGAGGAGGCACACCCCGGGCTGCTGGAGCGCTTCGTCCGGCACTTCGACTTCCTCGAGGGCCAGTGGGAGAAGGAGCGCGAGCTGGCGCCCACCCGCGAGGAGGCCCTGCTCGAGATCTACAAGCGGGCCCGTCCCGGCGAGCCCCCGTCGGTGGAGTCGGCCCGCGCCTACTTCGAGAACGCCTTCTTCAACCCGAAGCGCTACGACCTCACACGCGTCGGCCGGTACAAGCTGAACCGCCGCCTCGCGCCCGAGATAGAGAAGAACGCCGAGATCTTCGGCCAGTTCGAGCGGCCCGCCGAGGGACAGGGGGTGCTGAGCCCGAGCGAGATCTTCGCGGCCACCACCTACCTGCTGAACCTGGCCGATCGCCGTCCCGGCTACCGCCTCGACGACCAGGACAGCTTCTCCAACCGCCGCATCCGGTCGGTGGGCGAGCTCATCCAGAACCAGGTGCGCATCGGCCTCTCCCGCATGGAGCGCGTCGTGCGCGAGCGCATGACCACCCAGGACGTCGAGGCCATCACGCCTCAGACGCTCATCAACATCCGCCCCGTGGTGGCCGCCATCAAGGAGTTCTGCGGCACCAGCCAGCTCTCCCAGTTCATGGACCAGATCAACCCGCTGGCCGGGCTGACCCACAAGCGGCGCCTGTCGGCGCTCGGCCCGGGTGGCCTCAGCCGCGAGCGGGCCGGGTTCGAGGTCCGCGACGTGCACACGACCCACTACGGCCGCATGTGCCCGATCGAGACGCCCGAGGGCCCGAACATCGGCCTCATCGGCACGCTCGCCAGCTACGCGCGCGTCAACGAGTACGGCTTCATCGAGACCCCGTACCGCAAGGTCCAGAACGGCCGCGTCGGCGACGAGATCGTGTATCTCACCGCCGACGAGGAAGAGGAGCACGTCATCGCCCAGGCCAACACGCCCATCGACGGGCGGGGTCGCCTGGCCGAGGACCGCGTGCTCGTGCGTCGCGGGCCGCAGGGCCCGGGGCTCCAGGTGGGCGCCGGCGGCACGTCCTACGGCAGCACCAGCGAGATCGACTACGTCCCTGCCGAAGAGGTCGACCTCATGGACGTCTCACCGAAGCAGATCGTGTCGGTGTCCACCGCCTGCATCCCCTTCCTCGAGCACGACGACGCCAACCGGGCCCTGATGGGGTCGAACATGCAGCGCCAGGCCGTACCCCTCGTGCGGGCCGAGGCCCCCTACATCGGCACCGGCATCGAGGCACGGGCCGCTCGCGACGCGGGCGACGTCCTCCTGGCCGAGGGCGCGGGCGAGGTCGCCGAGGTCACCGGTGACCACGTCACCATCCAGTACAACCGCCAGGACCTGGGCAAGAAGATCTACCGCCTGGCCAAGTTCCGGCGCTCGAACCAGGGCACGTGCATCAACCAGAAGGCGCTCGTCGAGGAGGGCCAGAAGGTCAGCCCCGGCGACGTGCTCGCCGACGGTCCCTCGACCCACAACGGCGAGCTGGCGCTCGGCAAGAACCTGCTCGTCGCCTTCATGCCGTGGGAGGGCTACAACTTCGAGGACGCGATCATCCTCAGCGAGCGCCTGGTCAAGGACGACGTGCTCACGTCGATCCACATCGAGGCCCACGAGGTCGACGCCCGCGACACCAAGCTGGGCGCCGAGGAGATCACCCGGGACATCCCCAACCTCTCCGAGGAGATCCTCAAGGACCTCGACGAGCGGGGGATCATCCGCATCGGGGCCGAGGTCGGCGCCGGCGATGTGCTCGTCGGCAAGGTCACCCCCAAGTGCGAGACCGAGCTCACCCCCGAGGAGCGCCTCCTGCGCGCCAACTTCGGCGAGAAGGCGCGCGAGGTCCGTGACACCAGCCTCAAGGTGCCGCACGGCGAGAGCGGCAAGGTCATCGACGTCAAGGTCTTCTCCCGGGACGAGCAGCACGAGCTCGCCCCCGGGGTGAACCAGCTCGTCCGCGTCTACGTCGCCCAGCGACGCAAGATCTCCGAAGGCGACAAGCTGGCCGGCCGCCACGGCAACAAGGGCGTCATCTCCAAGATCCTGCCGATCGAGGACATGCCGTTCCTCCCCGACGGCACGCCGGTCGACATCATCCTCAACCCCCTCGGCGTGCCCAGCCGCATGAACGTGGGCCAGGTGCTCGAGGCCCACCTCGGCTACGCCGCCCGGTGGGGGTGGGACGGCGCCGACGGCAACGAGCCCGTCCGGGGCACCGAGGAGAAGACGCGTCCGCTCACCGAGCCCGCGGTGTGGATCTCCACGCCTGTGTTCGACGGCGCCCATTGGGACGAGGAGACCGACGGCGAGCACCCGAACATCAAGCAGATGTTCGAGAAGCTCAACCCCGAGTCGCCCGACGGCGAGCGCCTCATCGCCGCCGACGGCAAGATCCAGCTCTACAACGGCCGTACCGGCGAGCCCTACGACCGGCCCATCACCGTGGGCTACGTGTACATCCTGAAGCTGCTCCACCTCGTCGACGACAAGATTCACGCCCGGTCGACGGGGCCCTACTCGATGATCACCCAGCAGCCCCTGGGCGGGAAGGCGCAGTTCGGCGGCCAGCGCTTCGGCGAGATGGAGGTGTGGGCCCTCGAGGCCTACGGCGCCGCCTACGCGCTCCAGGAGCTCCTCACCATCAAGTCCGACGACGTCCTCGGCCGGGTCAAGGTCTACGAGGCCATCGTCAAGGGCGAGAACATCCCCGAGCCCGGCATCCCTGAGTCCTTCAAGGTGCTGATCAAGGAGATGCAGTCCCTCTGCCTCAACGTGGAGGTCCTCTCCACCACCGGCGAGGAGATCGAGATGCGGGAGCTCGACGAGGACATCTTCCGCACCACAGAAGAGCTCGGCATCGACCTCTCACGTCCGGAGCGCGGCTCCGACGAAGAGGACGAGCGCCGACGGGCAGACAGGTTCTAGGAAAGGCACCAGTTGCTCGACGTCAACGATTTCGATCAGCTTCGCATCGGTCTCGCGACCGCCGACTCGATCCGCACGTGGTCGAACGGCGAGGTCAAGAAGCCGGAGACGATCAACTACCGCACGCTCAAGCCTGAGAAGGACGGACTCTTCTGCGAGAAGATCTTCGGTCCCACCAAGGACTGGGAGTGCTACTGCGGCAAGTACAAGCGCGTCCGCTTCAAGGGCATCATCTGCGAGCGGTGAGGCGTCGAGGTCACG
>JAODBK010000020.1 GCA_025463925.1 Acidimicrobiales bacterium | reverse complement strand
TGCTACATCATCAGCGGGCTCCTGCTGATCGTCACGACCGTCCTGTTCCTGAACAACAGCCTCACGGCGACGTCGATCGCGCTGTGCTGGTCGGCGATGTTCTTCTTCGCCAGCGCCGGAGCGAGCGCCGCGTACCTCACGGTCAGCGAGATCTTCCCGCTCGAGACGCGGGCGTCCGCGATCGCGGTGGTGTACGCCGTGGGGACGCTGGTCGGCGGCGCCATCGCCCCGCTCGTTTACGGCCATCTGATCGCCACCGGGAGCCGGGAGATGCTGGCGCGGGGCTGGCTGTTCGGCGCCGCGCTCATGATCGTGGGCGGGATCGTCGAGATCGTGCTGGGGGTCGACGCCGAACGCAAGTCGCTGGAGGACATCGCGGCGCCGTTGACCCAAGCGGCATAGCCGTGCTTCCTCCCGATCCGCTCTGGTACCGCGACGCGGTCGTGTACCAGACCCACGTCAAAGCGTTCCAGGACTCCAACGGCGACGGGATCGGCGACGTGCGCGGCCTCACTTCGCGGCTGGACTATCTCGCCGAGCTCGGCGTGACCGCGCTATGGCTGCTGCCGTTCTTCCCGTCGCCGCTGCGCGACGACGGCTACGACATCTCCGACTACACCGGCGTCCACCCGTCGTACGGCACGTTCGAGGACGTCCAGCGGCTCGTGACCGAGGCGCACGCGCGCGGCATCCGCATCATCGCCGAACTGGTGGTGAACCACACATCCGACCAGCATCCGTGGTTCCAGCGCGCCCGCCAGGCGCCGCGCGACTCGCCCGAGCGCGCCTTCTACGTGTGGTCCGACGACGATCGCGCGTACTCGGGGACTCGGATCATCTTCACCGACACCGAGATGTCGAACTGGTCTTGGGATCCGGTCGCGGGCCAGTACTACTGGCACCGCTTCTTCTCGCACCAGCCCGACCTCAACTTCGAGAACCCGGCGGTGATCGGAGCGATGATCGACGCGATGCGCTTCTGGTCGAAGGCGGGGGTCGACGGTTTCCGGCTCGACGCGGTCCCGTACCTGTGCGAGCGCGAGGGGACGAACAACGAGAACCTCCCCGAGACGCACGCCATCATCAAGATCCTGCGCGCGGTCCTCGAGAACGAGTTTCCCGACCGCATCTTCCTGGCCGAGGCGAATCAGTGGCCCGAAGATCTCTCGTCGTATTTCGGCGAGGGCGACGAGTGCCACATGTGCTTTCACTTTCCGCTGATGCCGCGGCTGTTCATGGCGGTAGCGGACGAAGACCGCTATCCCGTCCACGACATCCTGCGCCAGACGCCGCCGATCCCCGACGGTTGCCAGTGGGCGATCTTCCTGCGCAACCACGACGAGCTGACGCTCGAGATGGTCAGCGAACGCGAGCGCGAGCGGATGAACGCAGTGTACGCGGTCGAACCGCGGATGCGCATCAACGCGGGGATCCGGCGGCGGCTCGCGCCGCTGCTCGAGAACGACCGGCGCCGCATCGAGCTGATGAACGGCCTGCTGATGTCGATGCCCGGCACACCGGTCATCTACTACGGCGATGAGATCGGGATGGGCGACAACCTGTTCCTCAAGGACCGCGACGGCGTCCGCACGCCGATGCAGTGGTCGCCCGACCGCAACGCCGGGTTCAGCCGGGCCGACTTCGCGCAGCTGTACCTGCCGCCGTTGATGGACTCGGTGTTCGGTTATCAAGCGGTCAACGTCGAGTCCCAGTTGCGCAACCCGAGCTCGCTCCTCCATTGGGTCAAGCGGATGCTCGAGGTCCGCAGGAAGCATCCGGTGTTCGGCACCGGCACGTTCGAGGTCCTGTCGGCGGAGAACCCGTCGGTGCTGGCCTTCCTGCGGGCGGGCGTCGGCGAGGACGGTGAGGAGGACATCGTGCTGTGCGTCAACAACCTCAGCCGGTTCGCGCAGCCGGTCGAGCTGCAGTTGGGCCGGTTCGCGGGGAAGACGCCGATCGAGCTGATGGGTCGCGTCTCCTTCCCGAAGGTCGGCGACCTGCCGTACCTGCTCACCCTCGGCCCTCACGCGTTCTACTGGTTCGAGCTGGTGGAGAGCCCGTGACCCGCCCCGTGGCACCGGACACCGAGCTGCTGAAGCAGCTGCCGGGCTACCTGGCCCGCCAGCGCTGGTACGGCGGCGTCGACGAGCCCGGCGCGGTCGAGGCCGTCGACCTGGCCGACGGCGCCTTCGACCTGCCCGACGTCGCGCACTTCGCCGTCGACGCCGACGGGTCGCGGTACCAGCTGCTCGTCGGGTCGCGGCCGCTGGGCGAGGCGGCCGAGTTCCTGCGCGGGCACGAGAACGCGGTGATCGGCGAGGTGGGCGAGCGCTTCTACTACGACGCCGTGGTCGACCCCGATCTGATGCTGGCCCTGCTCCCGCAGCTGGCTCCGGATGCCGAGCCGGTCGAGCGGGTCCGCCCGGCGGGCGTCGAGCAGTCGAACTCGTCGCTGGTCTACGACGACTGCGTCATCGTCAAGCTGTTCCGCCGGCTCAGCCCGGGACCCAACCCCGACGCCGAGGTCCCGCCGCGATTGCTCGACGTCGGCTTCACCCACGTGGCCCGCCAGCTCGGGCGGCGCCGCGCCGAAGGGCTCGACTTCGATCTCGCGGTCGCGCAGGAGTTCCTCGCCGGCGCGACCGAGGGCTGGGCACTCGCGCTGACGTCGTTGCGCGACCTGTTCGGCCTGCGCGACACGCAGCGGGTGCCCGTGATCTCCAACATCGAAGAGCCGCCCGAGATGCTCAGCGGTCCGACGTCCGCGGGCGGCGACTTCTCCGGCGAGGCTCGGCGACTGGGCGAGGTGACCGCCGAGCTGCACGTCGCGATGGGCGAGGCGTTCGGCCGCCGGTCCGGCGACGCCGGCGCGTGGGCCGACGCCATGGAGGCGCGACTGGCGAGCGTCCGCGCCCCGGATCTCGACCGCGACGCGGCGGCCGCAGTGTTCGCGGGGCTGCGCGGGATCGCCGACCCGGGGCCGGCGATCCGCGTGCACGGCGACTACCACCTCGGTCAGGTGATGCGCACCGATGCCGGCTGGTACGTGCTCGACTTCGAGGGCGAGCCGGCGCGCCCGCTCGAGGAGCGCACCCGGCCGACGTCGGCGATGAAGGACGTCGCCGGCATGCTGCGCTCGTTGCACTACGCGTCACGCGTCGCCATGGCGGACCGCGGCGGATCGGAGGCCGAGCTGTTCGCCGACGACGCCGCCGAATGGGAGGCGGTGAACCGGTCGGCGTTCCTCGACGGCTACACGGGGGTCGCCGACGCCGCCGGGCTGCTTCCGGCGGACCCGGCGGCTCGCCGCGTCGTGCTCGCGGCGTTCGAGCTCGACAAGGCCATCTACGAGGTCGCCTACGAGCTGGCCCACCGGCCCGATTGGGTAGGGATCCCGCTGGAGGCGGTCCGGCGGCTGACGGAGGCAGGCTGATGGCAGAGGCGGCGCGCGAGGTGAGCACTCCGGCACCGGAGGTCCAGGCGCTGGTCGACGGTCGCCTCGGCGACCCGCACCGCGTGCTCGGGCCCCACGTGGACGACGGCGACGTGGTCGTGCGGGTCTGGCGGCCCGACGCGGCGGCCATGCGACTCGTGCCGCAGGGCGCCGAGCCCGTCGAGATGATGCACCTGCATCCCGCGGGTGTCTTCGAGGGGCGCATCAAGGCGCGCGAGATCCCCGACTACCGCGTCGAGGTCGAGTACCGCGACGGGTCGACCTTCACCATCGACGATCCCTACCGCTTCTGGCCGACCCTCGGCGACCTCGACCTGCACCTGTTCAATGAGGGCCGCCACGAGTCGCTGTGGCGAGTCCTGGGCGCGCACCATCGGGTGCACCAGGGCGCGTGGGGAACCGCGTTCGCGGTCTGGGCGCCGGCCGCGGTCAGCGTGCGCGTCGTCGGCGACTTCAACTCGTGGGACGGGCGCATCCACCCGATGCGCTCGATCGGGTCCTCCGGCGTGTGGGAGCTCTTCCTGCCGGAGGTCGAGCCGGGCGCCCACTACAAGTACGAGATCATCACCGCCAACGGCGCCCGGCTGCTGAAAGCCGATCCGTTCGCGTTCGCGGCCGAGGTCCCGCCGGCGACCGCGAGCATCGTCGACCACGCGCCCGACTACGACTGGGGCGACGGCGAGTGGCTGTCGCGCCGAGCGGCGGTCGATCCGTTGCGGGCGCCGATGTCGGTGTACGAGTGCCATCTCGGGTCGTGGCGCCGCGTCCCTGAGGACGGCGACCGGGCCCTGACGTACCGCGAGCTGGCCCAGCAACTGCCGGCGTACCTCACCGAGATGGGTTTCACCCACGTCGAGTTCCTCCCGGTCGCGCATCACCCGTTCGAGGGCTCGTGGGGCTACCAGGTCACCTCGTACTACGCGCCGTCGTCGCGCTTCGGCTCGCCGGACGACTTCCGCGCGCTCGTCGACGCGCTGCACCAGGCGGGCATCGGTGTCCTGGTCGACTGGGTCCCGGCCCACTTCCCCAAGGACGACTTCGCGCTGGCCCGCTTCGACGGCACCGCGCTGTACGAGCACTCCGACCCCCGGCAGGGCGAGCACCCCGACTGGGGGACGCTCGTGTTCAACTTCGGCCGGCACGAGGTCCGCAACTTCCTGATCGCGAACGCGCTGTACTGGCTCGAGGAGTTCCACGTCGACGGGCTGCGAGTCGACGCGGTCGCGTCGATGCTCTACCTCGACTACTCGCGCAAGGAAGGCGAGTGGGTCCCGAACGTGTTCGGCGGCCGGGAGAACCTCGACGCGGTCGCGTTCGTCAAGGAGATGAACGAGGTGGTGTACCGCCGCCATCCCGGCGTCATGACGGTCGCCGAGGAGTCGACCGCGTGGCCCGCGGTCTCGCGACCGACCTACCTCGGTGGGCTGGGATTCGGCTTCAAGTGGAACATGGGCTGGATGCACGACACCCTCGACTACTTCGAGCACGACTCGATCCACCGGCGGTACCACCACCACGAGCTGACGTTCGGTCTGCTCTACGCGTTCAGCGAGAACTTCGTGCTGCCCCTCTCACACGACGAGGTGGTGCACGGCAAGGGTTCGTTGCTGACGAAGATGCCGGGCGACCGGTGGCAGCAGCTGGCCAATCTCCGCTCCCTGTACGGCTGGATGTGGGCCCACCCCGGGCGGCCGCTGCTGTTCATGGGCGGCGAGGTCGCGCAGGAGCGCGAGTGGAGCCACGACCGCAGCGTCGACTGGCACCTGCTCGCCGATCCCGGGCACGCCGGCATGCGCCGGTTGGTCACCGAGCTCAACCGGGTGTCCGCAGCCGAGCCGGCGCTGTGGGAGCGCGACTTCACTCCCGACGGGTTCCGTTGGATCGACGCCAACGACAGCGACCAGAGCGTGCTCTCGTTCGCGCGGTTCTCCGACGGCGGGGCGCGCGTCCTCGTCTGCGTGGCCAACCTCACGCCGGTGCCGCGGCCCGCGTACCGCGTCGGCCTGCCGCGCGGCGGGCGCTGGGTCGAGCTGCTCAACACCGATGCCGAGGTCTTCGGCGGCTCGAACGTCGGCTCCGGCGGCGAGCGATGGGCCGAGCCGGTGCCGTGGCACGGGCTCGAGCACTCGGCGCCGCTCGACCTCCCGCCGCTCGGCGTCGTCTGGTTCGGTCAGCTGCCGTAGCGG
Organism: Acidimicrobiales bacterium; assembly: GCA_025463925.1. Taxonomy (GTDB): domain Bacteria; phylum Actinomycetota; class Acidimicrobiia; order Acidimicrobiales; family AC-14; genus RYN-50. Next base: position 32,353 of record JAODBK010000020.1, on the reverse strand, counting down.
ATGAGCAGGCGGAAGCGGTTCACCGCGTTGTCACGCGCCAGGGTGAACACGACGGTGTCGGCGCGGGCGATGAGCGGGTCGGAGATGGTCGCCAGGACGGGCAGGCGGCCGCCGAACAGGTCGCGCAGTGCCGCCAGGTGGAACACCGCGCGCGCCACCGTCTGGCCGACCGGCCGGTCGATGTCGGACTGGTAGGCCGCGCCCGAGCCGAGCGTCGGCGGTTTCGGCTTGGCCAACGCGACGAAGTAGTCGGGCGAGCTGGCCAACACGACGCGGCCGTTCACGATCCCGACCGCCGGTTGCAGGCCGGGGACGCCGGCGATCGGCTGGGGGACCGAGAGGAAGTGGACGCCGCCCTGGTCGCGCTCGCTCCATTGGAACTGGCCGTACAGCGCCAGCGCGTCCTCGATGCGCGGCAGGGCGCCGGCGGCCCGCGGGCTGTCGACCGGGCGGGCGACGAGCCCGACGTCGGCCACCGCGATCGGGCTGCGCGGCGGACCGAGCGCGAACACCGACTCGCCGCGGAGCCACGGCACGATGTCGCGGTCGACGTTGATGCCGAAGTTGGTCGGGATGCCCGTCGGGAACCCGGCCGAGAGCACCGCCGACGTCGATGGCGTCGACGCCACGCTCGGCACGCACCCCAGCGCGGCGTCGGCCACGTCGTTGATCGTGCGGCCGTCGAACGTCGTCAGCGACGCGAGGGTGTCGACCGGCAAGCTGTCGGTCGCGCTCGGCTGCCCGGGCGTCACGTCGGTCATCGCGCCGCCGGCGATCCCCTCCACGACGAGCGCGCCCCGACCGGCCCGCACGCTGAAGTCGAGGTGGCTCGCGCTCTTGGTTCGGCACGCGTTGGTGTCGACGAGGCCGACACCGAGGCGCACCGCGGGAGCCGCGGCCACCGCGCGCCGGTACCGGTCGGTCTCGGCGAGCGTCGCGCCCGTGGTCACGAGCTGGTCGAGCGTCTTGCCGGCCTTCGCGATGACCTCGTGATCCTTGATCAGGTAGTGGACCAGGTTGGTGCCCTTCAGTGCGGCTTCGGCGCGCGGCTTGCTGCCCGCCTTCGCGATCAGCACCGCGGTGCGGTCGGGCAGCACCGCGATCGCGATCTCCTCGGTGGCCCACGGCACGACGGTCTTGCTGACGTCGATGCCGAAGCGGCGGCCGAAGCCGGCGAGCAGCTGGGCCCGGCCGTCGGCCCACGTCGGCCGATGACCACCCTTCGGCGTGAGGGCGGTGGTGAGCGCCCCCCGCTGGCTCTCGGGCGGGTCGACGGCGTACGAGACGAACGCGATCGCGTCGGGCGGAACGACGGACGCGGCGGGCGGTGATTGGCGATGGCTCGAGCTCGTGCAGCCGGCGAGCGACCCGGCCAGGACGAGCGCGACCGCACCACCGATGGAAATGCGGGTCACGGCCGTCACCCTAGTGACCGACGGGGCGGCGCTCGACGCGGGCCTTGAGGCGGCGCAGGTTGCCGAGCCAGAGCCGGTGGAGCAGCGGCGTGGCGACCGCCCGGCCGACGGCGCCGCCCATCCACCGCGGGAACACCAATCGCTCCTCCCACAGGAACAAGGTGCCGCCGGGCCGCCGCTTCAATCGGAACTGCCCGGTCCCGCTGACCATCCCGACGTGGCGCACCCCCATGGTGCGGCCGGGGTCCCACTCGGTGATCTCCATCCGGTCGGTGAGGCGGAAGGGCCCGACCCGCGTGTCGCAGTCGAAGGTGGTGCCCACCCCGGACGTCCGCTCGGACGTGAACGTGATCGCCTCCGCGTCGGCCATCCACGACACGTGGTCGGCGATGTCGCTGATCGCGTCCCACACCTCCGCCTTGGACGCGCGGATGAGGATGCCGACCTTCATCGCTTGCCGATCCGGTCGGCCGTCCGCGCGCTCACGCGCGCTCGTAGACCGAGACGTGGCGGTCGCTGGCCAGGGTGAACGGTTGCCGGTGCCAACCGCCCCAGCGGGCCCGCAGTCGCAGCCCGGCGAGGCGGGCCATCAGGTCCAGCTCGGGCACCGTCGCGTACCGGATGCGGTACGGCACCAGCCGGGTGCCGGCGTCGTCGACGACGACGTCGTGACCGTGGACGACCTGCGTCATCGGGTCGTGACGGACGGCTCGCAACGTGACGCGACCGTCGGCGCTTCCGGTGACCGACAGGCTCTGGTCGGCGCGGGTGACGTCGGGCGCGAAGGCCTCGACGACGACGACACCGTCCGGGCCGATCAACGTCGCCGCTCGCGTGAGGCACTGCAACTGCGCGTCCTGATCGTCGAGCTCGAACAATGTGCTCGCCGCGACGAGCACGACCGCGAACGGTGCGTCGACCAGTGCCGCCGGGTCGCCGAAGTCACCCATCACCACGCGCACCTTGTCGCCGCTGGGCTTGTTCCTGAGACGGGCGACCATGGCCTCACTGGCGTCGATGCCGGTGACGGCGACGCCCCGCTCGACGAGCGCCAGCGCGATCCGACCGGTGCCGACACCGAGCTCGAGCACCGCGCCGCCGGCGGCGAGGTCGGCGATCACTCCGGCGACCGCGCCGGCCTCGGCCGCCCGCTCGGGGCGATCGGCGTCGTAGGCCGCGGCCCGCCGGTCGTCGTAGTCCACTGGCCCCACTGTCTACTGTTCGTCCGTGACGTGGGAACGGCGACGCCCGGAATGGATCCGGTCGGAGCAGGACAAGGCGGTGCGCAGCTACCTCAGCCGGGAGGTGTTCCCGTACTCGGCGTTCTACCGCGCCCGGTTCCAGGCCGCCGGGCTCGGGCACCGCGACGTCGGCGCCCGCGGGGCGTTGCCGCGGCTGTCGATGACGACGCTCGCCGACATCGACGACCCGGCGGCGATCGTCCTGCGGCCGGACGAAGCGACGATCCAGAAGTACGCCAGGTTCGGCCTCGTCGCGCGCGTGGCCTGGGCCAAGTTCCGGGGCACGCAGTCGCTCGTCAACCAGCGCTTCATCGACCCCATGTTCAAGCCGGTGCACTGGCACGTCGACGAGGGCATCCCGATCGGGTCGTCACCCGACGACCTCGAGCGGCTCGGCGAGCTCGGGCGGCGCTGGCTCGAGCGGGCCGGTCTCCAGCCGTACGACGTGGTTGCCGGGCTGCTGCCGGCGGGCCCGAACCTTCCGTACTGGCAACTCGTGCTCGGGTGCCGGCACGCCGGTGTGTCGGCCATCCATCTCGGCGCCGCTGCGACGGCCCAGCAGGTCGCGGCCGTCGCGCCGACGGTGATCGCCGGCCGGCCCTCCGACCTCGTGCGACTGCTCGAGCCCGCCAATGGGGACGACCGCGCCGGTCGCGCCGTGCGCGGCGTGCACACCGCGCTGGTGGCCGGCGAGCGGCTCGACGACGCCACCCGGCAACGACTGCTCGCGCGACTGCCGGCCGGCGCGGTCGTCGTCGCCGCGTGGTCGCCGCCCGGCGCGCGAGCGATGTGGAGCGAGTGCCGGGGTGGCGACGGGTTCCACATCGCGCCCGACAGCGAGCTCGTCGAGATCGTCGACCCGTTGTCCGGCGTACCGGTCACCGGTCGGGCCGACGGCGAGATCGTGTGGAGCGCCATCGGATGGCGCGGGAGCGTGCTGCTCCGCCTGCGCACCGCGGCCTACGGCCGGCTCGACGACGCGCCCTGCCCGGCGTGCGGCCGCGCGACCGGCCGGGTGATGCTCACCGCGGTAGAACCGCCCTTCGCCGCCGTGCTCTCGGCTCACCCGGGCATCGCGGCGTGGCAGGCGGAGCTCCGCGCCGTCGACGGCGTCGAGGAGCTGCTCGTCTTCTTCGCGCCGACCGCCACCGGCCACCCCGGCCGCCTGGTCCGCGACCTCGATCGTCACCTGGCGGCCACGCAGTACGTCGTCGTGCCGCGCGACGAGCTCGACCTCCGACTCGACGAGCACGGCGGTCGGCGCCTCGTCGACCTGCGAGACTGAGCCGGTCGTGAGCGACCAGCGGCCGCCTCCGCCCCCGCCCGGCTGGCATCCGCCGCCGCCACCGCCGCCGCCGCCGCCGGGTTGGGGTCAGCAACCACCACCACCGCCGCCCGGCTGGGGATGGGGGCCGCAGCCACCACTGCCGAAGGCCGGGAACGAGCGCACCGGCCCGCTGCCGCTGCATCCCATGACGGTCGGCGACGTGCTCGACGGCGCGTTCAAGCTCTTCAAGGCGAACGCCCGCACGGTGCTGTTCATCTCGGCCGCGCTCTTCATCCCGCTCGAGCTCGTGGTCGGGTTCCTCCAGCGCCACTTCATCGGCGGCAGCCCCGGCTTGTTCAACTTCAACACCACGTCGTCGTCGAGCACCGCGGGGGACGTGTCGGTCGGCACCGCGCTGACGCTGGTCGTCGGTGCGTTCGTCATGCGGTACCTGATCCTGCAACTGGTCACCGGCGCGGTCAGCCTCGTCGTGTCGGAGTCCTACCTCGGCGGCCAGCTCGGGCCGGGTGACGCGCTGCGGGCGACGGTGCGGCGATGGCCGGCGCTGATCGTCGCGTACCTGCTCGTGCATGTCGCCGAGCTGTTCGGCTTCGTCGCGTGCATCGTGCCCGGCCTGCTGCTGATGTCGCTGTGGTTCCGAGCGGTGCCGGCGATCATCGTGGAGGGCATCGGGCCCATCGAAGGCATGCGCCGGTCGTGGCGGCTGGGGAAGTCGCGGATCTGGCCGACCATCGGCGTCGTCCTGCTGGCCGGCATCGTCTCGTCGGTCATCGGCTTCGCGGTCGCCCTCGTGCCTCAGATCGCCGGGCTCGCGATCGGGACGTCGCGTGGCGGTTGGGTGCTGGTCGCCATCGGCAACGTGCTGAACCAGATGGTGGCGCAGCCGTTCATCGCCATCGTGGCGACGCTGCTGTACTTCGACGCCCGCATCCGGCTCGAGGGCTTCGACCTCGCCATCCTGGCCCAGGGTCTCGAGCGGGGTGCTGCTCCTGCTTGACCGGGCCGCGGTCGCGCTGATCGCGACCGCCGCCCGTGCCGGACGCGCCGACCTGCCACCGCCGGCGCGATCGGCGAGCGAGATCCGGCGGGCCGCCCGTCAGGTCCTCGCCCGGCCGGAGTACCACCGGCACGACCCGAACGTCCTCGACCGCTTCTGGACCAAGGTCACCGATGTCATCGGGCGCATGCTGGCCGGCGCGTTCCAGGGCCCGACCCTGCTCGGTGTCGGGCTGTTCGTCCTCCTGCTCCTGTTCGTCATCATCGTCAGCGTGCGGGTCGGTCGCGGCGTCACTGCCGAGGGAGGCGTCGCGCTGACCGGCGCCGCGATCCCGCGGCGCACCGCCGCGCAGTGGCGGTCCGACGCCGACGACCGCGAGCGGACCGGCGACTGGCGCGGCGGGCTGCGTTGTCGCTACCGCGCCCTCGTCGCCGAGCTCGCGGAGCGCGGGCTGGTCGACGAGGTCCCGGGCCGGACGGCTGGCGAGTACCGGCGCGACGTCGCGGGCGCGGTCCCGGCGGCCGCGGTCGACTTCGCCGGCGCGACCGAGTTGTTCGAGCTGGCGTGGTACGGCCACCGCGTGACCGGGGCGGACGACGCGGTGCGCTTCGACGCCCTCGCCGGCCGCGTGCTGACCGGGGCCGGCCGGTGAGGCCGACGGGCCGACGCTGGTTGCCTTGGGCCGCGCTCGCGGTCGGGCTGGTCGCGGTGGCGCTCGTGCTCGGCCCCGGCGGCGGAGCGGGTGAGCCGTACGATCCGCGGTCGCCCGAGCGCAGCGGCGCCAAGGGGGTCGTCGACACCTTGCGGCACCTGGGCGTGGCGGTCGATCTCGTCAACGGCGCGCCCGCGCCCGGCGACACCGCCGCGCTCGTGCTGGTCGACCAGATGGACGACGCCTCCCGGGAGGCGTCGTCGCAATGGGTGGAGCGCGGCGGCACCCTCGTCGTCGCCGACCCGCGCTCGCCGTTGACGAAGCCGCTGCGGATCGCAGGCGCCATCGGCTTGTTGGGCGGGATCACGCCGCTGCTCCATCGGAACTGCGACCTTCCGGCGCTGCGCGACGTCGGCACCCTCGAGCCGGCCGGCGGCGTCGTGTTCCGGAAGAGTGGGCTGGGCGTCGGCTGCTTCACCGCCGGGAACGACCCCTTCCTGGTCGCCGTCGATCGCGGCCGGGGGACGATCGTCGCGCTCGGCGGCGCGTCTCCGTTCCTCAACGCCCTGCTCGGGCGGGCCGACAACGCCGCGGTGGCGGTCGACCTGCTGGCGCCGACCGCCGCCAGCCGGGTCGCGGTGCTGCTCCCGCCACGCGCCGGCGGCGGGCGGAAGAGCCTCGTCGACCTGATCCCGCGGCGGGTGAAGCTCGCGCTGTGGCAGCTGGTGATCGCGTTCCTCGTCGTGGTCGCGTGGCGGGCCCGCCGGCTCGGCCGCCCGGTGCCGGAGTCGCAGCTGGTCGCCATTCCCGGTTCCGAGCTGGTCGGTGCCGTCGGGCAGCTCATGCAGCGCGCCCGCGGCCGGGCCCAGGCGGCCGGCCTGCTCCGCGACGACGTGCGCCGCCAGCTCGCCGAGCGGCTCGGCCTGCCGCCGACCGCGCCACCCGAGACCCTGGCCGGCGCGGTCGCCGGGCGCGCCCGGCGCCCGGCCGACGACGTCGTTGCCCTGCTCACCGGACCGGCTCCGGTCGACGAAGCCGCGCTTGTCGAGCTGGCCCGTTCCCTCGAATCACTTCGCACGGAGGTCACCAGTGCCCCCTAGGAAATCGCCCCGACCGGCGCACGCCGACCCGCGGACCGCAGTCCTCGCGGTGCGCGACGAGGTCGCGAAGGCCGTCGTCGGCCAGGACGCGGTCATGACGGGCGTCATCGTGGCGTTGCTCGTCCGCGGCCACGTGCTGCTCGAAGGCGTGCCCGGCGTGGCGAAGACGCTGCTGGTGAAGGCGGTGGCCGCGGCGCTCGACCTCGACTTCAGCCGGGTGCAGTTCACGCCGGACCTCATGCCCTCGGATGTCACGGGACAAGTCATCTACGAGCAGCGAACGGGCGAGTTCCGCTTCCGGGCGGGCCCGGTGTTCACCAACCTGCTGCTCGCCGACGAGATCAACCGCACACCTCCGAAGACGCAGGCGGCGTTGCTCGAGGCGATGGAGGAGCGACAGGTCTCGGTGGAGGGCGAGGCCCGCCCGCTGCCGGACCCGTTCCTCGTCGCGGCCACGCAGAACCCGGTGGAGTACGAGGGGACGTACCCGCTGCCGGAAGCGCAGCTCGACCGCTTCCTGCTGAAGCTGGTCGTGGCGTACCCGACCGAGGAGCAGGAGCGCGAGGTGCTGGCCCGCCACCACGCCGGCATGGATCCACACGATCTGGCGAGCCTCGGAGTCGGTCCCGTGGCGAACGCCGCCGACCTGGCCGCGGCGCGGGCGCGGGTCGACGCCGTCGACGTCGACGACGCGGTGATGGCCTACATCGTCGCCATCGGCCGGGCGACGCGTGACTCGCCGTCGCTGTCCCTGGGCGCGTCACCGCGCGCCGCCGCCATGCTGCTCCGCGCGTCGAAGGCGTGGGCCTGGCTCGCCGGCAAGCCGTTCGTCACACCCGACGAGGTGAAGACGATGGCCAAGCCGTGCCTCCGACATCGCGTCGAGTTGCGCGCCGAGGTCGAGCTGGAAGGCGGCACCGCCGACGGGGTGCTCGACGGCATCCTCGCGTCGGTGCCGGTGCCGCGATGAGACGGTGACGCGGTGATGCCGGTCCCGACGCGGCGTCTCGCGGTCATCGCGGCGGTGGTGTCGCTGCTCGTGCTGGCCGCGCCGGGCTGGCCGGGATGGATGCTCGTCGTCGTCGACGGTCTCGTGCTGGTCGCCGCCGCCGTGGACGCGGCGCGGGCGCCGGCACCGGATGCGGTCCCGGTCGAACGCGAAACGCCGGGCGTCGTGCCGCTGGGCCGGGAGGCGCGAGTGACGTGGCGGGTCGGAAACCCGACCGACCACGCCGTGCGCGTTCGCCTCGCGGATCAGCTCGCGCCGTCACTGCGCGCCACCACCCGGCGGGTCGCGGTCTTGGTGCCGGCGCGCGGCTCGGCCACCGCGGCCACGTCGATCCGCCCGGCGCGGCGCGGCCGATTCGACATGAACGAGCTGACCGTGCGGGTGGACGGGCCGCTGCGGCTGGCGGCCCGGCAGGCCCGCCGCCGCCTGCCGGCGACGATCCGCGTGTACCCGCCGTTCACGTCGCGGAACGAGGCCGAGCTCCGGATCGACAAGGCGCGCATCCTCGAGGTGGGCCTGCGATCGGCGAGAGGGCACGGAGGCGCGACGGAGTTCGACCAGCTGCGCGAGTACCGCGTCGACGACGAGAGCCGGCGCATCGACTGGGCGGCCACCGCGCGCGCTGGCAAGGCGATCGTCCGCACGTACCGGGCCGAGCGCAACCAGACCGTGCTGCTGTTGCTCGACGCCGGCCGCATGATGGCCGGCCGGGTCGCCGACGTGCCGCGGCTCGACCACGCGATGGACGCGGTGATGATGCTGACCGCGGTCGCGACCCGCCTCGGCGATCGCGCCGGCCTGGTGGCGTTCGACCAGCAGGTGCGCGCCATCGTGCCGCCGGGGCACGCGCCGGACCAGCTCGGTCGCGTGACCGAGGCGATGTACTCGCTCGAGCCGCAGCTCGTCGAGAGCGACTACCGCGGCGCCTTCGGGCAGACGCTGACGCGGTTCCGGAGGCGGGCCCTGCTGGTGGTGTTCACCGAGCTGGCCGAGCAGGCCATGGCGGAGACGCTGCTCCCGGCGCTGCCGATGGTGGCGCGTGACAACCTCGTGATCATCGCCAGCGTCCGCGATCCGCAAGTGCTGGCGTGGTCCCGCGCCGTTCCCCGGGACGCGACGGAGGCGTACCGCCGGGCGGCCGCGGCCGCGGCGCTCGAGGAGCGGCGACGGACGATCGCGCGGTTGCGAGGCCTGGGCGCGACCGTCGTCGATGCCCCGCCCGGCGAGCTGGCGCCCCAGCTCGCCGACGCCTACCTGCGGGTGAAGGCAACCGGGCGTTTGTAGAGCAGTGCGTCGGCCTCGCCGATGGCGCCGGTGAGCCCGAGCGCGGCCGCGGCCCGGCCGCGCCCGACGAGGTAGATGACGAACAGCGCCTCGACGACGACGCCGACCGCGACGCGAATCGCCGGCTGCCCGACGTGGCCGGTCACGAAGCCCTCGATGGTGCCGGCGACGACGAACGCCAGGATGAGGCCCAGGCTGATGGCGAACGACCGCCGCGCCTCTTCGGTGAGCGCGGCCCCGCGCGTGCGGTCGCCCGGCTCGATGATCGTCCAACCCAACCGGAGCCCGGCGGCACCGGCGAGGACGACGGCCGACAGCTCGAGCAGGCCGTGGGGGATGATCAGGCTCCAGAACTTCCCCTGCTCGCCGGCGGCCGCGAAGAGCCCGGCGGCGAACCCGAGGTTGGCGCCGTTGAACGCGAGCAGCAACGCCGCCGGGATGCAGAACGCGATGCCGAGTGCGAACGCCATGAACCCGACCTGAACGTTGTTGGTCTGCACCTGCAACGCGAAGGCGGCCGCCGGTCGATCGCGGTAGTAGTCCTCGAATCGCTGGTGGACGTACTCGTCGCGTACCGCCTTCGGCCCGGTGGCATCGAGCGCCTTCGGCGAGTTGGCGATCCAGGTGCCGAATGCGATCGCCGGCAGGAAGGTGAGGGCGGCGGCGGCGGCGACGAAGCGCCGGTTGTGCCACACCGCGGCCGGGAAGACGAACGCGAAGAAGCGACCCAGGGCGCGAACCGTCCGGGCTCGCGTGCCGTAGATCACCGCGCCCGAGCGGGCGACCAGCCGGCTGAGCTGCGCGACCAGCGCGGGGTCGCGGTACGAGGTGCGCGCGACGGAGAGGTGGGTGGAGACCCGCTGGTACAGCCGGACCAGCTCGTCCAGCTCGGCGGCCGACAAGCGGCCGACGCCGCGCCCGGCTCGATCGGTGAGCTCGCCCAACCGCGCCCACGTCGGGCCGTTGACGGCGAGGTACCGGTCGAGGTCCATCGGCCCTCTACCGTAGGGCCGGTGGCATCGGCGAACGTCATGGTCACGCCCGAAGCGGTGCCGCTCGAGCTCGAACCGGCCGGGCTGCCGTCACGCATCCTCGCCCGTTTGATCGACGGTGTCATCCAGGCGGCGGTCCTGACCGCGTTGCTGATCGCCTACGCCGCGGTCGGCAACTTCCCGGGTGGCGTCACCGTCGCGCTGGTCTTCCTGATGTTCTTCCTGTTGCTGTTCGCGTACCCGGTCGCACTCGAGACGCTCTGGCGCGGTCGCACGGTCGGCAAGTCGGCGCTCGGCCTGCGGGTCGTCACCGTCGAAGGCGGGCCGGTGCGCTTCCGGCACGCCGCGATCCGCGCCGTGCTGGCGCTGTTCGAGATCTACGCGCTGTCCGGCGCCATCGCGATCGTCACCGTGCTGTTCTCGAAGCGCAACCAGCGGCTCGGCGACATGGCCGCCGGGACGTTGGTGCTGCGGGAGCGCTCCGGGCTGCGAGCGCCGGTGTCGGTCATGTTCGGGTCGCCGCCCGGGCTCGAGGCTTACACCGCGAGCGTCGACACCGCCGCGATGACGGCCGACGACTACGCCGCGGTGCGCGCCTTCCTCATGCGGGCGCCGTCGCTGCCGTTCGCGATCCGAGCCGACCTCGCGCTGCGGCTGGCGAACCCGCTCGCTCGCCGGCTGCGCCCGGAGCCGCCCGCCGGGCTGCACCCCGAGACGTACCTCGCATGCCTGGCCGCGGCGTACCAGCGCGGCGGGGCATCGCCGGCCACGTACGTTCCGCCGCCCCAGCCCCAGCCGGCCCAGCCCCAGCCGGACCAGCCCTGGCCGGCCGCGTCGGCGGAGACGCCGGCGCCGAACCCGCCGGGAGACTTCGCGCCGCCGTCCTGATGGGCGGGGGTCGGGCGCGGCCCGACCGACACGCCACTCGACCGACACGCGAGGGGACGGCGCGTACGCTGGTGCCGTGCCCGCGTATCTCGACAATGCCGCGACGACGCCGATGCGGCCCGAGGCGGTCGAGGCGATGTTGCCGTTCCTCACCGAGCGGTTCGGCAACCCGTCCGGCTCGCACGCGACCGCCCGCGACGCCAAGAAGGCGATCGAAGAGGCGCGCGAGGTCGTCGCCGCCGGATTGGGCGCGCGGCCGCACGAGGTCGTGTTCACCGGCAGCGGCACCGAGGCGGACAACCTCGCGGTGCTCGGGGCGCACACCGCGGCCGGCGGCCGGGTGGTCTGCTCGGCGGTCGAGCACCACGCGGTGCTGCACGCCACGCAGGCCGTGGGCGGCGTCACCGCGCCGGTCGGTGGCGACGGCGTCGTCGACCTCGACCGGCTCGCGGCGCTGCTGGGCCCGGACGTGACCGTCGTGTCGGTCATGCTCGCCAACAACGAGGTCGGGACGATCCAGCCGTTGGCATCCGTCGCGGCCCTCGTGCGCGAGCAGTCGCCCCGGGCGCTGCTCCACACGGACGCGGTCCAGGCCTTCCCGTGGGTCGACGTGGCCGAGCTCGCGGCTGGGGCCGACCTCGTCGCGATCAGTGGGCACAAGTTCGGCGGGCCCAAGGGCGTCGGCGCGCTGGTCGTACGCGAAGGCGCGACCGTGCGCCCGGTCATCCACGGCGGTGGCCAGGAGCGCGACCTGCGCAGTGGCACCCATAACGTCGCCGGCATCGCCGCGCTGGCCGCCGCGGTGCAGGCGACGGTCGACGGGCGCGCCGCCGATGTCGCGCGGGTCGGCGCGCTGCGCGACCGGCTGGCCGACGGACTGCTCGCGGCCGTTCCCGACACCGTCGAGACCGGTGACCGGTCCCGAAAGATCGCCGGCAACTGCCACGTGTCGTTCGGTGGTGTCGAGAGCGAGGCGCTGCTCGTGCTGCTCGATGGCGCGGGGATCGCGGCGTCGGCCGGCTCGGCGTGCACGAGCGGCGCGATGGAGGCGAGCCACGTGCTGGTCGCGATGGGCGTGCCCGCCGATCGCGCCCTCGGCTCACTGCGGCTCTCGCTCGGGCCGACGACGACCGCGGCCGACGTCGACCTGGCGCTGGCCGCGGTGCCGGCCGCAGTGGCGCGCCTGCGGGGCAGCTGATGGCGCGCGCGCTCGTCGCCATGTCGGGTGGCGTCGACTCGTCCGTCGCGGCCGCGCTGATGATCGACGCCGGCCACGACGTCGTCGGCGTCACGATGAAGTTGTGGGCCGGGCCAAGTGACTCCGGCTGCTGCTCGGTGGCCGACGTGGAGGACGCTCGCCGCGTCGCGCAGCAGCTCGGCATCGACCACTGGGTGTTCAACTTCTCGGATCGCTTCGACGCCGACGTCGTCGCGCCCTACGTCGCCGCGCACGCCGCCGGCCGCACGCCCAACCCGTGCGTCGAGTGCAACCGGCACTTGAAGTTCGACCGGCTGCTGCAGCGGGCCGAGCAGCTCGACTTCGACGTGGTGGTGACGGGACACCACGCCCGCACCGGGCTCGACCCGGCGACCGGCCGGTGGCAACTGCGGCGAGGCATCGACGCCGCCAAGGACCAGTCGTACGTCGTCGCGGTCCTCGACCAGTCGCGGCTGGCCAAGGTCCGCTTCCCGGTCGGCGAGATCACGAAGGCCGAGGTGCGGGCGATCGCGACCGAGCGCGGCCTGCGCACCGCGGCCAAGCCCGACAGCCAGGACGTGTGCTTCATCAGCGCGACCGGCGGCCGGCGGGCGTTCCTCGAGCCGCGCATCGATCTGCACGCCGGCCGGGTCGTCGACGCCACCGGCGCGGCCGTCGGGTCGGTCGACGCGGTCGAGCTGGTCACGGTCGGCCAGCGGCGCGGCCTCTCGTCGGGCGGCGGGCCGGCGCGCTACGCAATCGACGTCGACCCGGCCACCGCGACCGTCATCGTCGGCTCGATGGCCGACTTGCTCACCGATCGTGTCGCGCTGCTGTCGGTGACGTGGGTCGACGGGCCGGTCACCGGCGCCGTCCTCGCGCAGACCAGCGCCCACGGCCGGCCGATCGTGGCGACCGTCGACGACGAGCTGGTCGTCACGTTCGCCGAGCCCCAGCGACGGGTAGCCCCCGGCCAGGCGGTCGTGCTGTACCGCGGCGACGCCGTGCTGGGCGGCGGCATCGCGCGCTGATGTCGGAGGATGGCCCGGCCGCGCCGGTCGCGCCGCCGCCCGGCGGCCGCGCCGTGCTGGTCGCCATCGCGCTGGTCTTCCTCGTCGGCGTGGCCGTCGGCTTCCTCCTCGGCCGCACCGTCTGACCCGGCAGATCTTCGAGGGCGAGTCAGCGGATGCGGCGGGCGCGGGCTTCGGTGATGACGTCGCCGGGGCGGGTCGGCGTGATCAGCAGCGCCGCGGTGGATGTCGACCGGCCGGTGCGGCGCCCGGGCGCGAGCAGCATGAGGTCGATCGGCTCGACGAGGTCGAGCTCGAGGGCGAGGCCGGGGCTGCGTTGGCTGAGGTCGAGGGCGGTGGTGTCGGCCGGCGCCGGACCGAAGCGGGCGACGAGCTGGCGGCGGACGAGCACCGGGTCGACGAGTGAGAGCGGGTCGTGGATCACGACGCCCGCCGGCACGAACACCACCCAACGCCGGGACAACCCGTGGATGGCGCGGGCCAACAGGAAGGCCAGCGGGAATCCGACGACGACCGCGACCGCACCCGCGGCCCACTGCCGCGCCGCCAGCAACAGTGGTCCGGCGGCGACGCCCGCGGCGACGAGCGCCCAGGCCAGCACCAGCGGCCCGGCGAGCAGCGCGCCGGGCGCGCGCAACGGTAAGCGCCGCTCGTTCGGGTACGCCGGACCATTCACCGCCCACGCGCCCGTCACTGGCGTGAAGGCCCACACCGCGGTCACCGCGGTCCACCCGACGGCGAGCGGCCGGCCGGTCGCGATCGCGCCGACCACGGCCGCCGGCGCCAGCAGGCGGAGCGCGGTCAACCCGATCGGGTGGGGCGCGACGGTGGCGATCAGGCCGATCGCCCAGCCGAGCCACAGGCCGACCGACGCGACGATCTGCACCGGCCGGCTGGCATCGCGCAACGCGTGCGCGAGCGCGGGACCGGCGGTGAACGGGAGCGCGACCCACAGCGCGCGCACGAGCCATGGCACCGCGCGCGTGCGGGTGAACCGTTCGGGCACGCCGGCACGTTACCGGCCGTCCCAATTGTCCAGGCCACGGCGCGGTGCGATAGAAACCCTTGCGTGACCGAGGTGCGCCTCGTCGACTTGGCGGTGATCAAACGATTCAGCCTCGCCGTCCGCCAGGAGTGGGCGCCGGCGGACGAGGTGCTCGCCGCGCTCGAGGACAGCCGGCAAGCGGTGATCGACTCACTCGCCGCTGACGGCATCGACGTCGACGCCGTCGGTCCGAAACGGAAGAGCCGCAAGGAATGACATTCGCCGGCTTGGTTCCCTCCGGCACCGCGACGTCGATCGGCAGCTTGCCCCACACCGATGTCGACGCCGCCGCTCGGCTGGTGCTCGAACTGCACCCGTCGTTGCCCGCGGCGCCGCAACTGCCGCTGCGGTCGGCGGCCGAGGGGATGTTGGCGCAGGTCGCGTCCGGTTTGCCGGGCGTCGACGTCTACGCCAGCGGCAACCTCCGCGTCGACGCGTCGCGACTGACGGTCGACGCGTTGCTCGGCGCCATCGACGACGGCTGGCCGACGTTCGACGACGACGGCTGGGCCGGGCTGCGCGCGTTCCTCGCGGCCGCCACCGGTCGCACCGCGCCGGTCAAGATCCAGCTGGCCGGCCCGGTCACCGTCGCGCTGGCATTCGCGCAGAGCGGCATGTCGATCGACGACGCGCTCCACGTCTCGACGCGCGCGGTCCACGCGCGTGCCGGCGCGCTCTGCCGGTTGGTTGCCGAGCGGTTGCCGGGCGCGCCGGTCGTCGCGTTCCTCGACGAGCCCGGCCTGGTGGCCTTCGGCACCGAGCGGCTGCCCGTCGAGGCCAGCGCGCTGGCCGACATCGTGTCCGGGGCGCTCGCCGCGCTGCAGCCCTCGGCCGCCACCGCGGTCCACTGCTGCGGACCGACCGATTGGCGCGTGGTCACGCTGGCCGGTCCCGACATCATCTCGCTGCCGCTGCCGGCCGCCGTCGCCGCCGGCGCCACCATGGCCGACTTCCTCGACCGGGGCGGTTGGGTGGCGTGGGGTGTGGTGCCCACCGACGGCCCGGTCGGCGAGGCCGAGCACCACTGGCGGGCGCTCACGTCGGCATGGTGCGACCTGACGGTGAGCGGCTGCGACCCCAACCGCCTGCGGCAGCAGGCCCTCCTGACGCCGGAGTGCGGCCTGTGCGGCCACGGGCGCAGCCAGGCCGAGCACTCGCTGGCCCTCGTCGCCCGCATGTCGCACCGGGCCGAGGATCAGGCGCTCGCCGCCCGACTCGCCATAGGGGCATAGCTTTTCGAGCGATGCCCGCCGACGACGCCCAGGAGATCACGGACCTGGCGCGGCGGGTGGCGGAGTTGCGGGCCGAGATCGAGCTGCACAACCGGCGCTACTTCGAGCTCGACGAACCCGAGATCAGCGACGCCGAGTACGACGCGCTGGTGCGCGAGCTGCGCGGGATCGAGGAGGCCAACCCCGAGCTGGCGACACCCGATTCGCCGACGCAGCGCGTCGGCGGCGCGGCCTCGTCGCTGTTCGCCCCGGTCGCGCACCGCACGCCGATGATGTCGCTCGACAACGCGTTCACGTTCGACGAGCTCGTGGCGTGGGGCCGGCGACTCGAGCGCGGCATCGGCGCCGCCGCGGTCGACTTCGAGTGCGAGCTGAAGATCGACGGCGTGGCGATCTCCCTGTTGTACGAGGACGGGCAGTACACCCGCGGCGCGACACGGGGCGACGGGCGCGTCGGCGAGGACGTAACCGAGAACGTCCGCACCATCGCGGCCGCGCCGGAACGGTTGCTGCTTCCGAAGGGGACGCGGCCGCCGTCGGTCCTCGAAGTGCGCGGCGAGGTGTACATGCCGGTGCCGGCGTTCGAAGAGCTCAACGCCCGGCAGGCGGAAGCCGGCGCGCGCCTGTTCGCCAACCCCCGGAACTCGGCCGCCGGATCGCTGCGGCAGAAGGACCCGAAGATCACCGCCAGCCGCGAGCTCTCGTTTTGGTCGTACCAGGTGGGCGAGATCAGCGGCGGCGACGTGCCGAGGTTCCGCCGGCACTCCGAGACGCTCGACTGGCTGGCCGACGTCGGCTTCCCGGTCAACCCGGAGATCCGCACGGTGTCGGGCCTCGACGACGTCTACGAGTTCTGCCGGCATTGGCTCGAGCACCGCCACGACCTCGCCTACGAGATCGACGGCGTGGTCGTGAAGGTCGACGACCTGGCGCAGCGAGGTGAGCTGGGCGCGACGTCGAAGGCGCCGCGGTGGGCGATCGCGTTCAAGTTCCCGCCGGAGGAACGCACCACACTCCTCAAGGACATCATGGTGTCGATCGGCCGCACCGGCCGGGCCACGCCGTTCGCGATGCTCGAGCCGGTGTTCGTCGGTGGGTCCACCGTCAGCCTGGCCACGTTGCACAACGAGGATCAGGTGCGGGCCAAGGACGTGCGGCCGGGCGACACCGTCACCGTGCGCAAGGCCGGCGACGTCATCCCCGAGGTGGTCGGCCCGGTGCTGGCGAAGCGGCGCCGGGGACTGCCGAAGTGGAAGTTCCCGACCACGTGCCCGTCGTGCGGCCAGCCGCTGGTCCGGGCCGAGGGCGAGAGCGACACCATGTGCGTCAACGAGGACTGCCCGGCGCGGGCGTGGGGCCGCATCGCCCACTTCGCGTCGCGCGGCGCGATGGACATCGAGGGCCTCGGCGAGCGCACCGTCATCCAGTTCTGCGAGCTCGGGATCTGCCGCGACGTCGCCGACATCTACGCCCTCGACTACGACCGCATCCGCCAGCTCGAGGGCTTCGGCGAGATCTCGATCACCAACCTGCGCAACGCCATCGAGGCGTCGAAGCAACGGCCGCTGGCCAACCTCCTCATCGGTCTCGGCATCCGCCACCTCGGTCCGGCCGGGGCGGCCGTGCTGGTGCGGGCGTTCGGCAACCTCGACCGCATCGAGCAGGCCACCGAGGCCGAGCTGGCCGCGGCCGAAGGCGTGGGGCCGACGATCGCCGCGAGCGTGCGGGAGTTCTTCGCCGACGAGCGCAACCGGGCACTGGTCGAACGCCTGCGCGGGTTCGGGCTCAACGTCACCGGCCCGGCGGCCCCGGACGTGCCACAGCACCTCGCCGGCAAGTCGATCGTCGTCACCGGCACGCTGGACGGCTGGTCGCGCGAGGCGGCCGAGGACGCGATCAAGGCGCGGGGCGGCAAGTCGCCCGGCGGCGTCTCGAAGAAGACCGACTACGTCGTCGTGGGGGAGGGGCCGGGCGCGGCCAAGCTCACCAAGGCCGAGGAGCTCGGGATCCCGGTGATCGACGCCGCCGCCTTCGGCCGCTTGATCGAGACCGGCTCACCCGACGGATAGTGCGTCGCGGATGCGGCCCGCCACGTCTGCCATCGCATCCTCGGACTCGTACTTCTGGCGCGGCCAGAAGAAGCCGCGCAGCCCGTCCTTTCGCCGGCGGGGCACCACGTGGGTGTGCAGGTGCGCGACCGATTGGCTCACGACGTTGTTGATGGCGACGAACGAGCCGTCGGCCGACATGGCGGCGGGCACCGCGACCGACAGGCGCTGCACGTCGACGAAGTACGGGCCGACATCGGCGACCGGGAGGTCCGGCAGGGTGACGACGTGGGCCGGCGGCACGACGAGGGTGTGCCCCGGGAAGACGGGCCGCATGTCGAGGAACGCAACCGCAGCGTCAGAGCGCCACACGATGTGCGCCGCCCGCTGACCAGCGACGATCTCGCAGAAGACGCACCCGGTCACGGCGGCCGACATCGTCAATGGAGGTTGAAGCACCAGCGGTAGACGGCGTTGTCGTACAGGTGGTCGGTCTCCCCGCGGGCGCGGGCACTGACGCAGTGGCGGCCGGCGCCGAGGTGGCCGATGTCACTGTCCGGCTTCGGTTGGTAGGTGACGCTGTGCAGGCTCTCGACCCGGCGGACGTCGTCCTCGACCACCTCCTTCCCGTCGATCTCCAGGTCGGCGGTGTAGCCGGCCCGGACGACGACGTTGATCGTCGTCTGGCGCAGGTCGAAGTCGCCGGTGGTCGGGTACACCGACACGAACGGCGCCGGCAGGTTGACCTTGGCCGAGCCCGTCTGGCCGAGCGAGAAGCCGAAGACGATCCCGACGATGCTGCCGATGGCGACCAGGACGAGCGCGTTGCGCTGACCCTTGGTCACGATCGATGGGGGAGCTGCGGCGTGGGGAAGAGGTGCACCGACATCGCCAGCAGCGCGATGACGCCGGACGCGACGGCGATGTCGAGCAGTCGCAGCCAGATCGACAGCCCCGGCCCGACGAGCACCGCGAACAGGACCGTGACCTCCCAAATGAACAGGAAGATGACGGCCGCGGCGTGGCGCTTGAGCACCAGCCAGCACACCGGGAGCTTGGCGGCCAGCACGACGAAGGCGCCGGGCGCGGCGCGATGGCTGCGGAACATCAGGATCGCGATGGCCACGATGGCCTCGAACGCCGCCAGCCCGCACGCCGCCGGGAGGCTCCAGCTTCGATCCGGCCCCGCCGTCACGTCTCCTCCGCGAACGTGCGGGAGAGGCGGCGGCTGAAGACCTCGATCCGGATCCGGATCTCCGAGTCGGGCATGCCGTCGCGCACCGCCTCCATGACCTTCCACAAGCGCGGGTAGACGATGCCCTCCACCTCCGACGCCAGGCGCGGGGGGACGTCGCCGAGCTTCATCCGCAGCAGCAGCGAACGCAGCGTGTTCCCGAGGGTGCGCGGGAGCGGATCGTCGGTCGCGTCCGACTCGGCTTCCAGCCGGGCGATGAGCACACCGAGGTCCTCGGCGTGCCACAGCTTGCCGCGACGCACGAACTCCTCGAGCTCGTCGACGATCTCCTCACGCACCGGGTCATCCTGGCAAATGGCGGGATGTACGGCGATTCGGTCCTGCCCGCGTATCCTCGATCCGTGGCCACCACTCGCGGCGCCGACCTGGTCGGGCGCGTGCTGGGCGGCCGGTACCGCCTGCTCGCGCCGATCGGTACCGGCGCCAGCGCCCAGGTCTTCCTCGCCGACGACATCACCTTGCGCCGCCGCGTCGCCGTCAAGCTGCTGCACCCGGCGCTGGCCGACGACGAGGGCTTTTTGCGCCGATTTCGGTCGGAAGCCCAGGTCGCGGCGGGCCTCAACCATCCCAACGTCATGGCGGTGTTCGACTGGGGCGAGGACGGCGGCGCGCCGTTCCTCGTCACCGAGTACCTCGGCGGCGGGAGTCTGCGCACGATGCTCGACCGCGGCACGCTCCTGAGCCCGAGTCAGGCGCTGCTCGTCGGGCTCCAGGCCTGCCGCGGCCTCGACTTCGCCCACCGGCGCGGGCTCGTCCACCGCGACATCAAGCCGGCCAACCTGCTGTTCGACGACGACGCCCGCCTCCGCATCGCCGACTTCGGCCTGGCCCGCGCGCTGGCCGAAGCGGCCTGGACCGAGCCGGTCGGCGCGGTGCTCGGCACCGCCCGGTACGCCGCGCCCGAGCAGGTGCGGGGCACCGCGCTCGACGGCAAGGCCGACGTCTACGCGCTCGCGGTCGTGCTGGTCGAGGCCGTCACCGGCACCGTGCCGTTCGCCGCCGACACCACGATCGCGACGCTGATGGCACGGGTCGACCGGCCGCTCGAGATCCCCGACGCGCTCGGGCCGCTGCAGCAGGTGCTCGCGCCGGTCGGCAACACCGACCCGGCCCAGCGACCGGACGCCGGCGAGCTCGGCGCCGCGCTCGACGCCACCGCGCGCCAGCTGTCCCGTCCGGAGCCACTCCCACTGGCCGGCACCATGGGACTGGACGAGACCGCGGTCGCGGTCGAGCGGGACCAGACCATCATGGCGCCGGCCCGGCCCGCGCCCGACCCGACCGTCGTCACCGCCGCGACCGCGCCGCCCCCGATCGACGGCGGCCCGATCGACGGCCGCCGCCGCCGGCGGCGCTGGCCGTGGATCGTCGTGGCGGTGCTCGCCGCGCTCGGCCTCGGCGGGGCCGTCTTCGCGGCCGCGGCGAAGTCGGCCACACCGACCCACCCCATGCCCGCGGTCGAGGGCCACACCTTGGCCGACGCGCAGGCGCAGCTCGCCCCGCTGAAGTTCAACGTCAGCCCGCGCCACGTCCGCATCGACGGGACGACCGCGGGCCTCGTGACCCACCAGTCCTTCCCGGCCGGCGAGAAGGTGAAGGAGGGCACGACCGTCACCCTCGACGTGTCCGACGGGCCGACGCTCGTCGGCGTGCCGTCGCTGGCCGGCGCGACGGTCGACGGGGCGTCGAAGGCGCTCGCCGCCGCCGGCTTGCAGCCCGGCGCCGTCACCAAGCGGTTCGACGACCGCGCCGGTGTGAACATCGTCCTCGACTGGTCGCCCAAGGGAAGCCAGCCGAAGGGGACCAAGGTCGACCTGGTGGTGTCGGCCGGGCCGCGGCGCGTGCCGGGCGACCTCAAGGGCAAGACGTTCGCCGACGCGCAGGCCGCGCTCAAGGCGCTCGGGCTGACCGCGGTCGAGGCCGACGACTACACCGACGACGTGCAGCCCGGTCAGGTCTACGGCACCGACCCGCCGGCCGGGTCGGCGGTGCCCGAGGGCGGCCAGATCACCGTGAAGGTGTCGAAGGGCAAGCTCCACGTCCAGGTGCCCGACCTCACGAGCATGACGGTCGAGCAGGCGCAGGCGACATTGACGCAGGTGGGCCTCGCCGTGGGGTCGGTGTACGGGCCGACCCGGGGCGGCCGGCGGGTGTTCGCCACCAGCCCGAGTGCCGGCGCGACCCTGTCGCGCGGATCTTCGGTCGATCTCTTCGTCCGATAGCCTCACGCCACTATGGGTGCACTCGAGGGACGCGTCGCGGTGATCACGGGCGCGGGCCGCGGCCTCGGCCGTGAGCACGCGTTGCTGTTCGCCCAGGAGGGCGCGAAGGTGGTCATCAACGACCTCGGCGGCGCCATCGACGGGTCCGGCGACGATCGCTCGCCGGCCGAGCAGGTCGTCGACGAGATCAAAGCGATGGGAGGCGAGGCGATCGCCAACGCCGACAACGTCGCCGACTGGGAGGGTGGCCAGCGGCTGATCCAGTCGGCCCTCGACGCCTTCGGCGACCTGCACGTGCTGGTGAACAACGCCGGCATCCTGCGGGACCGGGTCCTCGTCAACATGACCGAGGACGAATGGGACGCGGTGATCCAGGTCCACCTGAAGGGCCACTTCGTGCCGACGCGCCACGCCGCCGCCCATTGGCGCGAGCAGACCAAGGCCGGCAAGGAGGTCAAGGCGTCGATCATCAACACGTCGTCGACGTCGGGCCTGCTCGGCAACCCCGGCCAGGCCAACTACGGCGCCGCCAAGTCGGGGATCGCCAGCTTCACCCAGATCATCGCGATGGAGCTGGGGCGCTACGGCGTCCGGGCCAATGCCATCGCCCCGGCGGCCCGCACCCGCATGACGGAGGCCACGCCGGGCCTGGGCGACATCGTCCAGCCACCCGACGACCCGGCCAAGTTCGACGTGTGGAACCCGGCCAACGTCTCGCCGCTGGTCGCGTACCTCGCCACCGAGAGTTGCCCGGCCACCGGCAAGGTGTTCTTCGTCCAGGGCGGCACCGTCCGGCTGTTCCAGCCCTGGACGATGACCGAGACGATCGAGCGGAGCGATCGGTGGACGGTCGACGAGCTGGCCGCCGACATGCCGAAGCTGCTCAACGAGGACGCGACAGCGCGCTAGTTCTTTGTGACCACGAAGCTTTTGGTACTTCACCACCTGCGCTGACATAAGTACGGTGGGAGGGCAGAGTAGGCATGGACCTCGGGGCCGACCGGGGTGGTGCCGCTCGCGGTGTTCCCCAGCCACCGTGGCGCGGCACCACCCCCGTCGGCCCCGTCGGCCCGCCGGTTCTCATGGCCGTTGGTGTCGGTATCCGACACTGGCGGTCTCCAGAATCGAGTGGCTGGCCGGTCGCGCTCGCCCGGTAGGTTCCTGACGTGGACGACGTCGAGCGCTTGGGCATCGACGCCCCGGGCGCCGACGAGGTGGTCGTGGTCCCGTGGCCGCTGCTGTTCCGGCAGCGGGTCGCGGCGCGGGTCGAACGGAGCGACCGGTACCGCTGGTGGGTGCTGGCGGTCGCGCTGCTCGGCGTCTGGTCGGTGAGCTTCACGATCACGATCCTGTCGGTGTCGCTGGCCCGCATCGCCCGCGACCTGCGCACCGACGTCCCCACCATCACGTGGGTCATCACCGGGCCGATGCTCGCGTACGGCGTCGTCGGGCCACTGCTCGGCAAGGCGGGCGACGTCTGGGGCTACCGCCACCTGTTCGTGTTCGGTCTCGTCGGGTCGATCGTGTTCGCGGCGCTCAGCGCGCTCGCCTGGGACGCCACGTCACTCATCGTGTTCCGGGTGCTCGGCGTGGCCGAGGGCGCGGCCACCGGCCCGGCCTCCATGGCGCTGATCATGCGGGCGTTCCCGGACGAGGACCGGGTGAAGGCGATGGGATGGTGGTCGCTCGTCGGTGCCGGCGCGCCGGTGATCGGCGTGGTCGCCGGCGGACCGATCGTCGAGCAGTTCGGCTGGCGGCCGATCTTCGTCGCCCAGGTGCCGTTCACCATCGTGGCGCTGGTCCTCGCCCTGCTCGTGCTGCCCGAGACCGAGCGGCGCGCCAGCGAGCGGCTCGACTGGGCCGGCGTGGTGACCCTCGGCGCCGGGATGACGGCGTTGCTCTTCGCGGTGAACCGTGGTCCCTCGTGGGGCTGGTCGCACCCAGTGGTGCTCGCCGGCCTGCTGGTCGCGCCGGGGGCGCTGCTCGCGTTCGTGATGGTCGAGCGGGCGGCGCCATCGCCGCTCGTCCCCCTCGAGTGGCTGCGGCGTCGCAACTTCAGCCTTCCGATCGCGGTGCAGTTCTTCACCAACTTCGCGTACATGGGCAGCTTCTTCCTCACGCCGCTGTTCCTCGTGCAGGCGTTCCACTACGGCGAGACCAGGGCCGGACTGCTCACCATCGGCCGGCCGGCGGCGTTCGCGCTGACCGCGCCGATCGCCGGCTACCTCGCGGTCAAGGTCGGCGAGCGGACCGCGGCCATTGCCGGATCGGCGTTCGTCATCGCGTCGATGCTCGTCTGGACGCGGGTGTCGCCGGGCGCGAGCGACGCCCATGTGATCGGCGCGCTCGCGCTGGCGGGCGTCGGGCTCGGCGTGTCGTCACCGTCGCTGGCGGCGAGCATCGCCAACGCGGTCGAGGACGCCAAGCTCGGCATCGCCGGCGCCGCGCAGCAGCTCATCGCCCAGGTCGGCCAAGTCGTCGGCATCCAGGTCGCCGAGACGATCCAGGCGTCGCGCGCCGGCGCCGGCCTCACCGCGTCGTTCCACGACGCCTACTTCACGCTCGGCCTGGTGTGCACCATGGGGCTGGTCTGCTCGGCGTTCGTGCAGAGCACGCCGCGTGGCGCGCTGCGGCGCAGCCGCGGTGTCAGCCATTTCGAGGCGGCGTAGCGGGACGGCCTGGCCGACGGCGCGGTCGATGCCCATTAGCTTGCTGCCATGCGGGTGCCGCGCCGCCTCACTCGAATGGTCGCCCGCCTGAAGCCGGCGATCCCAGACGCGGCATGGCCGCTGTTGCTCAGCATCCGCTCGCTCGCCGGTTCCGGCCCGATCGTCGGATTGCCGCGGGCGGCACGCGTGCTGGCCCTGGCGCCGCACCCGGACGACGAGAGCGTCGGTTGCGCAGGAACCCTCCGCCTGCTGGCCTCGTCGGGCGCGGAGGTCACGGTGCTGTTCGCCACCGACGGCGAATCCACGCGCGGTGCCGCGGCGCCGGCGATCGAGGTGGCCGAGACGCGCCGCGCCGAAGCGCGGGCCGCGTGCGCGATCCTCGGGGTGACGCCGCGCTTCGCGGGCTGTCCCGACGGCGCGCTCGACGACCACCTCGGCGAGCTCGGGGAGCAGATCTGGGCCGCCGTCGATCACGTCCGGCCCGACGTGATGTTCGTGCCGTGGTGGCTCGACGGGCACGCCGACCACCGAGCGGTCGCCCGCGCCTTGGTGTCGTCGCCGCGGACATCGGCGGCCGAGCTCTGGAGCTATGAGGTGTGGACGCCGCTGGAGCCCAACCGGATCGTCGACATCTCGGCGGTCGTCGAGCTGAAGGAGCGGGCGATCGCGGCCCATCGCACCGCCCACCTCGCGTTCGACGTGTCGGCGGTGCTGGGACTGAACCGGTACCGATCGGTGCACGGCCTCATGGGGCGGGGCTACGCCGAAGCGTTCCACGCGGCGCCGTTCGACGAGTACGTGCGGTCGTTCGGCGATCAGTTGGCGAGTCGCGGATGACGGACGGCGATCGGGCGGCACTGCGGCGGGCCCGCCCTGCCGATGACGCCGCCATCCGCACGCTGTTCGGGGCGGCGTTTCCGGCCAGCCCCAAGGTGGATGCGCGGGTCACCGCGTGGCAGTACTGGAACAACCCGTTCGCCGAGCCGGTCGCGTGGGTCGCCGAAGCCGACGGGGAGATCGTCGGTCACTACGCCGGGATGCCGGTGCCGGCCCGTTTCCACGGCCGGGATGTGACCGCCGCGGTCGGCATCGACGCCGCGGTGGCGCCGTCGGCCCGGGGCCAGGGACTGTTCGAGTCGCTGGCGAAGGCGGTGTACGCCGACTGCGGCCGCGAGGGCATGCCGTACACACTCTGCTACCCGAACGACAACTCGTTCCGGGGGTTCGTCAAGGCCGGCGGGCTCCCGGTCGGTCGGCTGCGGACGTTCGTGTGGCCGCTCGATCCGGCATGGACCGCGCAGCGCTTCCGGGTGCCGACGGCCGTCGGGCGGGCCGCGGTCCGAGTCGCCTTCCGCCGCCCCGTCCCTGAAGGTCCGGTCGTCGCCGGCGGGTCGACGCCGCACGATGTCGACGACCTCTGGGGCCTGGAGGCGGACGGCACGCAGTTCGGCATCCGCCGGGGCGCGGCGTGGTGGCGCTGGCGGTACGAGGACTGCCCGGACCCGGCGTACGAGATGTTCGCACTGCGCCGGCGCGACACCCTCGCGGGCTGCGCCGTGGTGTTGCCGCGGGATGCCTTCGGCGGCGCGTTCGGCTTCGTCATGGAGTTCCTCGCCGTCGACCCGACCGCCGGGCGGGCATTGCTCGCCGCGATAGCGGAGCAGTTCTCCGATCGATCCGGCTTGGCCCTCGTGGCCCTCGAGGGATCGGCGTTGGCCCGCTTGGCGCGCGCCGTCGGTCTGCGAGCGCTGCCGCGCCGGCTCGAACCGAAGCCGCTCCACTTCGGCGTCACCGACAACATGCAGTCGGGCGAGGCGATGGCCGACCATCCCTGGGCCGTCGCGTGGGGCGACCTCGACCACATGTAGGCCCGTCCTGGACTGGCACGCACGCTCACGGTGCATTCCCGTCCAAGTTGCGCGGCGACTACTCCGTGATCTCCTTGATGCGGGCCGCGACGGCCAGCGAGGTGGGATCGGGAGCCGCGGCCTGCATCGCCATGAGCTTGGTCATGTCGCCCTGCACCTTGATCTTGCCGGCCATGAAGGCCTGCATGCCGGCCTGCGGGTTGCCCTCGACGAAGATCGCCTTGGCGGTCTCGTAGTCGATCGTGACGGTGAGGTCGGGCGTGTCGATGTGACCGGTGTCCATCTGCAGCTCGCCGCTGCTGGTGTCCATGTGGGCTTCCTTCATGCCCTCACCGAACGGCACCTCGGTGATGTTGAGGTTCATCCGGATGTTGTGCGGGGGCGGGCCGCCCTGGCCGGCGAACTCCTCGCGCACCTTGTGGGCCTCGGACAGCCACTCGTCGGACAGGAACGGATGCTTCGCCACGCTCGTGCTCCCTCGCTCACGGAACGGCCGCACCCTACCCGTCGGTAACCAGGTGGTCCCACTGGGCAGGGACTCGTGGCCCCGGCGTCGTAGTTCACCCCGAGTGACGGGTGTCACCGTGGCCCGCGCGACCGATGGACGGCCGAGCCGTCGGCAGGGGAGTTGTCCGAGCGCATGAATCGCACGACCTTGGCGAAGCGGTATCTGCCGCTGGCCGCTGTCCTGGCCGTCCAGCTGTTCATCATCGCCGTGGTGCCGTCGACGGCACCCGGCCAGCTGGTGTCGGCCGCGACCGGACGCGGCGCCGGCGCGGGTGGCGGGAGCTCGGTGAACGGCGTCGACAACGGCACCACCGGCGACACGACACCGGGCGCGACTGTCGACACCGGGGCGGGTGGGTCCACCGGCGCGGGGTCGACGAGCGGCACCGCGGGCGGAAATGGCGCGCTGCCGCCGGGCGTCACCGCCAAGGGCGACACCAGCCACTGCGTCGGCGGCCGTCAGTTCGACCCGAAGGTGTACGGCTGGGCGCCGGCGTGCGTCCCGAAGTTCACCGGCGACAACGGCGGCGCGACGTACCGCGGGGTCACCAAGGACACCATCAAGGTTGTCTACATGCGGGGCAACTACGGCCAGGCGGTCAACGCCATCCTCACCGCCCAGGGCGCGCTGCCGAGCCACCAGCAGTTCGACCAGTTCCTCGGCGCCGCGCAGAAGTACATCAACGACCACTACGAGCTCTACGGCCGCAAGATCGTGTTCAAGCAGTACCAGATCTCCTGCGGCACCGGCGGCCAGGGCCCGCCGGACAACAGCTGCCTCCGCAACGAGATGCGCACGATGGTCGGCCAGGAGAACCCGTTCGCGGTGCTCTGGAACAACCCGGTGTCGTCGGAGACCTATGACGAGCTGAGCAGGCTCAAGGTCGTGAACATCGGCGGGTTCGGCTTCACCAACGCGTTCAACCAGGCCCACGCGCCGTACCACTGGGACGTGCTCATGGACGGCGACAAGATGGCCGCCGAGGTCGGCGAGTGGTGGTGCAAGCGGATGAACGGCGGCAACGCGGTGTACGCCGGGCAGGACGGCAACGGCAAGTCGATGGCCGGGAGCAAGCGGGTGCTCGGCGTGCTGAGCACCGACGACCCGGAGAACAAGGCGACGATCTCGCTGCTGAAGCGCGAGCTCGCCAAGTGCGGTGCCGGCGTGACCCACGAGTACTACTACGCGCAGGACATCACCACCGCCGACTCGCAGCGTCGAGCCGCAGTGGCCGAGATGCGCAAGGGCCCGATCGCCACCAGCATCATGTGCTTCTGCGACCAGGTCGCGCCGCTGTTCCTCTACCAGCAGTGCCGGGACCAGAACTACTACCCCGAGCACGTGATGGTCGGCACCGGAAACATGGACGACGACACGTCGACGCACTCGTACGACCACGACCTGGCCCCACTGACGGCCAAGAACCAGTACCCCGAGTTCGAGAACGCGTTCGGCCTGGCCCAGGACCCGCAGATGGAGCCGGCGGCGTCGGATCAAGCGGCGCGGGTCTGGCAGTCCGCCGGCAACGCCGGGGCGGCGCCGTACAGCTCGGCCTCGAACGACTTCGACTACTACGCCATGATCGCCACGCTGATCCAGGCGGCCGGCCCGCACCTGACGCCCCAGGACGTGCAGGCCGGCGCGCAGGGCATCGGCAAGCTGTCGCCGACCAACAACACCGGACCGCTGTTCGGCACCCGCGGCCTCGGCCCAGGCGACTACACGTGGAACGACACGTACCGCGAGATCTACTTCAGCCCGGCCCGGCCGTCGCCCCATGATGGTGTGCCCGGGCGGTACATGTCACTGGACGGCGGTCACTGGTACGGCGTCGGCCAGTACCCATCCGGCCTGATCGCGCTGCCACCCAAGCCGCGATGACGAGCGTGCTCGAGCGGGTCCAGAAGCTGGCCGCGCCGACCGGGAACCGTGCGACCGACGCGGCGCGCCGGGCCGGCATGTGGGTCGTCGGCGCGGTTGCCTTCTGCGTCGCGGTCCAGGCCTACCTCAACCCGCCGATCGGCTCGTTCTTCAACGGCGCGGTCACCGGCGCGCTCTACGGCCTGATCGCGGTCGGCGTCATCCTCATCTACCGCACCAACCGGATCGTGAACTTCGCGTGCGCCGGTCTGGGCGCGGTGCCGGGGATCTTCTGCGCGCTGCTCATCAACTTCCGGCACTGGTCGTGGTACGTCGCGTTCCCGCTCTGCCTCGTCATGGGTGTGGTGCTCGGCGCGGTGGTGGAGTTCGCGGTCATCCGCAGGTTCGCCAACGCGCCGCGGCTCATCCTGACCGTGGCGACGATCGGCATCTCGCAGATCCTCGCCTACATCGGCGTCTACATCCCGATCTGGATGGGCAGCAAGGGCAAGAACGTCGCCGCCCTCCAGACCCCGTTCAGCACCCACCACTTCCGGATCGGCAACGAGCGCTTCAGCTACGACTACCTCTTCGCGGTCGTCGTCATCCTCGTCGTGGTGACGTTGCTGGCGGCATTCCTCCGCTACACCCGCATCGGCATCGCCCTGCGGGCATCGGCCGAGAACGCCGACCGAGCGTCGTTGCTGGGGATCCCGGTCGCGCAGGTGCAGACGGTGGCGTGGATGATCGCCGGGCTGCTGGCGTCGCTGGCGATCTTCCTGCGGGCGTCCGTTGTCGGCGTGCCGACCGACGGGTCACTCGGCTTCAAGGTGCTCATCTTCGTGTTGGCGGCGGCGGTGATCGCCAAGATGGAGAACATCGGCACCGCGCTGGTCGCCGGTGTCGCCATCGGCATCATCGCCGAGGCGACGTTGGTGAAGACCGGCAAGGACTCGCTGGCCAACGCGTACATGCTCGTCGTGATCCTCGCCGCGCTGCTGTTGCAGCGGGGCCGCCGGTCGCGGGCCTATGACACTGGCGTGTCGTCGTGGCAGGCGGTCAAGGAGTTCCGGCCGGTGCCCCACGAGCTGCGCGACGTGCGCGAGGTCCGATGGTTCCGCGGCACGGTCGCGGTTGTCGTGGCCGCGTTCTTCCTCGGCTTCCCGTACATCGTCGGCAACAACCGCGTCGGGTTCACCGAGCTGGTCATCATCGAGTGCATCGTCGCGGTGTCGCTGGTGATGCTCACCGGCTGGGCCGGGCAGATCAGCCTCGGGCAGTTCGCCATCGTCGGCGTCGGCGCCGCGATCGGCGGCAAGCTGGCCGCCGGCCACAACGTCGACTTCTTCGTGGCCGTCGGCGCCGGCGTGCTGGCCGGTGCGCTCGCGGCGGTGCTGATCGGACTGCCGGCGCTGCGACTGCCGGGCTTGTACCTCGCGGTGACGACCCTCGCGCTCGGAGCTTTCGTGCAGTACGTCCTCTTGGATCGCAGCTACGCGATCAGTCGCGCGCTCGCCCCGGCGACCTACAGCCAGATCAGGACGCCGGTCCTCTGGCAGCGCATCAAGCTGGGCAGCGACCTCGGCCCGGCCCGCGCCTACTACTACGTGTGCCTGGCCTTCCTCGGCGCCGCGGTGCTGATGGCGCGCGCCTATCGCCGCAACCGGGCCGGGCGAGCGGTGATGGCGGTGCGGGACAACGTGCGGGCCGCGTCCTCGTACAGCGTGGACCCGATCCGCACCAAGTTGGCGGCGTTCGCGGTGTCGGGTGCGATCGCCGGGCTGGCCGGGGTGCTCCTGGCGTACCAGAGCGGCGCGGTGGACCCGGCGACGTACGGCATCGACAAGAGCATCAGCATCTTCCTGATCGTGGTGATCGGTGGGCTCACGTCGTTGTCCGGTGCGATCTTCGGCACCGTCCTGCTCGAGTGCATCCGTTTCTTCGGGGAGGACTTCACCGGGGTCAAGAACCTGTCGTTGCTCACCACCGGGCCGGGGCTGCTGCTGGTGCTGCTGTTCCTGCCGGGCGGCTTCGCCGAGGGCATGTACCGCATACGCGACTGGTTCCTCCGCCGCGTCGCGATGAAGCACGCGATCAACGTGCCGTCGCTCGTCGCCGATCGCCGGGTCGAGACCCAGGCCGAGCGGGATGTGGTGATCCAGGCCGAGCACCGCGTCGAGGAGGTCGACAGCTTCGACGTCGTCGCCGAGCGCTCGATCGTCTGCCCGGTGTGCGGCGAGCACCTCAGCCTCGATGCGGCTGCCGACCACGAGCACCTCCGCGTCGGCGCGCCGACATGACGCCGATGCTGGAATGCCGCGCGGTCGAGGTGGCCTACGGCCCGGTGCAGATCCTCTTCGGCGTGGACATGGAGGTGGCCGACGGCGAGATCGTGGCCCTGCTCGGCACCAACGGCGCCGGGAAGTCGACGCTGTTGAAGGCGATCTCCGGGCTGGTCGACCCGATCGGCGGGCAGATCGTCTTCGACGGCCAGGACATCACCCACACCAGCGCGGTCAAGTCGGCGCGGATGGGCATCGTGCAGGTCCCCGGCGGCAAGGCGGTGTTCCCGACGCTCACCGTCGCCGAGCACTTCAAGGCCGGCACGTGGATGTTCGCCAAGGAGGACCCGGCGGACGTCGACGCGCGGGTTCAGGAGGTGCTCGAGCGGTTCCCGCGGCTGCGCGAGCGGTGGGATCAGATGGCCGGCAACATGTCGGGCGGAGAGCAGCAGCAGCTCGCGCTCGGCATGGCCTTCGTCGCCCAGCCGAAGCTGCTGATCATCGACGAGCTGTCGCTCGGTCTGGCACCGACCGTCGTCGAGAAGCTGCTCGAGATCGTCCGCAAGATCCACGACCAGGGTTGCACGATCATCCTCG
Organism: Acidimicrobiales bacterium; assembly: GCA_025463925.1. Taxonomy (GTDB): domain Bacteria; phylum Actinomycetota; class Acidimicrobiia; order Acidimicrobiales; family AC-14; genus RYN-50. The sequence continues at coordinate 1,672 of JAODBK010000020.1, read as the reverse complement.
TGGAGCAGTCGGTGAACGTGGCCCTCACCGTCGCCAGCCGGGCCTACTTCATGGAGAAGGGCGAGGTGCGGTTCTCGGGCCCCACCGAGGAGTTGCTCGAGCGGGGCGACATCCTGCGGTCGGTGTTCCTCGAGGGCGCGGCCGGCGGCACCAGCATGGACAGCAAGGCGTCGGCCGCGCCGGTGCTGGCCAAGGACGAGGGTGGCGGCCCGATCCTCGCCGTCGACGGCCTCACCAAGCGGTTCGGCGGCATCACCGCGGTCGACGACGTCTCGTTCACCCTCGACCCCGGCCAGATCCTCGGCCTGATCGGGCCCAACGGCGCCGGCAAGACGACGATCTTCGACCTGCTCTCGGGCCACCTCCCGCTCGACCGTGGCCGGATCGACTTCCGCGGCGTCGACGTCACCGACATGAGCGCGCCCAAGCGGGCCGCGCTGGGTCTGGGCCGCTCGTTCCAGGACGCCCGCATCTTCCCGTCGATGACGGTGGCCGAGAACGTCGCCATCGGACTCGAGCGGCACATCGAGGTGCGCGACCACATCGCCGCGCTGCTGAACCTCCCAGCGGCCCAGGAGTCGGAGGAGGACGTCGCCTTCACCGTCGAGGACCTCATCGAACTGATGAACCTGGGCGCGTTCCGCGACAAGTTCGTGGCCGAGCTGTCGACCGGCAGCCGGCGCATCGTGGACCTGGCGATGGCCATCGCCCACGACCCGACGGTGCTCATCCTCGACGAGCCCAGCTCCGGCATCGCGCAACGCGAGACCGAGGCGCTCGGCCCGCTGCTGCGGCGGATCCAGCGCGAGACCGGGTGCGCGATGCTCGTGATCGAGCACGACATGCCGCTGATCACGAGCGTCTCCGACGAGATCATCGCCCTCGAGCTCGGCGCGGTCGTCACGCGCGGCGCGCCCGGTGACGTGCTCTCGGACCCGCGGGTGATCTCGGCGTATCTCGGCGGCGACATCGACGTCATCCACCGCTCGGGCAGCAGCAAGGAAGCGGCGACGCGCCAGCCGTCGCGCCCGCGCCCGCTGCGGGCGACGCGGGCATGAACCGGCGGTCGGCGCGCCGGGCGTCGGGCTTCTTTCTCGCCGCCGCGATCGCGTTGGCGGCGGCGCCGGCGGCCCCGGCGGTCGCCGACACCGCGCCGACCGGCCCCACGTACTTCGGGTGGTGGTACGAGCTCAACACCCCGCCGCTCGGCGACACCGCGCCGGTCCCGCCGGACGCCCCGCCGGGCGGCCTCTACCTCGCGGCCGGTCCCGCTGGCCCGGCGGCGGTGTCGGCGCTGCACTTCAACGGCACCGGCGCCGGCGACGCCACGCTGACCCTCAAGGCCGCCACCGGCTCGACGTACGCCACGGCGGCGATCCTCGCGTGCCCGATCACCGGCACGTGGAACCCCGCGACCGGCGGTGGTTGGGACGCGCAACCGAAAGCGGACTGCGCGCGAGCCGGCGGCGGGGTGAAGGGGATCGCGTCGGCGGCCGGCGACGCGATGGCGTGGAAGCTCGGGCCATCGTTCCAGCCGGACCCGACGTCGTACGACGTCGTGCTGTTGCCGCAGGGCCCGGTGCCGTTCCGCGTGGCGGTGCCGCTGCCGGACACCAACACCCTCGACGCGCCGGTCGCGCCGGTCGTCGCGCCGCCCGCGCCGGAGTCGTCG